>CBFGTC010000006.1:0-79927 GCA_965651935.1 uncultured bacterium
TAATATTTCTCGCTCCAGCCTCAGCCGCTTCACTTCCTTACGCAGTTGCTCTAACTCCTGCTGCTCCGGAACCACTGCCTTCTTCTCCAAGCCCAATTTGGCCACACTTCCACTATGACGATAGGCCTGCACCCAGCGGCTCAAGTTAGCATGGGGAATTCCCAGACGTTTCGATACATCGCTATGCGTATAACCCTGTTCTATTATCAGCTTTACCGCTTCTTGCTTAAATTCTAATGTATAGTTTCTTTTATGCATTTTCACACCTCTGTTAAGTTGATTAATTTAACTCTTTTTCTTAACTTTGGTGTCTACTGTTATTAGACCACTTCAATTAACAACAGAAGGCGGGAAGGACATCCATCATAAGAAGCGACGTTTTAATTTGCATCTTGGGCCATTTTTTCAGGACTTTCCTTTATCTAAAATAAGCGGGATCGACGTTGAGTGTAATAAAAAAATGCGGTTAGAACAAAAAGCGAAGCCCGGCACGATTAATCGAGAATTGGCGTTGCTATCACATTTGCTGAATAAAGCGGTAGAATGGAAGTGGGTTGAACATAAAGGTTGCCAAATTAAACGGTTGCAGGAAGGGTCGGGCCGCATCATTTACCTAACTCCTGAGCAAATTAAGAGTATTCTTGAAATAGCAAAATAAGATCAATCGCCGCATATTTACCCGTTTATTGTAATTGGTTTGGAGGCTTCGATGCGCCGAATGGAAATTTTATCTATTAAATTAGAGCACATTGATTTGGTTCGCCAGGTTATTTATATTCCTGTAGCGAAAGCGGGCGCGCGCGAACAACCGATTACGCAACATCTGGCTGGTTTCCTGCAAAAATATATTCAATCTGCATCGCCAGACCAGGTTTGGTTATTTCCGGCAAAACGTTCTGCATTGGGACACGTGGTTAGCATTGAAAAATCTTTCCGCCGGGTAATTACTAATGCCGGATTGAATCCGAAAGAGGTGGTTTGCCATACCTTAAGACATACGGCAATTACTCATTTAGTGCAGGCAGGAATTGATTTGCCGACTGTGCAACGGATTTCCGGCCATAAAACTTTGCAGATGGTGGTGCGTTACAGCCACCAAAATGGTGAACATATTCGCACAGCGATGAATGCGCTAGAACAGCGCTATAATTTGCCGGAATAATCAAGGAGAGTCTAATAATGAATTTTAAGTCAGGTAGACGCTATCAAACTGAATCAGAAGAAACTCAATTTGAACCAGATTCTCGCCAGCGGGTTTTGAAAAATTTATTAGGGATAATAAAAAAGCGTGAGATGGATACGGTGGAATGGCAAAAATTAGAGGATACTCACAAACAGGTAGCCGCCATGTATGGAAAAAGCCATCGGTTTAATGCGGAGGATATTTGCAAGATGCATAAGATGTGGTTAGGGGATGTTTACTCATGGGCAGGGCAGTATAGGCAAGTAAATATGGAAAAAGATGGGTTTCCTTTTGCCGCTGCCCGACAAGTGCCGTTGTTAATGAAAAAATTTGAAAATGAGCAACTGAAAAAATTTACGCCATGTTGTTTTGATTCCTTAGATCAAATTGCCCATGCGCTTGCCGTTACCCACGCAGAATTTATTTTAATTCATCCTTACCGAGAAGGTAACGGTCGTCTGGGTCGCCTGCTGGTTTGGCTGATGGCTTTACAGGCAGGGCTGCCGCCATTAGATTTTGGTGGTATTGAAGGAAAAAAGAAACAAGAATATTTCGCGGCAGTGCGGACTAGTTTGGATAGAAATTATGTGGCGATGGAAAAAATCTTTACGTCTGTCATCCGCAGAACGCTCAGAATTTACAAAAAATAAGTTACTTTTTTTTGCGTACGGTGATGCGTCGTTTTGATGTAGCTGTAATTTTAATATGCACGCCTTCAATAGCGGTAGAAGTAACCACGCTGGCGTGTATCATCTTCGCCCTTAATTTTGGGTTAGCAAGATATTGGTTCGTATCTAATAAGGTTTTTTTAGTCATAATTTCTGATATTATATCCTATCTTCTGGATTAAACAAGTTTAAAGTTTGCTATGACTTTATTAACTAGTAGGGGTGCTGTGTCACAGAAAAAAAATTGGGATTTTGCTCAAGAAGCTATGCAATATAATTGGTCAAAATACCAGCAAAGTTTAACAGATTACCCTGAAAAATGGAGTAAACTTGAAGAGCCTTTTGTTGAACGTATATTACAGAATATTTTTTTCAACGAATATAAAGTTACTCAAATGGATACTGGCTTAGTAAGCAGTATGTATGATTTTTTGGTAGAAAAAGATAGCTACAGGATTGCAGTAGAAGTAACCCAACATACAAATAGGCGAGCGCTTGAGAGTTTAGCTTTTCTAAAAAATGAAAAATGTTTTCAAGATAATAGTCTTCATTTTGATTGGACGCTAACGCTGCATAAGCACGCTGATATTTCTAAGGGAGGACGAAAAAAATTAGTACAACTTCTTCAAAAATGAGAATTGTATTATTCTTCTGATGAAATTGATTCCTGTAAGTTGAATATGAATGCTTCTCTCATACCAGATAATGTTGATGTTGTGTGGATAGCTAAGCTACTCTTAGAAATTTTGAAGAAACGGAAGGGAGAATAGGATATAGATTAGCGAAGATAATGAATCAAAAAACAAACTTTACATTTGAAGCAATTACTAATGGTATTGCCTTATATTAAATTTTTGCACGATTACACCAGAATTACACAGACCATTAAATCAATCACCGTAAAATTTCGGTAAGTTGTTGATTTTATTATGGGCCCACTAGGACTCGAACCTAGGACCAAAAGATTATGAGTCTTCTGCTCTAACCAACTGAGCTATGGGCCCCAAAACAAAAAGATTATCACACAAAAATAAAGTGTTTTTCAATCAATGACTGACTAAAATTTCATAATCAGTTAGAGGGATTTCACGCCCACCATAACCGATGCGACATACACCTGCAACGACTTTACCGGGATGGACACCGTGGAAATCATAACGGGCACGACAAATATATATATTTTGGCCTCGTTCAAAACCACCAGGGATTGCATTACGTGGGATGCCCCGACGCCCCGGCATACGCCATTCTAAACCTTGGCCTACTAACAATCGGTAATTGTCACGCGGAATTTCAGCGCCGCCGTAAGTGATATTGCAGCGTCCTCCCACTAATTTACCCGGAAATATTCCGTCTCTATAAGGCGCTTGGCAAATATATAAAATGAGGTCACGTTCACGGCCACCCATTACGGCTCTGGGAGGAATTTGACCCGGAGCGACTCGTATCCAGGAATAACGCTCGGAAACAGGAGGGGGCATGACTTCGTATTGCTTTTCATTTGGTGGGGGTGGGTTCCCAATATTGACTTTGATTATCGTTTTGGCTGATGCAGCACAGGCATAAGCAATCAAACCCGTTCCAACAAATCCATTAATCAGTTTTGTTTTAAGCATTGTCTTCCTCACTTTCTAAAAAACTATGTAATTTTTCAGCTCTATTGGGATGACGTAATTTGCGTAAAGCTTTGGCTTCAATTTGACGAATACGTTCGCGAGTCACATCAAATTGTTTACCTACTTCTTCTAGAGTGTGGTCAGTATTCATCTCAATACCAAAACGCATACGCAACACTTTTGCTTCTCTTGGCGTTAAAGTCGCTAAAATTTCTTGTACCGCCTCAGCTAAGCCGGATGAGGTAGCGAAATCAATAGGCGATTCCATGGTAGTGTCTTCAATAAAATCCCCTAAATTGGAATCTTCGTCTTCACCAATGGGTGTTTCCATAGAGATGGGTTCTTTGGCTATTTTTAATACCTTGCGGACTTTGTCCTCGGACATATCCATTTTTTTTGCCAATTCTTCCGGAGTGGGTTCAAAACCAGTTTCTTGCAATAACTGCCGACTGATGCGATTCAATTTATTAATAGTTTCAATCATGTGCACCGGTATGCGGATAGTCCGGGCTTGGTCGGCAATAGATCGAGTAATGGCTTGGCGGATCCACCAGGTGGCGTAAGTGGAAAACTTATAACCGCGGCGATATTCGAATTTATCTACTGCTTTCATGAGTCCCACGTTGCCTTCTTGTATTAAATCCAGAAATTGTAAACCCCGATTAGTGTATTTTTTAGCAATGGAAATTACCAAACGTAGATTGGCTTCGATCATTTCCCTTTTGGCGCGCCGGGATTTGGCTTCGCCTATCGCTAAGCGCCGGTTAATATCTTTAATTTCTGTCACGGTTAGATGACTGCTTTCTTCCAGCTCTAAAAGAAGTTGCTGAGAACGTTTCACGTCTTTAGCGACTTCGTTCAACATGTCTGCTTGAGCTGGATTTTCTTTTTTATAAATTTTGAGCCAGTCTAAATTAGTTTCATTGCCGGGGAAGGAGCGGATAAAATTTTTGCGCGGAGTAGCGGCCTTGTCCACACAAAATTTCATAATAATTCGTTCTTGAGCGCGGACTTTTTCAAGTAATTTGCGTAAACGGTTGATTTGACGATTAAACTGTTTAACGGATAATTTGCAGAGAGAAAAATAATCTACCAAGGCTTTTTGATGTTTAAGCGTTTGCGCATGTTTAATACCGTGCTTTTCAATGGATTGGATGTAGACTTGGTATAATTCTTCCAGACCGCTCATGTAACGGGCCGCTTCTGCGGGATCAGGGCCTCCTTCACCAAACTCGTCACTGCCTTCTTCGCTACTGCTTTCCAGATTTTGTAATTCTTGAGGGATCTCTTCCTCACTGCCACCAGGCACTTCTTCCCCTTCTACATGATAAAAACCGTTAACTAAATCACTGAGTCGACCGTGTTCTGAAGTGATACGCCGGTATTCTTCCAAAACCGATGCAATAATTTTAGGATAAACGGCTATGGCGCTTAATACCTGGCGAGTGCCTTCTTCTATCCGCTTGGCAATGTTGATTTCGCCTTCGCGGGTCAGAAGTTCTACTTTGCCCATTTCGCGCATGTAAAGCCTGACTGGATCAGTAGTTCGGCTCTCGGTGATCAATACATCAATCGCTTCGCTACTCAGATCTTCAGTGCTAGTCTCTTCGCTGAGCAAGAGTTGGTCGTTATCCGGGGTGGCATGGTATACTTTGATGCCTAATTCATCTAAGCGCTCGACAATGGCGTCCATTTGTTCGTCAAGGTATTCACTAGGCAACAAATTAACCAAGTCTTCCTGGAGCAAATAACCTTTAGATTGCGCCTCCTCTAATAGAGCGCTAAAAATTTCTTTTTTTTCATCTGCCATCGCTACTTCTCTATGATATACAAGAGGGCGGACATGTTAGCATGAGTTTGTCCGATAATCTAGATGCGGTGTGGTTGAACACACTTCACTGCATCTTCCAAATCATAGCGATGGGTTGGCCGAAGCATAAAGAATTCAAGCTTCGCCCAGAAACCCGTGCTCGGGTTAAAGGAGTCAGTGAAACATGCCATACCTGCCTTGTGGTAGTCTCACTCAGCGTTCACAAGCATCCTTCTTAAGTTTAGACAATAAAAGTTGTAATTTCCGCTTTTCTTCTAAATTTAATTGAGATTTTTTAGCTTTGTCGACCATGTTTTGAACTTCTTCTTCCACTTTTTGTTTTTTGAGAACATATAAAGCGCCTTTAATCTCAGCATAGGCTTCTTCAGCTGAAATCGGTAAAGATTGAGACGCTAAATCGGTTAGCAGTTGATGGTGTTTTTCATCTTCTATATGACTTAAAAGTAATCCCAAATTGATGGTGGGGTAGTCTTTTAAAATATGGCCGATTTGTTTTAACAATAAGTCTGCTGCGGTCTCTTCCGGCCATTCCATAATGCATTGCCATATTGAATCAGAGAAATTATGGCCATGATTTTGTAAAAGAGCCCGGATGACCCTTAATGGCGGAGACATGACGGCGACTTTCTTTCTCTTTTTAGACAGGCTAGACACAGGAAGCTTTTTTTCATATCCGTCAATATGTTCGGTCGTAGTAGCGGAGGGAGATGGCATGAGTTCATGAAGTTTTTCCGTACTCAAATCTAATTCTTTGGCCAATTGTTCGTACATTAATTGTCTAAATAAACCGTGCGGCATGGTGTTGAGATAATTCATGGCTTGTTGCCCCAGTTGAGCCTTGTCTGCTGGTGTGGTTAATGGATTTTGACTTTTCAGCTCATTAAAAAATACCTGCGAAAGTGGCTGTGATTGTTCTAAAAGAGTTAAGAAGTTTTTGGCTCCAATTTTTTTGATTAGACTGTCTGGGTCTTCTTTTTCAGGTAAAAATAAAAAACGGATATGGATGCCTTCACGCAGTAATGGTAAAGTTAGGGTTAAGGCTTTCCAGGCCGCCTTGCGCCCGGCGCCATCGCCATCAAAACAAAAAATTAAATGATTGACGTAACGTAGGCATTTTTGAATTTGCATGGAAGTAATCGCCGTTCCCAAAGTTGCGACCGCTTGGGTTATACCATGTTGGTGTAAAGCGAGCACGTCCATATATCCTTCTACAATCAATAATTGCGAAAGAGGGCCGGCTTGGCGGGCTTCGTACAGGCCATATAATTCATGGCCTTTGTGAAATATTGGGGTTTCGGGTGAGTTTAAATATTTAGGCTGGATCTGAGTTATAGTCCTGCCTCCAAAAGCGATTATCTTGCCTTGCGAATTACGGATGGGAAACATGATGCGTTCGCGAAAGCGATCATAGGGGCGCTCCGAATCGGTGCGGATGACCATACCGGATTCAATCAAAGCTTGGTTTTTTTCCTGATCATCGTTCAATTTTTCAGATAAACTATATCGATTAGCAGAAGCATAGCCGAGTGCAAATTTTTTAGCAGTGGCGCCGCTGACTCCTCGCGACTGTAAGTAATGGACTGCATTGGGGTTTTGCCGTAAATTTAAACAATAGTATTGCATGGCTGAATCTAAAATTTGATACAAAATAGGATAATGTTGAGTGTTATCTGCATTGGTATCAGCAGGTAATTCCAATCCGGCTCTGGAGGCCAAATAGGCGACAGCTTCCCTAAAAGTCATGCGATCAAAGGCGATTAAAAAGCCGATAGCATTGCCGCCTGCGCTACAGCCAAAGCAATAATAAAATTGTTTACTATGACTGACATTAAAGGACGGAGTCTTTTCTTCATGGAAAGGGCAGCGTGCTATATGTTTGTCGCCGCGTTGCGTTAATTGCACGCGACTGCGGATAATTTCGACAATGTCATTTCGGGCTAGCACTTCTTGTATAAAATTCTGTGGGATTCTGTTTTTCATGAGTATCGCTATATATTTGCTCTCCCTTTCCAGAATTGACTATCCTTATGGTACGCAAACTGAATCATGCTCGCGCCGTCGAGTGAGGATTTAAATGCTATTTTAATAAATCTTTGACTTTTGCGCTGACTTTGACGATGTCGGCTCTCCCCGCCAGTTCCATCTTGAGGAGGGCGATGACTTTTCCCATGTCCTGAACCGATCTGGCTTTAGTATTTTCAATGGCTTTTTGGATAGCAATGTCTATTTCTGCTTCGCTCATTTGTTGCGGCAGATAACTGGACAAAATTTCAATTTCTTTTTGTTCTTTAGCCACTAAATCAAATCTGTTACTCACCTGGAATTGCGCACTAGCATCTAAGCGCTGTTTAATCATTTTGTTAATGATATTGATGATATCAAGATCGGATAATTCCACGCGCTCATCGACTTCGCGTTGTTTCATTGCCGCGAGCAACAAGCGTATGGTGCCTAAACGCTCGCTGTCCTTAGCGCGCATGGCGTTTTTCATATCTTCTGTAATTCGTGCTTTGAGTGACATAGATTAATATCGGGTGCGTTCACGCTCGAGTATTTCTTGTTCCTTCAGTAATTTTTTTTGATAACGTTTAATAGCCGCTGCTTTCTTGCGTTTACGTTTGGTAGTGGGTTTTTCATAATTTTCGATTTGACGTAATTTGCTCATAATACCGGCTTTTTCACAAGCTCGTTTGAAGCGACGCATGGCTAATTCAAAATAACTTCTTTCGTTGATCTCAACAGTGGGCATAAATTAAAAACCTCATTTGTACTAAATTCTGGGACAAATTGGCTATGATAGTGGTTTTTTTTCGTTGTTGCAAGCGTCTGCTCCTATTGCAACAGACGCTCCTTTACGGCGCATCTGTGTTTGTTTTACCGCACCTTGAAGTAATGGCTTGAATTTTCTAACTAAATTTAACCAGTAACGAGCATGGTTGCGCATGGATTTTTTGACTAGCTTGTGTTCGGCTAAATATTCAGCCATCTCGCTGCCGCAAATAATAAAATCGCAAAAAAATTGATATTCTTCTTGTGACAAACTATAAGCGTACAAATGAGAAATTTCGAAACTCAAGTTGACTATCATTTGAGCTGAAGTAATGGCTTGGTGTAAGCGCCAATGCGTACAATGATTTTGATTTTTTTGAAATTTTTTTAATAACCGGGTCAATTGTAAACTATGGCTGTGCAGTTTTTCAACCTGCGCTGATAATCCTATCATAAACAACCTCTATGCGGGTTAAATTATTTGATTTCACTATCCCGACAAACTTTCCTAGTGATTGATATTATGCATTTTTAAGAATCATGGTCTGTAGGAAAATTAAGCTTTATCAATTTGGCTGATTTGCCTATTTGTGGAATTTGATAAATTAACAAAATTAAGTATAGTAATCACTTTAAAGGCAGCGACGGGGAGATCATCTTTGCGGCTCGGACGTGTAATCCATCATTTTATCCATTTAGAATCCAGCGGCGGCATTCTTTTGTTTATCATGGCGATATTGGCTATGGCAATCGATAATTCGCCATGGCGAACTTATTATCACCAATTTTTCCAGACTATCGTCTCCATTCAATTTGGCCACTATGCACTCTCCAAAGAAGTATTACTGTGGATTAACGACGGGTTCATGGCCATATTTTTTTTACTGGTGGGCTTGGAAATCAAGCGAGAATTATTTGAGGGCGAGCTTAATAGCTTTGCCAAAGCCATTTTGCCCGCGATAGCCGCAATGGGAGGGATGATTATGCCCGCCCTGATTTACCTTATTTTTAACTACCACAATCTTGAAGCTTTAAGAGGTTGGGCTATCCCTACCGCAACCGATATTGCATTTTCATTAGGTATTTTATCGTTATTGGGCAGTCGCATCCCTCCGGCGTTAAAAGTTTTTTTAATGGCTTTAGCCATATTTGATGATATCGGCGCTGTCATTATCATCGCCATCTTTTACACTCACGATATATCTATTTTATCGTTAACTTTGGCTGTAGTTTTAATTGGGATTTTGTTTTTGTTTAACCGCAGTGGTATTACCAGTTATTTACCTTATTTTATCGTTGGCTTGATTTTGTGGATTTGCGTTTTAAAATCAGGCGTGCATGCCACCTTGACAGGTATTCTATTGGCGATGGCTATCCCTCTAAGAGATGCGAAAAAGCCTAATTATTTACCTGCTAAAGAACTCATCCAAGCATTACATCCTTGGGTGGCTTTTGGTATTTTACCGATATTTGCATTCGCCAATGCCGGGGTATCATTTTTAGAATTGTCTTGGAAACATTTTGTCGGTCCTATTTCACTCGGGATAGCCTTGGGTTTATTTTTAGGGAAACAATTGGGGATAGGATTATCCACTTGGCTTGCCATCCGGTTTAAAATCGCCAAATCTCCAGCGGGCGCATCAATGCGAGGAATATATGGCGTGGCTTTATTAGGCGGGGTAGGGTTCACGATGAGTTTATTTTTAGGGACTTTGGCGTTTGAATATGGTCAAGACAGTCTGCTTCATGCCGCCATGGTCAGGACCGGAGTCATCACTGGTTCTTTATTGTCAGGTGCTCTCGGTTATTGTTGGCTTAAACGAGTGTATGCTCATACCGCTTTAGAGGAAAAGCAATGAGATATCTCAGGATAATTTTGCTTTCAAGCTTGTTGGGGTGTGCAGCTCTCGGTCAGGCTGAAGAGGCTCCTAAGTACTGGCCTAATAAGATTGATTTTTACAAAACTCTTTCCCGCGAAAAGTTATCACCTTTTTTTTACCACGCCGGGGTGCAATTTCCCCCGCAGCAGTTGGCATTGTTAATTTATAAAAAAAATCAGCGTTTAGAGCTTTGGGCTAAAGACGACAAGCATAAACACTGGGTCTCTATCCGTTCTTATGAAGTATTGGCTGCTAGCGGGGATTCTGGGCCTAAACTGATGGAAGGAGATAAGCAGGTCCCTGAAGGCGTTTATCATATCAATCGCTTGAATCCTTACAGTCATTTTGATTTGTCAATGGGATTGGATTATCCCAATGAATTTGATCGAGCTCACGCCAAACAAGATGGCCGTGAGAATTTGGGAGGGGATATTTTTATCCATGGCGGCAATCGTTCTATTGGTTGTATCGCGATAGGAGATGATGCCATAGAGCAATTATTTCCTCTCGTGGCGATGGTAGGGTTGTCGCATGTACAAGTCATCATTGCCCCGAATGATTTTCGTTGGCATACGCCAAATATGGCGGCAATACGACCTCGCTGGGTCGAAGATTTGTATCAGCGAATTGATCGCGCTTTAAACCAGTTTTCTTAGAGTACGATTAAAATATCAGGATGACCGGACAGTTGACGATAAAGATTGTCCAATTGTTCCTGGCTTTTTGCATGTACGGTAAAGCTGAGCGAAATATACTTGGTCTGCTGGCTAAATCGCTTTTGTAAGCCTTGTTCAGAAAAATCGGGAAAATGCTGTCGTACAATACCGAGGACTAAATCCACAAAATCATCCGAACTCTTCCCCATGGCTTTGATAGTGAAATCACAGGGAAATTCTTTATTATCCATTTCTCAAATGCAGCCATTTAGCAAATAAGATAGCGACATGATCCCAGGCTTGAGTAAAAATTCCCCCTTTAGGATCATTTTCTAAAGCCACAATGGGTATTGAAGTGAGCGGTTGACCATTTAAGCTCACATTCAAGCTTCCATAGGATTCACCTTTAACTAAAGGAGCTCGTAGCTTTTGATCAACGGTTATATTTGCCTGTAAACCTTTAGACTGGTTAACTGGAATAGTGACATAAGTATTGTCGGCAAAACCCAATTTTGCGTATTTTTTTTGCCCAAACCAAACGCGTGGCTGCAATTTCGAGTCCAATGCTTGCTGCGCATTAAATAATTTATGAGTTTCATAGAAGCGGAAACCCCAATTGAGCAAAGCTTGAGAATCGTTCGTGCGAGAGTTGTCGCTGGGAGTATTTAGCACCACCGAAATCAACCGCATATCGTTGCGCAGGGCAGAGGCGACTAAACAAAAGCCCGCTTCTTGAGTGTGTCCCGTCTTTAAGCCGTCCACCGAAGGATCGCGCCATAATAAGCGATTGCGATTAGGCTGACGAATATTATTAAATTGAATCCATTGTTGTTTATACCACGAGTAGTCTTCAGGGAAGTCTTTAATAATAGCGCGGGACAAATTGGCTAAATCATAGGCCGTGGTGTAGTGATTAGGGTCGGGCATGCCGGTGGAGTCGGTATAATGGGTGTCTTTTAATCCCAATCGTTGCGCGTTTTGGTTCATTAATTGGACAAAAACGTCTTCCGAACCGGCGACGTGCTCTGCAATCGCGACACAGGAGTCATTACCGGAAGCAACAATGATGCCATTCAGTAAATCTTTAACACTCACTTGAGAGCCAACCCGTATAAACATTTTAGATCCGCCCATTCTCCAGGCTTTTTCACTAATCGTGACCATATCCTCTGGTTTAATCATGCCTTGTTTAAGTGCAGCGGAAACAACATAAGCGGTCATGAGTTTAGTCAAACTGGCCGGAGGTAAATGCTCATTCATATTTTTTTGGGCCAAAATTTGTCCAGTATGGGCGTCCATTAATACATAAGCTTTAGCATCAATATCCGGCGGCTGAGGGATAAAATTTTGAGCCGGAGTGGGGGTAGGTGCATTGGCAGTAGGAGCGGTGTTAGGGGTAGGAGCAGGAGGGTTGTCAGCAAAAGCGATAAAGCTGTTGGAAATTAAAACAAGACCACAAATGATACGGCGGAATAACATATGAACACCCTCGTCAAAAAAGCAAAATAACTTAGTAATAATATCATTGAATATATTTCTATGCAATTTGTAGACATTTTCATCTATTTATACGAAGAAAAATTCACTTCGTCGCGATCAAGCTTTAACAAGATTTTTAAATAAATTTCTTCACTAATTTCACCCTTTTCGCGCATTTTTAATAATAAATCTCTTTCATATTGCACAATTCGCGCCAGCACGGATTCGGCCTGTTTTTGATGTTGAGGATGATGTGCCGGGGAAAGCGATAATCGCAGCCGGTGATTGTAGTGGGTCTCGACCAGTTCCTTGACACTGGTCCCCCCATCCACTTCGTGTGCATGAATTTCTGTATTATTAATATGGTCCAACGCTTTCTCAGTCAAATTTTGATAAATTTCCCGCATTTTTTTAATATCTTCATCATGGTTCTTGCTTACCGCCAATGCTTTGATTAGGGGTTGCAGAGATAAACCTTGCGCCAATAAAGTGAACAAGATAGTAATAATCGTGAGGAAAATAAGCAGATCGCGCATGGGCAATTGTGGATTGGCATGGCTCAAATTAGGCAAGGCGATGGCCAAAGCCAACGAAACGAGTCCGCGCATACCTGCCCAAGAGACAATTAAAGTTTTTTTCCAAGAAATTAATAAATGTCCTTGAGCCCCGCTCTTACGCTGCCAAAAATATTGATCAATGGAGATCGTGACCGCTACCCAAATTACCCTCAACAGGAGTAAACATAAAATGGTAGCTGCTGAGAACAACAGCAGCTCCCCCAGTGGAATATATTTAACGCTATTGAGATAAGTGGGAAATTCAGTGCCAATGCTAATAAAAATTAAACCGTTTAAGAAGAAAATGAGGGTGTCCCACACGGTTTTTTCAGCTAATCGTATGCTGGCACTGACGGAACGTTCGGTTTTTTTATGATAAAGACCAGCCACCACCACGGCTAACACCCCGGAAGCCCCAAGTTTCTCAGCAAACCAATACGATACATAAGCCAATATTAAACTCATAATAATAGGCAAATGGTTTTCGGAATGGCTTAAAAACTGCTTAATAATAATTCCTGAAATATAGGCAAATAGAAGTCCGATGCTTACACCTCCCGCACCAATGTATAAAATTTCATGAGTCACTCTCGGTAAATTAAGGCTCCGTCCCAACGCGAGTAACAAGGCAGTTTTATACAAAACGATCCCGCAGGCGTCATTAAAAAGACTTTCGACTTTAATCGTGCGAGTTACGTGGCGTGGCACATTCATGCGGGTGAGGATACTATTAGCGGCAATGACATCGGTAGGGGCGATAATGGCTCCCAATATTAATCCCATTCCAAAACTAATTTCTGGGATTAACCAGCGTAAGACAAAAGCGATGGTGATCGCGGAAAATAGTACCAAAAAAATGGACAAAGAGATGATGATGGCGCTGTGTTGCTTTACATCTTGCCAAGAAATCAATCTCGCCGCTGAAAATAAAATAGGTGGCAAAAACAAGGCTAAAACGATATCACTGGGCGGGCGCCAGCTAGGAATGTCGGGTATAAACCCTACGACTAAACCCGCGATGACCAGTAATAAAGGGTACGGTACGTTGATATTTTCCGCAATGGCAGTGACGACTACTACCATGAATAGAATAAATGGAAGACTGGTTAAAGTTGCCATAAAAAGCATCCTTGAGCGGAGAGACCACAATCGTCCTTTCTGATTGCTTGATTTTTCAAGTTAAAATACCAGGAATTACCGCTTAGTGTATCAAAAAATTAGCAAAATAAAACTATTCACGCAGGTCTTTTAAGAGATCTAATTGAGTGAGCCAGGGGATAAGAGCCCTGATGGCCAATCCCTGTGGCAGAGTCGTTTCGCGATTTAAATCTTTAACCAATTGTATGGCTTGAATTTTAGGGAAATACTTTTGAAAATAATTAAATGCGGACGCAGGATTGGCGTCGGCCCATTTGGCTTCCAGCATATGAGTTGGATTGTCATTAATGCAAATTAAAAAGTCCAATTCTCTGCCATCTTTGGTTCTTAAGTAATGTAAAGCCGTTTTATCTCCGCTCATGTCTTCAATAAATTGAAGTTCCTTCAATAAAGCGCAAGCCAATAAATTTTCTAAGCGGGCGGCGCCTTTGTCCTCTACCTGAGCGATATCATAAAAATAAAACTTGGGTTCTTTTAACAACGATCGAGCAATTTTTTTATGATAAGGGGTTACTCTAAAAATAACGTAAAGATTTTCAAGTAATAATAGCCATCGTTTCACCGTATTAGCATCTCTCTCTAAATCTCTGGCCAAATTGGCATAGGATACCGTTGAGCCTATGCGTCCTTTTAAAAGAGTGACTAAAGTTTCAATACCTTGAATATCGCGAATAGAATGTAGGTCCAATAAATCTTGACGTAAAATGATATCCAAATGTGTACGTCGCCAACGTTTGTAATAACTAGCATCGCCATGCAAAAAGGGTTCCGGGAACCCACTGCAATTAAAAAGACGCTCGAAAATTTTTTCGCCATCAGCCAGCCAATATCGATACGCTTCTTTAAGATCTAATGGGTGTAATCGAAAATGAAAATAACGTCCGGCCAAAGAATCGCCTACTTTGCGGTAAGTGTTTAACTTGGCGCTGCCTGTGACTAAAAGTTCAGGGGGAATGCCTTCAGTATCATAAATCCCTTTTAACCATCGCTTCCATTGTTTCATTTTGTGGAGTTCGTCGAAAATGATTAAGTTTTTTTGGCGATCCCAAGATTTTTTGATTAGCGCTACACGATCTTCTGCTGAGTCATAGTTCAAATAATCAAAATGGATCCGCAATTGTTTTGCGAGAACTGTTTTTCCACATTGTCGTGGTCCGGTTAGCAGGACAATTTTATGAGGAAGGTCTTGGATAATTAAATTTTGAAGATTTCTTTGCATTCCGGCTATTCTGACATCTATTCCGTTAAAGTCAAGACTATTCCGGCTTTGCTGTCTGATTGGTCGCATTCTTTTTTTCGTAATATCTATAATCCAGCCTAAATTGACTTTGGTTTAGCGATTAGGCATTATTTACAAAAATTGTTGACACAATACTATGGGGTAGAAAATGGCTATTGAACAAACTCTCTCAATTATCAAACCGGATGCCGTTGCTAAAAATGTGATTGGACAAATTTATACACGCTTCGAAAATGCTGGACTTAAAATCATCGCGGCCAAGATGAAGCACCTGACTCAACAAGAAGCGGAAAATTTTTACGCAGTGCATAAACAAAGGCCTTTTTATCCAGATTTAGTGAAATTCATGACTCAAGGGCCTGTAATGATCCAAGTGTTGGAAGGCAATGATGCCATTGCCAAAAACCGTGAGTTAATGGGTGAAACGGACCCCAAAAAGGCGGCGGCGGGTTCTATCCGCGCAGACTTCGCGGAATCCATTGACGCCAATGCCGTACACGGTTCCGATAGTGCTGAAACAGCGCGACAAGAAATTCAATTTTTCTTCAAACCCGAAGAGATTTGCTCCCATCAGTGAATAATTTATTAAATTTTAACCGGTCACTCATGGCCGGTTTTTTATCCGAATTAGATGAGCCTCCTTCTCGAGCCCTGGCCATCATTAAATCGATCCATCAAAAACGGGTGACGGATATTGATCAAATGCGGGATTTAAATCAGCGCTTGCGCCAAAAATTATCCGCTAGAGCCACCATAGAAATTCCTAATTTAGTCCAGGAAAGCTTGGCGCCCGATGGAGTTTATAAATGGTTACTTAAATTGGCTGACGGCCAAGCCATTGAAACGGTTTTCATCCCACCTGGAACGTTATGTATTTCTTCACAGGTTGGCTGTGGATTAAATTGTCAGTTTTGCGCCACTGCTCAAGCTGGCTTTAATCGTAATTTGACCACGGCGGAAATTATTGGTCAATTATGGTGGGCATGGGCGAGGGTCCCTGAAATTACCAATGTGGTGCTAATGGGAATGGGGGAGCCTTTGTTGAATTATTCCGCTGTTCTGCCAGCGTTGGATTTAATGTTGGACCACTGTGCCTATGGTCTTTCCAAATACCGAGTGACTTTGAGTACGGCTGGGTTAGTTCCAGCGATGCAATGCTTGCGGGAAGACAGTACGGTTTCTCTGGCGGTTTCTTTACATGCGCCGAATAATGCGCTGCGATCTCAGCTCGTCCCTCTCAATAAAAAATATCCGTTAGAAGTTTTAATGCCGGTATGCCGGAATTACTATCCAGAAAAATCGAAACAAGCGGTGTTATTTGAATACGTGATGTTAGCGGGGGTAAACGATCAACTACAGCATGCGCAAGAGTTGGTGGAATTACTGGCAGGGATGCGATGTAAAGTCAATTTAATTCCCTTTAATCCTTTCAAAGGTGCACGTTTTACTTGCTCAAGTCCTGGAACTGTGGGCTACTTTCAAAATTATCTGATGAAAGCGGGTATTTCTACTTGGGTGAGAAAAACTCGGGGAGATGAAATTGACGGCGCTTGTGGACAACTGGCTGGTAAATTTCTCGACCGCACTGGACGATCAAAGTTATATCTTAACGACGCGTCCCTTTAGAATAGGTTCTTAAAAATATTGTTATAGAGCCAGCCGACTTTTTGATCTAAAAAATTTGAAAATAAATTAAAGAGTTATAGAACAGCCAAAAATTGCTGCTCCGCCAATATGGCAGATAGAATAATTTTGGATTTGGTGCTACAATTCTCTGTCAGTCTCAATTTCAAGGAATTTTTCGATGAACGAACCCATTAATCCATCTTCAAATAGTATGACTCCTGGAGTTTTACTGAAAAATACGCGCGAGGAAAAAGGATTGTCCGTCATAGATGTGGCGGCCCGTTTATGTTTAAGCGTCCAATTTATAGAAGACATTGAACGCGATGACTATAGTCATCTTTCCGCAACCACTTATGCTAGGGGCTATGTGCGTTCATATGCTCATTTGTTGGGAATTCCCGAAAAAACCATTCTGGCTTCCCTGGACAATACCCACATGGAATTCGCACATCCCAAAAACCTTCTTCCTTTGGAAAACGAAAGCCGTATTCCGATTACTCAACCTTCTGAAAATTCTCACCCTCGTTCCAGTTTGTTGCGTTGGGGAAGTATTTTAGTACTGTTGATTTTAGCGGGTTTGGTTGTTATGTGGTGGCGTGGGCCAGCTAATCAAAATATCCCTACGACCTCGACAACCATGACTAGCGTTCCTTTACAGCCCAATACCGGGACGCCTGCGCCAGCGTCAAGTCGCCCTAGCGCGGCGGCCCCTACGGCAACCAATTCGAATATGCCAACGCCTGCCGCTGCACCTGCTGCATCGACACCCTCTAGAGATTCGTCTAATGCAACCCCCCCGGCCTCACCCGCGGAGACGGCGCCTATGCAAGTCATTCCCAAAAATACGGACACGACTCCGGTGCAACCGTCTGAAATGGACAATTCCCAGCCCCGGGCCGCAGTGACTTTACCCGCTCCACGCGCCAGCGATGATGATTAAACATGAGTGAAGCGATTCAAGCGATTCGGGGAATGAATGATATACTCCCCGAACAAACCCCTTATTGGCAAGCCATTGAATCCATATGCCGTAAATTGGCATTTCGATATGCTTATCGAGAAATCCGCTTCCCTCTCATCGAAAAAACCGCTTTGTTCTCACGTTCAATCGGCGATGCAACAGATATTGTTGAAAAAGAAATGTACACTTTTATCGACCGGAATGGAGATAGTCTTAGCCTCCGGCCTGAAGGCACTGCGGGTTGTGTGCGTGCTGGAATCCAAAATAGTTTATTTTATAATCAAGTACAGCGCTTGTGGTATTTAGGCCCCATGTTTCGCCATGAACGCCCTCAAAAAGGCCGTTACCGTCAATTTCACCATTTTGGTATAGAAGCTTATGGCATGAGCGGACCCGCAATTGACGCCGAGGTGATATTACTCAGTTACCGCCTTTTACAAGAATTAGGAATAGCGTCCCAAACAGTATTGCAAATGAATTGTTTGGCTGCGGAGGCCTCTCGGCAATTATATCGTCAACGCTTAGTCGCTTTTTATCAACAACATTATGATTTATTAGACGAAGACAGCCAACGGCGTTTAGTGACTAATCCATTGCGCATATTAGACAGTAAAAATCCAATTATCATTGATTTAAATCGAGCTGCGCCGAATATCCTTGAGCATTTAGATCCTCCATCCCAGCATCATTTTGATGGCTTGCGACGTCTATTGGATGATTTACAAGTGCCTTATACTGTCAATCCGCATCTAGTCCGCGGGTTAGATTATTATGAACTTACGGTATTTGAATGGGTGACCCAAGAATTGGGCGCGCAAGGCACAGTGTGTGCCGGAGGCCGGTATAATCGTTTAGTAGAAGACTTAGGCGGACGGCCAACCCCAGCTATCGGTTTTGCCTGCGGATTAGAGCGGTTAGCATTATTACTTGCCGAAAGAGAAACAAAGCGCGAAGTGCCGGATATTTTTTTGGCATTAATGGGTGAAGCAGCTGTGGCGCGAGGCCTGGCCTTGGCTGAGGAACTGCGACGAGCCGCTCCAAATTATCAAATTGTCACCCACCTTGCCGGTGGTGGTTTAAAAAGCCAGTTAAAATCAGCCGATAAAATGGGCGCCATACACGTCGTGATCATTGGCGAAGAAGAATTGAAAGCGGGACAGGTTTTACTCAAAAACCTGGTTTCCGGGGTACAACAACCCCTCTCTTTCAATGCCTTAATTGACTATTTTAAAGATTCAGCAAGAGGAAAGCCCCATGCCAGCATATGAAACTGATCAAGAACAAATGGAAGTTATAAAAAAATGGTTTAGAGAAAATGGCAAATGGCTGTTAGTTGCCATTTTAATCGGATTGGGAATTGGGTTTGGTTGGCATACCTGGCAGGAGCAGAAACTGCAGCGCAATGAGCAAGCGTCTTCGTTATATGAGCAATTATTGAGCGCAAATGAACAAAACAATCCACAAACCATCCAACAAATGTCTGAAGAAATTGTTAAACGTTATCCTAAAACGGAATATGCGGCTATGGCGAATCTAATTGCTGCGAAAGCGAGTGTGTATCAGAATAACTTTTCTGCTGCTTTAACCAATCTGCAATGGGTGTTAAATCATTCCTCCTCGGCAGCCTTACGCCAGATTGCGCGTTTGCGAATAGCACGCTTGCAATTGTCGCAAAATAAACCCGATGAGGCTCAAAAAACCATAGACGTGGTTAATGATCCCACTTTCCAGCCAGCTATTGATGAAGTTCAGGGGGACATCTACAGCGCTAAAAATGACTCTGTTAAAGCGCGTCAATCTTATCAATCTGCGCAAAGCGGATTCTCAGCCCTTTTAGGCGAAGATGTGTTATTATCTATCAAACTTGCTCAACCTTAAACCTTTACATGCGGTATATAAAGCAACTGCACAGGAAAAAAAGCAATGATCTGGCGGATTTGCGAAGAAAATTCTGCGAATTGCCGAACAAAATAAACAATAGAGAATTAAAATAAACATGTTGCCAGTTATTACCATCATCGGTCGTCCCAATGTCGGAAAATCCACATTGTTCAATTGCTTAACGCAAACTCGAAATGCTTTAGTCGCCGATATGCCTGGGGTTACCCGCGATCGTCAATACGGACGTGGTGTATTAGGTGCAAAGCCTTATTTAGTGGTTGATACCGGCGGTATTGCTGAAACCGCAGACCCGCAAATGGTAACACAAGTGGAGAAGCAAGTTCGGCAAGCCATTGAAGAAGCCGATCGTGTCCTATTTTTAGTGGATGCAAAGGTTGGCTTAACCGCGGCTGATAGTATCATTGCGGAACAATTGCGGTATTTTCAAGAAAAAGTCGTTTTGGTCGTCAATAAAGTTGACCGGCTCGATCCAGAAACCGTGATCGGCGAATTTTACCGACTGGGTTTTGGTGAACCCCATCCCATCGCAGCCAAAAGTGGCCGCAACGTGGAAAACTTTATTCGAACATTATTAGAACCTTTCCCAGCCGAAACCGAAATCGCTCCCGAATACGCTGGGATTTGTATTGCCGTTATGGGGCGGCCCAACGTAGGTAAATCAACTTTGATCAACCGGTTGTTGGGGGAAGAGCGAGTCATCGTGTTTGACGAACCGGGCACCACGCGAGATAGCATTTTTATCCCCTATGAGCGCTACGGCAAGCGGTATACTTTAATTGATACTGCCGGGGTTAGACGGCGAGCTAAAATTGAAGAGGCCATAGAAAAATTTTCCGTCATTAAATCTTTGCAAGCGTTAGAAAAATCCCATGTGGTGGTGATGGTATTCGACGCCAGAGAGAATATCACCGATCAAGACATGCGTCTGTTAGGTTTAATTTTGGAATCTGGACGAGGATTAGTGCTTGCATTTAATAAATGGGACGGGATGAGTGAGTATGAGCGGGAACGCGTCAAACAAACGATAGATCGCCGCTTGGCGTTTGTGGGCTTTGCACGCCGTTATCTTATTTCTGCCTTGCATGGCACTGGAGTAGGGTCCTTATACCGAGCGATTGACGAGGCATATGAATCTTCTATGCGTGATTTGTCTACTTCTGAGTTGACACAAACCTTGGAGCGAGCGGTTTTTGATCATCAGCCCCCTTTGGTAGGTAGCCGACGAATCCGTTTGCGTTATGCCCACTTGGGTGGTCATCACCCTTTAGTGATCGTGGTGCATGGCAAACAAATCGAATCGCTGCCAGACTCATACCAACGTTATTTAGCGCATTATTTTCGTAAGACATTTAATTTAACAGGTATACCCGTTAATGTTAGATTGGTGAATGATAAAAATCCTTATCGCTCTCCTCACGTTGAAAAATAAATAATTTGTTCTACTATTAGACTATCAACTGAGGAGAAAACTATGAAGAAATTGATCTTATGGATATGTCCTTTACTCATGACCGCCGGCATTTTAGCCGGATGCAATACGGTTGCTGGAGCAGGTCAAGACGTTGCACAAACTGGTCAAACAGTGACCAACGCAGCTTACGCTGCTTCACCCAAATAGTGCATTGGTTAACAAAATCCTTTGCGAAACTGAAAAATGGTTTTCGCAAGGGTTTTTGTTATGTATTTTATTTTTGTTTTAGCTTGGGAATCTCTCAAGCTGTCTTTGCTGCTGATACTGTCTTTTATTCCTTCAATGATATTAAAAATGCCCAAACTCAATTAACACAATTAAAAAAACAAACGGCATTACCAATTATTTTTCCGACACAAATTCCCGCACCATACTCAGGTGAAAGTTTTTATATTTCTTATTCCAGTTATTACAATCAACCTAATTTTAATCAGTTTTGGCAAATCAATGTGGATGTCACGCCCGATTGTCAAGGCGCTCGAATTTGCAATATCGGCCTGATTACCGCAGAAAAATCAGGCCAAATTTCCGCCTATTATCAAACCTTGCCGGACCAAAAAAATCATCTTAAAGAAAAAGTGTCTATATCCTGTCACATAAGCGCTTATTACACGCCATTCCATATTGCCGCTGGGGCAGTCAATCCGACTCTAGAATGGCGTCAAAATGCGGTTAAATACACGATTACCTGGCGAATTGAAGGCTCTCCAGCAGAACAGAAACAAATTCTCCTAAACATCGCCCACACTAGGTCCTGTCATTAATTAGCCCCCTAAGTCGTCCCGAAGAAATCTGCGACAGGACCTAGCTGAACGAGTTCTTCTCTCTGGCGCTAATTTTCAAACAATAATCTATTTCCTAGTAATGACCTCTTAGTAGGAATTGACTCTACTGGGCGATAAGGATTTGAAAGGGAAAAATCACGTTTTCAGCTATGGACAATATTGTTGTTCATCATCTATGGACTTTGAGCAAATTCTTAAGAGCGTTTGTGCCTTTGTGGTAAGTGGTGATACAATTTCAACAATGAAAAAGATACCGGTGACTATCCTACTCATTTTAATCACTGGGAGCGGCTGTTTGCGCGCTTATGCTGAGCTTGATCCATTTCATACCGAACCTTTGACCACTCCCAGCCCGCAAACCTACTGGGTAAAGCCACCGGATTTGAATGTTCCAGATATTGCCGCGCAAAATGCTGGGCTCAGGTTGCCACATAAAGCGTTGAGTTTAATTGAACTCACGGATTTTGCCTTAGCGAACAGTCCCAATACACGTTTAGCTTGGTACCAGGCCAAAGCTGCCGCGGCCAATGTAGGCATAGAACAAAGTGCTTATTTACCTACTATAAATGGTGGTTTTGGTGTGCAATACACTGCCAATGTTTTCAATAAACCCAATAGCTCCGCTACAACTTATGGCCCGAATTTCAGTTTAAGTTATTTATTATTGGATTTTGGTTATCGCGGCAATCAAGTTTTAGCGGCTCAATATGCCCAAATAGCCACTAATCTGAATCAAAATAATGCGATTCAAGAAGTCATTCTCGCCGTGCAGCAAGCTTACTATCAAGTTCTGGCCCAACAAGCATTAGTCCATGCCTATGAAGAAAATGTGAAACAGGCCAAAGCTAGCCTGGATGTGGCCGAAGCATTGCGTCAAAATGGTCTGGCGACAATTGGAGATGTTTATCAGGCTCAAGCCTCTTATGCTCAAGCCAGTTTAAGTTTAGAAACCGCCAAGGGTAATTACCAAACTGGATTAGGACAATTGGCCAGCGCCATGGGATTGCCGGTCAATACTTTAGTGCAGATTAAGCCGTTGCAACAGCCGCCCAAAAGCAAAGCGTTGGAGCAATCCGTGGAACATATTCTCAAAATTGCTCAAGCTAATCGTCCTGATTTACTCGCCGCAGAAGCTAAAGTCAGGCAAAATGCAGCTGATTTAGCTGCCACCAAAGCTTCAATCTTACCTAACTTGTCTTTAGAAGCCAGTGCAAAACCGGGTGGAGTGATCAGTAATACCACTGGCACCAGTGTGGTGGCGAATTTAACCTTGTCAGTGCCAATTTTTACTGGATTTTCTTACACCTATCAGGTAAGACAAGCTCAAGCGCAAGTGAAAGCGGCTGAAGCGGCGCGAGACCAACTCAATCAACAAGTCCAATTCCAAGTTTGGCAAAACTATTTCGCTTTGCAAACGGCAGCAAAAAATATTACTACTACGGAGACCTTATTCGTCAGTAGTCAGCAAGCTTACGAACAGGCGTTAGGACAGTATAAAAATGGCGTCGGCGATATTTTAACCGTGTTAACCACGCAAGCCACTCTCGCGAATGCTCGAGTCCAGCATATTCAAGCGCAATTAAATTGGTATACTGCTCTAGCGCAGTTGGCTGAATCAGCCGGTGTGTTAACACCTGGTCCGGGGGTCAGCTTGTGACTTTGTGCAATAGGAGAATGCTGTGCAAACGGATTCGAGTGAAATAAAATTAAACCGTTTTGCCCACTCATCAATTTGGGATTTCTTTTTATGAAAAAATCGACCCTTTTTCGGTTTACCTTAGCTTTATTCATACTCATCGGTACCGGGTTTTTTATTTGGTGGTATACTAAGCCCGTCACTCAAGAAGGGAAAACTAACCGTTCCGGGGTGATGTCAGTCAAAACCGCCAAGCCCCAGGTAAGAGATGTGCCTTTGATAATACAGGAAGTAGGGAATGTGGAAGCCGGAGAAAGTGTGAATATTATTTCGCAATCTTCCGGGGTGTTAAAAAAAGTTTATATACAGCAAGGCCAAATGGTCAAAGCCGGAGATTTGTTATTTGAAATTGATCCCGCACCCTATGAGACCAATGTGGCTAAAGCCAAAGCCGATTTGGAACGTGATCAAGCCCAATTAGAATTTTTAAAAGCCACCGCGAAACGGTATGAATCACTAGCCAAATTGGAATATATAACCCGTCAACAATATGAACAATCTTTATCGGCGGTAGCCCAGCAACAAGCGGTTGTCGCAGCCGATGAAGCCTTGCTCAAACAGCAACAAATTCAACTGCAATATACCCAAATTCGTTCTCCTATCAACGGTAGAACTGGTGTGATCAATGTCGCTACCGGCGATATTATCACTGCCAATTCCACCACGCCTTTAGTCGTTGTGAATCGCTTAGAGCGAGTATTAATTAGCTTTAATCTTCCTCAAGCTCAATTAGGTGATTTATTAGAGTATCAACGTTCAGGGAAACTCAAAGTACTGGTCTATAATGAAACTGGTGATCAATTGTTAGGAGAAGGGCGTTTGGCTTTTATCGGCAATATCATCAGCGGCTTAACCGGCACCATCCAGGTAAAAGGAGAAGTGGAGAACCCCAAATTATTATTGTGGCCGGGACAATTGGTGACAGTCAGATTGGTCTTAACTACTCAACCCAATGCCTTGGTCATCCCCAGCGCCTCCATCCAATTAGGGCAAAAAGGCCCTTATGTCTATATAGTGAAAGACAATAAAGCGAAGATTCAACCCATTGTGATTGAAAGAGCGATCAACTCAGAAAGCATAATTAAGAGTGGAATAAGCTCAGAAGATCAAGTGATTGTGGAAATTCCACCAGGATTACAAGACGGTTCCAATGTGCGGGTGGAATCGGACAAATGAACGTATCACAATTTTTCATTAAACGTCCGGTCGCCACTATCGTTTTAACTATTGCTTTGATTCTGTTTGGACTGGCGGCTTATTTTGCGTTACCTATCAGCGAACTGCCCGAAGTCGATTTTCCCGTGATCATGGTGTCAGCCAGTCTTCCCGGAGCCGATCCTGAAACGATGGCAAATACGGTCGCTACTCCCCTGGAAAAGGAATTAAGCACCATTGCAGGCATTAATGAAATGAGTTCGCAGAGTAGTGCAGGGCAAACTCAAATTATTTTACAATTTGATCTTAGCCGCAACATTGATTCTGCCGCACAAGATGTGCAAACCGCCATTTCACAGGCATCACGGCATTTACCTTCTCAAATGACCAGTCCTCCTACCATGCGTAAAGTCAATCCCTCAGCCTCACCCATCTTGTATTTGAGTTTAACGGGTGAGAATGTGCCGCTCACTACCTTAGACGATTATGCTGAAATTAATATAGGTCAACGTTTGTCGATGGTCCCCGGTGTTGCACAGGTGCAAGTTTACGGCGCTCAACAATACGCCGTTCGCATCCACTTAAATCCTCGGGCCATTTCCGCCCGCGGATTAAGTAATAGCAGTGTGATCAATGCCATTCAAGATGCAACTGCCACCCAGCCTACGGGAACTTTGCAAACGCCAGAGCGCACTTATAGTGTGCTGGCTTCGGGGCAATATAATAAAGCCAGCGATTTCAATAAAATGATCATTGGATTTCAACAAGGAGCGCCGGTTCGATTGCAAGATGTGGGATTCGCTCAAGATAGCGTGGCTAACGTACAAGCGGCGACCTGGTATAATGATCAACGTTCTGTTTTATTAGCGATCCA
This sequence comes from uncultured bacterium, assembly GCA_965651935.1. Lineage (GTDB taxonomy): Bacteria > Pseudomonadota > Gammaproteobacteria > Coxiellales > Coxiellaceae > JAFEDN01. The sequence continues at coordinate 25,508 of CBFGTC010000006.1, forward strand.
GCGTCAACCGGGCGTGAATACGGTTGCTGTGGCTGACGCAATTAAAAAACTCTTACCTGCTCTTACTGAAAATCTCCCTGGCGGCGCAAAATTAAATATTGCTTATGATCGCTCGGTATATATCCGCCATACTTTAAACGAAATGAAATTGACTTTGGTCATTGCTTTGGTATTAGTGGCTGGCATTATTTTACTTTTCCTCGGAAATTTATCCTCTACGTTTATTGCCGTGATTGCCTTACCGGTGGCCTTGCTCGCGACTTTTATTGTCATGTATTTATTAGGCTATAGCCTAGACACGCTATCCTTGATTGGACTGGTATTAGCGGTGGGATTTATCGTGGATGATGCCATCGTTGTTTTAGAAAATATCGTGCGGTATTTAGAACACGGCTATCACCGCCTGGAAGCGGCCTTAAAAGGCAGTGGGGAGATTATTTTTACGATTATATCCATGACATTATCGTTAGTTGCGGTATTTATCCCGCTTATTTTCATGGGGGGGATCATTGGCCGTTTATTTCGCGAGTTTTCCATCGTCGTTAGTGTTTCGATTTTAGTTTCGGGCGTGATTTCTTTAACCTTAACACCCATGTTGTGTGCGTATTTACTCAAACCTAGGGCTTCGGAACAACCCATTTTTCCTTGGTTTGAGCGTTTTTTTAATCATAGTAAAAATTTATATGAATTGGGGTTAAGATGGTCATTATCTCATTCTAAGATCATTTTGATTGTGACCGGCATTGTTTTGGGCCTGACAATTTGGTTATTCATGGCAGTTCCAAAAGGTTTTATGGCGACAGAGGATCAAGGGATTATTTTTGGCAGTACCAAAGCGCCGGTGGGGATTTCATTTGAGGAGTTGTCGAAGAGGCAACAAGGACTGGTCAAGTTAATTCGCGCTAACCCGAATGTCGCTAGTGTGCTCTCCAATGTCGGGCAACAGCGTGGTCGCTCTGACGCCAATGGCGGATGGATGTCTATCCGCTTAAAACCTTCCAATGAACGCAAGCTTTCGGCAGATGAAATCATTACTCAACTTCGACAACAAACTAGTCATTATCCAGGCATTAGAGTCACTTTCATGAACCCGCCATCGTTACAAATTGGAGGGAAATCCTCTAATGCCAGTTATCAATTTATTTTGCAAGGCAGCAATTTACAGCAATTAGAAAAAGCCACGGAAGAATTCCAACAAAAAATGGCTAAAATACCTGGAATTAAAGACTTGGATAATGATCTTGATCTCACTAACCCGCAATTGCGAGTGAAAATTTTCCCGGATCGTGCCGCGGCTTACGGAATTACGATCGCTGCGATCGAGTCCGCTTTATATAATGCTTTTGGTGAGCGTGAAATCAGCAGCATTTATACTCCCACTAACGAATATCCCGTCATAGTCGATGTTGCCAGTACGTTTCAAAAAAATATTAATGCGTTGCAGGCGATCGATGTGCCGGCGGCCAATGGGACTTTGGTGCCGTTAAGCTCCATCGCCACCATAGAACAAGGGGTTGGTCCCTTGTCTGTCAGTCATTATGGTCAATTACCGGCTGCCAGTATTTCTTATAATTTGGCGATAGGGTCTTCTTTGGGTGAAGTGAATAGTCAAATCCTGGATCTGGCGAAAAGCAGTTTACCTTCGGGTATTATGGGTACCTTTGGCGGTTCGGCTCAGGCATTCCAGTCTTCCTTACTGACTTTACCTTTATTACTATTAGTCACGATTTTTGTGATCTACGTGGTTTTAGCCATTTTGTACGAGCATTTTTTACATCCTCTTACGATTCTTACAGCCTTGCCGTTTGCTGCTTTTGGGGCATTATTGATGTTGCTGATATTCCATTTGCAATTGGATTTATTTAGTTTTATTGGGATTATTTTATTGGTTGGATTAGTGAAAAAGAATGGGATCATGATGGTGGACTTTGCTGTAGAAGCCCGTCGTAAAGAAAACATTGAAGCAGTGGAAGCCATTATCAAAGCCTGTTTAATTCGCTTCCGTCCCATTATGATGACGACAATGACCGCCATCCTCTCTTCCCTTCCCTTAGCGATAGGTTTAGGAGCGGGTACGGAAGCGCGCCGATCTATGGGTGTGGCAGTCGTCGGTGGTTTATTATTTTCGCAAATGCTCACCTTGTTCGTGACCCCGGTGTTTTATATAGTTATGGAAAGGTTTTCGCAGGGCCGTAAAAAAAATTCTATTTTGAGAAAAAAATGAAAACCACTGCAAAACATGTCTTTACTGTCTCCGCATTGAATCATTTGGCCAGGCAAATGCTGGAGGAATGTATTGGGCAAATTTGGATTAGCGGGGAAATTTCAAACTTAGTCCAAGCCAGTTCAGGTCATTATTACTTTTCGCTAAAAGACGCGAATGCTCAAGTGCGTTGCGCTCTATTCAAACCCAATGGTAAGAAATTAAATTTTTTACTTAAAAATGGGCTGCAAGTTTTGGCTTTTGCGCAAATCGGGTTGTACGAACCACGAGGAGAATTTCAACTCATCATTCAACAAATCGAAGAGAGTGGATTAGGGATTTTGCAAAAAAAATTCGAAGACTTAAAGCAGCGTTTACAGGCCGCTGGGTTATTTGCTGAAGCACACAAAAAACCATTGCCCACACTTCCCAGGACCGTGGGCGTGGTGACATCCCCCACTGGCGCCGCGGTTCACGATATTTTAACGGTACTAAAACGGCGTTTTCCGGCTATCTCCGTTATTATTTATCCGACCTTAGTGCAAGGGGAGCAAGCGGCTAAACAAATCGTGAAAGCTTTGCAAATCGCTAACACGCGTAAAGAATGCGAGGTGATTATATTAGCCCGCGGTGGAGGCTCGTTAGAAGATTTATGGCCTTTTAATGAAGAAATCGTGGCTCAGGCTATTTTTGCTAGTCAAATTCCTATTATCAGCGGCATTGGTCATGAAGTCGATTTCACCATCGCTGATTTTGTTGCGGATAAACGCGCCGCCACGCCTTCCGCAGCGGCAGAATGCGTGAGTCCGCATTGGCAAGAATGGTATCAGCGTATCAGCCATAGTGACAGACGTTTGCAGCAAATGATGCAGTCGCGCTTGCTGGAATTTCAATCTCAACTTTTGCATATTAGTAAACGTTTGCGTCACCCAGGACAGCGCTTACAAGATCAAGCGCAGCATTTGGATCAATTGGAATACCGTTTGATTTTAGCGCAACAAAACCAGCTTAAACATTGTCGCCAACAATTAAATCAAGCCGCTTTTGCATTGCAAACCTTAAGTCCATTAAAAACTTTAGAAAGGGGGTATGCCATCGTTCGCAATAAACAAAATCAAGAACTGGTGACTCATTCGCAACAAATCAAAGTGAATGATGAGTTAGTCATTAAATTTGCTCATAATGCATGTGAGTGCCGCGTGGAAAAGATCATCGAACAACTATGAAAGTATTTACTGCCAAGGAAATAAGCTCTTTTATAAAATTATGTTTGCCTTTGGCCGCTTCGCTGTTGGCCTTAAAAGGGATGCAATTTATCGATACTTTAATGATGGGATGGATAGGTCCTCACGCTTTAGCCGCAGGTGCTTTAGGCACGAATATCTTTATCACCATCGTGGTATTTTGCCGTGGCGTGGTCAGTATGGTGGGAGTCTCTATCGTGCATGCCAGAGGGGAACAGCAAACCGATAAAATTCGATCTACGCTGCACCAAGCTTTGTATTTGTCAGTGGCGGTTTCCATTCCGTTGATGATATTAGCCTGGCAATCGCCGTCTTATTTAGTGCTGATTGGACAAGATCCGGTAGTCGCTGCTGACGCCAAAAGTTTGCTCAGTGGATTACTATGGGGAATTCCGGGTACGACATTGTTTTATGCTATGCGTGAATTTGTTTCGGCATTTGCATTGGCCCGAGCGGTAATGTTTATTTCAATTGTTTCTATCCCTCTTACGTTTGCAGCGAATTATGTGCTGATTTATGGCAAATTGGGTTTACCAGCTTTGGGGATTGCCGGAATTGGCTACGCTGGCGCTTTGGTCTGTTGGTTTATGTTTGCCGGATTATTGTTTTACGCCTCAAGACAATCGGTTTTAAAGCAATTTCTCACTTGGCGTTTACATAAGCCGGATTTTACTATCTTAAAAAACTTGTGGGTGAACGGCAGTTCCAGTGGGGTAGTTTTGGTATTGGATATGGTGGCGTTTTTAACTGCGGCCATTTTAACGGGATATTTTGGAGTGACTGCTTTAGCGGCTTATCAAATTGCCATGCAGTGCGTGAGTATTGCTTATAACTTACCTTTGGCAATTACTATTGTCACTACTTTGGAAATTGGTCATGCCTATGCTTCGCGAAATTTGGCGCAAATCAAGCGTATCTTATATATGGGTATTGGTTTAGGTTTACTGATTTCCCTGAGTTTCGCCATCTTATTCCTGAGCGCGCCTAATATGCTTACTCAGATTTTTTTGGAAGATAATCATCGCGTCAGCCGAGCGGTGTTTGCTACCACTGAAATCTTTTTAGCGGCGGCAAGTGCGGTGATTCTATTTGATGGTGCTCAAGCGATTATAATTGGAGCTTTGCGAGGTTTTAACGATACTTTCATTCCGATGCTGATCAGTATTCTTTGTTATTTATTTATTGCCATTCCGGTTTCCTATTGGCTGTCTTTTCATACTTCCTTGAAGGCGGTTGGGGTTTGGTACGGATTAATGTTGGGGATTATGACGCTTTGTGGTTTTTCCGCCTGGCGACTGTGGAGATTTTTAAGTCATTTTTCTGCCAGAAATCAATAGAATCAGATTACCTCTTCGTATTTGATAGGTTTGAGTGAGAGGAGGAAATGGTTTAAATCCGCCAATAACTTCAAGGTCTCTGGGTCTGACTCTGAAACGGGTAAATTTTTTAATTCCTCTAGCGCCGCTGGGATAGTCAATTTACGCTGACCGCGGTAATCGATAGGCGCTTGATCTGCTGAGCTATATAACGATTTCTGTAAATATTTTTGAAAAATTTCTTTTTGTAAATCGGGCAAGTATTCAAAAAAATGTCTACCCATTATCCGCAAAGCTTGTTGTTTGCGGATGGGGTGGGTAATTTTTTCGGCTAGCTCCCATTTTTTTTCCGGTGCAGTGAGATGGAATTGTTGAAATAATTTTTCTTCATTATTGGCAAAACCAATATCATATAGTGCGGCATCCGCGTCTAAATTCGGTATTTTTGGGTAAGTATAAGAACGGTAATATTGGCATAGAGATTGAAATATATTTGGATTCTTATCCAGCCAGAGTTTATTTTGTTGATAAATCCGCCAGCGTGTTTGAGAAAGAAGGTGCATATAATCGCTTTTCATTGGCAGTAAAAACTCTGCTTCAGCGCGTTTTTTACGGATGACAAACGCTTTTTCATTCAAATCGGCTTCGGTGGCGCTGCTCAGGGCTTCTGTATCTAGGCGTAACCATAAAGTTTGATTTGTATAACAATTATGCGAGCCCAATCCCACAACTGGAGCCAGAAAATTTTGATGAGCGCCGAATTTTCCACTAATTAAAAATGCTTGCTGTTCAGGTAATTGCTGTTGTCTGCGTGAATCCATATCTTTATTGAAGTATTCGCACAAATACTGCCACATTTTTGGTTCTTGGATAAATTGACGCGCTAATGCTAAAGTCGCCTCCACATCAACCATAGCGGTATGGGCCTGACCGCTAGCGAGTTGATTGGCTGTGCTGATATTAGCGAGTTTTAAGCTGATTTTTTCGTTGACTTGAGGCCAACAGGCCAATACTCCTGGTTTAAACAGATAAAACATGATGGTAATAGGATATAAATCCATGCGTGAACATTGATTGGCATACTGGTGGGTATACGCCGGGAGTAAATTGCGATAAAAGGAGAATCGTAAAAATTCATCGTCAAAACCCAGGGTATTATAACCTAAACTGATGGTGCCTGGCACATTTAAAAGACGATGTATGATATGTATCGCTTCAATTTCAGAGATTCCATGACCAAATTGTTCGACGCCAATTTGATGAGTGAGTACTGCTGCCGGTGAGGGGATAATGTCTTTATTCAGTTTCACCGTGAGGTTAATACGCTCTAATTCATGTAATTTTAAATCAGTCCTAATCGCGGCAAATTGTAGCACCTGGTCAAAACAGGAGTTAAGACCAGTGGTTTCGATGTCATAAAAAAGATAAGTTTGATTCATTTTAAAGCCGCATCAAGAATTGAATTGAAGCCAATTGAGGTAAAACATCGATGCCTTGCTGATAAAGAGGGCTGATTTGGTTAATTTGTTCTGTTGAAAAAGTATGCAGCGGCCAGGTTATCTCTAAATAAATATGTCCGTCAAAATAATGGATATCGATTTTTTCTATTTGGGTAAAGCCGGGTAGATTTTCCCATTGCGGGCGTAATAGAGCGAGTATTTCCGCGCGGCTGGGCAAATTAAGGCTAGGCCGGCTAGTTTCGTCATTTTCAGGATCAATATGCACGGTCACGTCGGCGATTTCTGGAAAATTTTTTATAAGCGTTTCATGGACTTTTTCGCTGATATGATGACCTTCGGAAACACTAATGAAGGTGTTGACGATAAGATGGGTGTCTACAAAAATATTCCCACCATGAGATCGAGTTCGCAGTTGATGTATGGAAACCACGCCGGGACAACTTTGGATACATTCGCGGATTCTTTCTAAAATGGCGGGCTTGACACCCGTGTCAATCAATTCTGAAATACCGCTCGAAAATAATTGCACGGCGGATTTCATAATAAATAAAGCGATAAATGCTGCGCTAATATTATCGGCATAGGGGATGCCTAACATATGGCACAAGGCGCTCACTACCACCAAGGCCGATACCCAAACATCGCTGCGGTTATGGTAAGCGTTGGTAATTAATAAATTGGAGCTAATTTTACGCCCCATCGCCAAGGTGTAGCGATACAGCGCTTCTTTAATTCCAATGGCCAACAAAGCCGTGAGAATGACCGGGATGCTATAGATTGTGGTGATTTTACCAGTGTGAATGTGGTGGTAAGTTTCGTATACAATTGAACCGCCTACAAGCAATAATAAAATAGCAATAATGATGGCGGCTAAAGTTTCAATACGTTGATGGCCGTAGGGATGGTCGGCGTCGGGAACTTTACCGCCGGCTTTAGCGGCGATGAGCACCAAAGCATCGCTTACCAAATCTGAAAAAGAGTGTAATCCGTCGGCGACTAAAGCATGAGAGTTGGCAACATAACCAATGATTATTTTAATCAAAGCTAATAATGTATTCGATAATGCGTTGACTATTGTCACGCGTTTCGCGGTTTGATAACGCAAGGCGCCGGCCATAGCTCCATCTCTTACTTAATCACGGTTTGATGCCTCCCAGCCCTTCAATAAAAAGCCGGTGCATTCTCAAAATTCATATCATGCGTTAATATGACACATTCGCTATAAAAAAGGGATGCCTCACTGATTTAAATTTATTTTGAATTACCTTTCCAAATATAGTACAATATCAGTACGGTATGAGATTCAACAAATAATATGATTAAAATCAGTAGATTATCTGACTATAGCTTAATTTTGCTAAAAATATTAGCAGCGGAACCAGAACGTTCTTTAAGCGCGGCAGCGTTATCAGAACGCAGTAATATTGCGTTTCCCACCGTGAGTAAAGTCCTCAAATTGCTCAACGAAGGCGGAGTTTTAGTTTCTACTCGCGGAGTGAACGGCGGATATAAGCTACAAAAAGAGCCTGAGCAACTCAATTTGGCGGAAATTTTAGCCGCAGTCGAAGGCGCCCCGGCTTTAACGGAATGCTGTGAAGCCGTAAACAATTGTATCCATGATTCTCAATGTAGCCTGCGCCAACATTGGCAAATCATTAATAAAGTGATTATTCATGTTTTAAGCTGTTTTTCTTTGGCTGATTTAAAAGGGACGTTAGCAAATACCGAGATAATCCAACGCATACAAGGCATTATTGATAGGTAAGGAGCAATGAACGAAAAATCTTATCTCAACGAAGCAGTTAATAAGAAATACCAACATGGTTTTGTGACGGATATTGCGGCAGACCAATTTCCTCCGGGTTTAAATGAAGAGGTAGTCCGCCTCATTTCCCAAAAAAAAAATGAACCGGAATTTCTTTTAAATTGGCGTTTGCAGGCATATCGCTATTGGTTAACCTTATCTTCTCCGCAATGGCCACATTTGCAGATAGAGCCTATCGATTATCAAAATATCAGTTATTATTCCGCACCACAAACCAATAAAAAAGGGCCTAAAAGTTTAGAAGAAGTTGACCCTAAGTTATTGGAAACCTACGACAAATTAGGCGTCCCTTTACATGAAAGAGCAAAACTCGCCGGAGTGGCGGTGGATGCCGTATTCGATAGCGTTTCTGTCGCCACCACTTTTAAAGAAAAACTTGCCGAAGCCGGAGTTATTTTTTGTTCTTTTTCTGAAGCGGTTAAAAATCATCCTGAATTAGTGCAACAATATCTCGGCACGGTGGTGTCTTATCGAGATAATTTTTATGCGGCTTTAAATTCAGCGGTCTTTAGTGATGGTTCCTTCGTTTATATTCCCAAAGGCGTGCGTTGTCCAATGGAATTATCGACTTATTTCCGTATTAATAGCGCGAATACAGGTCAGTTCGAGAGGACTTTGATTATTGCCGATGACGATAGTTACGTCAGTTATTTAGAGGGCTGCACTGCGCCTATGCGAGATGAAAATCAACTCCACGCCGCGGTGGTGGAATTGATTGCACTGAACCGAGCTCAAATTAAATATTCTACCGTGCAAAATTGGTATCCCGGTGATGAGCAAGGTCGTGGCGGCATCTATAATTTCGTCACTAAAAGAGGGTTGTGCAAAGGCGCATTTGCCAAAATTTCCTGGACTCAAGTGGAGACGGGATCTGCAATCACCTGGAAATATCCCAGCGTTATTTTGCAAGGCGACAATTCCATAGGTGAATTTTATTCGGTGGCGTTAACCCGGCATTTCCAACAAGCCGATACCGGCACAAAAATGATTCATCTTGGTAAGAATACTTCCAGCACCATCATTGCCAAAGGCATCGCTGCCGGCCATGGTCAAAGTACTTATCGAGGTTTAGTTCGAGTAGCTCCTTCGGCAGAACAAGCGCGCAATTACAGCCAATGCGACTCATTACTGATCGGTGATTTATGCGGGGCTCATACTTATCCTTATTTGGAAGTCAAAAATTATACGGCGCAAATTGCTCATGAGGCATCCACTTCGAGGATAGGTGAAGATCAACTTTTTTATTGCCGCCAACGTGGAATTACTTCGGAAGATGCCGTGTCAATGATTGTCAACGGATTTTGTAAAGAAGTCTTTAAAGAATTACCCATGGAATTTGCAGTGGAAGCGCAAAAACTCATGGCGGTGAGTTTAGAGGGCAGCATCGGCTAGTACAGCGCCATGGATGGTGGCAAGCAACTCTCCTGAATGAATATTGAGGTAAATTTATAATGCTATCTATTAATCATTTATTTGCTGAGGTCAACGGCATTGAGATACTAAAAGGTATTAATCTACAAGTGAATGCCGGCGAAGTGCATGCAATTATGGGTCCTAATGGTTCGGGTAAAAGCACTTTATCTAATGTATTAACGGGCCGAACTGAATATGCGGTAACCAAAGGTGAGGTTCAACTCCAAGGTCAATCTTTATTGAATTTAACTCCCGAGGAACGTGCCGCAGCGGGACTATTTCTCGCATTCCAATATCCTGTCGAAATCCCGGGAGTGAATAATCTTTATTTTTTGAAAACGGCTTTTAATAGTTTGCGCAAGCAGCGGGGAGAAAAACCGTTAGATGCCTTTGAGTTTTTAAAATTGATTAAAGAAAAAATGGCTATTTTAGAGATGGACGAGAAATTCTTGCATCGTTCTATCAATGAAGGCTTTTCTGGAGGCGAAAAGAAACGCAATGAAATTCTACAAATGTTGCTGCTCGAACCTAAGCTCGCGATTTTAGATGAAACTGATTCCGGCTTGGATATTGATGCCTTACAAATTGTCGCCAAAGGGGTGAACCGCTTGCGCGATTCCCGGCGTTCCATCATTGTCGTGACGCATTATCAAAGATTATTACGTTATATTGAGCCCGATTATGTCCATGTTCTGGCTGAGGGGCAGATAATCCGCTCTGGAGATAAAAATCTCGCGCTTTTATTGGAAGAGCAGGGTTATCATGACCTATTGCAGGATAAAAACCGGGAGAAAAACACATGACCCAACCGCTTTCCTCCTGGTCGGCACAAGTTTGGCAAAATCAACTTAAACAATATCCTGCGTCTTCGCTGGAGCAAGCTTGGCGCGAGCAACAACTGCAAGAATTTTTAAAACGCGGATTTCCACAAAGACGAGAAGAAGCTTGGCGATATACTTCGCTCGCTGCTTTATTACAGCAATCCTTTAATTTCACGTCTCCTTTGTTAGAGGAGAGTACACTGGATTTAAATTCCTACTCTATACCTAATACTCACCGGCTGGTATTGATCAATGGAATTTTTAGCAGCATTCATTCGACAGGGAACAACATGCTTGATGGGGTTTCAATCACTCACCAAGATCATGATCAAACTGGCCGTGAATTAAATACGACTGCGCATTTATCCGTGTTCCATTATCTCAATAATGCGTTAATGCGCGAGAGTTTATCTATTTTGGTCAATGCAGGAGTGCAAGCCAGTAAACCGCTACATATACTTTGTGTCAATAGCGGTTACGCCGATCAAGGTATTATCCAACATCCTCATCATCGAGTGACGCTACAAGAAAACAGCCGTTTAACACTCATTGAGGAATTTATTGATTTAGATGGGCAGCCTCATTTCAACAATGGGTTTACTAAAATGACTTTAGCAGCAAATTCCCAGTTAAATTATTATAAATTCCAACGGCAAAATAAGCATTCTTTTCATATCGCCAATACGTTGGTAGTTCAAGAACGTGATAGTGAATTTAAAAGTTATCATTTTGCGCAAGGCGGCAAGTTAAATCGAGAGGATGTGCACATTGCTTTGCAAGAATCCGGCGCTGCTTGTGATTTGGCTGGATTTTATCATCCCTATGCCGGACAATTAATCGATTTCCATACTCGCATTGATCACTATCAACCTTATACTCACAGTTGTCAGTATTATAAAGGCATGGTTGAAGCATTGGGTTGTGGTGTTTTTAATGGCAAAATCATTGTGCACCCTCAAGCTCAAAAAATTAGCGCTTATCAGCAAAATCACAACTTATTGTTAGCGGATTCAAGTGAGGTGAACACCAAACCTGAGTTAGAAGTATACGCCGACAACGTGAAATGCAGTCATGGCGCAACAGTAGGGCGTATTGATCCCAATGCGCTCTTTTATTTACGTAGCCGAGGTTTAACCGAATCTGCAGCTCAACAAATGCTTAAACTGGGTTTTTTCCGGGAAATATTCGAGCGTTTTCCTGATAAAAATATCGCGGACTATATGCAATCAGAACAGGGGGCTGTCCTCGATGTGTAAAGGCGATTTTCCTATTTTGCAGCAGAAGATTAACGATCAAAATCTTATTTATTTAGATAGTGCTGCTAGTGCGCAAAAACCTCAAGCGGTCTTGGATGCAATTTTAAATTATTATCGTCATGATCATGCTAATGTGCATCGTGGTGTACACACGTTAAGTGAGCGTGCGAGTCATGCTTATGAATCAGCTCGGCAAACCGTGCAGAAATTTTTAAACGCCAGTCATCAAGATGAAATTATTTTTACTCGTGGTGCAACCGAATCTATCAATCTTGTCGCAGAATGTTTGGGAATAAATCTTCAAGCGGGCGATGAAATTGTAATTTCAGCGCTTGAGCACCATGCCAATATTGTTCCTTGGCAAAGAGTTTGTGAAAAGGCGGGAGCGCGTTTACAAATCATTCCTTTGCAAAAAGATCTCACTTTGAATTTAGACACTTTTGCGCATTTATTAAATGAGCGGACTCGATTAGTGGCGCTTACCCACGTTTCTCATGTGTTAGGTAATATCAATCCCGTGAAAGAGATGATTGCTATTGCTGCGCAAAAACAAATTCCGGTTTTGTTAGATGGGGCGCAAGCAGTCGCGCATTTACCGGTTGACGTACAAGAATTAAACTGTGATTTTTACGCATTTTCCTCCCACAAATTATATGGCCCTACCGGTCAAGGGGTTTTATACGCCAAACGAAAATGGTTAAAAACATTTCCGCCTTACCAAAGCGGTGGAGGGATGATACGCAAAGTGACTTTTGAAAAAACCGAATATGCAGAATTTCCTGCCAAATTTGAAGCAGGGACTCCTCATATTTCTGGAGCAGTAGGACTGGCTGCGGCTATCGATTATCTGAGCCGGATTGGCTTTAATCAAATCCAGCAACACGAAGAAATCCTCACCAACTATGCAATTGAATGTTTACAACAACTGCCGGAATTAAAATTATTAACTGTTCCGCCGCCTCGAGTGGGGGTGATCTCTTTTAGTATGCAGGGTGCACATGCGCACGATATAGCGACTATTTTAAATCATGATGGGATTGCAGTCAGGGCAGGTCACCATTGCGCCATGCCATTGATGGAAATTTTGGGTGAGACTGCAACGGTCCGGGTTTCTTTCGGAATTTATAATGACCCGGCTGATATAAATTGTTTAATTAAATCTTTAAAAAAAGTGTTGAATATTTTTAAGTAACGGAGATTTGAATGTCAGATTTACGTGATTTGTACCAAGAATTGATCATTGATCACAGCCGTTCGCCACGAAATTTTGGCAAAATAGAATCCGCGGATTTATCGCACGAAGGTTTTAATCCTTTGTGTGGCGATAAAGTGACCATTTATTTATGTCATAACCAAGGGATAATTCAGCAGGCCCAATTTGAAGGCAGTGGTTGCGCGATATCCATCGCTACCGCTTCATTAATGACTGAAGCCTTGGAAGGCAAAACGAAAAGTGAAATTGCCGCTCTGTTTAGCGAATTTCAGAATTTGGTAACTAAGGGCGCTGGAGCCGAAATAAAAGAAAATTCTCAATTAGAAAAGTTGTTGGCATTAGCCGGTGTAGCGGAGTATCCCATGCGTGTGAAATGCGCCACTTTGGCTTGGCACACCGCATTGGCGGCTTTAGAAGATTTATAAATTTGGAGAAAAAAATGAGTGGAGTCATTTTGCAGTTTACTGAAAAAGCGATAGAGCATATTAAAAAATCACTGGTTCGCTTCAATAATGGGGGATTTCGTTTAAGCGTCAAAAAGACCGGCTGTTCCGGTTATAAATATTTACCTGAAATATTGGCTGAGCCTAAAGCGAACGATATTGAATTTACTACTGAACAAGGTTTGCGTGTTTTTGTGGATTCCGCTTGGGTCAAAGTAATTCAGGGGACACAGGTGGATTTAAAAGATAAGGGCTTTGGGCAAAAATTATTGGTTTTTAATAACCCCAATGTGACAGGTGAATGCGGTTGTGGTGAAAGCTTCCATTTACCGGAGGAGAATGCGTGACAGCTCCGGAAATTATTTATTTATTGCGAGACTGCTATGCCTTAATGGTCCCTTCTGGCGCCAGGATGAAATTACATCAGGGCATGGAAGTGCGGATCACTCAGCAATTAGGAAATAGTTTTACCGTTGAAGTGTTTGGTAATTTAGCTCGTGTAGAGGGTAAAGACGCCGATGCGCTGGGCAAAGAAGTGGCTGATCCTTTATCAAGCCTGCCAGCAGGCGCCAGCCTGGAAGATCAAGTTTGGACAATGTTAAAAACAGTTTATGATCCTGAAATACCCGTCAATATTGTGGATTTAGGTTTGGTGTACAATTGTCATATAGAAACATTAGAACAAGATAAATTTGAAATTAGGATTACCATGACGCTTACAGCACCGGGTTGTGGAATGGGCCCTGTCATCGCAGATGACGCCAAGCATAAGTTAGAGAGGATTCCGGGGGTGATTGCCGCGCAGATAAATATTGTATTTGATCCGCCTTGGAGCCGAGAAATGATGTCGGACGCCGCGAAGTTAGAATTGGGGTTATTTTAAATCAGAAGAACCTGTTCAAAGTCTTTTAAATAGATGAGCATCGCATATTGTCAATTTGTTTACCTCTCCCACAAGGGGAGAGGTAAGACGATGTTTGGAAACAAAGTTACCGCAACCTGACGTAGCTGTTTTGCAGTTAGTGCAACAAAACATAAATTGGCTCTGTTTGAGGGAGCAATCTTATGGTAATATTGTGGGCGCTATTTTTAACCGGAAAGGGTTGATTTTATAAACAATACAATGAGGATTCAATGGGGAAAAAAATTCTGGTGACAGGTGGTGCTGGCTTTGTAGGTAGACATCTGTGCAAAGCACTGCTTGAACGACGGGATGCTGTGATTTGTGTAGATAATATTGTCCCGCTAACAGGTGGTATTTGTCCGATTACCAATGATGGTTGGCCTCTTTTTAATCCTTTCGATTATAAGAACTTCACTTTTATCAAAGACGATTGCAGAAATTATTTCATGCGAGTTAATGATACTGATTTTGACGAAGTGTACCATTTGGCTGCTATGGTTGGTGGACGCGAGATGATTGAGCATAATCCCCTCGCAGTGGCGGAAGATTTAGCGATAGATTCTCTGTTTTGGCAATGGGCTAAAAAGACTAAGCCTGCCAAGTCAGTTTGCTTTAGCTCTAGCGCTGCTTATCCTATCAAATATCAACGCCAACAAGGATACAAACTGCTCACTGAAGACATGATAGATTTTCAAGATAATATTGGTCTACCTGATTTATCCTATGGTTGGGCAAAATTAACGCATGAATATCTTGCTCGCCTTGCTTATGTAAAACACGGAATCAAGTCGGTTACCTACCGCCCTTTTTCTGGTTATGGCGAAGACCAAGATATCGCTTACCCTTTTCCAAGTATTTGTAAGCGTGCCTTAGATGAAAAAAATAGCCAGCGTTTATACATATGGGGCAGTGGTGATCAGATGCGTGACTTCATTCATATTGAAGATTGCATACGGGGTATACTTTCGACTATGCATCATATTGATGATGGCAAGGCAATTAATTTATCAACAGGAAGATTAACTTCATTTAAGGAATTTGCTAAAATCGCCGCAAATATGGTGGGTTATAACCCTGAAATTTGTGGTACGAGTAGCAAACCAGAGGGAGTTTTTGCACGTGGCGGCGATGTCACTCTGCAAAAAAAATTGGGGTTTGAATTTGCAATTTCGTTCGCGGAAGGGATAAAACGCGGTATTTTATTTCAAGAAAAGATAAAAAAATGACTAAGCATGTAAGAATAGTTTCAAGATTTGACCTCTATACGGGTATTGGTTGGCACGGTTGGTCCTTTATTAAAACCCTGGCAAGTGAAGATACTATTAGTTTGGAAGCTGTTCTGCTTGATCCTGAAATCCTTCCGAATGCGCTCAAACAATTAAAAAAATATGGTGTAAAAATTACTCATGCGAAAGACGTAATTGGCAAAAGTGATATTGCTATTTATTGCGATGTGCTTATGCAACATTCGGATCCCAAAGTGCTTAGGCTGGGTGAAATAAATACGGGATATATGGTATGGGATTCGAATCGGTTTCCTCGTAGCTTTATAAATCTTGCTCATGATTGCTTTGATTTTGTTTTAGTACCCGATGAATTTGTTAAAGATTCATTAATAAATAGTGGGCTTAATTTAGATATTATTGTACTGCCGCCCATCGTTAAAAAACCCGTAGAAACTAAGAAAAATACCACTTCTAGAATAACCTTTGGTCTGGTTGCTTCTTATGAAGAGCGCAAAAATATTGAATTACTCCTTAAATCTTTTTTAGAGGCCTTTGCTGATCAAGCTGACTTGCGCATCCATCTTTCCTATAATCATCAGAGTGAAAAAAATCTGCGCCGGCTTTATTTACAATATGCGCAACCCAATATTCACATTACTTCTGGTTTTGTCCAACAAGAAGAATACGAAGAGATTCTGAGCAGCATTGATTGTCTAATTTCGTTATCATCTGGCGAAGGTTTTTCGATTGTTCCACGTGAATATATGCATTATGGTCGTCCAGTCATTTTAAGTTGTGCTGGTGCACATCGCAATATTCCGCCGATGGATGGTTTGTGGTTCATCGAATCTGAAATTGCTTCGCCTGCTCTTTATCCACAAATTGACGGTCAATATCATGGATTTTTCAAATCGCCTTATCAAGAAGATGTCGTATTGATTCTTCGTAGTCTTTTTGCGGAGATACAAAAGAAAAAATTTTACCCCCAATTAGTTGCTTTTGCTGAACGGTACTCAGTACAACACTTGCGTAGTGATTATTTGGCTGTGGTCAATCCAAGCCAGGTGATTCGAGCTGTTAACGCAAAAACTTTGCCAGAACAAACATTGCGGTTAAGATCAGAAAAATTGATTGCAAAATATGGCTTTTCTCAGCAATCTTCCGAACAATATTCCAATAAACATGTGGTCTTGGCTAATGATGGTGGGTTTTTCTCGGTATTTAATCGATATATGAGCATCTTAGTGCATGAGCTTGAAGATAATGCCAATTCAATTGTGGTGCCTGATTGGCGAATATCGGCTATGGAAGAATTTTTTGGACATACTCAATTCACTAGTTTTTGTTATGGCTCGCCTAGCGACGGTAATATTTATCTAAAAATTTTTCAGCCACCAAAGTTTGCTATCCCAGTCGAGTATTACAATGATCACTTTTTTTTACGAAATCAAGCGACTCTACGAACCGATTATAATGAAGTGAAAGAGCCGGATCTAACTTATATCCATGCCTATAAACTTTATAAAAGAAATGACTTCCAAACTTGGAGAGAAAGATATCACCGCTATTTTGTGGAACATATTAAATTATTACCTGAATTGCAAGAAAAAATTGATCAGTTTATAGCTAAGAATTTTTCTGGCAATTATATTATTGCGGCACATATCCGTCATCCTAGCCATTCGATGGAACAGATGAGAGGAAGTTCGCCGACACTGGAGATGTTCCAAGCATTTATCGACAAGCATTTAGCAATAGCGATTGCTGAGCAGTCAAAACCGGTTAAAATTTTTATCGCTACTGATCAAGATTCGGTGATTAGTTATTTTTCCGCTACTTATTCCGATCGTTTAATCACTACCCATGCAACTCGAACTTCGAGTACTCATGATCAGATCTATCAAAACTCAAAAGAAACTGAAAAATTACAAGAAGGATTTCAAATTCAGCATATTATTGCATCTGATAAAGATAAATGGTCTACAAAAATGGCTGAAGAAGTCATTACAGATGCTTGGCTTTTAGCAGCTAGTGATAAATTTATTCATATAACAAGTAATATTAGCACTGCTGTGAGTTACATTAATCCAAAAGTTGAGATGATTTATTGCGAGTAAAATTGATGACGGCAAATAACCAGTGTTACCAACCTCCTTTTTCTAGTCCAGAAGAAGAGATTTCTTATCTAAAACGAAAAATTTCTTTTTTGCTGCAGCACATAGAAACCTTGGCTGATTATGAGATTGATTTACATCAACCTGCCCGGATTGATGATCAATTGACTGAGTTAAGAAACATCCAAAATTCACGGTCATGGCGCATAACCAGGCCTTTAAGAGAACTGAGTGGCATAATGCGCAGAATAGTGCGATTTATACACAAATGTAAAGCAAAATATTATGGTTGATTACACAAAATATTTTGAGATTTTTGATAAAATAAATGACTTTTATGAATCATATCATGTAAAATACTCATTCATCCAATCATTCTATAATTTTTTTATCCCCGGACAAAGATATCTGTTCAAATGTAAATTATTTTTCGAACAATTTTTTATTGTTGATCTTTCCAACGAAATTGGCAGAGAGGTATTTATTAATGGTTGTTTTGAAAAAGAAACAACAAATTATTTATTTAATAACATTAAACCAGGTGACGTTTTTATTGATGGTGGTGCTGCTGAAGGCTATTATTCCTTTATTGCTTCATACAAAATGGCTGGGCAAGGGCAGATAATTGCTTTTGAACCTAATCCTTCCATTGCGGAGGTTTTTCAAATTAATAATGGAGCAAATCCGCTTATTTCGCTGCATACTTTGGCGTTAACCGGAGATGGGCGTGATGTTGATTTACAGTTTTATGGACGTAATTTATCTCCATATTCAACCATTTCTAGTTTTCCAAGATTTACTGAAAACCACATTACCAAAACAATCATTAAAACGAAGAGCATTCGATTAGATGAGGTTTTGAAACGATATGTTCCACCACGGAATCCAAACCAAAACCTCTGGATAAAATTAGATTTAGAAGGAGCTGAACTTGAGGTTTTGCAATCTTCAATGGATGAAATTATCAGCCGCAAAGCAATAGTGATTGTGGAAACAGGATTTTATGAAGACAAATCTAGAGAACTTCTGACTTTTCTCAGTACTTATCCCCTAACTTTGTATTCTTTAAGTCTCTATGAAACTTGCCGGATCGAAAATATTGCTGATTTTGATTGTCGAAAAGTCCAAAATATTTTGTTCACTGTTACCTAATTATGTGTTTATAGCGTTTCCCGTTTTTATGGCGTTGTTTAATAAATCGGTCTAGATTACCTCTCCCCTGCATGGGAGAGGTCACTGCGTGAAACGCGGCAGGTGAAGGGTATTTAATTTGTAGAAGTCACGATTTAATCTGACAAATTGTTTTTATCGGACACCTTTCTTCTGATAACATCTGAATAATTGCTTCAACACTTTTTTGATATGCTTTACCCGGAGAGCTGCTAACCTATTTTTTTTTGCCACCAACATTTGTTTTAAATCTTGTTTGCGTTGAACCAGCTCACGCTATTTTTTGCATAATTAATTTATGCTACAATGGCCGTAAAAATTTTATTACTTTCATATAGGTTATCTAAATTATGCAGGCTCCTCGTATTGGTTTTGTAAGTTTAGGCTGTCCTAAGGCCTTGGTTGATTCCGAACGCATTATCACTCAATTACGCATTCAGGGTTATCAATTATCTCCAGCTTATGCGAAAGCGGATTTAGTTATCGTTAACACCTGTGGATTTATCGAATCGGCGGTAGAAGAATCCCTTGCCAGCATTCAAGAAGCTTTAGAAGAAAATGGCAAAGTCATTGTTACCGGATGTTTGGGGGTCAAAGCCGATTTGATTAAATCTCGTTGTCCCGGTGTTTTGCATATCAGCGGTCCTCAATCTTATGAATCCGTGATTCAAGCTGTAAATCAACAACTTCCGCCTCCTTCAGTGGATGATTACACCAGTCTAGTCCCGCCCCAGGGAATTAAGTTAACTCCACGTCACTATGCATATTTAAAAATATCGGAAGGCTGCAATCACCGTTGTACTTTTTGTATTATTCCTTCCATGCGTGGCAAACTGGTAAGCCGGCCTTTGAATGAGGTGATTAATGAAGCTAAAAAATTAGTTGCCGCGGGGGTTAAAGAATTATTAGTTATTTCCCAAGATACTAGCGCTTATGGTGTTGATTTGAAATATGCTGAAGACACCCGTTTTATCCGTTTGTGTGAAGAATTAGGCAAATTAGGAGTTTGGGTGCGACTGCATTATGTTTATCCTTATCCGCACGTTGACGAGGTCATTCCGTTAATGGCGGAAGGCAAGATATTGCCTTATTTGGATATTCCATTTCAACACGCCAATTCACGCATCCTTCGTTTAATGAAGCGGCCTGCTAGCGCCGAAAATACCCTGCAGCGTTTGCAAGAATGGCGTCAAATCTGCCCGGATTTGACTGTGCGCAGCACATTTATTGTGGGCTTTCCTGGCGAAACGGAAACTGAATTCGAAGAGCTATTAAGCTTTTTAAAAGAAGCTCAATTAGATCGGGTGGGTTGTTTTAAATATTCTCCTGTTCCCGGAGCTCAAGCCAATGATCTCCCGGACTTGGTTCCTGAAAATGTGCAACAAGAACGTTACGAGCGTTTCATGGCCTGTCAAGAAAGTATTAGCCAACAAAAATTGATTCAAAAGATAGGCCGCACCATTCCTATTTTAGTGGACAGTATAGATCAAGAGGGGGCAATAGGCCGAAGCATGAGTGATGCCCCTGAAATTGATGGCCTGGTTTATATCGACAACGGCCAAATGTTGAAAGTGGGTCAATTGACGCAAGTAAAAATACTGGAAACCTCTGAACATGATCTATATGGAGAAATGATTAACTAGGCCTGTCATCAATTAGTTCGCATTACGCCTCAATACGTCGTTCCGTCTGATAGCGTCCCGCGACATCAGCCCACTGCGTCCTGATGTCGCGGGGTGAAAAAATAGATTTAATTTATGAAAAATTTTCTAAAATCGTCCCCAGTAATAGAGGTCTTTATAAAGATAACGGGTTAGGATTGAAAATCGTGAAACAACATTTCAAGTGTTTTTGCCACTGACAATGCCGTTATCACAACACATTTTGGAAGGATGCTCATCATGAATGGAAAAAATCAAAAAAACCGAAAAAAAATACTGTTGGTTGAAAATTCTCCTTTACCACAAAAGATTGTCAAAACACTATTGCAGCAATTAGATTGTAGGGTCGATGTCGCTGCCACCGGTGAAGAGAGTATTTTTTTATGTAAAAAAATCACTACGATTTAATTTTTATGGATATTGGTCTGCCCGGGATTGATGGTTTTATGGCGACGCAATTGATTCGACAACAGGAAAATGGTCAAGGGCATGTCCCCATTGTGGCGCTCACGGCACATAATAATCCAGAAACCAAAACCCAAGCTTTAGCCGCAGGCATGGATGGGTTCAGGTTAAGCCATTGATGGAGCAGTCGGCCAAAGCCATGATTAAAAAATGATACTCATTAACATCCAGCTCATGATGTGTGATATTAACAATTGCATTAAGAGAACTGCTTCATAATAGTTTCTTTTGGCCCATCAAGAACATCTACACTATTTTTATAAGCAAAAAAACCAATACAACTTAATGTGAATGTTCCTGAGAGAATTGTGAATTTATCATTATAGATTCTTTGAAAAAAAGTTTTGGATGCTTGAGTCGGGATAGGTTTGCATATAGATTCTAGTTTTTCAAAAAGCTTCGGATTATTCTGTATGATTATAGGAATTGATTCTTCTTCAGTATTAGGAAAGTCGGGCAATTGAATATTTTTTAATTCATTTAGTGCAATTTCTTTCTGATAATAGTTTCTCCGTGAACTCCAATATGCTGTTATTTTCGGATTGAGTTTGCCATCAGAAACCAAATAGACGGTATTCTCAGCATATTCGTTTTTTTTAGGCAAGTTCACCGGTGTAGATAACATCAGAGCGTCTCTATATCTTTTTAAAGAATGCTTAATTTCTCTTTTACTTCCCTTTTTTTTATGATCCGAATGAAGGAGCGTTTTAACTTGTCGAGGTGTTGTAGTGGTATCAAATAGATATTTTAAAAAAGAGGGGATGGAAATTGCTAAGAGATTAAAAGTGATCATTAAAATCGCCAGAGGTATTCCGTTACTTCGATTTTTGACTTTAGTTTGAACGTTCATAAACCAATATTTAAGAATATGTGAGTTTATAAAACCTGCTAAAACGGAAGATGAAATTTCAGCTAAAAAAGCGATTGTTCCCGCTTTTACAGCATCTCTTTTTGCAGAAGAATAAATAACTTTTTTGGGGATTTTAGATTTTGAAAAACTATACAGAGAGTAGTGATAAGTGAGGAAATATGCTGATCCCGCACCTATCAAGCCGTCTGTAACACTAGACGCTAATGAAAAGTATGGATGGTTCATATAGATTCCGAATCGGGATAATAACCACATCGATATAGAATTGTAAACAAGGACAGTACATTTTTTTTGATTTCTATTAAGAATAGGCATTACTCTTTTTAATCTTTCGGCAGTTAATAACACCCAAACAAAATCCCAAGTATCTAATAATATAAAACTAGAAAAGATACTTATAGATGCGATGGTCTTCCAGCCATATCGCCTGGGATTAATTTTTTTATATAAACCACCTTTTTCTAATAGTTCCAGCACTAAATCACTGCAATTATATTGTGTTGTCCATTGTGGTGTTTGTTCTTTTTTTTCAATAAAACTCTGGTTGATAATTTCTATATTAAGACCTTCTAATTCAATTGCTTCTGATTTGATATTTGGGTAGTTGCGATATGAAAGATCATCATCATCTGGCGAATGAAAATGAGGAACATTTTGATGGCAAAGAAAAGTGTCGTCTTTATTTTCTAAATTTTGTTGAGCACAACTTAAAACTAATTTATTTTCTCCAGGCCAAAAACTAACATACATTCCTTTTCCTTCAGACCCTCCACGATAGGTGCGGAGAGCGCTATGACCTTCTGACAAAGCAAAATGTCGAGTGGATTTATCGAAATGATAGGAAGAAGGCCAAGTTAAAATAGTTACTTTGGATTCTGTTTCAGGAACGGCATCACTTTCGGGGATATATTGTCTCATGATTTAATCTCATTAAAAAATTGAATTTCATTATAAATCAAAGAATAATTGTAAAGATAGAGATAATTTTCTGTAAGAATAAATGATAATTGCTAAATGAGTGATATTTGCAATTTTAGATTTTTTAAGCGATAGTTAGGTTCCAGTTAAGATGATTGCTAAATTTCTTACATGGAGAGTTAGTTATGACAAAGAGCAAAATTGATCCTAAATTTGAGTATAATGAGACCAAATGGGTGGTTTCCGTTCTAAATACAACCCGCAGTCTAATAGAAGGACATATCGCTATTGTGGTTGAGGGGATAGAAGAAGACCATTTTTCCTTGAATAAAAAAATTTTTATTGGTCAATATGATATCAGCGCTGCTGCCGAAGGTGGGTCAATTAATCCGCAAGGATATATCTCTAAAATTAAATGTTTTGAAAATGGAGAAAATAAAAGAGACTATGAGAAAGAACGATACCCTGGCCAATCCTATTACGTCACTCGATTAGCTGCCTGGAAAATGATTGCAGCAATAAAAGCAGACTACGCTCGCACCGAACAGGCTATGGAAAATTATGCCAGAAAAAAAAGAAATTTAAGAAAGGAGGAGTATGAAGTAAAAGAATCATTAATAGTAGATTTAGACGGAAAACCTATCGAACCTCTTCCATATCAAAAACTAGGTAAGCACCATCCTTTTGTCAAATTGCTTTTTAATCCTGAGCAAGGAGACAATTGTGCTGGGTGGTGTCTTGAAAAACTCGCTATCGCCGGTATAGGAGATGGCACAGGGATACCTAAACCCAAAGTTGTTTCTGGGCAATGTTTACTTTGTTGAAAAAAACTAGAAACAATTAAAAAATCAATAACATTTTTAGGGGATTACGTTTAGATGAAGTTTATCTTAAGAAACCAGAAAGAATTGGAGCATTAATGGCGATGATGACTTTGTGTTTATTAATTTACGGAATCACACAATATCGGCTACGCGATGCCTTGATTAAAAACAACGAATTTCTACCCAATCAAAAAAGCAAGGCCACGCAATCGCCAACATTAATGTGGGTATTTACTTTATTTTCTTCGATTTCGATCATTAGAGTTTCGGATAGTGATGGCAAAGATCATCAGATTGTTATGAATCTTCAGCCTTTGCACCAAAAAATTATTTTGTTGTTTGGTGAAACAGCCAGGGAAATTTATCGCTTATCTCAGGATTTAACATTGGATGGTATAAAATTAAATCAAAAAACTTGGCTTAAGTGGTGCGGAATATGAGTTCTAAGGATATGGCGTAAATAAAAAAAGCTCACCGCTTTTTAGCGGTGAGCTTGACAAATTAATAAACACTTGTGGATTTAAACCGGTCCTGGGCCTTCGCCGGGCGGAATTCTGTCATTGCCTCCTGAAGTATGGTGGGTGGTTCGAGTAGTGGTTCCTGTATGACCTGAATGAAATCCTGTTCCTGTTGTTCCAGTTCCACCGCTTCCGCACCGACAAGACGAGCAGCCGCATCCTTTACAGGTATATTCGCCTGTTCCCTTTTTGCAACAGCGGCAAGCCATAAAAATGGCAATGATCGCTGCGATACCAACTAAAATATAGATAATCCGTTCTATAATTGGCCATGATCCAAAGAGGAATGCGACCAAGTTAAACCCAAAAATGCCTACTAATCCCCAGTTTATCCCTCCAATTATGATTAGTATTAGGCAGATCCATCCTAGAACGCCGCATTTTCTGTGCCACATAAAAACCTCCTCATGTTAAGGTTTCTTTTATAATTGTAGGATAAATGCCAATATATTGCTAAGCGTTTGAATAAATTTAATTTTTTTCTTCAGGCAGGTAATACTTGACCCCGATTTGAATCCTTTCGCGCCCATTATGTAGACGCCAGCGGTTCGTATCCCGGAGAGAATAGACGCAACCACAATATTCTTGTTGGTAAAATTGCTCACGTTTAGAAATTTCTATCATCCTTTGAGAGCCGCCGCCTTTACGCCAATTAAACGTCCAATAAATCAGGCCGGAGTAAGGGGCTGCCGCGCGCACACCGCAATCGTTGATCTGCTCCATGTTTTTCCAGCGGGAAATCCCTAACGAACTGGTGATGATTTTAAAGCCATGTTCATGCGCATACAGCGCGGTTCGTTGAAAACGCATATCAAAGCACATAGTGCAACGAACGCCTCTTTCCGGTTCGTGCTCCATGCCTCGAGCACGCCGAAACCATTCGTCGGTATCATAATCCGCATCAATAAATTCGATGCCATGTTTTTCAGCAAAACGGATATTTTCATTTTTTCGAATTAAATATTCTTCTTTGGGATGAATATTTGGATTATAAAAAAAAATGCTGTAATCAATATGAGCCGCCAGTAACCGCTCCATCACTTCGCCTGAACAAGGAGCGCAACAGGAATGGAGTAATAATTTTTCTCCAGGAATGGGAAGCGCAAAAGAGCTATCCATAGCAGCTTAGCTAACCATTAGATTTAGAAGAATAATACAGTATTGCCGAATGATTTTCTTCTATCCCAACACTGGGCACTGTTTTAAATTGTTCTTTTATCTTAAAATGGCTATCTATAAGTGTATAAGGACATTTTTGGTATGCTCTTTGGAGATCGTGTAAGGTTTCACTGTTTTCAAAGTTTTCAAGGTGTGCATTTTTTTTATTTAATTTATTTAATTCCGATATAAAATCATTTTTTATGGTATTGATATTACTTTGTTTGATTTCTAGACATTTGTTACGTATTAATTGATATTCAAAATCTGTCATAATAGATAATACAAAAGGACCATGATAGCCGCTTCGCAAACACCTGATTTTTTCTGTGCCTAAAAAACGATTTAGGGCCTCATCGGCTTTCTCGGAATCGTATCGTAGTATTGGGGTTTCCCCAGAAATAATATCCATCATGGCATAATTAATTTCAACAAGTTTGTAAGAGGATAGGGCAATGGATACTAAAATAAGCTGATTAAGAGTTTGATTGATGTGATTTGTATTATTTTTTCGAAAAAGGGTTATTAAATTAGTTTTTTCAAGGTTTTTAGTTTCAATAGTTAAACAAGCATTTAAGCTAAGATTACTGTTTTTATCAGCAATATCCTTTAAAGCATTTTGGAAATTTTTTAATACAGTATTCATGAAGGTGAAGTCCATTTTAGAATTTTTTAATTCTTTGATTAAAAATTTAGCTAATTTTTCTTTGTCAAAATCGCTAAAAGTAGATACGCCTGTTTGGCTAAGCAATCCCATTTTACTTTCAGTAAATTCTTGTTGTTTTTCTTCAATTTTCATTTTTATCTCCTTATGAAGGCGAGGCAAGTGCCTTAATTAACACTGAGACCAATCTATCATTTTTCCTTATCTAAAGCCAATAGTAGTGATGATTTTAAGCTATCTTTTATCCTGCGCATTGCGAGACGAAGAATTGCTATTCCCCCCACTTTCAAACCATGATTGACTCGAAAATGTGGTTAGCATTAGACTTCGACAGGATGAAATCGAATTTAGCTGCCTTATTCAATCACCGAATGTTAATTTTACTCACATTAGGTTTTGCTTCGGGTTTACCTTTATTATTAATCGGCTCTACTTTAAAAGCATGGTTGCACGATTCGGGAGTCGATTTAACGACCATCGGATTATTTGCATTAGTCGGTTTACCTTATACATTTAAGTTCTTATGGGCGCCGCTCATGGACCGTTTCAGTCCCCCTTTTTTAGATCGCCGCCGCGGCTGGTTATTAATTTGGCAATTACTTTTATTAATTTCCATCGCGATTTTGGCTTGGGCAAAACCATCCCACCAAAATAGTCTGCTAGCCAGCCTTTGTTTAATGATCGCTTTTTTTAGCGCCAGCCAAGATATCGTATTCAATGCCTATACTCGTGATTTACTGAACGAGGAAGAATTGGGTTTTGGTTTTGCTGTGGGGATCGCTGGCTACCGGATTGCCATGTTAGTGACTAGCGCCATCGCTCTGCCGCTTGCAGACCGTCTGGGTTGGCATACCACTTATTTGATCATGACCGCTGGAATGGTGATTGGAATGATAGCGTCTTGCCTTGCCCCTAAACCGCCTATTTTAACGACTTCCATCACTTTGCAAGAAGCAATAACCGCCCCCTTCCTGCAATTTTTTTCCAGACCGGCAGCTTGGACAATAATATTATTTCTCCTTTTATACAAAGTGGGAGATCAAATGGCGAGCGATATCGTAAATCCTTTTTATTTAGAATTGGGATTTAGCAAAACTCAAATCGGTTTGGTCGCCAAAATTTTTGGTTTTAGCGCCATGCTGATTGGCGGTTTGCTTGGGGGGCTTTTGCTATTTCGTCTAGGCATATACCGTTCTTTATGGATTTTCGGAATTTTTCAAGCTATTTCAACTTTCGCTTTTGCAGTTTTAGCACACCAGGGATACAACTTGACTTGGCTGGCCGCCGTGGTCAGTTTAGAAAATCTAGCCAGTGGTATGGCCGGAGCGGCCTACGCAGCTTATATGGCCAGTTTGTGTGATAAGCGATACGCCGCCACTCAATATGCTTTATTTAGCAGTCTAATCGGAATCACCCGAGTGGTTTTTGTTTCGGGTGATGGGTATTTAGCCAAAAGCTGGGGATGGGAGTCCTTTTTTATTTTTTGCGCTTTATTAGCCATTCCTGGATTATTCCTGCTGCGCATTTTGCGCAAACGCCAATTTCAAGAAAATTCACTGGCTATGTGAATCATGCTCAATCCACTTTTTTGATTAAAATCGTGCTATAATAGTCAATAATTATGCCAAATCCTTGGATGCAAGAACACATCACTGACTATTACGTAAAGCAAGCAAAACGTGAGGGGTATCCTTCTAGAGCTGCCTATAAGCTTTTAGAGATTCAAGAAAAAGATAAAATCATTCGACCTGGGATGCGCATTGTTGATTTGGGTGCAGCCCCCGGAGGTTGGTCTAGCGTGGCGATAGAATTACTAGGAGGCAAAGGTGAAGTCATCGCTTTAGATTGTTTACCCATGACACCGCCAAGCGGAGTTCATTTTATTCAAGGCGATTTTACTGAAAATGAGGTTTTAGCACAGCTTATGGAGTACCTCCAAAACCAGTCTATTGATTTAGTGATGTCAGACATGGCCCCTAATATCAGCGGTTTAAAAAGCGTGGATCAGCCCAAAAGCATGTATTTAGCTGAATTAGCGGCAGACTTTGCAATACAAACATTACGCCCTGGAGGATTATTTCTGATAAAATTATTCCAAGGAGAAGGAGTGGATCAATTTTTGGCAGACTTACGTAAAAAATTTACTAAAGTTAAGATTCGCAAACCTAAAGCGTCCCGTTCTCGTTCCCCGGAAATCTATGTACTAGCCCAAGATTTTCGGCCATAATTGGTTTTTTCCTGGTTTCGGAGGTTTTTACTTTGAACAATATGCTTAAAAATTTACTTTTATGGTTGGTCATTGCCATAGTCTTGATCACCGTGTTTAGTAATTTCAGTCCGCAACGCGGTGATGTTCAACAATATACCTATTCTCAATTTATTTCAGCCGTGGATAAAGGTGAAGTAGACCGTGTCGATATCCAGGACCAAACCATTGAGGGGGTGACGAAAAATAATCAGCGCTTTAGCACTTATCTGCCCATGCAAGATCCGTATCTACTCGGCTCACTCATGAAACAAGGCGTTTCTGTCCGCGGCGTTCCCCCTAAACAACAAAGTTTGTTAATGCACTTTTTATTAAGCTGGGGTCCATTTTTATTACTCATTGCGGTTTGGATCTTTTTTATGCGGCAAATGCAAGGCGGCGGCAGCAAAGGAGGGCCTTTGTCTTTTGGCCGCAGCAAAGCCCGTTTATTGGGCGAAGACCAGGTTAAAATTACTTTTGATGACGTGGCCGGTGTTGAAGAAGCCAAAGAAGAAGTGTCTGAATTGGTAGAATTTCTCCGTGATCCGGCCAAGTTTCAAAAATTAGGCGGCAAAATGCCTTGTGGTGTTTTACTCGTGGGTGCTCCCGGCACCGGCAAAACCCTGTTAGCTAAAGCCGTCGCCGGAGAAGCCAAAGTACCCTTTTTTACCATATCAGGGTCAGACTTTGTGGAAATGTTTGTGGGTGTAGGCGCCTCGCGGGTGCGAGATATGTTTGACCAAGCCAAAAAAAGAGCACCCTGCATTATTTTTATCGACGAGATCGATGCAGTAGGCCGTCATCGCGGTGCAGGTTTAGGAGGCGGTCATGATGAACGCGAGCAAACCTTAAACCAATTACTCGTGGAGATGGACGGGTTTGAAGGCAAGGAAGGCATTATCGTTATGGCTGCCACCAATAGACCTGACGTGCTCGACCCCGCCTTATTAAGGCCGGGACGATTTGACCGTCAAGTCGTAGTGCCATTGCCAGATATTAAAGGCCGTGAAGCTATTTTAAGAGTCCACATGAAAAAATTACCTTTGGACAAAGAAGTGAAACCCTCGGTCTTTGCGCGGGGAACGCCTGGATTTTCGGGAGCCGATTTGGCTAATTTGGTGAATGAGGCCGCATTATTTGCCGCACGCGCAGGCAGGCGCTTGGTGACCGTGAGCGACTTTGAAAAAGCCAAAGATAAAATCATGATGGGAGCGGAAAGACGCTCCATGGTCATGAATGAAAAAGAAAAACGATTAACTGCTTACCATGAAGCGGGCCATGCTATTGTGGGTCTTAACGTGAAAGATCACGATCCCGTATATAAAGTCAGTATCATTCCTCGCGGGCGTGCTCTTGGTGTGACCATGTTCCTACCGGAAGAAGATCGCTATAGCTATAGTTTACTCCGCTTGAAAAGCCAAATGACGGGATTATTTGGTGGCCGAATTGCGGAATTGTTAATTTTTGGCCCCGAATATGTCACTACCGGCGCTTCCAACGATATCGAACGCGCTACTGAAATTGCCCGTAATATGGTGACCAAATGGGGTTTATCGGAAAAACTGGGACCATTGACCTACGGTGAAGAACAAGGTGAGGTATTTTTAGGGCGCACCATGACTCAGCGTAAAGAAATTTCTGAAAGCACCAGCAGCGAGATAGACACTGAAATACGCCGTATCGTTGATGAAGCTTATATTCACGCCAAACAAATTTTAGAAGCGAATTTAGATAAACTGCATTTGATGGCGGAAGCATTAATCAAGTATGAAACGATTGATGAAAGACAAATTCAGGAAATCATGTCGGGCCAACCGCCGTCTCCACCCAGTGATTGGAGTAGCGAAGAAGCCGCAGCGGCAGAGAAAAGGACAGCAGCACATAAGGAAGCCTTCAAAAACATGCCTGCTGAGTCCACCGATTAATATTTTTGCGCGATGAGAATGAGGGGAAGGATCGCGATTTAATTGAAAAGAGAAGCACAATATGCCTGTTTTTTCATTGCGCTTGGCCGATGAGCGTATTGTAAACTTATTAAAACCCAGTGTAATGGGCGTGATAAATCTCTCGCCGGATTCGTTTTTCCGCCCTTATAATTCGTTAGACAAAACTTACCATCAAATAGAGAAAATGGTGGAACACGGGGTCGATATCATTGATGTGGGCGGAGAAGCCACTAATTTACATGTCGATATTAACCATCCTCCTTCTGCACAATTACAAATAGACCGTATTGCTCCAGTCATTGAGTTTATTGCCAAGCAATTTCCGGTACTCGTATCCGTAGACACCAGCCAACCTGCGGTAATGCGTGAAGCGGTAAACTTAGGGGCGCATATTATTAACGACCAGCGTGGTTTACAAACCCCAGACGCTTTGGAGACCGTAGTGGAATTAAAAACGCCAGTGTGTTTAATGCATTTTTTCCCATACCCTCGTAAGCCCGGTCAAGAACAACAATATGAATTAATGAATAAAATTAAAACAGATTTATTAGCGCTAACTGCCTATTGCCGCGCCGGAGGAATTGACCCTAATCGCATTATTATCGACCCCGGATTTGGTCAAGGTCACTACCGAAAAAATACGGCTGAAAATTTTTATTTATTAGCCCATTTGAACGAACTGACGACGTGTGGGTTTCCGCTTTTAGCGGGATGGTCACGCAAATCCATGATCGGCGAAGCCCTAGGCGGAGTTTCTGCCGAGCAACGTCTTTATGGTAGCATTGCCGCAGCCATGTTAGCGGCGATGAAAGGCGCGTCGATTATCCGCGTTCATGACGTGGCTGAAACCATGGACGCCATTAAAATTTTTCGTGCCACCTATCCCAATGGGGTATCTGCTGGACGGAGCGTGTTAACAAAATGAGTAAAAAAAAATATTTTGGGACCGACGGAATCCGCGGTCAAGTAGGGAGTGAATTAATCCATCCGGCTTTTATGCTGAAATTGGGGTGGGCGGCTGGACAAGTATTCAGTTGCCATAATAAAACCACCAAAGTTTTAATTGGAAAAGACACTCGCATCTCTGGATATGTGTTGGAGTCAGCCCTGCAAGCCGGTTTGTCTGCGGCGGGAGCCCATGTTCAACTTTTAGGCCCCATGCCGACACCTGCGGTAGCTTATTTGACTCATTCGCTGCGTGCGACTGCTGGCATAGTGATCAGTGCTTCTCACAATGGCTACCAAGACAATGGAGTTAAGTTTTTTGATCGCAATGGCATGAAACTTTCCGATGAATATGAACATGAAATTGAGGAGAAACTGGCACAACCCATGGAAATGATCGCCACTCATCAATTAGGGAAATTAACTCGAGTTCATGATGCTGCCGGAAGGTACATCACCTTTTGTAAGAGTACTTTTCCTTCGGCATTGACCTTAAACAGCTTAAAAATAGTGATTGATTGTGCGCACGGCGCTGCATACAACATGGGGCCATTGGTGTTTAGCGAACTGGGCGCTGATGTAATTACCGTTGGGGATAAGCCTAATGGAATTAACATTAATCGCAGTTGTGGCGCCACGGATGTACGCGCATTGCAGCAAGCAGTGGTACAACATAATGCCGTTGTCGGTATCGCCTTAGACGGTGACGGCGATCGTTTAATAATGGTAGACCATCAAGGTGAACGAGTAGATGGAGATGAGTTATTAGGAATCATTGCTTGTTATAACGGGGTTAAGCACGAAGGGATTGTGGGGACAGTAATGAGTAACTTAGGTCTAGAACAGGCCATTCTCCAGCAAGGAATGCAATTCATACGCACAGCGGTTGGAGATCGTTATGTTTTAGAAGGATTACAAACTAAAAAATGGCTATTAGGTGGAGAATCCTCTGGGCATATTGTCAATCTGCAACACGCGACGACCGGAGACGGTATCATCAGTGCTCTGCAAATTTTAGCGATAATGCAGCGTCTCGAAAAACCCTTGAGTGACTTGAAGAAAATCGTAGTCAAAAAACCGCAGGTACTTATTAATGTCCCTCTCCCCAGGTTGGAAGGAATTGATATAGGTCCAAGTTCCAAGATCGGTCAAGCAGCCCAGGATATAGAAAAAACCTTTGCAGGAACCGGTCGGATTTTATTACGGCCTTCCGGCACTGAGCCGGTGGTGCGGGTCATGGTGGAAGGGGAAGACTTGCAAAAAGTGCAACAAACGGCTGAATCCTTAGCGAAGTTGTTGATAGACTGCTTCGATCAGGATAATCGCTCATGCGCTTAATATTCCTGGGGACAGCTTCCGCATTTGTGACCGATCCTCAAAATTACCAATCCAACATGTTGTTGCAGACAGGCGATGGCCATTCATTACTCATTGATTGTGGGGCCGATGCCAGACGCTCGTTACATGCCATGGGTTTTGGCGCTAATGATATAGATAGTGTTTACATCAGTCATTTGCATGCGGATCATGTTGGCGGATTAGAATGGTTGGCATTTTCGCGAAAATTTGATGAACAGTCACCTGGTAAACCCGGTTTATACTTAAATGAAGATTTAGTGAAACCTTTGTGGGACCATAGTTTGTCTGGAGGCTTAAGTTCTTTATCGGATGAACCATCTCATTTATCGGCTTTTTTTGAAGTCCACTCAGTTTCACATGACAATGAATTTACCTGGCGCAATTTGCATTTTACTTTAGTTGAAAGCCAGCATATTAACTCTAAATTTGTGCGCATGCCCAGTTATGGATTATTTTTTTGCGCCAACAAGCATCCTGTATTTATTACCACGGACTCTCAATTCCAACCGGAGATTTTAGACCATTATTACCGGCAAGCGGAGCTTATTTTTCAAGATTGCGAGACCAGTCCCCACTTTTCGCAGGTCCATGCCCATTATGATCAGCTCAAAAATTTAGACGCAGCCATAAAATCGAAAATGTGGCTATACCATTATAACCAAGAATGTCTTCCCGACGCCCAATCCGATGGGTTTTTAGGTTTTGTGAAACCGGGTCAAATTTTTCATTTTTAAATAACTTCCCTGTCTGTCCTAAAGTAAATATTGTGATTGATATCATCCATTTTTTTGTCTAGCACAAAGGTTTCTCTTTATCAAGGAAGGACTTAATATTTAATATTAATTTAATAAATTTGTTTTAAAGTATACAAAAATTGTGGGTATAGATGTGGACACAAAGCTAATTAAATACATGATTGAAAATGAGTATGCTCCCCATTATTTTCCGCTTGAGTTAACCTCTGCCGTGGATAAGCTTGGCGATTATTTAAAAAATACTTCAGCCAAAATTGTGGTTTATCCTGATGCTGTTGTGAAACGAAATGGTTTTCCAAATGGAACAGCATTGATAATGCCGGTGTCTGAAACGATTCTCATTCCATCACTGCTAAGAGATCCAGGTTGCGGTTATTTAACTTTTAAAGTTAATCTACCTCCGAATTATGGTAAAGACGCGGTCCACACGCTCGGTAATCGCTTAAACAGTTTGATTAACGAAGATTTATTATCTGGAGAAAAACAGCAACGAATTTTTCAGAAGTTATCTTTAGCAGATATTTTTTACGATGGAATACATTGCTTAAAAATACCTAAAGAGGATGAGACCGGTTTCTTCAATCATAAATTTGACGTAGACCCTATTGCAGTGAAAATCTCAGCGGATGAAAGCAAATTATTAGAAAACGATCTAATGCACCTTACCAATACTGTTGAAATTCGAAAAAATAAAAATGAGTATATCGGCTTTATTCATTCAGGATGTCACTATTTCCCCTATTTACTAATAAAAAAATTTCTTTATTTAATTTGTCAATATGCTCATAAAAATCAACTGGCAAGCTTAGCTCAAATAAAAAATGACTATTTTGGTGTGCCTCTCCACTCAGAATTAGGCCAAAATTATTTTCAATGGATAAAAGCGGCAATGAATTATGCCGTAGTGAGTCGATATTTAATATTTACTCATATTAAAACAATGCTTCAAACTGAATTTGATATTGAAATTTCTTTATTAAATGATATTACTCATGCCGGAATTTTCGATTGCAAAGATAAAAATCAATTATATACGGTGTCTACTCGCGGAGTCCAACCCCTTTATAATCCTACCAATAAAATGCTACGACATCCATTTCGTCTCGTTGCTGGTCAAAAAGAAAGTATCGCTTTATTAGTGGAGGGTGTATCTTCACATGAGTCAACAGAAAATTGGATTCAACATGGCACGAGTTATCAAATCCCTACTTCAGATCAGCTTTCCCACTTCTTTACTTCTGAAATGGCGGAGGCTTATATCCATGATGCTTTTAATTCCTATTGTAATACCGATTTAGACGCTAATTTATCTCTTGTTTATTCGTTTAATACTTTGGTGGCTCAAACATATCAATCTAGAATTGGTTTAATAAAACCATTGGCGATATTAACACCTTTGATCAATATTCATGGTAAAGCCTTAATCGGAGAAATATGATTATCATGGACGATACTATGCGGTTTTATATCAATTATCTTAGCTTGATTGAGATATTATCAAGAAAAAATCAATAAAAATAGGAGAATATGATTTATGTAAATATTTTACTTGTTCCATTTGTAGTTGAATATAATTAATTTTAAACATTAAAACAACATCGAGGTAAACATGACTGTTAGTGGCTATTTAGAATACGAGTCCGAGCAAATTCAAGAGTATTTTTGTGGAACTTCTTCTTCTTCTTCTTCTTCTTCTTCTTCGTATTATTCGTCGTCTTCTCAAAATCAAACTTCTACGGACTTTTATGATCTAGAAAGCGATAAATCTTTACGTACTTTAGATTTGGAAAGGCTAAAGTCTGCTTTTGATAAAGGTAAAATTGCATTAGCGCAAGAAATGATTCGTAGAAAACCGGAGCTTTTAACTCAATATGTGGAAGAAGCTTATCAATTAAAACCCGTCATCACCTCCGATACAGATCAATCTGAATTTCAGTCTTTAATAAAGCCATATATTTTAAATTTGAAAGAAATCCGAAACAATAATATTGATGAGATGACTTTAAAAAAAATAGACCTCCTCCTCGGAAGATTTTGTTTATTAACGCACAAGCCGCGAGATAAAAGAATTCATTCTTTAAATTATGATCAATTCATTCAAAAATATGATAATCTTACAGATGATGATAAAATTATAAAACCATTCGATCATTTTATTCTATACGAATATCATTTAGCAGAAATCAAAGATTTCAAAAAACCTCAATCGTTGAAAGATTTGAAACTTCAATATGATATTTTGCGCAGACTTCATTCAGTGGCCACTTCAGACGCAGACCCTGAAGATCAGTTTGTTCAGGCTGCCAGATCGCATTTAAAAATGCGTTTAGAAGTGGGGGAAGTATCATTCATATATGAACCAAATAAGCCTGACCAAGAAATTATTACTGCTTATAACACGCGAATTAAGAATTTAAAAGAGACAATTAACAAAGAGGAAGTCAGGGTTAAAGCCGATGAGAAATATCAATATAGATTGGAAATGTACCAGAAAAAATGTGAAGAAGCATATGAAATACTCGATCAATTAAAACAACAAAAAATAGAAATATACGAAAAAATTGATTCAACAATCAATGAAACTTTAAAATTTTTCCATGAGAAGGAGATTAAATTAAATCCTTTAAATCTAAAATTAGAAGCCATGTCTGTAGATCAACTACGTGTTCATTATATTTCTGAAATTGAGGAAGGCTTTATTAGAATTAATAATTCTATCAATGAGTTAAAAGCCGATCCGAAAACGTATCAAATGGGTTTGGACAAAATTAGAATTGAAATGAACAAGCTTGGAGAGGTATTTAATCAAGCATTAAGTAATAAAAAATTATCCCAAGGAAATAGTAAATTTTTACGCAGAGGAAATCGATACAATAATTTTTTATTGAAATTACATGTACAGTTCAAGAGCATAAGCTCCTTTGTAACTATCTTAGTCAAAGAAGATTTATTTTCTGCTAAAGATTTTCCTGATCTGCCGCCAGCTCCAGTTCCGTTCACTGCTCAACAGACTGAACCGTTACAGTCAGGATCCAGCGTTAGCTTTAGCCTTGGTACAAAAAATATTTATGCTGAGGCTCAACAAAGGCAAGCGCCTACTCCAAGTAATAAGTCCTCAAGTGAGGCGCCAACGATGGGGCTAAAATAGAACAGGCTTTCCGGACGTATTCATAACTTTTAATCCGTCCGGTTATCCCAAAGCTGGATCTTTGCAATGTATTCCCTTTTAGTTACAACATCGAGATTACCTGGGTGCTGGGGTTAAGCGTCCAGGCATTTATCCCTCAGATCCATCTTCTCGGAGAAGAAGTGGAAGTCGACTAGTATGAAGCGCAGGTGGATTTTCCTGCCGGACGGGAAAAGATTGATTTATTTTTTCCAGATGCGCGCCTGTCATAGCGGCAAAGAGTTTCATATCGCTTTCTAGCGCCAAAATCAACTATCTTTTCTGGGCCTCAAAGTCAATCAATATTCGTAGAGCCAACGGCCTCAATATACTTTATTCCGATATGGTTTGGATTGGCTTCAAGAATTACTCTTTCCCCACAATCAAGACAGGCAGATTGGAAAATTTCCCTGCTTTTTCCTGTAAAACTCCTCTTTTAACTTCCATGAGAACCATTTTATGATTTTTGTACCCTACAAAGGTTTATTTTGGTCAATTTTAAGATTTTAATTTTTAATTAAGTTTCTTATGTTAAATTATCTAGTATAAAAAATATAACATTAAATATTAAAACAGAAGTAATATGAGTAAAGCAGAAGTAGAATCAGAATCAACGGTATCGAAACAGTGGAAAATAAGCGGTTGGTCCAAGGGGACGCCCAATTTCGTCAACCCTCCTGAACAACCCAGGACTATTACTCGCTTTGGACATAGCGGCCACGAAACCTATGCTATTAGCGGAGAAAACCATAAATATTATTTTAAAAAGAATAAAAAGACCGGTTTTTTTAGTCGATTTAGCGAAGGCAATCGAATTTTGTCTATTCAAGAAGTTTTAGCCGGCGCTTCGTGGGCGGTTTATTTCCCTGATCATGCTTCCGACTCGGCGTTAGTTTATTCTGAAAATGATGGAGATGTATTAGGCACTATTTCTACGGGTATTCAAGATTGGTATGAGCTTTCCAAAGATCCTTATCCAAATGATGATAAAGTAAAATCCCATCGAATTTACGTTAAAAAAGAAAAAAAGGACGACCAAGTTATATTGACGTATAAAGTGGCCCATAATTCTAAAATTCATGAAGCGGTTATTTCACAATCGGAAATTGAAGCGTATTTTCGAAAAAATAATCTAACTGCACCTTCACCTGAATCTGACGATTATATTGAAAAAAGTTTTTCAGCAATTTTAAACATTGCGACCCAAAAAAAACATATCGAATCTAGTCACACTTTAAGACGTGATTGTCAATTCAATGATAATACCGATTATTTTAGTTTAGCCGGCTTAATGGTTTATAGTCATACCAATTGTGAAGATGATTTGCATCGAGAAAATATTTTAGTTATTAATAAAAATAATAAAGATGTTTATCATCGTATAGATTTTGATATGTCTTACCAAAGTCTCACTGAAAAACGTGTTGGCCAGATAATGGGGATTTCAGCTAATACTCGGTCTTCCAGCTCTCGTGGAGTTGAACTCAGTAAAATCAAAATTACTCCCAAAAGTTTTAAAAGTTTCCCCATGGGGATACACGAACCATTGCATTTTTGGCCGGGAGTCAGACGCCTAGTGGTTGGTGCTAAGAGCATATGGCATGTTTTTTTGTCTACCATAGGTATACGAGGCAGTGCTAAAGGTTGGGATGAGTCCTTTTTGGGTAATAAAAACCTGACTAAACAATTTGAGAAATTGTCTGAAAGTGAAGAATTTAACAAATGGAAGGTGTATCACTACGTTCGCTATCTCACCATGCCTAAGTCCCTTATTGAGAAGGAAATGCAATTTCGGGTAGGTTATTTGACAAAAATAAGAAATGAATACGAACAAAAAAACCAAAAAGTTCCGAAATGTGTGTACGATAATGAAGAAAGCGCTAAACATCTCATGTTTCGTTTGTTAAACGAAGATGAAAACCGCCGTAAACAATTTAAACAACAATTAATGAAAATTCCTGAATTTAAGCAAATTTTGAAAAAAAACCAAAATGAGTATAAAAAAAGGATGGATCAAGATAATCAAGTTTTACAAGATAAATATAAATTCAAAATTCAAGATATTGAAAAGGAATTGTCTCAACAAAGCGATAATTTTGAAAATCTTGTAAAAATTTGCCAAAGTCAATTGGCAGCAGTCCCCGCAGCGCCTAAGAAAACCGAAATTCAAAAAACAGAAATAAAAATAGAAGCACAAGCAATAGTGCATAGCCAAAACCAAGACCCTGATACGGCTGAAAAAGAAAAAATTATCATTGCAAAACAGATGAAGTATTATTCTAAAAGGGAACAATATTACATTAAAAAAATAGAATCTACCAAGTCCATTCCTGAACTTAATACAGTTTTGCAGGAGGCTAATGCTGATCTCAAAGAGAACAAAAAAGCTTTAGCTGAAATTGAAGAGCTTGCTAAAGCTCAGCACAAAAAGCATCTCAATGATGCCATGAAACAGTTGGAAACCTTGCAAACTAGTAAATCATCATCTTTGAGGTTGCCTGATGATGTGCGCCAACGTGTAATTAATTTTTTAAAATATACTGGAGGGGCACTTGCAGTTCTATTCATTGCCAAGACCGTACTTCCGCCTTCCGTATTTACTGCAATGAGAATTTTAGGATTTGATTTATTCCGAAGCACTTGTGCTCATTTAGGCATTGTCGCTGGAAGCCTCAGTTTTCTAGGTGCTGTTGCAGCAGGGGTCAGTCTCTTTTCTAAAAGTCACACGGCAAATCCCCCGCCCCAGTATTTAATGGATGTATTCACAAAAGTGAAAGAAGTTTGTGAAAATTCTCCTTATAAGCTGTCTGATTCCAATCATCCTTCTGATGCAATAGAGGGTTTGATTCGTAAACTGAATCGCGGCTATTTCCCAGAGTTAGTTGACAAATTAAAACAGGAGTTTGAGTTGAATAATGAAAGTGATCAATTATTGATTAGCCAATTGAAGGAGTTAGGAAAAGCTTTGGCCCCCTATGCTCATGCTCAATCGCAACGGCAACCGCAAACTCCAAATCATGACATCCAACTTGATTCACATAGGTTTAACAGTTAGAGATTCCGGCGCCGAGCCAAATAAGCAATAGCCAATAGGATAATAAAAACTGGCATTACCAAAGGAAATAAAAATGGAAATAATACAATAGCGACAATGGTCCAACCTAGGGCAAATAAACTCAGCAATATCACTAAAATCCCAGGTATGACAAAAAATAATAAGATTGCTATCGCAAATAACACAATCGTGGTGACCACCACTCCCCATGCTGTGGCACTCATGACGATAGCTATCCCTAACAGGGGCAGTAGTAGGTAAAATCCCACGACGGATAATAAGATTAAAATAATTGCCCATAAAAGAATTTTTTTAGATTGAGAGGCCGCCATAAAGATAACTCCTGTTAAATTATATCCTACGCATTGGTAAGCCAATTGCTCGGAGTGAAAGAGCTATTACATCCTATAAACGCTTTGGATTCAAGTTTTATATTTAAAACGAATGAGTAGATAAGTGAAAAAACTCAACGCCGAAATCCAAAATGACGCTGGCCAATTCGTTAAATAAGTTAGAAAAATCCCAACCCAAACGATTAGGACGCCCAGAATTAATGATACACTCAGGCCGGTTAAAACTTTATGAGTGCAGCAAATGGCGCTGGCGGCGGGTCCAATCAAGAGTGCAAACACTAATAAAATTCCCACCACTTGACTGGCTTCGGTAATAGCAATAGCCGTTAATAAAAAGAATAATACCGTGATTAAAATTAAAGACAGCCCTTTCGCTTCTGCCAATTCCGGCTCTAAGCTGGTAAATAATAACGGTCTAGCGATGGCCCCCAAACCCGCTAAACTAATTAGTGAATAAATTAGCATCATTTTGATTAAATGATTTGAAACACTTAAGAGATCGCCAAACAATATACTCATGGCTCTGCCAGCATAGCTGCTGTAGAGAAATAAAAACAAAATACCAAGTCCTAAGGCGAATGCTAAAGTCATTCCTATGGCTACATCACTTTTAGAGGTGCGTTCACCTAAACTGCCCATTCCTATCGCGGCCATACAAGTTAAAATTAACTGGCCTGAAGCGGGGTTCAATCCGATCAGTCCTGCACCGGCAGCTCCCGCAAAACCAATATGGCTTAAAGCGTGTGCTGCAAAATTTTGAGTGCGCAAAACGATGAAATAACCCACAATCGCAGCAACAATTGCCGCTAAAGTCCCAGCCATAAAGGCGTTGCGCATAAATTCATATGAATACAGATCTTTAGCAAAATGGATGATCGTGAGCATGGATATTACTTCCCATATTTTTATGTACAACAAATAAATAATTATCTTGTTTCAAAACCATAATTGGCGCGTTATATAACCAACTCAGTTTTTCACTGTTCACGACTTCGTCTACTGAACCTATGGCCGCTTTACCCTCCGTAAGGTAAAGCACCCGGTCCATCACTCCTAAAAGCGGATTGATATCATGAGCTGTGAATAAAACCGCTATTTTTAATTTTTGTTGGATGGATTGTATTAATTTCACCATATGCTCTTGTTGAGCAGGATCCAGACCGCTCAATGGCTCATCTAATAACAAAATTTTAGGATAACCGAGCAATGCTTGGGCTAACGCAATGCGTTGACGTTCTCCGCCCGATAATTGTAAATAAGGGCGATCAATAAAATCTTGAGTGTGAGTCAATTCGATAAGCGATTGCAGATGAGAAGTTTTGGTGCGGCTACCAAACGGCAATCCCCAGCGGTAACCTTCGTAAACTGCCGATAAGTAGCTTCTCCCGCTTAAACGGTGAACCCCGGTTGAAGCGCGGAATTGACTTAAATAACCGATTGCCGAATTTCCGCGTTGGCAAGGACGGCCTAGAATCGTAATTTTCCCTTCGGTAAATTTGTTCAAGCCTAAAATACTACGCAGAAAAGTACTTTTGCCGGCGCCATTAGGCCCAAAAATTCCAATGAATTCACCAGGCTGGATTTCGGCATTGAAGGATTGCAGAATAATTTTATTGGCGAAACGCACAGTGAGATTTTCTATTGTTATGGCTGACAAGACTATTCCCCTAATGCTTTTGCAAGCTGATCTAACTGAGAATGCATCCACCCAAAATAGCTTTGGCCAATGGGTTGAGTTTCGCTGACGCCTAAGGTGGGGATGCCGTTTTTTTCAGCCAATTGCCGCATGCGTTGGGTAGTGGGATTGAAAACCTGATTATTGTATATCAATAATTTTACTTGTCGATTATTCAGCAAATTCTCAAAATTTTTGATCGCATTCAGGCTCGGTTCAGTTCCGTTCATAACGCTAAGCTGAAAATCCAGTGCTTGCACCTGTAAGCCTATTAATTGCGCCATGTCGTTAAAAACGGGCTCGGTTGCGATGATAGCGGCGCCTTGATGTGTTTTTTTCAAGCGCTGGATTTTGTCCCACAAGGTTTGATAATCCTTTAAGAATATCTGTAACTGATCGTGGAAATAAGAGGCATGGGTGTTATCACTCAGACTCAGTTGTTCGGTTAAATAATTGGCGTATGTCACCATGTTTTTGGGATTGTACCAAATATGGGGATTATCGCCGCTTTGCTTGTCGTTTAATTTGGCGACATCAATTAAATGCAAATCATTATTTTGAGCCGAAGAAATAAGCGGTAAAATCCAATTGTCATAGTCCAAACCATTGAAGACAATATATTTCGCGTTGGCAATCGCTTTAGCCGTAGCAGGATTGGCGCTAAACAAGTGTGGGTCTTGCTGCGGATTATTTAAAATCGTGGTGACTTCAACATAAGGCCCCCCCAATTGCTGAGCAATTTCACCATAAAAATTTTCAGCCGCGACAATGGGTATGGATTGGGCGAATGCGCAATCGACAAATAACAGCAGTAGCACAGTGAAAATTTTTTTCATAAGACCTATAGGCACTGAATAAGCTTTTATTTTATTATAACAAACCTGTCAATAGCCGCTACCGTAATCCGTTTTTACGCGCTTATCTGAAAAACCCATCAGATAAGCTTGGCGTGAGCCCGAGAAAACAGTAAAATAACGCCACTATGAGAAATCTGACTCAATTAAAATCATGGAAGAAACTATTTGATCATTATCAAAATATAATGAATCAAAACTTGAGTGACTGGTTTGCTCAGGATAATGATCGTTTCCAAAAGTTTTCGTTAGAAGCCGTTGATTTATTTTTGGATTATTCTAAGAATCATGTGCAGTCGAGCACACTGAATTTATTGTTAGAATTGGCTGAAGAATGCCATTTGGAACAAAGCATTGAATCGCTTTTAAATGGCGGGATAGTCAATGTCAGCGAAAATCGCCCAGCCTTACACACCGCTTTACGTTACTCCGGTTCAAATGTGATTTGTGTCGATGGCAAAGATATCATGCCGGAAGTTCGAGAA
Source organism: uncultured bacterium (assembly GCA_965651935.1). Taxonomy (GTDB): domain Bacteria; phylum Pseudomonadota; class Gammaproteobacteria; order Coxiellales; family Coxiellaceae; genus JAFEDN01. The sequence continues at coordinate 68,033 of CBFGTC010000006.1, forward strand.
GCCTTAACAAAAATGTTAAACATTGCTCAGTCTGTTTCTGAGCGCCAGTATTTAGGCTTTAGTGGCCGGCCAATTGACACTATTTTGCATTTTGGCATAGGCGGTTCTGATTTAGGCCCCTTACTGGTGTTCGAAGCCTTGGAAGAATTTGTCGACTCTGAATTGAAATACGAATTTTTTTCTTTTCAGGACCCTGATTTTGTTTCTCAATTATTAAAAAAATACGACCCCGCGACTAGTCTGATTATTGTGGCTTCTAAGTCATTCACCACGAGTGAAACTTTAGCGAATGCGGAAATAGCGAAACGATGGCTGTTGGAAGCGGCTACTCAACCCGAGCAAGCAGCAAAACAATTACTTGCCGTGACGGCAAAGCCAGAGCGCGCCATCGATTTTGGTGTCAGCCCGGAATACGTATTGCCCATTTGGGACTGGGTGGGAGGCCGTTACTCAGTTTGGTCGGCCATGAGTTTAATCGTGGCAATTGCCATAGGGCCGGCACATTTTCGTCAATTTTTAGCGGGTGCTGAAGCGATGGATCAGCACTTTGCCGAAGAGAACTTCAAATGCAATATTCCCGTCATCACCGGGTTGATCGATGTTTGGTATAACAATTTTTTTAATATATCGAATCGCGCTATTGTCCCTTACAGCCGCAAATTAAGACGCTTGCCGGACCATTTGCAACAAGTATTTATGGAAAGTTTAGGAAAAAGCGTGACCCAAAATGGCGAACCGGTGGAATACGCTACCGGTTTTGTGATCTGGGGGGGCGCTGGGACCAATAGTCAGCATAGTTTTCATCAATGCCTATTGCAAGGCAATCAATGGTCGCCGGTGGACTTTATCTTACCTTTAGAAAATCCCGCGATGGCCGCTAATTGTTTAGCCCAGAGCCAGGTATTGATGGCCGGATATTCCGGCCCAGAAGTATCTTCAAATCAAATGATTGCCGGAAATCGCCCAAGCCATTCTATACTCATGTCCAAAATTTCTCCCTTTGCATTAGGATCATTATTGGCTTTTTATGAGCACCGAGTTTTTGTTAACAGTGTTATTTGGAACATTAATGCATTTGATCAATGGGGGGTTGAGCGTGGTAAACTCATCGCTCAAAATATTTTAAAGGATTTAAGCGCTTCAGCAGTCCACTCTGCCGATAGCTCCACGAACGGATTATTACAATGGATTAAATCATATGAATAAATCAATTAAAAGCGCGATTTTCCCCGTTGCCGGTTTAGGAACTCGTTTTTTACCCGTCACCAAAACCGGGCCAAAAGAAATGTTGCCCATTGTAGATAAACCTTTAGTGCAATACGTGGTGGAGGAAGCGTTGGCGGCTGGGATTGAGCAGTTGATTTTTGTGACAAATACCAGCAAATATGCCATCGAGGATTATTTCGACCGCCAGCCCGAATATGAGCGAAATTTAGAGCGGCAAGGTAAGTTGGCGGAATTGGAAATGGTAAGAAACTTAGTTCCTGCTTACGTCAGTGTGGTTTACATTCGTCAATCTGTACCCGCTGGTTTAGGCGATGCGGTATTGCGCGCCAAACAAGTTATCGGCAATGAGCATTTTGCTGTGCTGTTGGCTGACGATATTTTAGATTGTCCGCCAAATGGCTGCCTTAAAAATATGGTTGAAATTCACCAAAATACCCTGGCCAGTGTCATCGCGGTCGAGCAGGTGCCAGCTGAAAATACCGATCAATACGGTATTGTTTCGGTGGTGGGAGAAAATCATCAGATCCGCGGTATTGTCGAAAAGCCCAAACCGGAACTGGCGCCGTCGCGTTTGGGGGTGGTGGGCCGATACATTCTTTCACCCCTTATTTTTGCTTTGTTAGAACAAATTACTCCTGGGGTCGGCGGGGAAATTCAACTGACGGACGCCATAGCTGAGTTAGTTAAAGAAGAAAATATTATTGCCTATCCTTTTGAAGGTAAACGCTTTGACTGCGGCAGTAAATTAGGCTTTTTAGAGGCTACCATCGCTTATGCTTTAAAGCGGCCTGATCTAGGGCCGGCTTTAAGAGAACGTCTTAAAGAACTACTGATGGAAAAGTCCAGTCTGGAATTATGAGTTGATCGATGCAGATTTAACCTGGGCGTCCCCAAAATTATAGCGAATACCCAATAATACAGCGTTAGTGGTGGTACTGGCTGTCCAAATATGATTTGGATCATGAATATCATTATCGTCATTAAAGTTTTGCAATATGGTAATGTAATTTAAAGTAAAGGCAAAATGATTCAAATAAGGGCCGCTGAAATTATAGGCAGTCCCTACGATCACTTCACCGTCGATAATGGTGTCTGGTTCAGCTGAAGTTTCTCCGCTCAAACTCGGAGTAATTCTGATTCCGCCTAATTTGGAATAAAAGTCCCATTGATGATAATGAAAATTAAGTGCAGTTAAAAATTCTACCGTGGTGGTAGAGATCCCTACGTCATCTTGTTGAGCGAATTGATAAATCCCATGACCGTAATAAGCCGTACCTACTTCCAGGCCAAGACCAAAATAGTGAGTGAAATCGTGATTGTAGCCGACACTGGCGCGCAAGCCTAAAGGTAAATCCACATGAAAATTTTGTGCCATTACCGCATCCGAACTGGGAAGATTCGTTTGTTGGGCATAGCCGCCTTCGCCCCATAAATAAATTCCATTGACGGCTTGCGCTTGCAAAATGACCCAATTTAGGCTTAATCCCAATGCTATTTTTAAAAAAAATTTAACGTTTACCATATATATCCCAAGCTGACAATAAAGGGAAAATCAAAGCCTTGATTTGGTGTATATAAACCCGCGTTACAATAATGGGCGAAATGTAAATTTAAATCCAAGTTGTGGATCTTGCCGAATTCAATACCCCCACCTAAAGTACTTTGCAGTATGTATAGTCCTCCTTGGACTTGATTGCCGAGTTGGTGTTTTGAAATATAAGCTGGCCCGGAGGAAACTTCTAAATACGGATTGATATCATGATAATGGGGATTAATGAAATATCCTCTCAATGTCGGGGTCACGGCGGCAGACCATAACGAATTATGATCAGGTGTGCTGGCGTGGAGCCAGGAGACGTTGGCGTCTATGGTAGCGATCAGAGTTTGGTCAATCTCGGGAAATTTAATGATTTTGGCGCCGATGAAAAAAAGCGTATTGGAATAATCTTCATCGATCTCTTGGCCACCACCATAGCCCATGGAAATTTCGTGTTGCCATGCTAAACAATTTTCATTATAAATCAATAAGATATTTATTAGACCGAGTGCCAGCCGCCGTGAAACTAGTTGTCTATTTTTTAACATCCGCAGATTATACAAAGATTCAATTTTTGAGTATATACATGACTACATAATTGCGCTATAATCCCCGCCCTTAGAACGGTACAATTCTGTCAATGACAGCGGATATGGCCGTCTTAGGTTGAAACAATAATTTTTAAACATTCAATATTTGAGGAATTAAAACTATGTCATTAGCTGCTGCTGAAAAAGAAAAAATCGTTAAAGAATTCCAAGCCGTTCCGGGTGATACTGGTTCTCCAGAAGTTCAAGTAGCCTTGTTAACTGCTCGTATTAAAGGGTTGACAGAACATTTTAATGTTCATAAACATGATCACCATTCTCGCCGAGGTTTGTTGCGTTTAGTGAGTTTACGCAGAACCTTATTGGATTATTTAAGACGTAAAGATATAGCCCGTTACCGCAGCTTAATTCAGCGTTTAGGGCTGCGTGGTTAATGGTGTAATATGAAAGTAATAACAAAAACATTCCAATTCGGCAATCATCTCGTAAAATTAGAAACGGGACGTATTGCTAAACAGGCCGATGGCTCAGTGCTAATTAGCATGGATGATACGGTTTTATTAGTCACGGTGGTGGGTCAAAAAACCCCAAATCAAGATCGTGATTTTTTTCCGTTGACAGTTAATTATCAAGAAAAAAGCTACGCGGTAGGTAAAGTTCCTGGCGGTTATTTTAAACGGGAAGGCCGCCCTACGGAAAAGGAAACTTTAGTCTCGCGTTTAATTGATAGACCACTAAGGCCTTTGTTTCCAGAAGGATTTAATCAAGAAGTACAAGTGATAGCCACGGTGCTTTCGGTGGATGCGCGCGAACAGACGGATATTCCGGCTATTTTAGGAGCCGCTGCGGCGCTGGGTATATCCGGCATACCGTTCAATGGTCCGGTTGGCGCGGCACGAGTGGGCTATAAAGATGGTCAATATATACTGAATCCCAATTTTAAAGAATTGGAAACGTCTCAACTGAATTTGGTGGTTGCTGGTACGAAAGACGCCGTGATCATGGTGGAATCAGAAGCAGATCAACTCTCCGAATCGGTGATGCTAGGTGCGGTGATGTACGGGCATGAGCAAATGCAAGTCGCCATTCGTGCCATTGAAGAATTGATAGCGGAAGCTGGGCATCCCCGTTGGGATTGGCAGCCGCCGGCTCAAGATACTGCTTTGGAGCAGCGCATTAGTGAATTGGGCCAGAGTGCGTTAGAAACGGCTTATCGTATCCAAGAGAAAGGCGCACGCCAAAACCGTTTAGCGGAAATTCGCAAACAAATTATCGATCAATGCTGCGAACCCTCCAATTTGACTTCTCCCACTACGCCAAACGCAGCGCGGGTGACTACTTTAATTTCTAACTTAGAAGCCAAAATCGTTCGTCAGCGAATATTAAATGGTGAAAGACGCATTGATGGTCGGGACACTATTACGGTCCGTCCTATTACTATTGAAACGGGTGTTCTCCCCAGAACTCACGGTTCGGCTTTGTTTACTCGTGGAGAAACTCAAGCTTTAGTCGTCAGCACTTTGGGTACCGAACGCGATGCTCAGGTATTGGATGACTTAGAAGGTGACCGCAAAGAAACCTTTATTTTCCATTATAATTTCCCTCCCTATAGCGTAGGGGAAATCGGCTTGCTCAGCGGTCCTAAACGCCGCGAAATCGGGCATGGCAGATTGGCTCGCCGGGCTTTAGTGGCGGTAGTGCCGAGTATCAGTGAATTTCCCTATGTGCTCAGGGTAGTTTCGGAAGTGACCGAATCTAACGGTTCTAGTTCCATGGCCAGTGTTTGTGGCAGCAGCTTAGCTTTGATGGACGCGGGAGTGCCGATTAAAGCGCCAGTTGCGGGTATCGCCATGGGCTTGATTAAAGAAGAAAATAAATACGCTATTCTTACCGATATCCTGGGTGATGAAGACCATTTAGGCGACATGGATTTTAAAGTCGCCGGTACTTTATTGGGTGTCACCGCATTGCAAATGGATATTAAAATTTTGGGAATTAACCGCGAAATTATGGAGCGCGCCTTAGAACAAGCTCGCCAAGGCCGCATACATATTTTGCAAATTATGAATGAAGCGATCAATCAGCCGCGTACTGAGCTTTCTCCTTATGCTCCTCGGATTACCACCATGAAAATTAATCCAGACAAGGTTAGGGAAGTGATCGGTAAAGGTGGCGCGGTAATCCGCTCCTTAACTGAAGAAACAAATACCACGATTGATATCACTGACGATGGAGTCATCAAAATTGCTGCCGTCAGTGCGGCTGACAGTCAAGAAGCGCAACGTCGCATCAATGAGATCACTGCCGAAGTGGAATTAAATCAAATTTATCAAGGCGTGGTGGTTAAGATTGCGGATTTTGGCGCTTTTGTCGAAGTGTTACCGGGCCGTCAGGGTTTGTTGCACATCTCTCAGATCACAAATGAACGAGTCAATGATGTGCGGGATTATTTAACGGAAGGTCAAAATCTCAGAGTGAAAGTGATTGAGATAGACCGCCAGGGCCGTGTTCGTTTATCTATGAAGGACTTACCCGCAGAATGACGGGTGATGTTGTATTATTACACGGGTTGGCGCGTACATCCCGTGTCATGGCGAAAATGACCCAGCGTTTACAAACCCTGGGTTATCATGTCGCCAATTTAGATTATCCTTCCAGAAAATACCCTATTGAAACCTTAACGGGACAAATTGCCGAACGCATTGCGCAGTTTCGTCAAAACCGTGAATGTCCTTTGCATGTTATTGGTTTTTCACTTGGCTCCATTATCGCGCATTTTTATATTAAAAATTACCTGCCGATGAATTTAGGACGAGTTGTGGCGTTGGGCCCGCCATACCATGGTTCTGCTATTATAGACTTTTTAGGTGGATATGCTTGGTTCCGAAAATTTTACGGTCCTGCTGCTTTGGAATTATCAGCCGGCCCAACGGGGATTTTTCGTCGATTAGGGCGGGTAGATTATGAGTTAGGCGTGATTGCCGGAAATAAATGGATTTTTTTCGATTACTATTTTGCCAAATATACACTCGCGCAACCTAATGACGGTAAGGTCAGCGTTGCTAGTACTAAAATCGAAGGTTGCCGCGATCATATTGAATTGCCGGTGAATCATGTTTTTATGCCTAAATTTGACATGGTGATACAACAAACCACTTATTTTTTAACTCAAGGCTGTTTTAATAAATAAGAGTCTTACTTTGGACAATATCCGATTTTCTTCTTTTTGAAAGAGTTTGAATTCCCGGTATTTCGGCTTTATCCCATTTTTTTATAATCTTTCTCTTTTACTAAAAGGAGAGCGCATGAAAAAAATCCGGGTTATTAGTCGAGCTTTTATTATATTTTTTCATGTTTTTTAATGTTATCGCTTTTGCATTAGGGGATTGGAGTCTTACTTATTTTCCTAAAATCCCTAATTTAATCTTTTGCGGAATATTATTCACTATTTTTAGCATTGCCACATTATTGGTATGGTTTTTACCAGGTCAACTCCCTTGTATTGCGCTAAAAATATTGTTAATGGTGGATTTTGGCATTTTTGGATTCGCTTACGCTGCTTATCATGCCCAGATTTGGTTTAAAAATAAATTAGAGGCATCATCAGCAGGTAAGGTCCTCAGTGTGACAGGGGTTATCACTGGTCTACCCACTGAAGCACAACTATATACCCGATTTTTATTTACGACCCGTCAATTTCAATTCGCCAATGAGCGTAAACGGCTCCAACTTATTTGGGAAAAACCACATCCCCCTTTACATCCAGGTGAACTCTGGCAATTAAATGTGCGTTTGAAACCCCCGCATAGTTTAGTGAATTTTAATACGGCGGCGCGTCTCCGGTATTGGTGGAATGAAAATATCCATGCCAGCGGCTATGTCGATTCACGCTATTATTTTCATAAATTAAATGAAGAATTGACTTTGACGAATCGATTGCAGCGCCTTAGACAAAATTTGCAGGAAGAAATTCATCGAGTAGTGAAAAATCCAAGTCATGCGGCTGTTATCAGTGCTTTAACAATTGGACAAGAGCAGGGGCTGAGTGAAGAGGATTGGCGCGTTTTACAACGTACCGGCACCGTGCACCTGGTAGTGATTGCTGGTTTACATATCGGGCTAATGGTCATGATCGCTTATTATTTTGTTGGTGGGATATGGCGTATTTTTCCCCGCTTATTACGCTGCTGGCCAGCCCAAAAAGCGGGCGCCTTGGCGGCTTTAATTTTCGCCATAATGTATGGTGCTTTAGCGGGTTTTAACCTTCCCGCGCAAAGAGCCGTGATCATGTGCATTATTACCATGGTCGGTCAAATTTTTGATAGATCCAGCCCAAGGTATCGTAAACTATTTCTCGCGGTATTTTTGGTATTGCTTGTTAATCCTAGCGCGATTAATACCGTCAGTTTTTGGTTAAGTTTTGCTGCGGTTTATTGGATTGCTTATGCTATAGGTCAAGAGAATGCTATCCCTCACTGGCGCAAGTGGCTAAAGATTCAATTCGCTTTATTTCTGGGTTTAGGCCCGCTTACTATTTATTATTTTCAACAGTTTTCAATAGTGAGTTTTCTGGCTAATCCACCTGCGATTATGTGGATGGGATGGGGTGTGGCGCCGTTATGCTTATTGGCCGCGTTGCTAAGTCGTTTTACTATAGTGAGTGCAGAACATTTGTTTGCATGGGCAGGGTATTTATTATCCCCGCTATGGCAATTTTTACACGGGTTATCCACTTTGCCATTCGCGGCAAGTCAACAGGTATGTTGGGCAGTTTGGCCTTTGCTCATCGCCGAATTAGGGTTGCTTTGGTTTTTAGCGCCACGCAAGTTTACCGCGCAGTGGTTAGGATTATGCGGATTAATTCCGATTTTTTTGTGGCACAATCCGCGGCCTGCACCGGGAGTTTATTGGGTGAGTGTCTTGGATGTAGGACAAGGATTGGCGATTATCGTGCAAACTGCCCATCACTTGCTGGTGTATGATTCAGGCCCGCGAATTCCAGGTGGATATGATGCGGGGAGAGATGTCGTTTCACCTTATCTGACATGGTTGGGAGTCAATGAAATTGATAAAATGATCATTAGCCACGGGGATAATGATCACAGTGGCGGAGCGTTGGCGCTTTTGACGGAATGGAAAGTTTTAGAGTTACTGACCAGCGTGCCTGCTATGTTTAAAAATGCCCATGCTCAATTTTGTTTGGCAGGGATGAATTGGCAATGGGATGGCGTGCCATTTCGGTTGCTATCGCCATTTAAACCGGGAACTTACCGGGGTAATAATAGCTCATGCGTACTTCAAATCGGAAATAATCAACAGCGGATATTATTGAGTGGAGATATTGAAAAACAAGCAGAAGCAGAGCTGGTCCAGCAATATGGAGCCGAATTGCGTTCATCGATTTTAATAGCGCCACATCATGGCAGTAAAACATCATCCACTTTAGAGTTTCTTGAAACAGTACAACCGCAACAGGCGATATTTTCCTTAGGTTATTTTAATCGTTTCCATTTTCCATCCCCGATAGTGGTCAGACGTTATCAAGCCATGGAAATTCACACTTGGTCAACCGCGGAAAATGGAGCGCTTTTAATCAAGGCAACCCCAAAAACAGGGGGATTTTTCATCACCGTTGCCAACCCGCATCACTTTTTTTGGCAGAATTAATGTATAATATGAATCCATGAGTCAAAATAATTCAAAAAGTTTGGAAACCTATCGTCGATTACTTCGCGCAACCCAAAAATACTGGCTGTGTTTTTTGTTAGGAGTGTTAGGGACAGCGGCAATGTCGTTAGTGGACGCTGGATTTGCTTGGTTGATTAAACCTATTATTGATAAAGGGTTTATCAACCGTGAGCCGCAATTTATCCGCTGGTTACCGGTGATGGTCATCCTGATTTTTATCTTCCGTGGCTTTTTTGTGTTTTTATCGAATTATTGTGTTACTCGTGTATCGCGGCAAGTGGTGATGGATTTCCGGCGTCAGCTCTTTGAGCATCTGCAAAAATTACCGGTAAAATTTTACGATAAAAATAGTTCGGGTCAGCTTATTTCCACCTTAATTTACAACGTAGAACAAGTAGCTCAAGCCAGTTCTAATGCCTTATTAACGATATTGCAAGAAGCCACTTTAGTAATAGGGTTAATCACCGTTATTGTGAGTGTGAGCTGGGAATTATTTGTATTATTTTTAGTGATCGTACCCATTATCGCCTGGATTTTAAAACGTAATGGCTCGCGTTTAAAACGGATTAGCTCTTCCGTGCAAAAATCAGTGGGCGAAGTGACGCGAGTTGCCGCGGAAGGGATTAGCGCTCAGCAAGTTGTGCGTCTGTATGGCGGTCAACAATATGAACGGAATAAATTTTATCGCGCCACTCAAGCCAATCAAGAACGCGAGTTAAAAATTGCCGTCGTGAACAGTATGGGCACTTCGATAGTTCAATTATTATTATCGGTTTTAATTGCGGTCGTTTTAATATTTGCAACTATGCCATCTTTGCATATTAGTGCCGGCGCTTTCGGAACGGTGATTTCTTCGGTCATCATGCTATTGCGGCCCATGCGCCGTTTAACTACCGTCCACAGCCTTATCCAAAAAGGGGTGGCCGGCGCTGAAAGTATTTTCGCCGTATTGGATGAAGAGGTAGAAAAAGATATAGGCAGCTTTCATATTCCTCGAGTTCGTGGTGAAGTAGTTTTTTCTCGCGTCAATTTGAGTTACGAACAAGGCAAGGGCAAAGTATTATCGGATATTAGCTTTACGGTTAGATCTGGCAAAACGATTGCTATTGTCGGGAGATCGGGTGCGGGAAAATCATCTCTGATCAATTTATTGCCTCGATTTTATGAATTGCAAAGCGGTTCCATTACTATCGATGGAGTGGATATACGTGATTTTCAGTTAAATAATTTAAGACAGCAATTTGCCTTAGTTTCGCAACATTCCATCTTATTTAATGACACGATCGCGCATAATATTGCCTATGGCCAACAAGAGGGGATAGTGAGCCGTGCACAAATTGAAGAAGCGGCCAAAGCCGCTCATGCTTGGGAATTTATTCAAGAATTTCCCCGAGGTTTGGACACGGTGGTGGGCGAAAACGGAGTTTTATTATCCGGTGGTCAGCGTCAGCGCATTGCGATTGCGCGGGCTTTATTGAAAAATGCGCCGATTTTGATACTGGATGAAGCCACTTCTTCCTTGGATACGCATTCGGAACGTCAAATTCAAGCCGCTTTGGAAAACTTGATACACCGCAGTACCACGTTTGTGATTGCGCATCGCTTATCAACCATTGAACAAGCAGACTGGATTATTGTGATGGAGCAGGGACGGATTATTGAGCAGGGATCTCATGCTGAGTTGCTGGCGAAACAGGGGGCGTATGCCGCCCTACATCATTTGCAATTTAAAGAAATAGCAGCCATTCCCGTTCCCGGGTCAATATGATGAGATTTTGGCGCTGTAAAAATCTTCTTTCATGTTTGTTGCTACCTATTTCGGGTTTATATCGGGTGGGAATGGCGCTGCGGCGAAGTTTGTACTTACACCATTTTAGAAAAATAACTTATTTCCCTGTGCCCGTGATTGTAGTGGGAAATATTACTGTTGGCGGGACGGGAAAAACGCCGTTAGTGATTCAGTTAGCGAATCAATTGCGCTTAGAAGGGTGGAAGCCGGGTATAGTGAGCCGGGGTTATGGTGGGAAAGAAAATCATATACCCCAGGCAGTCTCGGCAAACAGCGATCCAGAACTCGTGGGGGATGAAGCTGTTTTAATCGCACGAAAAACCGCCTGTCCCATGATAATAGGCTGCGATCGAGTGGCGGCAGTTAGGGCATTATTGCGGGAAAATCCTTGTGATATCGTGCTAAGCGATGATGGTTTACAGCATTTAGCCTTAGGGCGTGATATTGAAATTGCTGTTATTGATGCGGAAAGACGTTTTGGTAATGGTCATTGTTTGCCGGCGGGCCCCTTACGAGAACCCAAAAAACGCTTAAAAAGCGTGGATTTTATCGTTAACAATGGGTCGTCCGCAGAGGGTGGATGGCGCATGGATTTAGTGATCGATAAAATTTATCAGATTTCTAATCCTGAGCAATGTCTCACAGTGAGTGATATTCAAACCCCAAATTGGCATGCCGTTGCCGCGATTGGAAATCCGTCACGTTTTTTTCGTTTATTAAAAACTTTAGGTTTTCAAGGTAAAACGCATGCTTTCCCGGATCATTATTATTTTCGACCGCAAGACTTAGATTTTGGTGCGGGAGCTTTAACCATAATGACAGAAAAAGACGCGGTTAAATGCCAAAAATTTGCCGATCAGCACCATTGGTGCCTGAGCGTTAAAGCTGAATTGCCAATCGATTTTTTTGCCATTTTGCGCAAAAAAATTCTGGGCATAGAACAAGCTCGTCACAGCCATGCGGGCATTTCAGCGCAATCTTAGCTTTTTACCTAGGCTGGTTTGAATGCTCGTCTTTCTTCGGTTAGGTTTTTTTATGAGTCAATTCGAGTGCTGGAGTTGACTGCGCAAGTAAGTGTAATGGTATTCCGCATCGAGACTGAGTTT
>CBFGTC010000007.1:0-79191 GCA_965651935.1 uncultured bacterium
CCCGCGACCCCCGGCGTGACAGGCCGGTATTCTAACCAGCTGAACTACCGCTCCGGAACTCTTTATGGGTGCTGAGGGGATCGAACCCCCGACATTCGCCTTGTAAGGGCGACGCTCTACCAGCTGAGCTAAGCACCCGATTTTTTTATAAACTTTCTTTTCGGGACAGATTACCGGGATAGATTAAGGGTAATAATCCCTTCAATCAAGGTAATTTTTTTATTAACTGACTGCGTCTTTTAATTTTTTCCCTACTTTAAATTTAATCACTTTCTTTTCAGGGATTTCCATCGGTTCTCCAGTACGAGGATGACGTCCAGTGCGCGCAGCGCGTTTACCAACCTCAAAACTACCAAAACCAACTAAAACAACATTTTCACCTTTTTTTACAGTTTCGGTGATACTATCAATGACAGCGTCCAAAGCTTTATTGGCATCGGTTTTACTTAAACCGGTTATCTCGGAAACTCGATCAATTAAATCATTTTTATGCATAAAATTCCTCAACTATATAGAAGGCTTTCGCCAGCTCACACTTTATACCAAGCTCAAAAGCCTTATGTCAAGTTTTGCTACTGGTCTTAGGCCATAAGACTCAAAGGCCTCCTAAAAATGAAAGTGGAGTATGCCACAAGAATGATCGGGATTCAAAGGCTAATATACTAATACAGCAATTCACTCAAGAGTAGTAACCCAGGTTTTGTTTATATTTTGAGAATAGGGATTGCTCAATCACTCGAAATGAAACAAAGTGAATCGCAATTCCCCCTTGCAAAACCCCATTGCGTAGAATCAATTCCCGTATGGCTAACGCACTCCGCCGACTGTTAAAAAATCTATTTTCAATGTAGGCTGACCCACCCCAACAGGAACGGTTTGGCCTTCTTTGCCACAAGAACCCATCCCGGGATCTAATTGCAAATCATTGCCCACCATAGAAACTTGGCTCAAAACTCCAGGGCCATCCCCAATCAAGGTGGCCCCTTTAACCGGGCGGGTCACTTTTCCATCCTCAATTAAATAAGCTTCACTGGTGGTAAAAACAAATTTTCCAGAAGCAGTATCCACTTGGCCACCAGCGAAATCAACGGCATATAAACCACGCTTGACTGAAGAAATAATTTCTTGAGGATCACTTTCTCCTGGTAACATATACGTGTTCGTCATCCGGGGGAAAGGCAAATGCGCATAAGATTCGCGGCGGCCATTGCCGGTGGGTTTCATCCCCATCAAGCGCGCGTTAAGCCGATCTTGAATGTAATTTTTCAATATGCCTTTTTCAATTAAAACCGTATTCTGAGAGGGTACTCCTTCATCATCAATGGTAATAGACCCTCTTCTTCCCGGTATAGTTCCATCGTCCACAATAGTGCATAAAGGCGATATGACTTGCTGACCTAGGCGACCACTAAAAATAGAACTGCCTTTGCGGTTAAAATCGGCTTCTAAGCCATGACCTACTGCTTCGTGCAGTAACACCGCTGGCCAACCCGGGCCTAAAACCACTGGCATCGTGCCAGCCGGCGCGTCTTCGGCTTCTAAATTCAGTAAAGCCTGACGCACGGCTCTTTCAGCATATTCCAAGCCCTTGACGCCGCTAGTAAACAATTCATAGCCAGAGCGTCCTCCACCTCCGGATTGACCTCGCTCCCGTCTGCCGTTTTGTTCAGCAATAACTCTAACCCATAAGTTGACTAAAGGGCGTACGTCCGCCGTGAGAACGCCCTCACTATTCATAATTAAAACGATGTTGTAACTTCCAGCCAGGGTCACCACCACTTGCTGGATACGGGGATCGATGCGGCGAGCATGTTGATCGACTTGGTGTAATAAGGCAATTTTGTCTTTTTCAGCGATGGAATCAATCGGGTTAATGGGTGGGTATAATGGTTTGGCGATAGCTTGTTGAGTGACATGGACTAAACCGGTGCGACCGCTTTTCACAATGGAACGTGCTGTGTTGGCGGCATTTTGCAAAGCCGGCAAAGCAATCTCATCCGCATAGGCAAAACCGGTTTTTTCGCCACTGTTCACCCGTAAACCAAATCCGCGGTCAATGCTAAAATCCCCGGATTTGACTATGCCATCTTCTAAATGCCAACTCTCACCCCGCGCGCCCTGCAGAAAGATATCCGCACTATCGACTGAGCGCATCATCACTTTACCCAAAATTTCTTCTAATTGTCTTGGATTAAGATTAGCAGGAGATAATAAAGATTGAGTAGCAAAATCCATGGATTGATCTGGCGACATAATGAACCCCCTGTTTAGCCAAACGCAGAAACACGCATTTTAATCTGAAAAATATATAACAAACCTGAAAGCCATGGCCAAATGACCGCCGTGGTTAAGGCAGGTAACCAAAATGACCAATCAACAGAAGAATGCATAAATACCACTAATAGACAGCGGTCGATTATCAAACCCAGCAAGACCAATAAAAAAACCACCGCGGTTTGCTGGAATACTGGGATATAACTCAACCAATTTTGAAATTTTAAAACAAAATAAGCGGTAATACTGTATATTAAAGCCTGCTCTCCTAAAACATTTCCCACCAGAATATCCATAAAAAGACCTAAAATCCAAACGGAAAAAATACCAATGCGGTGAGGTGAAGTCATTAACCAAAATATCAGCGTCGCCATTAACCAATTTGGCCTTAGCCAGACCGCCCAAGGCGGCATGGGAATGATCATTAAAATTATCGCAATCAGAATGGTAACGCCAATACAGATATAATCTTTAAATGCATTATCGCTCATGAAGACTTCTCCGACATGGCTTGTTTTAATTGCTGCTGCACCGCTTCATCATAGGTTGCATGTTCGGGCCAAGCCAATAAAACTTGCTCACTTTTGTCCAGTCGGGCCGAGGGAATTAAAGATATAGTCGCAAAGCGATCCCCAGCCTCTAATGTGGACTTGGCGACGACGCCGACTGGATATCCCACTGGAAACCGCAAACCCATGCCCGAAGCCACATACAAATCGCCTTCCTGGATATCGCTATTATCGGGGACATTGATCAAATGCAACTGCCCAGAACTGCCACTGCCCACCGCAATAGCGCGGGAACCAGTGCGATAGTTTTGAACCGGTACGGAGCTTTTTATATCCGTCACCAATAATACCCGGCTCGTCAATGGGCCAATGCTGATAATTTGACCTAATACCCCATAAGCGTCTAACACCGGCTGACCCAAATATAAATGATCTGGAACGCCTCGGTCGATGATGACTTGCTGAGTCACAGGATTTAATGCCACGGCAAGCAATTGCGCAACAATGGTCTTTCCCGTGGCTTGAGGGGTCGATTGCAATAGTTGCCGCAATTGAGCATTTTCTCTTTCCAAAGCTAACAATTTTTGCAATTTTGATTCCATAAATAATTGCTGTGCCTGTAGGCGAGCGTTGTCATCGAGTAATTGGCGCTGCAATTTCAAATTCGTGGTTAGCCAGTGCAAAGTTTTGATGGGTTGATCTACTAATAGTTGAAAAGGCACGGCTACTATGGAGAGTTTCGCATGAACGTCTTTAAGGTAAGTAGATCGAAGGTCAAAAAACATCAAAGTCAAAGAAAGCACAACCGTTAACAATATTTTAGGTGCTAAGGTGGGTTTTTTTTTAAAAATCCGCTTAATGTTTAGGCTCCGGATAGAAAATCATGCCGCATGTGTTTCATTAATTCTAAGGCCTTACCGCCTCCTCTGGCGACACAAGTCATGGGATCTTCGGCAATGACGACGGGTAAACCGGTCTCTTCAATCAACAAACGGTCTATGTCTTTCAATAAAGCGCCTCCGCCTGTCAGCACTAATCCGCGCTCAGCAATATCGGCGGCCAATTCCGGCGGAGCTTGTTCTAAAGCGCCACGGACGGCTGACACAATGCCCGCCAAAGGTTCTTGTAAAGCCTCTAAAATTTCATTGCTATTTAAAGTAAAACTGCGAGGAACACCTTCAGCTAAATTGCGGCCTCTGACTTCAAGTTCTCGCACTTCGCTGGTGGGGTAAGCTGAGCCGATTTCATGTTTAATCAATTCGGCAGTGGTTTCGCCTATCAAACTGCCGTAATTGCGACGCACGTAATTGATAATGGCCTCGTCAAAACGATCTCCACCTATACGCACGGATTCTGCATAAACGACGCCGTTTAGAGAAATAATCGCCACCTCCGTGGTGCCGCCACCAATGTCCACTACCATGGACCCGCGAGCTTCGCCCACCGGCAAGCCCGCCCCAATAGCAGCCGCCATCGGCTCCTCAATGAGAAACACTTCTCTGGCGCCAGCGCCCAAAACGGATTCTTTGATAGCGCGGCGCTCCACTTGAGTGGAACCGCACGGAACACAAACCAAGACTCTCGGACTGGGTTTGAACATTTTTCCTTGGTGAATTTTATGTATAAAATGCTGTAGCATTTTTTCAGTGATTTGGAAGTCGGCGATGACGCCGTCTTTCATAGGACGGATAGCAACAATATTCGCGGGTGTCCGGCCTAACATTTGTTTTGCTTCTAAGCCCACCGCGACAATACAAGTTTGAGAAGAATAATTATCTCGGCGGGTTGCTACTACGGAAGGCTCAGCCAAGACAATCCCTTTATCGCGCACGTACATTAAGGTGTTGGCTGTACCTAAATCAATGGAAATATCGTCGGAAAAAAATCCGCGTAAAAATTTGAACATAGCTGCTACTCAAAAGATGATCTTGAAAAATAATATCATAGCTTAAGTTACTAAAAGATTCAAAACAATAAGTAACTCTCCTCTAACCAAAAAAACCCCATAACAGGTCATGATTAACTTAAGGGTTTTTAGCTTTGATATAATTTTAAGTTATTTTATTTACTATTTCCATTGAACATTTCATGAAACCGATATTTCCTTTGCCATAAGCGTTCTTTGCCGAACCTGCCAGTATTTCCATAATGTGTAGACTCCGAGAAATTTCACTGCTGTCATTGTTGTGAATTCCAGCCAACTCAAATGTCCCGCTACCCATAAAAAAACCAGTGTATCTATAGGAGCACTGATTCCCGCCGACCAAATTAATCGCTCGCTCAAAGGCTTGCGAGTAAAACTAAAAATTCCCCAATCAATTAGCTCCCCTACCGCAAACGCGCACACGCTTGCGTTTGCCACAATGGGATCTGCCAACCAAAAGCTAAGCGCAGTCCCAATTAACATTGCCAATATCACCCAATGTCCTATTTGACGCTGAGCGAAATCTCGAATTAGGTAGATAAATCCAACTAAAAAATCACCAGCGGAAATTTCATTAGCGCCAATAGACATAGAAGGCAGGTAAGTGTAACAAACATTCACAATAAGTATAAATATAATATAAAAAATGACAGCAAAATAACGCATGGTTAAATCATAATCTGATTTGTTCCATTATACAACTGTTTTTCAGCGATTGGTTGAGCCGGCGCTTGCAATGAAACAGAGTTTTAGATGGCAATTCGAATTGGATTTAGGTAATTTAGCCAGCAACAACGCAGTTATTTCTGTGCTATTCTAACAATGGGGGGAGTGAGTATGAATTATGTTCTCGTTCTATATTATAGTCGCCATGGAGCTACTGCCGCTATGGCACATGAAATCGCTCGCGGTATCGACCAAGTCTCTGGAATCGAGGCTAAAATAAGAACCGTACCTCCCGTTTCCAATAATATTGAAGCCAGCCAAGACTCCATTCCCGCCTCCGGCCCTCCCTATGTTAGCATTGACGATTTAAAAAATTGCAGCGGCTTAGCGTTAGGCAGTCCCACTCGTTTTGGAAACATGGCCGCTCCTTTAAAATATTTTTGGGATAGCACCGGCGGAATCTGGCAATCCGGCGCGTTGATCGGCAAACCCGCTGGATGTTTCACGTCGACTTCCAGTTTACACGGCGGCCAAGAAACCACTCTAATGAGCATGATGCTGCCCTTAATTCATCATGGCATGTTAATTTTAGGTCTTCCTTATAGCGAAACCGATTTATTCTCTACAACTAGCGGAGGAACGCCTTATGGGCCTAGCCATCACGCGGGCATGGATAGCAAATACCCCTTAAGTGAGAGCGAAATGCGTTTATGCCGGGCGCTGGGAAAGCGATTAGCCACAACTGCTATAAAATTGCTATGAGATTGTCGAAATTTTTTAATCAATTTATTCGGACTCTCGCTTATATTTACGAAAGTTTTTTTGAAAACGATTGCGCTAATCGCGCTGCTTCGTTGTCATACAGCACTTTGTTGTCTTTAGTCCCCTTAGTGATCGTGGGATTTTGGATATTATCTTTATTCCCTGCTTTCGCAGGGACTGGCGCGGTCATGCAACAATTTGTGTTTCAGAATTTTGTCGCCCACTCGGCGGTAGTGATATCAGACCAGCTTTCTCATTTTCTAGATCAGACTCGTAAACTATCGTGGACTAATTTGTTAGCATTGGCGTTAATTTCCGTATTATTGATTTATGATATGGCCAGTGCGTTTAATAATATTTGGAAAATCAAGATTAGAGAACATTTCGCTTTATCTTTTGTCTTTTATTCTTTTGTTCTGATTTTATCGCCTATTTTTTTCGGTTTAACCATGTTGATTGGAACGTATCTAGTTCATTTGCCTTTTTTTGAGAGAGTTTTTTATATAGAAAAACCTGTTTTTTTAGCCTTTCCCTATTTAGTCGTTTTTTTTGTCTTTACCTTATTCAATTGGGTTTTGCCAACTGGACAAGTTCCGCTGCGTTACGCCATTATTGCTGGATTTATCACTATGGTTTTATTTGAAATTGTCAAATTTTTATTTGGTTTATATATGAGTTATTTTCCCACTTACCGCTTAATTTATGGCGCTCTTTCAAGCATTCCGATATTTTTATTATGGATTTATACTTCCTGGGTTATTATTCTGTTAGGCGCGGTGATTTGCCATACTCTCACTCGTGGTGTTCCACCGGATTTTCGTATCTCAGCTTCCTAAATAGTGCAATACCGTTCTTCTTGATAATTTTTCAAAAAAAGGTAATATTTTCTTGCCTCTAAAAATGGAACCTTTATTATGAAAGAACTCAATTCAAACTTGCAGCCGCTGGATTCTGAAGATACTTGTCTGCATATATTAAGCTTCATTTTTTACCCAAAATCCTTTAAAACAATGCTTGTTCTGGCATATGTCAACCGAAACTTTTACAAAGCTATACAGTTTTTATTTCATCAATATTATGGTAGTCAATATTGTTTTGCTTTAAAGAACGAACTTGAATATAAAACTTCTCACATCGACTTTGCGGAGCCTTTCATTTTTCCACTTGTTCTGGAAGATGGCAGCTCTTTAAAAATTAAATTTATACCCGATGATACTAAAAAAAAGAAATGGGTTAAAATATGGAATCGATATGATAAATTCATTTTTACTCAAGAAATCAGAGATCTTTCTTCTGAAAATCCGTATGCTCTGATGGTACAAATATATGCCTCAAGCATCGCAACTGGACTAAATGTATTAGTTTGTTTTTCTGGTCAAGCATGGTTTACAAATGATTTTAGATTTAAAAAATTTGTCAAATTACGTCATCAGTACCATTCAATTTGTTGCGCCGCTTTTATTAATAACCGATATTTTTTAATCGATCAAAGAGATAACAATTTTATTTTGATTTCTGCCAAAGAAGAAATCAAAATTCCAGAAAAATCTAGGCATTTTTTTGCTTTAGGAAAACATTTATTTATCTATTTAGTAAGCGGCGTTGTCATTTATTATAAATTAGATACCAAAAATCGTTTATCTAAAGTAGGAGAATTTAAAGTCAATAGCCAAGAAATGTTTGACTTTAAACAAATAAATGAAACAGAAATTATTTTCACTGGAACTTCTCCCGATTCAAATTTTGTTTTCCAACATTGGAGTTGGGTAAACAATAATCTAAAAATTGAAAAAAAGAATACCTCCATTCCTTTTAGAACAGATTTTTGTATAAATAAGTACAAAATTGCATTAATATCCACATTGATCCCTCTTGAGTCACAAAGTAACTCTCATGGCAAAAAATTAATAGTAGTCAATACATGCACAGGCATTATCATCAATCAATTCACTATCCAGCTTGAGGAAATTTTTAATTCATATTTTTCAAAAGATTTTCAAGTCACAGCTTTAAATTTCCCACATCCCAAAAAAGGTTTGCAACACCTATTTTTTAAAAATGCAGACTCTATAGGCCTATTTTTAAAAGGCGCTACTCAATTTAAACATATATTTCTATCTCTAAAGATATCATTCAACAAATTAAAACCGCTTTCATTTTTAAATAAAGACTTGAATAGTGATTCTGAAAAAAAAAATTTACCAGCTCCTGGGACTTAATATCTACGCAAAGGACGCTGGAAGTAGTGCCGTGATTAATCCCTAAAATTAGAGCATCACTTTGATTTAGCGCGGTGAGTGTTTTTAGCAATTCTAATTGTTGAGCGGCTGGGTGATCAAGCCCACATTTTCCACTCCCGCTTTTTGCAAAATCACCATGGTTTCCATGATCTTACCGTAATCAGCGGAGCGGTCTCCTTTGACATAAACATCACGAATTTGATTTTTTTGCTTAGCCAGCGCTAACTGGGCCGCAATCTGTACCGTTAAAGCTTGTGCCGAAATCGGCATTTTAGGCTGCGATGCGGTATTGAGATACATGGCCCCACGAGAATCCACTGAAACGACAATCGGCGGCTCTGGTTTTGGTGGCAAGGCTTTAGCGCTGGCTTGCGGTAATTTGACCGTCACGCCTTGTGAAAGCAAAGGAGCGGTAATCATAAAAATCACCAACAATACCAACATGACGTCGATATAGGGCACCACGTTGATTTCGGCGATTGAGCGCCGAGACTTTTTATACGTTAACGGCATGGGTTTCTTTGACTAATAAATTACGTTGTAAAATCCCAGTCAGTTCTTCTTGGAAAATTTCAGATTGCTGAATACTGCGCTCCAAATTTTGACTGAAACGGTTATAGGCCACCACGGCGGGAATAGCAGCAAATAATCCCACCGCGGTGGCGATCAATGCTTCGGAAATGCCAGGGGCAACCATCGCGATACTGGCTTGTTGTACTGCTCCCAAGGCCCGGAATGAAGTCATAATTCCCCAAACTGTTCCAAACAAACCCACATAAGGGCTAATCGAGCCGACGGTTGCTAAAAATGATAAATGTTGTTCTAAACGAGAGATTTGTTTAGAGTGAACAATCCGCATCGCCCGTTTAATAGCATCCATTAACGTTTCCGGATGAGGGAGACGTGAATTATCATGTAAACGGCGAAATTCTCTAAACCCGTTGCAAAATATATTGGATAAACCTTCAGGATTTCTTTGAGAGAGTTGTTGATATAATTTGTTCAAATCCGGGCTTGACCAAAATACTTTTTCAAATTCAGCCATATTGGCAAAAGTGTTTTTAAACAATAATGCTTTTTGAATGATAATGGCCCAAGAAAGGATTGAGGCGCAGAACAAAATCGCCAAAACCGTTTTTACCACCGGCCCCGCGTTAATAATAAAACTCCACAAGCTGGATTCAGAATGCATGAACCTTCCTCTTTAACTTAAAATTTGTGAATAATCATATCACAGCTTAAAAATTTTAAAAGTGGTGAAGCCAGGTCTGGCAGTCTTTTAATTAACTGATTTTAATTTAACTGACCGTGACAATATTTGTATTTTTTCCCGGAACCGCATGGGCAAGGATCATTACGGCCCACTTTTGGCTCTTGACGAATGATGGTTTGTACCCTTTCTGACTCGGATGTCTCAGTCACGATTTCTAATTCATTCCCTACTGGTGAAGCCCCAGGTAAACTGGAAATTTCCGCATGCTGAAAACTCATGTGGGTGACCGGGGGCGCAACCATGGTCGTTTGCTTGTCATCCATCAATTGGATTCGACTGAGTGTGGAAACCACTTCGTATTTAATGCGTTTGAGTAAATCAATAAATAAGTTAAAAGATTCCCGTTTAAATTCCTGCGCCGGATTTTTTTGTGCATAACCCCTTAAATGGATACCCTGACGCAAATGATCAATTGCACCCAAATGGTCACGCCAGTGCGAATCCAAAGTCTGCAAGATAACGGATTTTTGGATTTGCTGACGATTTTGCTGGTCTAACCCCGCTATTTTTTTATCAAACGCAGAGCCGATTTCTTCTACGATTCTTTCTCTTAAGGTTTCTTCATGCAAGCTATCATCTTCATCCAACCATCTTTGGATGGGCAGTTTCAAATTAAAATCCTCAAAAATTTGCTGTTCTAATCCACTGATATTCCACTGCTCTACTAAACTTTGAGGTGGAATGAAAAGATCAATCATGCCGTAGATGGCATCGGATCTCATGTTTGCCACGGCTTCACTCAAATCCTCGGATTTTAATAATTCCAATCGTTGCTGATAGATCACTTTGCGTTGATCATTGGCAACGTCATCGTATTCCAGCAAATTTTTGCGAATATCAAAATTAAGACCTTCCACACGTTTTTGAGCTCTTTCAATGGCCCGCGTAATCATAGGATGTTCGACCACGTCGTCTTCTTTCACGCCTAAACGCCGCATGACGCCAGCCATACGTTCAGCGGCAAAAATGCGTAAAAGATTATCTTCCATGGAGAGATAAAATTGCGAACTGCCCGGGTCACCCTGCCTTCCTGAACGGCCTCGCAATTGATTGTCTATTCTGCGGGATTCATGGCGCTCTGTGCCCAACACATGTAAGCCTCCAGCCTGCAATACTTGATCATGGCGTTTTTGCCAATCTGCTTTATGTTTTTGGATCTCTTCCGGGGTTGGGTCTTTTAATTCCGCTAATTCAGTCTCTAAATTACCGCCTAAAACAATATCCGTTCCCCTTCCCGCCATGTTGGTGGCTATCGTGATCGTACCGGGACGGCCCGCTTCGGCAATAATTTTAGCCTCAAATTCGTGTTGTTTGGCGTTAAGGACTTGATGCGCTATTTTCTCTTTGCGTAACAGGGCCGATAATTTTTCGGAATTTTCAATGGACGCGGTGCCGACTAACACCGGCTGCCCTGAATCGCGTAAATTTTTAATTTTTTCAATAATGATTTTAAATTTTTGCTGTTGGGTCAGAAAAACTTGGTCTCCCAGATCCTTTCGAATCGTGGGTCGATTGGGTGGTATAACGACGACTTCCAATCCATAAATTTTTTGAAACTCGAATGCTTCGGTGTCCGCCGTTCCGGTCATACCGGATAGTTTTTCATAAAGGCGAAAATAATTTTGTAAAGTAATGGTGGCGAGAGTTTGATTTTCTAATTGGATCGCCACATTTTCTTTGGCTTCCACAGCCTGGTGCAACCCTTCCGACCATCTTCGGCCTTCCATAAGCCGTCCGGTATGTTCATCCACGATGATCACTTGATTGTTTTTGACAACATAATGCACGTCACGCTGGTACAAGGTATGGGCTCGTAAAGTAGCATAAATATAATGCATGAGGTTGATATGGACTGGGTCGTATAGACTCGCGCCGAGTTCGATCAATCCATTTTGGGATAATAAAGATTCAATTTTCTCATGGCCGCGCTCGGTCAAATGGACTTGGCGATTTTTTTCATCAAGATAATAATCCCCGCGTTGTTCTTCAGGGATATCTTCTTCTTTTTGGTCTTCCTGCATTTTTTGTTCTTTTAAATGCGGGATTAATTCTTTCATGCGCACATACAAATCTGAGGAGGCTTCAGCTTGCCCGGAAATAATTAAGGGAGTTCTTGCTTCATCGATTAAAATGGAATCCACTTCATCGACAATGGCGTAATGCAAAGCTCTTTGTACACGATCGTCCAGATTGTAGACCATATTATCGCGCAAATAATCAAAACCAAATTCGTTATTGGTGCCGTATATCACATCGGCTTGATAAGCTGCTTTCTTTTGCGCGCTGCTCATATTTGCTAAATTGTATGCCACGCTAAGACCCAGAAATTCATAAAGAGGACGCATCCAATCTGCATCGCGCTTGGCCAAATAATCATTCACCGTGACCACGTGGACGCCTCGGCCAGTGAGAGCATTAAGGTATGCCGCTAAGGTCGCGCTCAGGGTTTTTCCTTCTCCGGTGCGCATTTCTGCGATTTTCCCAGAATGCAAAACTATCCCGCCAATTAATTGTACGTCAAAATGACGCATCCCTAGAGTGCGGTGGCTGGCTTCTCGGACCACGGCGAAAGCTTCTGGCAGGAGATCATTGATACTCTCGCCTTTTTGCAAGCGTTCTTTAAATTCCGCGGTTTTGGCCTGTAGCTGGGAATCTGTCAAAGATTGAATTGACGGTTCAAGTTCATTAACTTTTTTGACATTTTTCCAAATTTTGCGCAATATCCGCTCATTGCGAGTGCCAATAATTTTGCCGAGTAAATTAATCATTTTATGCGTCCAATCATCCGGATTAAAAATTAAAATTCTCGCATAATTGAAACCAGAATGGAAATCGGTAATTATAGCGTTTCCCGTTTTTATTGAAACGGGTCCTCCTTACGCGATGGGGATTCTTAAGGGGGAGAATCACGATTCCTAGACTCTCATTCCGGGCAATTGGCTTTGCCAATGCAGCAGGATATAAATTCCCAGGATTTGCTGAAAATACACTAATATGATATTAAAGATCGCTGAGATTTTTGATGACTCACACTTCTAAAGATCCACAAAACATACGCGATTTACTCAGTGATTTTGGCGATAGCGGTCTGCGTAAGCTAGTTCGCCATGCCCAGCGTTTCCGATCCGCTGATAAGATTGTGAAACAATTTCTTCCCGCCCATTTGCATGGCCACTGTCAGGTGGCCCATTTGGATACTTCGCAATTAACTTTGACGGTAGACAGTGCCGCTTGGTTAACTCAGCTTCGTTATGCTCAACAAACTTTATTACAACAACTTAAGAAACAGCCTCAGTTTATTCATTTGCAAACGATTCAGCTGCGAGTTATGCCGCTGCCGCCGCAAATTCCTTTTAAAGAAACACAAGGGCTGGTTTCATCATCTCGACGTTTATCCAATAACACTAAAGAATTGATTAAAACCAGCGCGGATTCGATTAGTCATCCTGCTCTAAAAAAAGCTTTATTAAAATTAATTCGCGGAAATTGACCTCACCAAAATGGACACTGTTCATCTATTTAAAGACTTTGAATGGGGTTCGAGGCAATGAGGGTTTGAAGGAGGGAGAATCGCTGGGTAACCAGTATATGGCTAGGAAGCTGAGTAATTGGAATCCACCCTGAACCAGATGGTTTTCCTCTAAATCAAATTTCATGATGAGCTGATCGGCCAGGAAAAAAGCAAACCAGTAGGTCAATGAGATGACGAATGCCAGCTCAATGTATCTCATCGCGGGTTTTAATCCTTGTGCAAGCGTTATCACGCTCGCATAGACAAAAGCGAGTGTGGAGAGTAAAGACCAAGCAATAATTCCTAAGTAAAAAACTGCCGGAAGCCAATTAGGCACGGAGTACATTTTGAGAGATTCTACTAAGAACGGATAATTCGTGTCGGGAGCCCAGCTAGCCGAGGTCCAGTGGATATGCGCAAGTCCCCCCACAATATCAGTCCATAAGGCAATAAGCCACCATAGGGCCCAAAAAACAACGATGATTTTTTTAAAGTTAGATAGCAACTTGCTCTACCACTGGCGCATAGCCCACGGGCATTTTACTGGTATTTTCGAATGTGACGATTTCCCACGCATCGGGATAATTAAGAAACTTTTCTAACAAACGGCTGTTTAAGGCATGTCCAGACTTATATCCTGAAAAAGCGCCTATCATGGGATAGCCTAATAAATAAAGGTCGCCAACTGCATCTAAAATTTTGTGTTTAACAAATTCATCTTCATAACGAAGACCGTCTTTATTGATAACTTTATATTCATCCAAAACAATGGTGTTATCGAGACTGACGCCCAATGCCAGATTGTTTTGACGAATATATTCGTATTCAGATAAAAAACCAAACGTTCGCGCTCGCGAAACTTCTTTTACATAAGAATTCAAAGCAAAATCAATACTGG
Organism: uncultured bacterium; assembly: GCA_965651935.1. Lineage (GTDB taxonomy): Bacteria > Pseudomonadota > Gammaproteobacteria > Coxiellales > Coxiellaceae > JAFEDN01. The sequence goes on from CBFGTC010000007.1 coordinate 14,058, forward strand.
CATATTGATTCGTTTCGCTAAAGGCTGGGTGATCAAAATCAATCCCAAAACTTATTTTAAAACCTTCATACGGAAGTAACTGGGCTTTTTTATCATTGTCTTTGACCGTAACTCGGCGCTTAACTCGAATAAATCGTTTCGGTGATTTTTGTTCCATCAAACCGGCGGATTGAATTAAAAATACAAAAGGACCGGCGCTGCCATCCATAATAGGTAATTCGGGTGCAGATAAATCCACATAAAGATTATCGATACCTAAACCAGCCAATGCGGACATCAAATGCTCCACTGTCGCGACCCGGACCCCGTCTTTAGTTAAACAAGTGCACATGCTGGTCTCACCCACATGCGAAAAATGCGCCGGAATTTCCACTACCGGGTTTAAATCTATCCGTCTAAACACAATCCCGGTATTAACGGGCGCTGGCCGGAGTGTCATGTATACCATCTGCCCCGTGTGGACTCCCACACCGGCAGTTTTTACTTCATGGGCAAGAGTGCGCTGTTGAATCATTGCGTACAGTCCGTTCAAAATTAAAATGCGAATTGTATCATAAATCAGTCATTAAAATAATAGACTAGTCTTCTTGCCTGCGCAAAAACGCCGGGATATCTAAATATTCCGCCTCTTTTTCTCTTAAATCTTCCATATCCGGTGTTTTTTTCATGTTATCTTGTTGACGGAGGTAGGTAGGACGATCAAGCTGATGGTAATCCACGGTGCCATCGCTACGCGTGTTTTTACTTAAGGTGGCTTGAGGTTTTACTTCTTCTTTTTCTACTTCACGACCCAATCCAGTCACCACTATGGTAACTCGCATTTCTTCAGCCATTTCTGGATCGATCACGGTGCCAACCACCACAGTAGCATTCTCAGAGGTAAAATTCTTTATGGCGTCACCCACGGCTTCAAATTCGCCAATCGACATGTCCATGCCGGCAGTGATATTCACTAAAACGCCTCGCGCTCCAGTAAAATCGACATCTTCGAGGAGGGGGCTGGATATTGCGGCTTCGGCGGCTTCGCGAGCACGATTTTCTCCCGTGCCAATACCGGTGCCCATCATGGCCATCCCCATTTCAGACATCACGGTCCGCACGTCGGCAAAATCGACGTTGATTAAACCTGGGCGAGTGATGAGGTCCGCTATCCCTTGCACTGCTCCCCTTAGGACATTGTTAGCTGCTTTGAAAGCATTCAATAAAGAAATATTTTTACCTAATACGCTGAGTAATTTGTTATTAGGTATGGTAATTAATGAATCCACATATTTGGACAAGGATTTGATCCCCTCTTCAGCAATGCGCATGCGCTTGCGGCCTTCAAAAGCAAAGGGTTTAGTGACCACTGCCACTGTCAATATACCTAATTCTTTGGCGATTTCAGCGACAATTGGCGCGCCTCCGGTCCCAGTACCACCTCCCATCCCGGCAGTGAGGAATACCATGTCTGTACCCTCCAAGGCTTCACGTATACGATCGCGATTTTCTTCGGCGGCTTGCCTTCCAATCTCTGGATTAGCGCCTGCACCGAGCCCCTTGGTAATTTCTTCACCCAGTTGTATCACCGTTCTGGCGCTAGAACGTTGTAGAGCTTGAGCATCCGTATTGGCGCATATAAATTCCACGCCTTCGATGCTTTCGGCCATCATGTGCTCAATCGCATTACCGCCTCCCCCGCCGATACCGACTACTTTAATCGAAGCACTATGCGGAATATTATCGCCCAATTGAAACATACTCATATTTAAACCCTCTTAAAAAACATTTATTCAGGGGAGAATCGAGATTCTCGTTATTTATCAGCATAATCTCAAAAATGTCCCTGAAACCATTTTCTCATCCGCGTCCAAAGGCCCGCTTCACTGCGGTCTAAATCAAATCCGGTGGATAATCCCCAAATTTGTTGATGCCCATATAATAACAATCCTACTCCCGTGGCATAGGCGGGATTATCGCGAACGTCAACCAATCCCCTTACATTTTGGGGGACGCCTAAACGTGCAGGCATTTGAAACATTTTTTCAGCCAATTCTAAACAGCCGTGCACTTTTGAAGCGCCACCAGTTAAAACAATTCCTGCGGAAATGAGATTCTCAAATCCACTGCGCCTTAATTCAGCCAACACCAACGCGAATAATTCTTCATAGCGGGCCTTCACCACCATTTTTAAATCTTGTTTTTGGATTTGTTTGGAGGGCCCGTGGGGAACGTTGATGACTTGAATGTTTTCGTGCATATCGCTTAAATCGGAGGAGACCGAGGCATATTTGATTTTTATTTGCTCGGCAGACTGCATAGGCGTACGCAAAGCTACCGCCAGATCGCTGGTGACATGGTCTCCGGCGATAGGAATCACGGCAGTATGGCGGATAGCACCTTCGGTAAAAATAGCAATATCCGTTGTGCCGCCACCCATATCTATCATACAAACGCCAAGTTCTTTTTCATCTTCTGTTAAAACAGAATGGCTTGAGGCCAATTGTTCCAAAACAATATCGCTGACTTCTAATCCGCAACGTCTTACGCATTTGCTGATGTTTTGCGCAGCACTGACTGCTCCGGTGACAATATGGACTTTGGCTTCCAGACGCACGCCCGACATTCCCACAGGTTCGCGTACCCCTTCTTGCGCGTCAATAATAAATTCCTGGGGGATGATGTGCAAAATTTTCTGATCAGCGGGGATGGCTAACGCTTTGGCGGCGTCAATAACCCGGTCCACATCAGACTGGTTCACTTCGCGGTCTCTTATAGCCACAATACCATGGGAATTTAAACTGCGGATATGGCTGCCGGCAATTCCTGTATAGGCAGATTGAATTTGACAGCCTGCCATTAATTCAGCCTCTTCAATCGCTTTTTGCATAGACTGGACTGTCGACTCAATATTGACAACCACTCCCCGCTTTAAACCGTTGGAAGGGTGGCTGCCAAATCCAATCACTTCGATTTGGCTGTCTTCAGAGACCTGACCGACTAAAGCCGCAATTTTACTCGTGCCGACATCAAGAGCGACAATTAAATTTTGATCAGGTTTTTTAGCCATGATTTCTTAATTTCTCCTAAAAAAATCCCCGCGAAATCGAAAGATTTAATATAATTAAAGCATTATATGCGATTTTTAAATTGCACAGCAATACCGTTAGAATAACGTAAATCAATATGCACTATTTGGTCCACTTTATCATTAACTATTTTCGGATACCATTTCACAAAACGTTGCATATGCTCTAAAACTTCATCACTGCCGAGATCAATTTGTAAACCATTATTGAGCTGGATCTCCCAATTAAGTGCTTTATTTAAAGTAATTCTTTGCAGGCGCAGTTGCAAAGATTTTAGCATATTATTCATTTCTTTATAATATTTCAGAACCTGAGTGGAATTTTCCTGCGGCCCTTGCAGTAATGGCAATCCCTTGGGTGCATCTACCGGCGCTGAAAAAAATTGATCATCCGAGTTAATCAGATAATTATCATTCCATTGTGCTACAGCTTGATGCTCTTTTACCGCGACAAACAAAATGCCGGGGATGCGTCGAATAGCGACATCTTCCACCCAAGGATTACTGATTAAACTTTGCTTGAGAGGTTCCAATTTAAGAGCAAAAAAACCATTGTGGATTCGCTGTGATAATGTTTGGCGTATTTGCGCGGCTTGTAAATGATGCAATTGTCCAGTGATGCGAATTTCCCGAAAAGGTAAAGTGTGAGGATCATTCAAACGCTGCCAGATCCAAATAATGGAGGCTATCAACAACCCCGTTAACAATCCAGACAACATCATAGGCAAGTAATTGCGCCAATGGACATCGGATTCGCGACGACGCGCACGGAATTCCGAAGGATGATGGCGGATGAAATGATGTTTGGGCATGAGACATAGTATTAAACCAGAGAATAAGGGTCAAGTAGCAATTCTCGCTTAACGGGGATTGACTCTACGCGATGGGGGTTTAAAAGGGAAGAATCGCGATTCTTCCCTTTTCATTCCGAGAAATTGGCTTGCCAAGCGCAGGATATAAACTGAGGTCAAATAGCCTTAGTAGTCTTCGTCTTTATTTCTATTATCTCTTTGACCATGGATTCAATATTACCCGCCCCCTGTAATAAAATAATATCTCCATCTTGCAAAATGCCTCGCAAAGCGTCGGGTAAATCGTTTAACAAAGGAACAAAATGGACGTTGCAGTGCTGGAGTCCTTGTACCGTTTCATAAAGCGTTTTTCCCGTCACTCCGGCAATGGGGCTTTCCCCCGCGCTATAAATGTCTAATATTAAAAGCACATCTGCTTCATTAAGCACATAGGCAAATTCTTCGAGTAGAGCTTGAGTGCGTGAATAACGGTGAGGCTGGAACGCCATGACAATCCGTTGACCAGGCCAAGCTAAACGCGCTGCCGCAATAGTCGCTTTAATTTCAGTGGGATGATGGCCGTAATCATTAAACAGTAACGCTTTTCCATACGTCATTTCAATTTCTCCACAGGGATGGAACCGCCGTCCCATTCCAGGAAATTCTGCCAATGCTCTCATAAGAGCCTTATCTGGTATTTGATACTCATGCGCTAAAGCTGCCACCGCCAGCGCGTTTAAAACATTGTGGTGACCCGGCAGATTTAAAATTAAATTATCCGGACAGGGTTCATTAAATCGCATTAAACGAAAATAAGTTTTCAGTCCCAATTGTTGAAACTGCTCAGCCCGTATTTGGGCATGCTCACTAAAACCATAAGTAATCACCCGGCTCTTAATTTGAGGTAAGATTTCACGGACAACCGGATCATCGATGCAGACGATTGCCACACCATTGAGCTGAAGATTATTTAAAAAATCCACGAACGTGTTTTTTAAACGGTCAAAGTCCCAATCATAAGTTTCCAAATGATCCGCTTCAATATTGGTGACAATCCCAACATACGGTTTAAGAAATAAAAAGGAAGCATCGCTTTCATCCGCCTCAGCGATAATATCCGGGCCTTTACCAATGCAAACCGTGCTGTCCTTCCCTCTTAATACTCCACCGATCACGTAAGTGGGATCTAAGTCTGCCACGGTTAACAACATACTGCTCAATCCGGTGGTGGTGGTTTTACCATGGGTACCGGCCACAGCAATGCTTCGACTCTCGTTAACGATTTCTGCTAGCAATTGACCCCGCTGCACCAAAGGCAATCCTTGCTGTTTCGCAAATAAATATTCTGGATTCTTGGGATTAATTGCGCTGGAATACACCACAGCGTCGATGCCATGAACATGTTCAGCTTCATGGCCCAAAAATATTTGAGCGCCTAATTTCACCAATCGGGAGGTGATGGCGCTACTGACTTGGTCAGATCCCGAAATCTGATAGCCTTTGTGAAGTAAAATTTCCGCTAGCCCACTCATACCAATTCCGCCGATGCCTATAAAATGGACCGTCTTGACATCGGGATTTTTTAATATTTTATTCATATTATTCCTGCACAAAAAATGATCATATTTCTAATTCTACTCCTTAAAAGCGATTCTTTCATGTCGAGACTATAACCCTCCCTCACCCTAATCCAATGAAGGGGTAATTGACTCTACGCGATGGGGTTAAAGAAGAGGAATCGCGATTCCACTCTCTCATTCCGAACGATTGGACTTTGCCAATGCGTATGATATAAACAAAAACAGCGATTACCGCTTTGAGCAGGAATTTAAAACATTTGCTACGGCTGCAGCGGCATGCGGCTGTGCGCATTCCCGAGCTTTTTGAGACATAATAACTAAAATTTCCCGTTGCTGAAGGAAATTTTCTAACAATTCTGACAACTTAGAAACGCTCAGGTCCTTTTCACGACAAATGATAGCGGCCCCTGCTTGCTGAAGTACCTGCGCATTATACCATTGATGATCATCCACTGCCGCGGGGAAAGGCACTAAAACACTGGCGACACCTGTCGCGGCAATTTCCGCTACCGTCAACGCTCCAGCACGGCAAATTAATAAATCAGCCCATTCATATGCTTCAGCCATATTTTTAATAAAAGCCTGAGCTTGGGCTTTAATCGGTAAGCGAGCATAATGAGCGTGGACTTCCTGGAAATCAGATTCACCAGTTTGATGGCGGATTTCTATTTCCTTAGGATTCGCAAATTCTTGGACGAGCTTCATCATTAAGCGATTAATGGCCCGCGCCCCCTGACTACCGCCCAACACTAAAATCCGTAAAGCTCCGCCGCGGCCCTGCAAACGTAATTCCGGGGGAGGAATTTGAGTGATTTCCGTTCTAACCGGATTTCCAATAATTTTCGCATTAGACTTATCCGCAAAGGCGCCGGGATATGCAGCCAGCACCACTTTCGCGAATTTACAGAGCAAGCGATTCGTATAACCGGCGACAGCATTTTGCTCGTGAACCACTAGCGGTATGTGAGCAAGCTTCGCGGCCAACCCCCCTGGCGCACACACATAGCCACCCATAGCGAGAACGACTTCTGGTTTAATTTGTTTGATAATTTGATAGGCCTGCCAAAGGCTTTTGAGTAATTGCCATGGAGCTTTGATATAGGCTATAAACCCCTTGCCACGTAAGCGTTTCGCTTGAATACAAATCAAAGGAAAATGACTAGGGATTAAATTTTTTTCTAATCCCACTTCCGAGCCCAGCCAATAAACTTCTATCCCTTCGCTTTTTAATATCTCAGCTACAGCTAAGGCGGGGAAAATATGGCCGCCGGTACCCCCGGCTATGATCAATACTCTATTAATTCCTTTGGTTTTCATGCACTATCCGCAAAATAATTCCGATGACTAAACAATTGACCAGCATACTGCTTCCACCATAACTAATAAAGGGAAAGGTCAAGCCTTTAGTGGGCAACACTCCAGTATTCACTCCAATATTGATCAACCCTTGTATACCCAACCAAATAGCAATGCCATAAGCTAGGTAAGCCGAAAATAAATTGTCTTGCCGTTCGGCGGCCCTACCCACCCGGAAAAGGGTGAAAATCAGATAAGCAAATAAACCCATTAAAACCGTGACGCCAACTAATCCCCATTCTTCCGCAATAACGGCAAATAAAAAGTCTGTATGCGCTTCAGGAAGATAAAAGAGCTTTTGCACACTATTGCCTAAACCTACTCCCCAAAAACCGCCTTGTCCAAAAGCAATCAACGATTGAGTTAATTGGTACCCAGAGCCAAATTGGGAATTCCAGGGGTTCAGAAAACTTGTTAAGCGCATCATTCGATAAGGTGAAATGAATGCTAAACCGGCTAATGCGACAATAGCAGCGGTTAGCAAAATTAAAAACCACGAAAGACGCATCCCTGCAATAAATAATAAACCGAGGAACATCGCACTCATGACGAAAGTAGCCCCAAAATCAGGCTCTAATAAAAGTAGTAGGGAAATCAAGGCTAAAATAATCAAGGGTTTTATAAAACCGGGAATGCTTTCTTGTACGGATTGCGAATGCCGCTGCAAATAACTGGCTAAATAAACTAAAGCAGCGAGTTTCATTACTTCGGAAACTTGCAGGGTGAGAAATCCTAACGATAGCCAGCGGCGGCTGCCGTTCATCACTCGTCCTATCCCCGGAATTAATACAATTACCAGCAAAAATAGAGAAATAAATAACAATGGCAAGCTAAACTGTTGCCAAATCCGAATAGGAATGCGCGTGGCGATGAATGCTAAACCTACTCCTAGTGCAAGATAAAGCCCTTGATGCAATAAGTAATGAAAAGGATAACCAAATTGGCGATCTGATATCACCATCGACGCGGAGGCTACCATCAATAAACCCAGTAATAATAATGCCAACGTGAATCCGCAAATTTTATTATTCAGGTTTTCTCCATTAAAACGGTTAATGTTCATTTTTATTGATAATAATCCTTAATAGCTTGCACAAACACTTCTCCACGATGAGCATAGTTTTTAAACATATCTAAACTGGCGCAAGCCGGTGATAACAGTACCACGTCATGGGGTTGAGCTAATTCAGCAGCAAAAACCACGGCTGCTTCCATGGTATTTACTTTAGTTAACGGCAATTTGCCTTGAAATAAATTTTCCAGCAATGGGGCATCTTTACCCAATAACACTAAATGATCCACGAATTGACACACCGGCCCGACTAACGCGGATAGATCCGCTTTTTTAGAATCTCCTCCGGCAATTAAAATGAGTTGACCTCTTTTAGATGAACCTAAGCTAATCAATGCCGCAATAGTTGCCCCAACATTGGTGCCTTTGGAATCATTGAACCAACGCACACCTTGATATTCTCCAACGGCTTGGCATCGATGTGGTAATCCTTGAAAATTTTTTAACGTATTGAGCATACTCTGGAGAGGCAATCCCGCTGCCGATCCCAAGGCTAAGGCTGCCAATGCATTTTGATATTCATAACGTTGACAAAATGGCAGGCTTTTAACAGGCAATAATAATTGTTCATTTAACGCGAGATAAAATTCACCATTGTATTCCCGCAAGCAAAACCCTTGTTGCGCTTGAATGCTAAAAGTTTGCGGTGAAGTCTGGAAGGCTATATTCTGCCAAATCTGCGGCTCGTCGGCGTTGATAACAGGATGTTGGCAACCTCGATAAATCCGCCGTTTGGCTTTGTAGTAATCTTCATAGGTTTCATAGCGATCCATATGATCTTGACAAACATTCAGCACCACTGCGGCTAAGGGTTTTAAAGAATACGTGGTTTCCAATTGAAAGCTGGACAACTCTGCGACATAAAAGTCGGGTATAGGTTTGGTTAAAGCGGTTAACACCGGTTGCCCGATATTTCCACACACTTCAACCTGGTATCCGGCTTCCTTCACCATTTTACCCATTAAGGAAGTCACCGTGGTTTTACCGTTCGAACCCGTGATGGCGATGACCGGCTTTGTTACTTCTCTTGCAAACAATTCCACATCACCTATGGCAGGAACTCCTTCAGTAATTCGTGCCGCTAAGGCCGGTTCTTGTAAAGAGACTCCCGGACTAACGATTAATTCATCGGCTTGCACTAATAAAGGAGAATGGAATCCGCCGGTAAAAAAAGGGACTTGGGGATATCGCTTTTGCAATTGTTCTAACTCAGGCGGTTTTTGTCGACTGTCTATTGCGCCAACTCGTTCACCGCGTTCAATTAAGTATTGAATACACGATAAACCTGTTAATCCGATACCAACAACCAATTTCATTATTTTACCGTAGTTTCAGAGTAGCGATTCCAAGCAACACTAAAATCACTGTGATGATCCAAAATCTGACAATAACGCGAGGCTCGGGCCAGCCTTTTAATTCAAAATGATGGTGGAGGGGCGCCATTTTAAAAATACGTTTGCCGGTCAATTTAAACGAAGCCACTTGCAAAATGACTGAAAGCGTTTCAGCAACGAATATCCCCCCCATTAGGAAATAGACTAATTCTTGACGCACAATGACGGCGATAACCCCCAATGCTCCGCCTAATGCCAAAGCGCCGACATCACCCATGAAAATTTGCGCCGGATAAGTATTGTACCAAAGGAAACCCAATCCACTGCCGACAATAGCGCTGCAAAATACCCCTATTTCCCCTGCACCTGGCACGAAGGGGATGGCTAAATAGTCTGAAAAAATACGATTGCCGGTGAGATAGGCGAATACGCCTAACGCCATCGCGACTAAAACAGTAGGCATCAAAGCTAAGCCATCTAACCCATCAGTTAAATTGACTGCATTACTTGAACCCACGATCACAAAATACACGATGACTAAATACCATAATCCTAAATTAATCGAAAAATTTTTAAAAAATGGAATGATTAATTGGGTTTCGGCGGGGGTCTGTGTGGTATAAAACAAAAAACTGGCGGCGACTAATCCGATCAAAGATTGCCAAAAGTATTTCCAACGGGCTGGCAGACCGCCATGATGTTTTTCGATGACCTTGCGATAGTCGTCGACCCAACCAATCATGCCTAAACCGAGTGTCACCAACAGAGTCACCCACACAAAACGATTGGATAAATCGCACCACAATAAAACACTGACTGAAATGGCGAATAATATCAGTGCTCCACCCATGGTGGGAGTTCCTTTTTTTTGTAAATGGCTTTGAGGCCCTAATGCACGAATGGCTTGGCCGATTTGTCGTAAAGTAAATAAGCGAATTAAACTGGGGCTTATCAAAAGCGCAATAATAAAAGCGGTAATCAATCCCACGATGGAACGGAAAGAAAGGTACTGAAATACTCTAAAAAAAGAATAATAATGGGCTAAAAAATTGGTTAACCATAATAACATGAGGTTCAGGGCTCCTGTCGTAAAGCAGCAACGATTTTATCCATCTGCATCGATCTTGAACCTTTGACTAACATCGTCACTTCTGAACTCAACTGTGATTTTAATGCTTGAATCAATTCAGCTTGATCGGTAAAAAAATACGCTTTTTTTCCAAAAGCTTGTGCGGCGTGGCGGCTATGATCACCATAACAATATAGCTGTTCTATTCCCATTTGTTTTGCTTCTATTCCGATATTGTGATGATATTGCAGGGAATCTTCGCCCAATTCTCGCATATCACCCATCACCAAAATACGTTCGCCACTGCGTTGAGCTAGTAGACGGATGGCAGCCAGCATGGATAAAGGATTGGCGTTATAAGAATCGTCAATGATTAAAGCACCTTCGCTGCTCCTTTGCTCCACTAAGCGATTTTTTTCAGCCACCCCTGCGTTAAGGCCTGCTTGTATTTGTTTGATTGTTAAACCCAATGCATGACCCGCCGCTGCTGCCGCTAAAGCGTTATGAATGTTATGCACCCCAATCAATTGAAGTTGGATGGCGATGCTTTCGCTATCAATCTCTAAATCGAAACTGGCTTGCCCATTTTCATTCAGGTCAATATGGCGGGCCATGACATCGGCGGTATTTTCAACTCCAAAACTTAATATTTTTCTTGAACCGGCTAACTGCCGCCAAAAATTAGCATGGCTGTCATCGGCATTGATAATCGCGGCCCCATGAGAACTCAACCCTTGGAAAATTTCTCCTTTTGCGCAGGCCACACCTTCAATACTGCCAAAGCCTTCCAAATGCGCGGCAGCGGCGTTGGTGATTATCGCGACGTCGGGATGGACTAAATGAGTTAAAAACGCGATTTCCCCCGCGTGATTTGCTCCCATTTCAATAACAGCATATTCATGTTGAGAATTTAACTCCAATAGAGTCAAAGGGACACCAATTTCATTGTTAAAGCTATTTATACTCGCTAAAACAGGGCCGGCTTGGGCGAAGACACTGCGTAGCAAAGTTTTGGTAGTGGTTTTGCCGCAGCTCCCGGTCACGGCAATAAAAGGGATGTTAAATTGTTGGCGATGAAAACGGGCTAATTCGGCTAACGCTTGACGGGTGTTAACGACTTTTAATAAGGGGACGGTGCAAGTTTCATCCCGGCTAACGATGACGGCGGCTGCGCCTGCTTGGATGGCTTGATTGATAAAGTCGTGGCCGTCGAATTTCTCGCCTCGTAAAGCAATATAAACTTGGCCTTTTTTTATTTTACGCGAGTCAGTGCCGACGCCTTGGAATTCGGCGTCCGGGCCGCGATGCTCTGCGTTCAATATTTGAGCAGCTTGAGAAAGTTTCATCATAATCGACGGATTTTAACAGTTGTTGATTTAGTTATCTAGCGAAAATTGAGGAGATCTTAACGATTCAAAATATCCATCACCGTTTCGACGTCACTAAAGGGAAAAACTGTTGTCCCTATGACTTGTTCCGTTTCGTGACCTTTGCCGGCAATGACGACGATATCCCCCGCCGCGGCATGGTTTAACGCATAAGCGATGGCATGATACCGATCCGGCTCTATTTGGATTGGACGGGAAGACGCCATGCCTGATTGAATTTCTTGCAGTATCGTTTGAGGATCTTCACTGCGTGGATTGTCGTTGGTCAGCACGGTAAAATCAGCATATTCTGCGGAGATGGCACCCATTTGTGGACGCTTGCCCCGGTCGCGATCTCCTCCACAACCGAATACACACCAAAGTTTATGCGGTTTATGTTCACGTAAAGTGAATAGAACTTGCTTTAATGCATCTGGCGTGTGGGCGTAATCGACTATGACTAAAGGTTTGCCTGCTGCTCCTCCAAAAGACTGCATCCTCCCTAGCACTGGTTGCAATCCTTCCAACGCCGTCATGCTTTCTTGCAAAGAAAAATCCATGGAAATTAACACACTTAAAACCGCTAAAATATTACTGACATTGAAACGCCCTAATAAGCGGGAATTGAACTGTAGGCTTCCCTTAGGGGTGCGGACTTTAATAAAAAATCCTCCTAATGTGGCGTGTAGCTCTTCGGCAATCACTGCCGGGCAGTCAAGCGTTAAATGAGGATTGGCAGAATAGATTAATTTCTGAGCCTGATGCGGATGCTGGGATAAAAGCTGCAAACCAAATGCATCATCGGCGTTGTAGATGGCGTGCTTTAACTCTGGGAATTGAAACAAACGGGCTTTGGCGGCGCCATATTCTTCCATGGTTTTGTGATAATCCAAATGATCTCGGGTTAAGTTAGTAAATACGGCAATATCAAATTGTATGCCAGCAACTCGATGCTGAGCTAAGCTGTGGGAAGAGACTTCCATAGCCACATTTTTGGCCCCTTGAGCCAATAATTGAGCCAATTCTTTGTTTAAAATAATTCCATCTGGGGTGGTAAAACCCGTCTTTTGTAAGTGCGGCGGAAAACCTTTTCCTAAAGTGCCGATCACGGCACAATTTTGTTGGTCACGATTCAGCGCTTGGGCAATAAATTGGGTGATGGAGGTTTTACCATTGGTGCCGGTAACGCCGATTAGGGTCATTTTGTGACTGGGGTTTTGGTAAAAACGCGAAGCAATCAATCCCAGGTGATGATTTAGTTGACTTAGTCCCAGGATAGGCACTCCTTTATATTGCAGTTCGGGGGTAGGTTTATACCCATCGCTGTTATCGTATAACACGGCACTGGCGCCGCAAGACAATGCCGATGCAATAAAATCACGGCCATCTTGACGTTCTCCGGGGATAGCTAAAAATAATATACCGGGGCGGACTAAGCGGCTATCGTGAGTGATATCTTCGATAACACACGAAAAATGGGATTCAACCTGGATAAGATCTTTGACCAGGTCATGTAATCGCACAGGTTTAGACATGTATTAAATTATATATTGCATAATCCTTGGGGGTCAAATTTTGACCCCCAGCAGATTTATATTTTATTAAGAAGCTGTTTAACTAAAACTGGAACTGGATGATGAGCTGGTATTATATTCCGTTTCCTCATCACTACCACTTCCATCGGATATATATGGACGCCTACTCACTATTTTTGCTTGATCTTGTGGACTCAACATTGAAGATGAATGTTGGTCAGTCTGGTTGTTTCCAAACTCTTGGGCCTGTTTAGAAGAAGTATTAAACATTGTCAGGATCGGCAAAATAGGAATAAGTGGAGGGGGATTCATAAGCGGGGTTTCCATAGGAGGAGCATCAGCGAGGCTAACTTGGCTTTCAATCTGAATAATTAAATCTTGATCTTGGGATTGGGTTTCTCTTGGTGTTTGAGATGTGGCTGATGACGATTTCATAGACGGAGGAACAGGAATTAATTGATCAGCTTCAAGGTCTGGAATTTTTAATTTATTCTGTTCATTATAACTCTCGTCAGTTGAAATTTCGACTGTAAATTTAAATGGACTGTTAAAACTCGAATCTTTATTTAAGGCTTCATAATCGGGTTTCTTCCACGGTAATTGCTTTGCATCATTATTAGAAACTGAATTCGCATTGACTACATCTTTAGCTATTCCACTCATTTTGCTGATAGACTCAAGTTCCTCTTTTATTTGTTTATCAATTTTAAGTTTTTCAATTTCATAATTTTCATCCCATTTTGTATAACAAGCTTTCCAATCAGAATTAGAACTTCTCAACAGAGATTGTTTAAATTCTTTTATTGTTGAGAATTTTTTTTCGAGAATTTTTATCAAATTATTTAAATCAAGTGAATGCACGTGAGCCTTGTATTTATGAATTGTTGCATAAATTCTTTTATCTCCCAGCATTTCTCCAGTATACAATTTATACTTTATTACATCGCTATTTTTTTTGGAAGGGAATACAAGCTGTTCTTCCGACCAATTTAATTTAGTCAATTCCCAATTGGTCCCTTCTCGACAACCATAAAATAACAATTGGTTCGCGCGTTTTATTAACGCAGGAACTTTATTTTTCGTAATGTCTGCTACTATTTCCGTTAAATTATTTACGGATTCATCAACTGTAAATAAATAGATATCATATCCTTCCCGACAATGGGCTTTCTCATATTGTTCTAAAGATTCTTTATAGTATTCCAAGATCGCTTGGTATTTACCATACGATTCCATGATCAATTTCAATGACTCTGTTAATTTTTTTGGATTATCAGTTTTGGTTTTGTATTCTTGATGCTGAGTTTCTTTTAAAATTCTAGCCAAAAGTAATCCATGCTCTCGTTCAGCTTTTAGTAAAGTTAATGATTGAAATAAAATTGAATTATAATAGCCATCTTTTTTCGCTTTGTTAAACATCTCTAAAAGAAAATCGATAGTATACTGATCACGAAATTTATTATGACTAAAAGTTTGTGTAGCAAAGTTTTCCGGCACTAATTTAAATAATTTTTTATTATTAAATCTTTCCTTTATCTGCGTCCAAAATAATGATTCCTCCTCTATTGTGGGATATAAAATTAAATTAAAAAAATCGGCATCTTCGTAATTTGATTTAATAGCTACTGAAACATCATTTTTTTTAATTTTTCGAGCAAAGTTCTCACAAATATCGTTGTATTGATCACAAAAATATTTTACTGAAATATCCATAATCATTAAATTTTGAGAAAAATTTCCGATAAATGAGGATTTATTCAAGCTAATTAAGGTAAATGCATCCCTGGATATCATTTTTTGTTCTATTAAAAAATCAATCAAGCCTTGTTTGTTATTTCTCAAATAACTTTCAGCTAATTCTTTTGCTTTGTTTTGCAAAGCGAGGCGAGATCGATTTTTTTTATTTACCATTTGATCTGTTAATGCAGCTTGAATAGATTTCTGGTCATTTTTTTGACTAATCTTTAACGGTTGTGCATCATTTTGAGCAGATATTAGCTGTTGCATGACAACTTGAATAGATTTATCGTCCTGTTCTTCAACTTTTTGACGAAACCGTGAAAGATCGGTATTGTAAAGAAGAAACTTCATGAGAGTAGAGATTAGCGAAAAACCTCTATTAAACTGATTAAAATCATTTTTTCCCTGTACTGTAATGGACTCATCAGTGAGTGGGTTGGTTAAGTTATCTAGGTAATCCAACTCTTTAAATATTCCACCAGTTTCCACTATTTCTTCTAAATCAGGCAATAAATGATTGAGTGCTGACAAAAGAGAATTATAAATTTGACAATTTTTTTTATACATATCAAGAACAAAAACATCATTAGATTTGGAAGGAGGCGTTGAATTTAAACTATTATCTAATTTATTTTTTTCATCTAATCCGTTAGACTCAGGTAATATACCTCGCACACGATTATGAATAATCCGTGAATTAATTAATTTTAAAACAGTTTTGATTGAAAATAATTTTTCATAAGTTTCTTGATGAAGCTGAGAAAAAACATCAGAAAAATTTTTTTGATAAAAAAAATCAGTGGCTAGCTTTAGCACTTTTTGGTGAGTTTTGTCCACATCTACCCATTCTATAGCGTCAAAGTCATTTTTTTTGATATAGTCTATCAATGAATTAATTTCACTAAAATATTTAGCAGCTATTTCAATTTTGTTCATAGAATTGCTTTGGGACTCCAGCACCTTCTCATCTGGGTCATTTTTTTTACTCATAAATACTTTAACTTTCTTAATAAACTCTTCCAGCTTTTCCTGATTTTGAAGAATCTTTAATAATTCAAAATCTTTATCTTGCGTCTCTTGAGTTAAATTTGAATATTTTTCTTCAAAAAACCCTGACAACAATCCCTCTTTTAATTTTTCCTGCAATATGATTAAGTCAGACAACCTTCCAAAATATTTTTCCCTAAATAAATTATCAATTTTCTTTATGTAAAAAGGAGTTTCTAATTGACACTTAAGCGTGGATGTTAACTTCATCAGCTTACTATGTAAATACTTAAATTTTATTATTTCGCTTTTAGCGTTGTTTAGCCAATCTTGTAGTAAACCCCAGAATAACAATAAGTTTGTAAATATATCACTCGCTTCTTGATCACGTTGTTTACAATATTGATATTCCAGCGGACTAATAATATTTTTTTGATCTTTAGGAATCAAATTTAATACTGGTTTATTTGCTGGGTCATACAAAAATGATTTGATATAAAAATCAGTCAAAGGGCAACTTGAAAATACTTTAATGGCTTCGGCTAGCATTTGAGAAGGAGTTCTAGTTACGCCTATACTGTAAATATCCCAAGGTGATTTAGTACTAATACCTAGACTATTATTAGGGGAAAAAAATTTTTTAAGTATTTTTTCTAATTCCTTCTGTTCTGCACTCTTTTCATCGACGATATTAATTTTAGACATATTAATCTCCCTTAATAAAAATTCGGTATTTTATGGATGATCAAAAACTAACATATCATTTCAGCTTCTTCAAGCGTAGGTCCTTATTGTTGAGCCTGATCAGGAAGAATATTTAAAATCCGCAGCGATTCACTCATGACTTGTGAAAACACCGGCGCAGAAACAAAGGCACCCATGTGATTACCATGAGGTTGACGTATCATTACCGCGATAACTAAACGCGGATTACTCAAAGGCGCAATGCCTACAAACGACGAATTATAATTATGCCGGTCGTAACCATGCGGCCCTGCAATGTAGGAAGTACCGGTTTTGCCTCCTACACGATAGCCTGGCACTTGCGCCCGTACCCCCGTGTGATGATCCCCATTTTGGACTACCCTTTCCAACAGCGATAAAGTTTGTTCGGCAACATTAGCAGATAAGACTTGCTTCCCCGCTGGGACTTCGTTGATTTTTAAAAGCGATAATGGCCTTAAAACCCCGCCATCGGCAAAAATAGTGTAAGCATGAGCGAGTTGCAGCGTCGTCACGGCTAATCCATAACCATAAGCCAAAGTGGCCACTTCACTGGGGCGCCACACTCTTTGTTCAGGTAAGCGGCCGCTGACCTCCCCTGGAAAATGACTATCGGACAATTCGCCAAAACCGGCATTGTGCAATAAATCCCAATGCGCATGTGGAGGGAGAGACATCATGATACGGGTAGCGCCGATATTACTCGATTTTGCTAACACATCCCCTACATCAATTATCCCAAAATTATCATCGTCACTAATTCGATAACCTCCCACTGCCATCCAACCCGGACGAGTATCGATGAGCGTATTGGGATGGTATTTACCACTCGCTAACGCCAAAGCGATAGTGAATGTTTTAATGGTAGAACCTGGCTCGAACATATCGGTAACCGCACGATTGCGATAGCGGCCATCGTGTTGCGAAGGGCGGTTATTGGGATTATAAGAGGGCTGATTCACCATCGCCAGAACCTCGCCGGTTTTTGCATCCATCACCACCACTGATCCCCCCTCGGCTCGAAATTGCTCTACCGCTTTTTTTAATGCTGAATAAGCCGCATACTGAATCCTTTTATCAATACTTAAAGTTAAATTTTTTCCTTGTTCGGGTTTTTGCAATAAAGCGAGTTCGGAAATAATATTACCGAGCCTGTCTTTAATCACTTGTTTTTTACCTGGAATGCCAGCTAACCATTGATCATATGCCAGCTCTAAACCCTCCTGACCATGATCATCCACGTTATTTAACCCAATCAAATGTGCCGTCACTTCTCCTTCAGGATAGTAACGCTTATATTCCCGCTGCAAAAAAACCCCGGGAATTTTTAGAGCGGCAATTTTTTCTGATACTTCGGGAGGATTACTTCGTTTTAAGTACACAAAACTACGATTGACTTGGGCATGAGCTAATTTATTTATTTCGCTAGTCGACATTTTTAAATTTTGCGCCAATAAATTCAGTTCTTGCGGTGTCGGATTAAATAAATTCGGATTTATCCAAATTGAATCAACCGGAGTACTGATTGCCAAAGGTTGATTATTACGATCGGTAATCATGCCACGAAAAGAAGGAATTTCCACTTTACGGACTGTGCGCATTTGCCCTTGTTTAACGAGGAATGCTCGATTAAAAATAGTTAAATCGACTAGACGTGCCAATAACCCGATAAAACACAGTGCTAAACCAATTAGAATTACCCAAATTCGCCATGACCCCGGCTTACTATTACGTTTTTCGCGAAACCGTCGGGTTTTTTTCCCTGATTGCAAAATGACTTCCTTAAGACAGCTCTGTCAATAACACAATTTCTTTCGCATCAGGTGTATACATATGCAAATGTTTACTTGCTTTTTCTTGCACATTCGCTTGTGCAGCCCAGGTGCTTTGTTCCAATAGCAATTTTTGCCAGTCCAATTGCGCTTGCTGGTTAGCGTGGACCATATCTTGATAGCGGATAAATTCGCGCCGGTTCAAATCTTTGAGGTACACTACTGCAAAAGCGCATAAAATTACAAAAACCATTAGGCAACGTGAACCCCAAGACCATTTTATTCGTTGTTGATGGCGGACCGCCGGCAGACGTGCCGCAGCACTATTCGTATATACTCGAGTGATCGCATTCATGGTAATTTCTCCGCTATTCTAAGTCGAGCGCTCCGCGCTCGAGGATTAAGGTTGATTTCCGCACTCCCGGGACGGACCAAACGGTTGACCACCCGTAAATTTCGAATAATTTCTTTTTCTCGCAACGGTAATTTATGGGGCAAATTACCTTGGGATTGTTCTTGCATAAATTTCTTTACTATTTTATCTTCCAATGAATGGAAACTAATCACTACCAATCTCCCACCGGCTTTCAAAATCTCTACGCTTTGCATTAGCGCACTTTGTAAAGCATTTAATTCGTGGTTAATAAAAATTCGAATTGCTTGGAAGCTTCGCGTCGCAGGATGCTTCCCTTTTTCGTAAACCGGCACAGTTCGCGCAATCAGTTCTGCTAATTCACTGGTCGTAGCCAAGGGATTTATTTGCCGCTGCTTCACAATCGCGACAGCAATGCGTCTGGCGAATCGTTCTTCTCCATATTCTCTTATCACTTGCGCGATTTCTTCGGACTTGGCGTGGTTGAGCCATTGTGCCGCAGTGATCCCCTGCGTGGGATTCATGCGCATATCCAAAGGGCCTGAGCGTGTAAAACTAAATCCGCGCTCAGGATTGTCTAATTGTGGCGAAGACACCCCCAAATCCATTAACAACCCGTTCACTTTACCTTGCCAACCTTGTTCTGCCAGGATAGTTCCCAATTCCGTGAATGAAGCCAATTTAAGAGTAAATCGCGGATCTTTTTTGCAAACCATTACTTCTGCCGCGGCAATGGCGGCGGGGTCTTGGTCAATTGCTAATAACCGGCCTTGGGAGCCTAATTTTTCCAATATTAAGGCGCTGTGCCCACCTCGGCCAAACGTAGCGTCAACATAATAACCGTCTTCAACAATATTGAGACCCGTGATCACTTCTTCGGTAAGTACGGGTATATGCTCTTGTTGTGTTTTCATAACGATAACGACAAAAGCTCTGTCGACATGGCGCTCATTTGATGAGTAGCGTCAGCAAGCCAAGTAGCGCGGCTCTCCTGCCATTGGGCGTCATTCCAAATTTCGAATTTTTTACCTTGCCCCACTAACATCGCGGTTTTATCCAAACGTGCGTAATCTCGCAGCAACGGCGGAAGTAAAATCCGGCCTTGTTTATCAAGCTCCACGTCAGTGGCATGACCGATGAGTAAGCGCTGAATTCGACGTGAAGCTGGATGAAAACTGGATAATTGTTCTAATTTTTCTTCGATTTCTAACCAACGAGGCGTGGGATATAACAAAAGACAAGGTTGTTCTGTATCAATTGTCACCACCACCGTTTCAACGCCTGATTCTAATAAGGCTGAGCGATAGCGGGACGGAATACTTAACCGCCCTTTAACGTCAATTTGTATCGCCGTTAATCCCCGAAACATGGGAACCCTCCCCACAATTCCCCACATTGTACCACTATTCTTTTGCTTCGCAACTTCATTTTGGCCAAAAAATATGTAAGCCAAACTGTATGCATTAAACGATTACTGTATTGCCGCCTTTTAATAATCTAATTAAAATGAAAATCATGAGATTACCTATAGGGATATTCGGGCTTTGCGCGCGCGCCGCTGTTGTTCGCAATAAAATGGAATTGTGGGATAAAAGTCTTTTTTATTAGGGTCTGTTGACATTTCGCCGTCATTGCTTCGCTTCGCTCGCAATGACGGCGAAATGTCAACAGACCCTAGCTAACTATAAATAAAGAAGCAAGTCTAAGTCTTGTCCAATACAAGACTATTGCTTTTAAAGGAGCAAAACAAGTTAAAGTAGTCTCAGAAAGTTACCCACGCTGCTTGCCAATGAGACAGAATTAATCGCGAAAGTTACTGAATTGCAACGGTAACTGGAAATCCTGTTTTCGAAGCAAGGCAATCGCCGCTTGTAAATCATCTTTTTTAGCGCCAGTGACTCTGACTTGATCTCCTAAAATAGAAGCCTGGATTTTTAATTTACTTTCTTTTAAGAATTTCACTATCTTTTTAGCTATCTCACTATTGATGCCTTTTTGCATTGTCACTTTTTGTTCAGCAACCTTACCTGAAATGACCGGCGTCTCCGTTTTTATATGAGCCAAATCCACATTTCGCTTAATGAATTTTTTTTTCAGAATATCCATCATTTGATCAAGCTGAAACTCACTTTCAGCCTTCAGTGTAATATCGGAATCTTTCAAAACAAATAAAGCGTCAACCCCCTTAAAATCAAAGCGGGTAGCAATTTCTCGATTTGATTGATCAATGGCATTAGCCAGCTCATGTAAATTTAACTCACAAACGACGTCAAAACTGGGCATAAAAACTCCGCATTAAAAATGTAATCAGAAAAAACTATAATGCTTCGAGTTGAGTGAGTTTTCAAGACTTTAGACCCTAATTTCAAAGCGACAGAAAAATAACCGCAATCCGTTTATCTCATTGATATTTAAAGAAAAATTTTCACCACAACCACAACCACCCCCACCAATTATCAAATCATTTGACTCAAAATCAATAAGTTAGTATAATAAGAATTCAGAAATTCATAAAACATGATTTAAAATAATTATTTTAGTTAAGATTTTCTTAAGAAATGAACTGTAAAATTAAGTTTAATTCTCAGAATTAACCTTTTTTGGAGAAAAAAATGAGCGATTTAACAAGTCAAAGCATATTTAGCGATAATGTAGCTAAAATGATTATCAATATGGGAGAAAAACGTTCCCTTGAGTCTTCCAAACTATTCACCAGCCAATTGGATAATTTGATGTTACACGAGGGCTTAGTTCAAAATAAAGGTTTTTCAACCGAAAATTCATACTCTTTATAAATTCTAGATTAACAATTCCCATGAAGTCTTTCATGGGAATTGCGCTTTTTCTAAATAACTTAAAATTAACTAATAAGACGTCACCAAAACTTTGGTGCCAATATTAATAAAACTCTCCGATAACCATCTCGCTGACGGTGTCGTTACCCGTACACAACCGTGACTGGAATTCATCAACGATAATTGAGGAGACCCGTGTATCGCAGCGCCCCCATTGAAAAACATACAATAAGGCATTTGCGCACCGCCCCCTTTATCTAATGGGAAAGTTTTGGAAATGCAGGAACTATCTCCTTTGCGAAAAACCCGGTACTTGCCATTAGCAGTCAGACAAGGCTCATTCAATTCTGCACAAAAACTGGCTCCCCCGTTGGCCCGACCAAAACCCATTAATTGCCCTTGTCCATTGTAAGCCGCCCACTGCCTTGCCCGAGGACTAAAAACAAATACTTTTTCACCAGTAGATTTGATACTTTTAGGCAAAATCAGCGGATCGTTGTATTGGTCTCGCCAGATAATTCCCATACCAACGACATCATCATAACGATTCATTGTGCTGTTAAAGGCAAACATCGGAGTGTTGATCACCCCCAAAAAAACTGTTAAAGCGACCTTAGATAATATTTTCATTTGACCTCCTTTTCTTCACATGAATTACCATCTGTTGTTAAATATAGTACAGATTATGTAAAATTTTAATACTAAAACTAATTTAAATTTGATCAAAAGAAAATAACAGTGGTTTATAAACCCAACTTTGATTTGATAAAAGGAATGGTAATTCTGTGTTTAGAAATCATGGCTTCTTTATCTAAAACTTCTAACGCACAAAATAATTCATTCATCTTTCTAGGATAATGATGCAATAAAAAATTTCCGGCTTCGTCCGACAATTCCAAACCCCTTCGAGAGGCGCGCATTTGCAAGGCAGCTAATTTATGCTCATCATTTAAATTTTGAATATTAAATACCAAAAAAGAACGCAAACGCGAGGCCAAATCAGGAAGCTGGCAATTGAGCGCTATTGGCGGATATAACGCACTCAACAACAAACGAGCACCTAACTCGCGACAACGATTATAAAAATTAAATAAAGAGATTTCCCATTGAATATCGCCTAATACAGCATCAATATTATCGATACAAATTAAAGAAAGATATTCCATATTAGCAAAAACTTCTGGTCGCAAAGCGGGCTGAGCCAAATCCAAATAGATACATTGATGGGCTTCACAATGATGGCAGCAAGCTTGTAATAAATGCGATTTCCCAGATCCCGATGGACCACAAAGAAAAACCAGGCGTTCACCTTGATTATTAGAAAAATTAATTAAGTGCTTTACTAATATCGCATTATTCCCTACATAAAAATTTGAAAAAGTCGCCTCATCGGACAACTCCAAACCTAAAGTCAATTGCTGACCGAGCTTCATTGAGCCCGCCAATGAAAAGTTAGCAAAGCTGACGTATCACTTACCAAATTAAAATGGGGATTTATAGCCATGGCTTGTTTGAATGCATCAGAACCCTCTCCTGCTGCTGTCACCTGTATTAATACCCCATGACTTCCAATATCTTGAACATAGAGGCCTAAAACCGGATGCAATTGCTTAATAGTTTGAAGCAGATTTTGATAATCCGTTAATTGCGAAATACCCAACACCGCCACCCAAAAAGTATTGCCAGTTTTTTGATCAAGATGAATACTCAATTGACTGGCCAAAATATCTGCCAATTTATTTACTGCTTCGCGCAGCACCTCTTCTTGAGAGCCATTGCTGCTCCACTGCCAAGTTTGAGTATTCCAAACTAACAACCAATCCCCCAGCCAATTCGCATTATTGGCAGGATCAGGCCTGAGGTTACCTGAAAGAACTACCGGCGTATGATAAGTTTCGCCCAATTTTTCTAAAGCAGCCTGGTTTGAAGCGGAGGAAGGCTCAATCGGTATATTAGGAAAAACCAAAGGTAAGCCACGTTGATTCCCTACGCTTTGTAGCAACGGCATTAATGCATCAAGGTTCGCTATATTCAGTATGATAAGACTGGATGGACGCTCCGAAATCCATACTGGTTGCTGAGCTTCAATCAACAAATTGATCAGGGCGCGCTGATCAAAAGTGACAATTAAATTATTGTCTACATAACTATACTTTTGGACATATCTATCTACCAAAGCAATTTGTTTTTGTATTTCCGGGACAGTGATAATACGTGAATTGCCGGACAGCTTAATCAACACTTGCTCAAACGCTTTCTCTAGCGCAGGGTGTAAATCCACTGCGGATTGACTGGGTACGGTCACATTACCGATATTAAATCCCTGCGGAGCCACCGCCGCCCAGCTCAAAGAGCTATAAAAAATAAACAATCCTGTCAAAATGACGAAAAAACGTTCAAACATAGTTTATTGTACCACAATTTTGGTATAAGATTTTCAACCATGAATGATAAATCCCTTAACTATAAGAAAGCCGGCGTTGACATTGAACAAGCCAACGCCCTCGTAAAAGACATACGCCAGATTGCGAACCGCACCCACCGCCCAGGTATGCTTGGCGGCATCGGCGGTTTTGGGGCTCTATTTGAAATCCCCTCTGGCTACCGCCAGCCAGTTTTAGTTTCCGGAACTGATGGCGTAGGCACCAAACTTAAGTTAGCCATTGAAATGAAAAAACACGACACCATTGGCATCGACTTGGTAGCCATGTGCGTAAATGACGTGGCTTGCTTAGGCGCGGAACCGTTATTTTTTTTAGATTATTTTGCTACCGGGCATCTCAATTCCAGTCAAGCCCGCGATATTATCGCTGGAATTGGCAAAGGCTGTGAAATAGCCAAAGCCGCACTGATCGGGGGAGAAACAGCGGAAATGCCGGGCATGTATCAAAATGACGATTATGATTTAGCCGGTTTTTGTGTTGGCGTGGTTGAAAAAGATCAAATTATAGATGGCCGCCTAGTGCAAGCAGGTGATACGCTTTTAGCTGTGGCCTCCTCGGGTCCGCACTCCAATGGATACTCTTTAATACGCAAAGTATTGGAACAATCCCAAACCTCATTAGACTCCTCTTTTGGTGAGACTACTCTGGGCGAAGTCTTATTGACTCCAACCCGAATTTATACTCCCCTCTTACAGAAATTGAAGGCTACCCTACCAGTACACGCCATCGCTCACATTACCGGGGGAGGACTGATCGATAACTTGCCTCGGGTGATGCCATCCTTCACCAAAGCCGTCATCTATCGTCAAAGCTGGGTTCTACCTGAAATTTTCCAATGGCTTCAGCGCCAAGGTCAAATTGATGCTATGGAAATGTTTAAGGCATTTAATATGGGAGTGGGTCTGATTATTTGCGTTCCACCCTCCCACACTGACACGGCTTTAGAAATAATTCATTCCAGCGGTGAAACTGGATGGGTAATAGGGGAAATTCAAAAAGCTTTTGAAACATCTCCCAGCTTGGATTGGCAATGACGCTACCAATCGTTGTCTTAATCTCAGGAAATGGATCAAACTTGCAAGCCATTATTGATGCCTCTCGCAAAGATTTGGCAGTAGAAATACGCGCCGTCATTAGTAGCCGAAGTGACGTCAAGGGATTACAAAGAGCGGAACAAGCTGGAATTCCCGCGCACGTTATTAAAAACGAAATCGGTCTTGTGGAACTGATTGACAGCTATAGTCCTCAAATCCTTGTTTTAGCAGGTTATATGCGCCGACTCTCTCCGAAGTTTGTACAACATTATGCCGGACGAATCATTAACATCCATCCGTCATTGTTACCAAAATATCCTGGATTGGACACTCACAAGAGAGTATTACAAGCGCGAGAGGAACAACACGGAGTCACTATTCATTTTGTCACTGAAGAAGTCGATGCCGGCCCGATTATTTGTCAGGCTCAACTGAATATTGATGCACAGGATACAGAAGAGACGCTGAAAACTCGAATCCATGCTTTAGAACATCAATTATACCCCCAAGTTTTATCCTGGTTAGCAGCAGGCCGGTTAAAATTAAATCCAAATGGACAGGTTATTTTGGATGGCAAGCTTATCTAAGCTTAGGGTAAAGTTCCAGCAAAAACTGGATATTTACAATAAGCTTCAAAATCTCATTGATGTCATTAAAACTTAAACGAGTATAACTGACTCAAGCTGAAAACAGTGGATATCCCGTAAAAAATGCATTATACTAAACAAAACCTTTATTCTTTAAAAGGACAGGTTATGGTCAAGTCAGAATTAATTCAAAAACTGTCTAACTGCCAAAATAGTCTACTATTGAAAGACATTGAAACGGCGGTTAACCATATTTTGGACCGCATGAGTGATAGTTTAAGCCAAGGGGACCGCATCGAAATCCGCGGTTTCGGCAGCTTTGCGCCACGGTATCGCCCTCCCCGCCGCGCCCACAATCCCAGAACAGGTGAACGGGTTTTCACCAACGCCAAATACACTCCGCATTTTAAACCTGGCAAAGAAATGCGCGAACGCGTCGACCAAAGCAAATCTCAATGGCCACTTAAAGAAACCTCTTCGGAACCGGATGACGACGAATAAGGAATCAGTATATTTAATTAATTTTTATCGTTATTACACAAAAACAAAATCATTACGCCACTCTAAGAGCGATTAAAATTTATAAGCTCAATCGCCGTATATTGTCCGCTTTTTTAACAAAATCATTAATGCTATCTAATAAAAATTCTGTATTCGTTTTTTTAGGTTTAAAAAAAGCATAACTTGAGACAAAACAGCCATAAGAATAGGTTTTGATAATTTTATTGCCATGGAGTGATTCAAGATACATTGCTAATCTCTCCAAATTTTCTGAGGACTTGTTCATGTGATAATTGAATAACAATCGAAAAGTTGTCTGCAAATAATGCTGTTTTTGTTTCAAAACTTTAAGGGCTGCCTCAGAATGAAAATTGTTCATGCGAGTTTTTAAATTCTCAATTTGCTTGCTAAGATTGATCAATTCAATTGGAAACAGTTTATCGTGTTTACCTGCACTACCTTGAATCTGTTTGTTTTTGTTAATACTTTTTTTATTAACTTTGCTATCTTTAATGTCTTTGCTTTTAAAAATGTAATTTTTAATTTTCCCATACCAGAAATTTTCAATAAATTTCTCAATATAATCAAGCAATTCCAAAGTGTTTAATTTCCTGGATTCAGAAGCGCTAAACCAATTTTTCGTATAAAAAAAAGTTTTAACTGAGTCGTCAGTTTGCAAATTCTTAATTTTTTCTAACAATTGTTCAAGTCTATTAAAAAATTTTCCGGGCTCTTCTTGTTTCCTTTTTTTTGAAAAAATTACAATCAAATCAATATAAATTTCTTTTAAATATAAAATTTTCTTATTTAAAATTTTTTTATACCCATCTGATAAGCCATTAGCCAATAAACGTTTTTTTAACTCTAACTCTAATATCTTATTAATAATTATTTTAAATAATAATGGAGTTTTGGGTGATGATTTATCAAACAGCAATTTATTATAAAATAAAGGTTCAAAATATCGAAAATAATATTTTTTGTCGCTTTCAGGCAAATATCCAAAATACTCGATAATTTTACTATTTGGATACTTTTCATCTTTAAAAGAATAGATTTCAAAAAAAAACTTTTTCAAAGACTGACGCTCAGATATGAAGGAGTCTTTTTTATTATCTTTATCTTTATCTTTATCTATATCTTTATATAAATTATAGATATCCCTTAATAATTTATAACCCTCTTTAAAATTTTGTTCTGGTATATTCTTAAAAACTAGAAAAAAATATTTCGAATTAGTTTCAAATATTTTTCCTAAATAATCTAAAATATTTTTTCTTACTTCATTTGGAGATAATTTCAAATATGATGATATTTTAGTATAAGAGTCGTTTAAAAATTTATATTCTGGCGTATCGGTTTCAAATTCCCCCATGGTAAAAAAAATCGACCATAATAATTCGACATCCTTTTTTGACTCGCCTATACATAATAGCTTATTCTTTTTTATAAATTCTTTAAATTTGGGCTTCGTATTATTTTTCAAAACTTTTAAAAAATTTTCTCGATAAAATTGTTCGCGGTCCTTTATTATATAAGGTATTTCGCGCTGATTGTTATTTTGTTCAATGCCATCCATTAATAACTTGTTAAATTCTTCTTTATCATGATACCATTTAGTGATTATGCAAGGTTTTATGCTTTTAAAAGCCAAAATAGCTTTAACCAAGTCCATATTCCCTAATAGCAATTGCTTAAGGGGGTATGGATCTCCCGTTGCGAGACAAGAACAAAACGTTTTATCTTTGAGATTTATTTTTCCTATTAAAGCTTTAATAAAATCTTTCTTTGAATAATTTTTAGCATTAAATGCATTTTGCAATAGTAAACTGGGCTCTGCAATTAAATTAATATTTTTCTGCGCCCACCACTGAAAGTGGTTATTGACAAATGGAGCCAAAAAAAAGGCGAGATTATATAACACAAATAAAACAGCCTGATCTATTTCATCATAAAAATAAAATATATTTGGAAAAGACACTTCATCAATTCTTGAGGTTCTGTTTTGTTTTATCTTTGAAAGAGATTCCAACGAAGGAAATGTCGTTAATACTTTTTCATCATTCATTTGTTTACTTCCATCTGTAATAGAGACAGTGTCAATTAAGATTTCATAAGGGTTAGATGATTTAACTTACATTTTAAATGTTAAATATTAAGAATACCTTAACAAGAAAATTGAACAGCGGTAAATTCGGGGGGTAACGCCCTACCCGTCAAAGACGGGCAAGGTAAGATAATTCTTTGAATTTTAAACTAAAATCCGGGTATTGCGGCATCACCGAACAGTTTAGCAGCCCGGTCTTTCACTTCTTGAGAATGGAAAGCATCCACTAATTGATGCACTTTAGGGTCGTCTTTGTCTTTTTCTCTAACTACTATAATATTCATATAAGGAGAGTCAGCATCCTCATGAAAAATAGCGTCTTTGGTAGGAGACAAGCCCGCCGGCACGGCAAAGTTGGTGTTAATCACCGCCAAGTCAACATCGGCTAAAGACCGTGGCAATTGCGGCGCTTCCAATTCTATGATTTGTAGGCTCTTAGGATTTTCGGCAATATCTAATTTAGTGGCATTCACTCCTGCTCCGGGTTTTAAAGTAATTAAACCCGCTTTTTCTAACAATAATAATGCCCGCGCTTCATTACTCGGATCGTTCGGGATAGCGACTTTGGCATTTTGGGGGATATTATCCAAATTTTGGATTTTTTTTGAATAAATACCGACAGGATAAACAAAAGTTTTGCCTGCTATCGCAAATTTATACCCATATTCTTTTATTTGAGCATCTAAAAATGGCTGCGTTTGAAAGGCATTTGCATCTATACTGCCATCGTTTAATGCGGCATTGGGGGTGTTGTAATCAGAAAACGTAATAATTTGCACGTTTAAACCGTATTTATTCTGCGCCACTTCTTTAGCGGCTTCCATTAATTGAGTTTCCGGCCCATCAATCGTGCCCACTTTGATTGAATCCGATTTAGATGGCTTGCACGACGTCAGGCTCAAAACGCTTAAAACCCCCAAACAACCCAATATTAATATTTTTTTCATAATAACCTCTTAATGAGTCAATTTACGGGCGACCCAATCGCCCGCCACTTGCACTAGTTGCACAAATAAAATGAGTATCGCAATGGTCCACAGCATCACATTCACATTAAAACGTTGATAACCATAGCGTATGGCCAGGTCTCCCAGGCCCCCACCACCGATGACTCCTGCCATTGCCGAGTACCCTATTAATGCGATCAGCGTCAGGGTAATGCCTCGGACGATAGTAGGCAAGGCTTCTGGCAACAATATTTTATAAATAATTTGAAAGGAACTCGCCCCCATGGCTTGCGCTGCTTCCACTAACCCCCAAGGCACTTGTTCTAAAGCAGTCTCCACAAGACGGGCTACAAAAGGAATAGCCGCAATCGTCAATGGCACTGTCGCCGCGGCAGTTCCAATGGAAGTACCCACCAACCAGCGTGTCAGCGGGATAATTGCCACCATTAATATAATAAAGGGGATGGAACGCACCCCGTTGGCAATAACTCCCAATATTTTATTCAGATTAGGCCAGGGGATGAGGTGCTCACGCCGAGTGATCAATAACACAACCCCTAATGGCAATCCTAAAATAATCGCACCGGCGCACGATATCAGCACCATCATTAAAGTCTCAGCACAAGCGTTAAGAAATAATCCAATCATTGCGGTTGACATAACCAATCACCTCTACTTTTAAATCACGTTGTTGTAGATAAGCCTGAGCGGTACTTAGCTCTTCCGCGCTCCCCTCTACCGCAATAATCATCACCCCTAAATGCTGATGGCGGATTAACTCCAAATTGGCCTGCAATATATTTAAATGGATACCGCTGCGCCTTAACAACTCACTGATTACCGGTTCCGCAGCGATGGGTCCGGCAAAAGCGACTCGCCACAATGCCGCGCAATGAGGAAACGGCAACTTCTGGACTTTATCCATTAATGCCACTGGCAATTCTAAGGCTAAACTATGCCGGATAAATGAGCGGGCAATGGCCGTTTTAGGTTGAGTAAACAAATTAAACACATCCGTTTGTTCAATGATTTTACCATGGTCCAACACCGCGACTTGATCAGCAAGGATTTTAATGACGTTCATCTCATGCGTAATTAGTAATATGGTAATTTGCATTTGTTGATTGATAGATTGGATCAATTCCAAGATTGAACGGGTGGTTTCCGGGTCCAGAGCCGAAGTCATTTCATCACATAATAACACTTTAGGTTGCGTTGCCAACGCTCTGGCTATAGCGACTCGTTGTTTTTGACCGCCGCTAAGTTGGCTAGGGTAAGCGTGCTGTTTATCTTTTAATCCGACCAATTCCAATAAAGGAAGAGTTTCTCTTTCAATCTGACCACGGCTTTTCCCTATCAATTCTAATGGCAAACCCACGTTATCCATTACATTACGATGTTGGAGTAAATTGAAATGTTGAAAGATCATTCCCACTTTGCGGCGCACGCGCCTTAAACCTGTATGGGAAAGCTGGATTAAATCTTGGCCATCAATAATCACTGATCCCTGTGTGGGTTTTTCTAGCATATTGACACAGCGGATCAAGGAACTTTTTCCAGCGCCGCTTTTGCCGATAACTCCAAAGATTTCTCCCGGCCTCACGGTCAAATTGACATCAGTTAAGGCCGCAAACTCACCTTTAGTAGTAGAATAATTTTTATACAGATGACGTGTTTCGATCATGTCTCACCGTTTATTGCTAAAACGGTGGTTCAGTGGCAACCCGCTTTAGCAGTATTTTTATGGCGCCCGCAAGCTGATGCTCAAATCGGCGCTTTTGATTATTATATTAACTCAAATCCAAATTTTATACAAGAGTCTATCTTAGATGATTATGGAGCTGAGCTAGTATGGCGATATGAATACATTGCCCAATCCTTTGGCTAAATCCAAAACACCCAGTTTGATTTAATGATTTTTTGTGATATGCCAGTCATACTGATACTTATTTTGGTTAAAGTTAAAAATACAATCTCATGAATTTTACTCCAAAAGATCATGAGTGTCAGATCAAATCTAAATTTTTACAAGTTGGAAGCGACTGACCATACCGTACAATCCTAAAATATAAATCAAAGCATCATGGTCTATTGCTAATCCAGTCACGCCACCGGCAAAGTGACACCTATTTGACCCTGGTATTTCCCACCTCTATCTAAATAGGAAGTTTCACACACTTCATCTGATTCGAAAAACAACATTTGCGCTACTCCCTCATTAGCATAAATTTTAGCAGGGAGATTGGTGGTGTTAGAAAATTCCAAAGTGACATGACCTTCCCATTCCGGCTCCAAAGGAGTGACATTCACGATAATACCGCAACGCGCATAAGTCGATTTTCCTACGCAAATAGTCAAAACCTGACGCGGAATTTTAAAATACTCTACTGTGTGTGCCAATACAAATGAATTGGGCGGAATAATACAAACATCTGATCTTAAATCCACAAAACTATTGCGATCAAAATTTTTGGGATCCACAATGGCAGAATTGATATTAGTAAATATTTTAAATTCGTTAGCACAACGCACATCATAACCATAACTGGACGTGCCATAAGAAATCACTTTCATTCCGTCTTTGCTTCGAACTTGTTGCGGCTCAAAAGGAGAGATCATCCCCGCTTGCGCCATGCGTCTTATCCATTGGTCCGATTTAATAGCCATAATATTTATTTCCCCTAATTTATTCGACGACAATGGGCGGGAAACGCGATGCATAACTGATTTTTTGCTGCGAAACCCGCGCTGCAATTTTTAACGCAATTTCTTGGTACAATTGACTTAAGGCATTATCTGGACTCATAATTAAAGTGGGTTGACCGCGGTCCGCATTTTCCCGAATTGTTAAAGAAAGCGGGACACGCCCAAATAAAGGCAGATCACAACTTTGTGCCAATCGGGCGCCGCCATCTTCACCAAACAAAGCTTCATGATGCCCGCAGTGCGAACAAATGTAACGGCTCATGTTTTCAATCACACCCAAAATTGGCACATTAACTTTAGGGTGACGAAACATTTCCAAACCCTTGCGTGCATCCAATAGTGCCACTTCTTGTGGGGTAGTGACGATGACTACCCCAGTGACCGGGGCTTTTTCAGCCAAAGTCAATTGGATATCACCTGTGCCAGGGGGTAAATCAACCACCAAATAATCTAGATTGTCCCATAAGGTATCTCGGAATAACTGCCACATAGCGGCGCTAATCATGGGACCGCGCCAAACCATTGCGGTAACTTCATTCACTAAATAATCAATGGACATGGTTTGCAAACCACAGGCAAGCAGCGGCTGGATTTTTTTATCTTCTCGAATCTCTGGACGGCCTTTCGCTCCCAACATATGTGGCTGGTTTGAACCATAAATGTCGGCATCCAATAATCCCGTGCGCGCGCCATGATGAGCTAGCGCCAAGGCAATATTCAGCGCGGTAGTGGACTTCCCTACTCCGCCCTTGCCGGAGGCAATAGCAATGACGTTTTTTACACCCGGGATAGCGGCAACGCCAGCTTTAATCGCGTGCGCTCGCACCTCCCAGTCGATAGCAATATTGACCGAATTAATCGCCGCCAAACCTTGTAAATGAGTGGTCAAAGACGCACAAACGTCTTCTTGGAAGGCGGTTGACAAAGGGAAGCCAAATTTTAACTTTACATTTAGTTGGTTTCCATCTAAACGAACATCTTGCAGCCAAGCGCCATCCACTACGTTTTGGTTAAGCCAAGGTAAAGGATATTTTTTGAGGGTATCAATGACAAAAGTTGACGCTGTAAACTGCATTTTGCTATTGTAACACGATGAAAAAACAACGCAATATTCTTGTTACGATTGCTCTTTTCTATGCGAATGGCCCCATCCATTTAGGCCATTTAGTGGAAGCTATTCAGGCGGACATTTGGGTGCGTTGGCAGCGTTTACAAAAACACTCCTGTTTGTTTCTCAGCGGTTCAGATGCTCACGGCGCCAGTATCATGATCTATGCAGAACGTTTAAACTTATCTCCTGAAAAATTAATCGAGAAAATGAACCAGGAACATTTTCAGGATTTTCAAAAATTTTTCATTGACTTCGATTATTTTTACACCACTCATTCGCCTGAAAATCAAGAACTCACTCATTTGATTTATCAAAGACTGCGGGACAATGGTGATATTAATATCAAAACGATTACTCAAGCCTTCGATCCAGAGAAAAAAATATTTTTAGCAGACCGCTTTATCCGCGGCGAATGTCCACGCTGTGGCGCTAAAGATCAGTATGGTGACAATTGTGAAGTATGCGGGTCGACTTATGAAGCCAATGAACTAAAAAATCCGGTTTCCATTTTTTCCGGCGCCGCTCCCGTATTAAAAGAATCGGAACATTATTTTTTTAATTTAGAAAAATATCACCCCTTTTTACAAAATTGGGTTAACGAAGGGCATTTACCGGAAGCCGTTGTCAACAAAATGCAGGAATGGTTGGCGGAGCCCTTAAAAGAATGGGACATTTCCCGTGACGCGCCTTATTTTGGTTTTGAAATTCCGGATGCTCAGGGAAAATATTTTTACGTTTGGCTAGAAGCACCGATCGGCTATTTTGCCTGTTTAAAAAAACTCTGTGAAAGCAGACCGGAAATTCAATTCGAAAATTATTGGAATAAAGGCGCGAACACGGAATTATACCACTTTATTGGTAAAGACATTGTATACTTCCACTCGTTATTTTGGCCGGCCATGTTGTATGGCGCTCAAGTCCGCCTACCAAGCAGTATTTTTGTGCATGGTTTTTTAACCATCAATGGCCAAAAGATGTCAAAATCGCGCGGTACTTTTATTACTGCGGCTGACTTTGCGGAAAAGGTGAACCCGGAATATTTGCGTTATTACCTGGCGGCAAAATTAACTTCGCAAGTGGAAGATATAGATTTAAATTTCACGGATTTTTGCGCGCGTGTCAATGCCGATTTGGTGGGCAAATTTATTAATTTAGCTAGCCGCTGTGCTGGATTTATCACTAAATTGACCCAAGGGCGTTTGGCTTCACATTTACCCCAACCGGTTTTATTCGACGAATTCATTCAGGCTGCCACGGCGATTGAGGAGAGTTATGAGTCTAGGCAATATCAGCGCGCCGTTCGAGAAATTATGGCGTTGGCAGATCGGGCTAATCAATACATCGATCAACAAAAACCTTGGGCTCTAGCGAAAGAAAATCGTCATGCAGAAGTGCAAGCCATCTGTACACAAGGTCTGAATTTGTTTAAAATCATCGCTACTTATCTGCAACCGGTTTTACCAGAAACCTCAAAGAGGATAGCGGAATTTTTACAGATTGACGCATTAGATTGGGACCAATTGTCCATGCCCTTACTTAATCATTCTATTGCCGAATTTAAACCCTTAATGCAACGTATTAAATTAGAAGATATTTCATTTTAAAAGGAGATAACATGAGAGTGAGAGAACGAATTTTTTCAAACATCACTTCAATAAAAAATAAATTGTATCGGCATTACAAGAAAACCTATGACGTTCAAAAATGGTTACCCATACTGTATCTTTCATGCAGAGGTTTTGCCGATAATTCTTCACATTCTGCTTACGTTGCTTCTTACGTGGGAATAATTATTAGCGCGCTGATGATTTCACATAATAATTATTTACGATGGAAAAAGAATGAATTGTTCACTCAAGAAGAGAAACAACCTAATGAATCAAGCCCCACTTATCCTGCCTATTTTACAAAAAGGCAGACTCATTCTTGAAAATGCGACGTTAGCGGGTATTTTAGCAGAAATATCAAAAAGATTTATCTACCAAACCGATTTTGATGAAACTGACGAATCTTATCGAATAGGGATGATCGTTGTAGGTATCGTGCTTCATTTAAGAGCCATCCTTGGAGTGTATGAAGCCGTTAGCAAAACAGAACTGGAAGGCGGACAAAAAATGATTATGTTGACTAGTTCTTACCTCGCCTTAGGAGAAGGAGCAACAATACTGAGCCAAATATTTTTGAATTTGAATCATAGCACGGGAAACATAATTAATATTGGACTGGCAGGGTTAAATACGCTAATTTCACGAATCGCTGCTTGCCAAATCAAAACTCAAATTGATCAAATTGATCAGAGAGAGGATGAGCAAGACAGTGTAAGAGACAATTTATCTCGGGTCTCTGGGTATTCATTCGTTGAATCCAATGGAGTTAACCCTATTAATGAACAATCACAAACACTGACAGCTTCTCTTTTAGAGTATCCAGGTTAGCATACCGATTGGCCAAATTGTGATAAATTGCATCATGAATGATGAAGAAGTTTTAATTGAGAGTCTTGACCAGGCCTTGCCGCAAACTCAATGCCAACTTTGTCATTTTTCAGGTTGTAAGCCTTATGCCATTGCGATGGTGAAAGAAAACGCGCCTATTAATCGCTGTTTACCGGGTGGTATTGAAGTATTAAAAACTTTGGGGAGATTACTAAAGCAAAATCCCTCCCCTTTTCTTGAAGAAATGGCTCGGAAGACTAAACCGCCACAAGTTGCAGAGATTCGTGAGGCTGAATGTATCGGCTGCACTAAATGCATCCAGGCCTGTCCCGTAGACGCCATTATCGGTGCGAGTAAACAAATGCACACCATTATCACGGACGCCTGTACCGGTTGTGAATTGTGTATCAAACCCTGCCCGATTGATTGCATTGATTTAAAACCTTCTCCTCCACGTCAGCAGAATTTTAAAGCTCACTCCCGCCAGCGCTATCTCTACCACAACGCTCGCAAACAGAAGCAAGATCCTCAACAGCTGCTTTATTCCATTTCTGCATTAGAGGAAAGTGAGACTGAACGCGAAGCATTTATTCGCGCCGCAGTGGAACGCGCCCGGTCTAAAAAAAATGCTTATCGCGCTCTTTAATCATGACATCCGAAAATATAGCCAAAATCTTCTGCCAGTTTCGAGATCTCAATCCGTCTCCTAAAACTGAGCTGCAATATACTACTCCTTTCGAATTATTGATTGCGGTGATGCTTTCAGCCCAAGCAACGGATGTCAGTGTCAATAAAGTCACGCCGAAATTATTTACTGTGGCAAATACACCGAAAAAAATGTTAGCACTAGGAGAACAAGGCGTTAGATCAATTATCAAATCCATTGGTTTATATAATACCAAAGCTAAAAATGTGATAAAAACTTGCGAGATTTTAGTCACGCAGTACCAATCGCAAATTCCGCGCGATCGTGACGCGTTGGAATTTTTACCCGGCGTGGGTAGAAAAACGGCAAATATTATTTTAAATACACTTTATGGAGAATCTACTTTGGCGGTAGATACTCATATTTTTAGAGTCTCACGCCGGATTGGTTTATCAAGCGGAAACAATCCGCGCGCAGTGGAACGCGATTTAGAGCAAGTCATTCCTGCAGAATTTCTTCGAGATGCTCACCATTGGTTAGTTCTGCACGGACGTTATATTTGCGTTGCGAGAAAACCGAAATGCCCCATCTGCCCTATTAAAGACCTATGCGAATTTCCGGATAAAACGAATGTATAGAAACTTATTGCCAAGCCCGCCTTATCTACACTAAGCTGAACCGTCCTAATTAAATTAATGACCACCATATCTTTAGCATCATAGTCTTTAATTCGTATAAAATAGCAATGTCCACGCCGCTATTTTCATGGGCAAGACCTTTGACATAATATCCATAGATTAATACTGCAATAATCCCAGTTGCTGACGAACTTCTTCAAAAATAATTTTGGTTAATCAGGAACCCCCTCCCGGCGAGGGAAGGGGTAGTATTGCGAGAATAGATTGAATATTAGAAATAAACACCGAGTTGAAGCAAGAGCATATCGCGGCCTTTGCCAGTGCCTTTATTACAAAAGCCACCGTTCCAATTGATAGCCGCAGTGGATTTGTCATCTGTGGAGTAATCATCATCATGACGATATTCGATCTGCTCCACCGTGTTTTTCCAGAAGGAAGTCCTTAAATAACCGATAAAGCTTTGTTCTGGAAGATTTAAACCCAATGATTCCCAGGTTCGGCCATAAGCCGCGCCGGCAGTATAAGTTTGATTATAAATCAAGAAGTTACGATTCAATTCCAAGTGCATAGCTTTAGGATCAGCCCCATCTCCGTTGAAGGTTAAATCCTGGTTAGAAAATTCACGGACCGCACCGAGAAACTCAGCCGCCAAGCTCCATGGACCATAACTGAGTTCGGAGTGAATATCCGCACCAGGAACCGTGTGCTGGAAGGGATAAGCGTTAGACGGTAATTCAGGATTGAGAATTTCAGTGAATCCCGGGAAGCGTGGGGCTGTAGCGCCGGTATTGCCAATACCTTGAGATGCTGTCATATCGGAAATAACTCCACCACCAATGTTGATGTTAAGATCGGTTGACACTTTAAACTTATATCCCAAATTCGCACCCCCAGCATGGAATACTGTGTCGGTAGCGTTAGCGTCAATACCGGGATAAGTATAAATCGAAGCATATAAACCGTCTTTGTAATAACCCAAGAGTGCCGCACGATCATTCACTCTCGCGAGGGATAAAGTTAAAGGCGCAGTGATCATACTGCTAGAATATCTACCAAAGGGTAAATACATTTGACCGATGGTAAAATACACGGGGGTCACGTCTAAATTACCGATAGTGACAAATCCGCGGCTGAGATAAAGCCGGGAATTGGTCACGCGATCACCGGTTTCAGGGGGTGAACTATCAAATGCAATAGACATGAAAGCCGTAGCCCACTTACTGGCCATGGCGTTAATATCCAATTCCGCTGTGTTTAAATTGATATCGCCATTGCCGCTATTGCTGGTAAAACTGTTAAAAGTTTGAATCGCATCCCCTTCAATGGCGCCACTGATTTCTAAAATGGGTCTTTGCAGCAGCGACGTGTTGACTAAACCTAAGCTGTGTTCTAATTGTTGTTTGTATTGCAATAAAAATAAATCTTCATTCATACTGGACTGTTGAGACAAAAGATCAGAGCCATCAAATGCAGATTGTTGCGCAATATACGGAGAAGTGGAAACGGTGATAAAAGGAAGTAATGCATAGCTGTTGGGAGTAATGCCCGAACTTTGAGGCACAGGTGTGGTGGCTGTGTCTTCAGCAGAGGCTATACCCGTGATTAAACTCAACGACAATGCGATGACTGAACTTGCTGCTATTTTTTTCATATATTGACCCTTAGTTTTAGAATTAGAATAAATTAGAATAAACGATACACTTTTAACAAATAAGATTTACTTATAACACAATGGCGTGATACAATCAAGTCTATTTTTTAAACAATTATCTGCGCAAGGGGGAGCGGGAAAAACCCATTCCAAACAATAGACTTTGCTCATGCGCAGCATATAAACAAACAAAACACTGGCGCACACATGGAACAAATTAGTTTAATCCGTCCTGACGACTGGCATTGTCATTTACGCGATGGGGAGTTTTTAAAAAGAACTGTGCTTGACACCTCGAAAAGATTCAATCGAGCTATTATCATGCCCAATTTGCCACATCCTATAACTACCCTTTCTCAAGCTCAGGATTATCGCCAGCGCATCCTATCTCACTTACCATCGCATCGCGATTTTACCCCGTTAATGACTTTTTATCTTAATGAAGATATCACCAAAGAAAATTTGCGAGAAGCGAAATCCACCGGCGTGGTTACTGCCTGCAAGCTGTACCCGGCTGGCGCCACCACTCATTCTAGCGCCGGGGTAAAAAAAATCGATCAAATTTATCCTTTATTGGAATGCATGCAAGAGATGGATTTGCCACTTTTAATCCATGGCGAATCCATTAACCCGCAAATAGATATATTTGATCGTGAAGAGCAATTTATTGATGAGGATTTACAATCCATTATTCAGCATTTTCCTGGCCTGCGGATCGTGTTAGAACATATTTCTACTCAGGCGGCTGTGGATTTTGTTTTGGAAAGTCCACCTAATTTAGCTGCAACTATCACCGCTCATCATCTTTGGTTTAACCGCAATACCCTGCTCTCGGGCGGCATCCGTCCACATTACTACTGCATGCCCATTTTGAAACGGCAATCTGACCAAATAGCGCTTGTCAAAGCGGCTACCAGCGGCAACCCTAAATTCTTTTTAGGCACAGACAGCGCACCTCATTCCCAATCGCGCAAAGAAAGTGCTTGTGGATGCGCGGGGATCTATAGTGCTCATGCGGCTATTGAACTCTATGCTCAAATATTCGAGCAACATCAGGCGCTTGAGCAGCTCGAAAAATTCGCTAGCTTGCACGGGCCACGCTTTTACCAGCTTCCCGTTAACCAATCCCGTATTACCTTAAAAAAGACTCCTTGGACTGTTCCCGCTATTCTTTCATTTGGAACTGAAAATCTTATTCCCATGATGGCTGGAGAAACATTGTCTTGGCAAATTGTGGATGGTGAGTAACGAATATGAAAATCAAACGGCGATTTGATGGCTTTTTACCAATTGTCATTGATTTGGAAACCAGCGGTTGTATCCCCGCCACGGACGGCATGTTGGAGTTGGCTGCGATTTTGGTAAATTATGATTCCGATGGTCTTTTAAAACCAGGTGAATTATATGCTTGTCATATTGAACTTTTTCCTGGTGCTCGGTTAGATCCTAAAGCTCTGGCAGTCAACAAGATTGACCCTGACCATCCCTTTCGATTTGCTATACCGGAAGCTCAAGCTTTAACTGAATTATTTGAGTTTGTCCGTAAAGCTTTAAAACAAACCGAATGCCGAAGGGCAATTTTGACTGGTCATAATGCGCATTTTGATTTAAGCTTTTTGCAAACTGCGATCCATCGTTATGATATGCGTAAAAAAAGTCCGTTTCATTCGTTTTCTTGTCTGGATACGGCCACCATGGCGGGCTTGGTTTATGGAAAAACAGTGCTCGCCAAAGCGTTAGGCGCAGCCAGAATCCCCTTCAACCATAATGAAGCCCATTCGGCTATCTATGATGCTCAATGTACGGCTGAGTTATTCTGCAAAATGGTCAACGAGACTAAAAGCAAATACCCAGAACGAAATTTTTTTCGAAATCAATCGGCTATAACAAACTTGAACAATGAATAGTTCTAAGGGTCATTTCGCAACTCACGCTAAATCAGAGTGACTGAGAGTTTTTAAATTAAATACCCCTCACCCGCCGCGCTCGCGCGTGGACCTCTCCCACAAGGGGGAGAGGTGAAAAGATTTTGAACAGATTCTTAGAGTTGGTCTGCATTTTCCGCCAAATATTTGGCTACGCCTTCTGGTGAAGCTTGCATTCCCACATCACCCTTGCTCCAATTCGCTGG
Organism: uncultured bacterium; assembly: GCA_965651935.1. Lineage (GTDB taxonomy): Bacteria > Pseudomonadota > Gammaproteobacteria > Coxiellales > Coxiellaceae > JAFEDN01. The sequence goes on from CBFGTC010000007.1 coordinate 54,557, forward strand.
ACAAACTTCTCCATGAGCCTCATGAAACTGCAAGGCATCCACAATGCGGATAATTTCGTCGATATTACGGCCCAGTGGCAGATCATTCACAATTTGTGAACGCACAAAACCTTGGCGGTCGATAATAAAGGCGCCTCGGAGAGCAACTCCCGCATCAGCATGTTCAACTCCATAACTGCGGCAAATTGTATGGGAAATGTCGGCAGCTAAAGTGTATCTCACCGGGCCTATTCCCCCTTTAGCAACCGGAGTGTTTCTCCAGGCGTTATGGGTAAACTGCGAATCGATGGATACGCCGATCACTTCAACCTCACGGCTTTTAAATTGCTCTATGGCGTGATCTAAGGCAATTAATTCGGATGGACACACAAAAGTAAAGTCCAAAGGATAGAAAAAAACTAAACCATATTTATTGCGTAAAGCGTCTTTTAAATTGAAAGCATTGACGATGGAGCCGTCAGCTAATACCGCGGGAACTGTAAAATCCGGGGCTTGTCGACCAACTAGTATGCTCATAATATCTCCTGGAGTGAAATAGTACAAATTTAGTCTCAATTATACCGGAAATCTTTGTTTTCCGCAAGGTTTTACTCAAATCACCAGCCTATCCCTCCAAAGTAACGGCTCTCAATTTTTGTTCAAAATCTTTTCACCTTGTCCCCCGTGGTGAAGGTGAGGGAAATTGAGATTGTGAATTAAAGCCTCAATATTTTAATGTGTTTTACGACAACAAAGTTTTTACTCTCCCATAGAGACGAGGTAAAAAAACCATTATGTTTGTTCTTTATTTTAGCTGAGATTTTTTCCAAAGCACAATTGAAAAAAAATGAATAAAGCGGCACAATAATACACAAACTTTGCACTCGGCTACCAATGATTAGACTATGCGGGGCATTGAAAACACTCAACGTTTAAATCGTTGAAATTGTCCAAAACTAAACCTGGGAATAACCAAATGTACGAATACGAATTAACGGTCGCGGGCTTTGACCCGGAGTTGTGGGCTGCTGTTGAAGCTGAAGCGAAACGAGAAGAAGAAGTAATCGAACTCATTGCTTCAGAAAATTATGTCAGCCCACACGTGTTAGCGATGCAGGGGTCCTTATTAACAAATAAGTACGCCGAGGGGTACCCGGGTAAACGTTATTATGGCGGCTGCGAATGTGTCGATCGCGTCGAACAATTGGCTATAGATCGAGCTAAAGAATTGTTTGGCGCCGATTATGCCAATGTCCAACCCCATTCCGGCTCCCAAGCTAATGCCGCCGCTTATATGGCATTAATTAAGCCCGGCGACACGATTTTGGGTATGTCCTTAGCCGAAGGCGGGCACCTCACTCATGGTGCAAAAGTCAGCTTTTCAGGCCAATTTTATAATGCAATCCAATATGGGCTGAATTCCCATGGTGAAATAGATTATGATCAAGTCCAAACACTGGCAAAACAGCACCAGCCTCAATTGATCGTGGCCGGTTTTTCAGCCTATTCCAGAAGAGTTGATTGGCAACGCTTTCGGGAAATCGCCGATAGTGTTGGCGCGTTTCTGTTCGTCGACATGGCCCACGTTGCCGGCTTAGTCGCCGCCGGAGTGTACCCTTCCCCCGTGGGAATTGCCGACGTTACTACGACAACCACTCACAAAACTCTTCGAGGTCCTCGCAGTGGCCTCATTTTGGCTAAAGCGAACCCCGAAATAGAAAAACGCTTAAATATGGCCGTGTTCCCCGGCTCTCAAGGCGGTCCTTTGATGCATATTATCGCCGCCAAAGCAGTAGCCCTTAAAGAAGCCATGGAACCTGGCTTCAAAATATACCAACAACAAGTCATTCAAAATGCTCGCGCTATGGCGAAAGTGATGATGGACAGAGGGTTTAATATCGTCTCCGGTGGCACCGACAATCATCTGTTCCTAGTCAGTTTTTTAAATAATGAGATCACCGGCAAACAAGCCGAGGCCGCGCTGGGCCGGGCCAATATTACCGTGAATAAAAACACCGTGCCTGGTGAAAATCGCTCACCGTTTGTCACCAGCGGTTTACGCATTGGCGCCCCCGCGATGACCACGCGAGGTTTAGGGAAATTGGAAGCAGAACAACTCGCCGGCTGGATTTGTGATATACTCGACAACATAGAAGATGAAGAGCTTATTGCCAATATCCGGTTAAAAGTACTGGATTTATGCCGGAGTTTCCCGGTTTATAAGGTGGACTGATGTTTTGTCCTTATTGTTGTGCGCAGGAGACCAAAGTAATTGATTCACGTTTGGTAGATGACGGCACGCAAGTTAGACGACGTCGCGAATGCCTCAGTTGCAGCGAGAGATTTACTACTTTAGAGACAGCTACTCTTTCCATGCCCTTGCTGATAAAACGCGATGGACGCAGATGTACATTTGAAACGGGAAAATTGCGAATAGGGATATTGAGGGCCTTTGAAAAACGGCCTGTGAGTTCCGAACAAATTGAAGCTTTAATACGCCGTATTATCCACCAATTGCGCGTTTTAGGTGAGCGTGAAGTTTCCTCGCAACGCTTGGGAGAAATCGTGATGAATGAATTGCGGCAACTTGATAAAGTGGCGTATGTTCGCTTTGCCTCAGTGTACCGAAGTTTTCAGGATGTGGATGCTTTTCAAAAAGAAATATTTAATTTAATGAAAAACGATGAACCAAAAAAAACGTCATAGTAAATATTATTCGCGGGTTTGTGCAGTGCAAGCGTTATATCAATGGCAACACACCGAGCAAAATGGGGCTGAAATTGTCGCGCAGTTTACTGCTGACGGCAGTTTACAATCCGCTGACCGTAAATATTTTCAAAAGCTGGTTATGGGGGTGATCGAACAACTCCCACAGTTAGATCAAACCTTATTACCCTATTTAGACCGCGCGCTCACGGATTTGACCCCGGTAGAATTAGCCATTTTACGTTTAGCTACATATGAATTACTATTCTGCCTAGAATTGCCATTTAAAGTAGCTATCAATGAAGCTTTGGAAATCGCTAAAGATTTTGGCGCCGATCAAAGTTATAAGTTTGTCAATGCCGTTTTGGACGCTCTAGCTCGGGAAAATCGAAAGCATGGATAACGCGTTAAATTTGATCAAAAATTTCAGCCAAGCGTTCAATAGCGTGGACTTTAATACCGGATGGCGCATTTTTAGGCGCATTGGCTTTAGGGATGATAGCGCGCTTAAAGCCGTGTTTTGCAGCTTCTTTTAAGCGCTCCTGGCCACTGGGCACGGGACGGATTTCACCGGCTAAACCCACCTCTCCAAAAACCACCAAATCCATTTCCAAGGGTTTATTACGCAAGCTCGATAACACTGCTGAAATAAGAGCCAAATCCGCTGCCGTTTCCATCACTCTTAATCCAGCTACCACATTGACGAATACATCTTGATCATAGGTCGCCACTCCACCATGACGATGCAAAACTGCCAACAGCATAGATAAACGGTTTTGTTCCAAACCCAGGGTAAGACGCCGAGGGTTAGCCAAATGACTGCTATCTACTAGAGCCTGAACTTCCACTAACAATGGCCTGCTGCCCTCCCAAGTGACCATAACCACACTACCAGCCGCCGGAGTTTGGTAGCGAGATAAAAAAATCGCAGAAGGGTTACTCACTTGTTTTAAGCCCTGGTCACTCATAGCAAAAACCCCGATTTCATTAACCGCACCGAAGCGATTTTTAATAGCGCGGATAATTCGAAACCGATTATCACTTTGATTTTCAAAATATAAAACGGTATCCACCATGTGTTCGAGAACCCGTGGTCCGGCGATTGCGCCTTCTTTGGTGACATGCCCAACTAAAAATAAAGCGATTTTTTGCTGCTTGGCGAAACGCACTAATTGTGCTGTGCTCTCTCGGACTTGGCTGACTCCACCTGGGGCCGATGGCACTAAATCGGTATAGACGGTTTGCACGGAATCAATCACCATGATTCGAGGCCGATGGGATTCTGCTAATGTTAAAATACTTTCGATGCAGGTCTCGGCCAATAAGGTTAGATGGTCTGCAGTTAATCCCAAACGACGAGCCCGCAACGCAACTTGCTGTAAAGATTCTTCACCAGTGACATATAATGGACGGTGCTGGGCTGGCATTTGCGATAAAATTTGCAATAACAAGGTGGATTTCCCTACCCCAGGGTCACCCCCAATTAAAACCACTGAATCCGCAACCAAACCTCCTCCTAAAACATGGTCAAACTCACTTAAGCCGGTCATTAAACGAGAATGGTCTGGTTCGCTAATTTGATTGAAGGGAGTTATTTTGGCGCTTTCTCCGGCATAACCGCCACCGGCGCGAGCGCTCGGATTTTTTTTTAACACTGGCGCTTCGCTAAGCGTGTTCCATTGGCCGCAATCAGTACACTGCCCCTGCCATTTAGGATATTCATTCCCGCAATTTTTACAAAAATAAGCTACTTTAATCTTGCTTTTAGTCATAACGGGCCATTATCCGCTTCTCATTTTCAGATTGCAAAACGGGATTGCCAAATTGTATGGGGCAGCGCTTGAGAAACCTTAATCGGTCAATTAAGTCAATTTCACTCTCATAAGTTAAGTTAATGCATGACTCGGCGGGGGGCGACTTTGCCGTCTTCTAGCACTTCACCAATCCCTAAAAAACGATCATTTTTATCCAATATGACTACCCATCCCGCCACGGGCGCGTGTGGGATCACGACGGGGTGGCCTTGGCGTAAATAAAAAGCCGTGCTTTCGGCGACTCGTAATTGCGGCCAATGTGATAACGCGGTCTCCATTGGCAGTAAAAATTTGTCTAAATCCTCTACGGTTAAATTTTCGCGCAAGGCTTGCAGAGCATCTAAGCTGATCATTTGTCCACTATTAAAGTTTCCAACTTGAGTGCGGTGTAAAGCAATAACGTGAGCGCCACATCCTAAAGATTCACCAAAGTCTTCTACTAAAGTCCGCACATAAGTCCCTTTGCTACAGTGTAATTCGAATTGTACCGTATCGGCGGTAAAATTGAGGATTTTGAGCTGGTGTACAGTAATGGGCCGGCTTTCACGTTCAATGGTAATACCTTGCCGGGCTAATTTATAAAGTGGTTGACCGTTGTGCTTTAACGCGGAATACATAGACGGGGTTTGGTAAATCTCCCCGCGAAACGGGGTAAAATGATTTTCTAAAACCGCCATTGAAATTACTGGAACTTCGCGAGTGGCGACTACCTCACCTTCCATATCTCCGGTGGCAGTGCGCACGCCTAAACGTAGCGTAACTAAATAAGATTTGTCAGCCGCTAATAAATATTGCGAAATTTTAGTGGCTTCGCCTAAACAAATGGGTAATAGGCCGCTAGCCAAAGGATCTAAACTACCTGTATGTCCGGCTTTTTGCGCATTAAACAATCGTTTGGTGATTTGTAAGGCTTTATTCGAAGACATTCCAGTGGGTTTATCCAGCAATAACAAACCATTAATCTTCCTCATTTTTTCTCTCATGAATACCTTTTATTAAGTTTTCTATACGTTCAGCATAGGCAGTGGTTTCATCGTAATAAAAATTTAATACCGGCGTGTAACGTAAATCCAGATTAGTAGCGATAATGTGGCGAAAATGCCCTCCGGCGTGCTTTAGCGCTTCGCCTGCCTCTTTAATGGAACTTTCCCTGATGACACTATAATAAACTTTAGCAATGCGTAGATCAGAGGATACGACGACTTCGGTTATGGCGACATCAAGCAAGCGCGGATCTTTAATATCTTGCCGCAATGATTGTGATATATAGCGCTGGATCATATCAGCGACTTGGCGAATTCTTTTGGTGGATTTTGGCATTGAATTGACTATGCTAAAGTTCGCTTAACAATAACAATCTCGTAATTTTCCACTTGATCGCCTACTCGAATATCATTGTATCCTTTAATGCCGATACCACATTCATTGCCTTGGCGGACTTCACTAACATCATCTTTAAAGCGGCGCAGGGATTCCAAATGGCCGTCGAAAACCACGACATTATTGCGTAACACCCGAACCGGCAAACTTCGCCGTAACACACCTTCGCTAATCATGCAGCCCGCAATGGTGCCGTGTTTAGTGGCGCGGAAAACTTCACGGACTTCAGCTAAGCCCACAATTTTCTCTTGGCGAGTGGGAGACAATAATCCACTCAAGGCCGATTTTACTTCATCCAATAAAGTATAAATAATACTATAATATCGCAGATCAACCCCTTCATTGCTGGCAATTTGCCGCGCTGCGACATCCGCCCGTACATTGAAACCCACGACAATCGCTTGAGAAGCGATGGCTAAGTTGATATCCGAGCCGGTGATTGCGCCCACGCCGCTGGAAATAATGTTAATTTTAGCGACATCCGACGTTAATTTATTTAATGAATCACTAATGGCTTCTACGGATCCTTGGACATCCGCTTTCAATACCACATTGAGAACAGCTCGTTTTCCTTCCTGCATTTGATCAAAAATGTTTTCCAAATGAGCTGTGCGGCGTTTAGCCAATCGCACTTCACGATACTTCCCTTGTCTAAATTGCGCGATTTCACGGGCTTTCCGTTCATCCTTCACGACAGTCATTTCATCACCGGCAGTAGGAGTACCAGATAAACCCAATAATTCTACTGGAGTCGAAGGCCCGGCAGTTAAACACTCTTTGCCTTGGTCACTGATCATGGCGCGGACACGTCCGTATTCTCGTCCCACCAGCACAATATCGCTTTTATTTAATTCACCGCGGGTAATTAATACCGTGGAGACGGGACCAAGACCTTTGTCCAAACGAGACTCGATGACGATACCTCGAGCTGGTCCGCTGGGAACCGCTTTAAGTTCTAAAACTTCCGCTTGTAGTAAAATACGATCTAATAAGTCTGCGATACCTTGACCGGTTTTAGCCGAGATCGGCTGGAACATGGTGTCGCCGCCCCACTCCTCCGCGATAACGCCGTGCTGGGAGAGTTCCGTGCGGATACGATCTGGATCTGCTCCAGGTTTATCCATTTTGTTAATCGCAACGATTATCGGCACTTTAGCTGCTTTCGCGTGGGCGATGGCTTCTATGGTTTGGGGCATGACACCGTCATCTGCCGCGACGACCAGGATCACGATATCGGTACATTGGGCTCCACGAGCCCGCATGGCAGTAAAGGCTTCATGGCCTGGGGTATCTAAAAAGCAAATAGTGCCTTTTTCGACTTGAACCCGGTAAGCTCCGATGTGTTGAGTTATTCCCCCGGCTTCCATCGTGGTCACTTTAGTTCGGCGAATATAATCGAGCAAGGAAGTTTTACCGTGGTCTACGTGACCCATAATGGTCACCACCGGGGCACGGCCTACCGCTTCAGCTGTACTTTTTTCTTCCTCTAACTCTAAATCTTCTTCCAGAGACGCTTGCATGGAAATGGGATTATGTCCCATTTCCGACACCACTAAAGTAGCGGTATCTTTATCCAGTAATTGGTTAATGGTCGCCATAGCTCCCATTCGCATCATGACTTTGATGACTTCCGCCGCTTTCACTGACATTTTGCGTGCCAGATCTGCAACGGTGATGGACTCTGGAATCATGACATCATGAACCACAGGGCCGATGGGTTTGGCAAAACTTTGTTCTAAGGCAGCCGCGCTTTGCACAGGAGCCTCTTTCGCTGTCGTCTTGCGTTTACGGCGAGGAAATTTAGGTTTAGAAATATAGGTTTCTTGTTCGCCTTCATCCTCTTCGATCGCCATTTCAGGGCGATAGGACTTACGGGTGTCTTTGCCTAACTCACGGCGAGGCTTTTCTTTTTTCTTAGCGCGAGCGCCTGCATGATCTTCTTCTACAGGCCGAGTGTCTTTAACAGGCTCAGTGGCAGCGGGGGGTGGAGCAACTGGTGGAGTTTCAGTCGTTGCGTCTTCGCTGGGCGGTTGAGTAGGGAAAGGTGGCACGACTGATGTGGGCGCTTCAGCACTGATGCTTGATTCGGGCTGAGCTGGAGTAGGTTCAGGAACCGCTTCTACACTGGGGATGACAGCAGGCTTCACGTAAGTTCGTTTAGTCCTAAACTCCACATTAACGCTTTTTTTACCCTGTTTGACCACACTGAGACTTTTATGTTGCAAAGTTATTTTTGCACGTTTTTTTGCAACGCCGCTATCCGATGTTTCATCAGAAGCTTTGGCCCGAGTTTTTTGCAGGTGGAGCAGTAACTGGCGCTTTTGATCAGCGCTGATTCCCTGATTAATATTCGTGACGGGAACTCCTGCTTCTTGCAATTGTTCTAACAATCGCTCAGGAGTTAAATGAATTAACTTCGCTAAATCGACAATACTGGTATCAGCCATTACGGGCCTCTCTTTTTATTTTTCTTCAAACCAATGGGCACGTGCATTCATGATTAATTGCGCGGCCGATTCTTCATCTAAATCAGGGAGTAAGCCAATTAATTCATCAACTGCTTGCTCGGCTAGATCTTCCCGGCTGATAACGCCTTTATCGGCCAAACGTAATGCGAGCGCTTCTGTCATGCCCTGTACTTCCAACAAGTCTTGATCCGGTCTAGCACTGGTTCGCGCTGTTTCGCTAGCGATTTCTTGAGTCAGTAAAATATCCCCTGCACGTTGTTGCAACTCGGTGGCAATTTCTTCGTCGAATCCTTCTAATTTGGCTAATTCAGCCAGGGGGACATAGGCAATTTCTTCGATATTGGTAAACCCTTCATTGACTAATAATTCCGCAACATCTTCCTCAACATCGAGTTTTTGCATAAAATTATTTTTAGCATGCTCAGCTTCATTTTCATGCTTGGAAACTGCTTCTTTCTCAGTCATGACATTGAGTTTCCAACCGGTCAAGTCTGTGGCTAAACGGATATTTTGTCCGCCTCGACCTATGGCTTGGGCCAATTGTTCCTCGGTCACAGCGATATCCATACTATGAGAATCTTCATCCACCACAATGGAGGATACTTCGGCGGGCGCCATTGCATTTATCACAAATTGAGCGGGATTGTCGTCCCATAACACGATATCAATTCTTTCCCCACCTAATTCGTTGGAAACCGCTTGGACGCGAGAACCGCGCATACCGACACAAGCGCCTACGGGGTCTATACGTCCATCATTGGTTTTGACGGCGATTTTAGCCCGTGCCCCGGGGTCACGCGCAGCGCTTTTAATTTCAATCACTTCTTCGCTGATTTCTGGGACTTCTATCTTAAATAATTCAATTAAAAATTCTGGACGAGTCCGGCTCACGGCTAATTGAGGGCCGCGTTTGCCGTCTCTAACGGCATAAAGTAAAGTTCGGACTCGGTCATTGACGCGAAACACATCACGCGGTAATAATTCTTCACGCGGCAATAACGCTTCAGCATTCTCTCCCATATCCAAAATGATATGCTCTCGAGTCACTTTTTTAACCACGCCGATAACTAACTCATTCAGCCGGCTACGGTATTGATTGATAATTTTGCTGCGTTCCGCTTCACGAAAACGTTGTACAATCACTTGTTTCGCTTGTTGTGCAGCTATACGGCCAAAATCGGGACGTTCTATTTTTTCTTCTATTACATCGCCGACATTCAACTCAGGGTCTATATTTTGAGCTTCATTCAATAGAATTTCCCGAGCGGGATCTTCTAAGTCTTCATTGTCTTTTACCACCGTCCAGCAACGATAGGCTTCGTAGTCACCGGTTTTGCGATCAATGGCGACACGGATATGCACGTCTTCATCGTCATAGCGTCTGGCGGCTACGGTGGCGAGGGCCGATTCAATCGATTGGAAAATCGTTTCCGGGCTGACCCCTTTTTCATTAGAAAGAGATTGTACCATTAATAAAATATCTTTACTGTTCATGTTACTTCTCCCAATACAGTGGGTTTTCGCTAAAGCGAGTTACTCCACTAATCCCCTCTCAATCTCAGAGGGATATTTAAACAAATCCCCGTTTAAGCAGGCTTTTTCTATGTCATTCCAGGCCAATTCCACTAAACTCTGATTATCCATCTGTAAAACTATATGATCGTCCTTGATAGACTTTAAAATCCCTTTAAAATTTCGACGCCCTTCCTGAGGCGCCCGCAAACGAATTTCAATTTTTTCTCCCAAATATGGCTGACACTGGGCCAATTTAAATAAAGGCCGATCAATGCCTGGGGAGGAAACTTCTAATATATACGAGCTTGTAATGAGATCTTCAACGTCTAATACGGCGCTGATCTGTCTGCTTATTTTAGCACAGATGTCAACATCAACCCCGTTTTGGCTATCCACATACACGCGTAACACTCGGGGGCTACTTCTACCTACTGCCCATTCACAGCCCCAAAGCTCGTAACCCAGGGCGCTAACAGCAGGTTCGATAATAGACTCCAGTTTTCGGATCATCATTTAAGCAATAAAAAAGGGGCTTTAGCCCCTTTCCCCTAATAAATTAAAGCAAAATTTGGTAGCGGGGGCAGGATTTGAACCTACGACCTTCGGGTTATGAGCCCGACGAGCTGCCAGACTGCTCCACCCCGCAATAAGAAAGTGATAATACACAATTATTTAAAAAAAATCAAGAAGGAAAATCGTATAGCGTTTCCCGTTCTTATTGAAACGATCGCGATGCTTCCCAAAAGATAGCATTTCCATATTAAGGGGAAATGCTATCAGTATCGAGCAAACTTGGCTCAGGCAAGGTTTTAGTTTTAATATATTTTATTGCCACTTGGTAAGTTAAACATGTTAGTAAACCAATTAAAACAAAATCCCAACCAAAAGCTAATTTTCCTAAACCTCCCCCAAAAGTTCCTAAGAAAGAAAGCAAGCTCATTCCGCTTAAATAAGGCGCCAACCACCAAGAAGCCCGCCATTGTTGAACCCAAAGGCTCTTTTTATGTCTTAAACAGTAAATACCAAAAAACATCAAGCCAATTATCACGGCGATCATCATTTTAGATACTGTGATCCAACCTGTCCAAAAAATCATTAAGTTACAGATATAAAAAGCAATCAAAGCCACAAAGCCTGCATAAGGTAAACGAAATGGCCGAGATTGGTCTGGATTGGTTTTGCGTAAGACCATTAAAGCTAATGGGCCTATAATATAAGAAAGAATAAAGCAGGATATGACAAATCCCACCAAACTTTGCCACCCAGGGAAAGGTAAAAATAAGATAAGTCCGACAAGATAATTGATACCAATGGCATAGGCAGGTACGCCGCGCGGGTTAATTTTAGCTAAAAATGGCGGGAAAAAACCGATTTTGCTCAGCCCATAATTGACGCGGGCGGTGGCGCCGGTAAAAATTACACCTGTGCCAAACGGAGAAATTAATGCATCTGCGTATAAAATAATTACAAACCAGCCCAAACCCAGTGCGGTTAAAATTCCGGCGAAGGGGCCGCTATCACCGGCATAATGAAGTTTATTCCAACCTTCTGATAAATAGATAGGATTTATAGCGCCAACAAAAGCCAATTGCACCACGGTGTAAATTAAAGCACAGCATCCAATCGAGCCGATTAACGCCAGAGGGATGTTTTTCTGCGGATTTCGTGTTTCTCCTGCTAATTGCAAAATATTATTGGCGCCGATGAGGGAATAGATCACTCCCCCAAGAGGTAAAGCCGCCAAAATGCCATGCCAGCCGCTTGGCGTGAATCCGCCAGAGCTTGGAGCCTGAAAATTACTGAAATGAAAATCAATTGAAATTAATAGCGCCGCTGTAACAATCGGCATGATTAATTTGAAAAAGGTAATGATTCCACTGGAAAGACTGAAAAATTTCGCACCAAAATAATTTAGAGCACACATGAGCAACATAATAGCAGAACTGAGTGCAATACCTTCCTTAGTCAAAACCGTCGCATGGTCTGCTTGAGTCACTAAACCGGGAATGTAATTGGCGGCGTATTGGATAATCGCCATGGTTTCCACCGGGGCGACGGCGACACTGGAAATCCACACCATCCAGCCAATGATAAAACTCATCAAAGGGCCGTGGCTGTATTGGGCTATTTGAACAACGTTACCGGCTACAGGGAAAGCGCTGCCTAATTCGGCGAAAGTCAAAGCTACTAAAATCATGATGAGACCGCCTACAATCCAGGTAAGGATAGCGGCAGGCCCTGCGATTTGTGAAGCATATAAAGGGCCAAATAACCACCCTGAACCAATAATACTGCCTATCCCGACTAACAATAAGCCCCAAAAACCGATATCTCGTTTAAATTGCATAAGCACCTAATTCAAGTTGGTTTTGATAGAATGGACCATAAGCATTATATATTTTTCCAAAATATTGTCAAATTTTTAGACAATCAGACTGGACGTGTTTGACCGAAACCGCGGACCACATATTTAAACGTGGTCAATTGCTCAACTCCAACTGGGCCTCGGGCGTGCAATTTACCCGTCGCAATCCCAATTTCTGCTCCCATGCCAAATTCTCCGCCATCCGCAAACTGAGTCGAGGTATTATGCATCACTATCGCGCTATCCACCTCTTGTAAAAATTTTTCCGCCGCTTCACTGTCTTCCGCTATAATAGCCTCGGTATGCTTGGTGCCATGAGTTCGTATGTGTTCAATCGCTGCCTCAATGCCATCTACCACCTTCACTGCAATAATGGCGTCGAGATACTCCGCGTCCCAATCGGATTCAGTAGCCGTTTTAACCTGTGGAAATTTTTGTTTCACTATGGCATCACCGCGAATTTCACAGCCGGCGGATATCAACGCGTCAATCAGTTCAGGTAGCAAGGTTTCTCGCGCGGCATGATCAATTAATAGAGTTTCAGTGGCACCGCAGATACCAGTACGGCGCATTTTGGCATTCAATAAAACGGCTTTGGCTAAATCCATTTTAGCTGAGGCGTGCACATAAGTATGACAGTTGCCCGCCAAGTGTTTGAATACCGGAATTCGGGAATTTTCACTCACGTATCTGATAAGCTCCTGCCCTCCACGGGGCACAATCACATCAATATATTGGTCCAATCTCAATAATTGACTCATATCTGAGCGATCAGAAGACGGCAGCATTTGGATGCTAGCTTGAGGAAGCGCCGCAGCTTTTAAGCCTTGATGTATCGAATCCATCAGCACGCTTATGCTGGCGTAACTTTCTGAGCCGCCTCTGAGTATCGTGGCATTACCTGCTTTCAGGCATAGCGCAGCGGCATCTATTGTGACATTGGGTCTGGATTCATAAATGACGGCAATGACGCCTAAGGGTACGCTGATCCGGCTAATTTGCAATCCATTTGGCCTGGACCACTGAGCTAATATTTTTCCTATCGGTTCAGGAAAATCCACGACACTTTCTAAGGCGCTAACCATGGCCTGTAGGGTTTTTTCTGTTAATTTTAAACGATCAAGAAAAGCAGCGCTTTTGCCTTGGCTTGCAGCATTTTGCACTTCTATTTCATTCACACTCAAAATACGGTCTTTATTTTTCAATAATGACTGAGCGATGGATTGTAATGCCAAATTTTTTTGAGCGCTTGAGGCCAGGGCCAGATATCGGGAAGCCTCTTGCGCTTCCTGCGCTATTTTTTCTATGTTATTGATCATTTAAAAATTACCAAATCATCTCGATGAATCATTTCGTCATTACCGCGATAACCCAACAATTCAAGAAATTTATCGCTACGATAACCCTGAATCACTCGCGCTTCATGAGCATTGTAGTTACTTAATCCCCGGCCAATTTCATGACCTTGCAGGGTTACAATCTTCACTAAATCCCCTTTGCGGAAATTTCCTTCAATATTCATTATTCCGGCTGATAATAAGCTTTTCCCTTGTTGTAAGGCGCTTACTGCTCCGTCATCCACAATGATATAGCCATAGGGTTGTAAATGTTGTGCGATCCAATTTTTCCGGGCGCTGCGGGGAGAAATATTCGCTAAAAACCAAGTACAACGGGTTTCCGCTAACTCCAGTTGTTTGAGGGGCTGTTCCACTTGGCCCTTGCAGATAACCATATTGCATCCACTTTCCATAACAATGCGTGCTGCTGCTAATTTGGTTTTCATGCCGCCGGAGCCGAACACGCTGCCAGCCCCCTGTCCCATAGCTTCAATTGCGGGGGTCAGTTGTCTCACTTCGGGGATAAATTGCGCCGATGAATCTTGACGGGGATTGCTGGTGTAAAGTCCATCAATGTCGGATAGTAAAACTAGAACATCCGCGGAAGTCATTTGCGCCACGCGGGCCGAAAGACGATCATTATCGCCGTACCTTAATTCTGATGTGGCAACAGTATCGTTTTCATTGATAATGGGAATCACTTTGAGATGAATTAAAGTTTTAAGCGTATTATGTGAGTTGATATAACGTTGTCGATTTTCGCTGTCTTCTAAAGTTAATAATACTTGAGCCACGGTAATGCCAAAGCGACGCATAATTTCTTGGTAGGCGTGTGCTAATCGAATTTGCCCAACCGCCGCGGCGGCTTGTTGTTCTTCCAGTACGAAATGGGAGCAATCTAACTGGAGATGACGCCTGCCAAGGGCGACTGAACCCGAGGTCACTAAAATGATTTGTTTGCCTTGCTGCCATAATTCAGCAATTTCACTGGCAATTTTCTCTAGCCAAGCTTGATGGATTTGTCCGGTTTCGGCATCCACCAATAAGGCAGACCCAATTTTTATAACGATTCTTTTTGCTTGTTGCCAATATTTTTGCATAAGCTATTATGCGGCATATATTGGTAAAATCCAATTGGTTCTGTGTTTATATCTTGCGCATTGGCAAGCCAATTGCTCGGAATGAAAAAGTAGCTATTTCTCCTGAGAAAAAAAGCGTTTTACGGCATCGAACCAAGTTTGCGCTTGGGGACTGTGATTTTTACCGTCTTTGGCCATTTCAGCTTCGAATTCACGCAGCATTTCTTTTTGACGGGTGTTTAAATGCACCGGTGTTTCTACTATGATCCGGCATAATAAATCACCGATTGAACCACTTCGCAACGCTTTGACGCCTTTGCCTCGTAAACGGAATAATTTACCCGTTTGGGTTTCGGCTGGGATGGTTAAGGTGACTTGACCGTCTAAAGTGGGGACTTGTATTTCGCCTCCCAAAGTGGCGGTGATAAAATTTAATGGCACTTCGGTGTATAAATCATTTTCTTGACGAGAAAAGATGGGATGCTCGCGTACTCGAATTTGCACATATAAGTCTCCCGCCTCCGCACCCGCGCCTCCAGCTTCGCCTTCGCCGGCTAAACGCACGCGATCGCCATTGTCTACCCCTTGAGGGATTTTTACTGATAAAGTCTTCTCTTGTTGTACTCGTCCTTGCCCATGGCATTTACGGCAAGGATCACTGATCACTTTTCCACGGCCATGGCAGTTGGAACAGGTTTGCTGGACTGCAATAAAACCGTGTTGTATCCTCACTTGCCCATTACCATTACAGGTTTTGCAGGTAACCGGTTTACTGCCTTTTTTAGCTCCGCTGCCTTCGCATTCTCCGCAGTTGACTAAAGTCGGGATTTTGATATTTTTAGTTACACCACGGACAGCCTCTTCCAGATCCAGCACTACTTCATATACTAAATCTGAGCCTCGCTGAGATTTTTGCCGGCCTCGGCCTCCACCAAAAATATCGCCAAAAATATCGCCAAAAATATCTCCCACATCTTGGAACCCAAATCCCCCTGCTCCACCGCGGCTTGGATCAACTCCAGCATGTCCAAATTGATCATAAGCCGAACGTTTGCCTTCATCTGATAAGATGTTATATGCCTCGTTAATTTTTTTGAATCGCGCTTCCGCTGCCTGGTCTCCCGGATTGCGGTCAGGATGATATTTCATGGCATGGCGGCGATATGCTTTTTTGATATCAGCGGCACTTGCATTTCTCGGGACGCCCAACATTTCGTAATAATCTTCGGTAGTTGACATTTTATGTATCCAGCTGCTGTGTACTTATGATTTCGATCAAGGTAGGGAATGGGCGGGACAAATGAAAGGGGGGAAATCGCGATTCCCCCTTTCAAAACCCTATTGCCGTTATTCTCCTTTCTTTTTATCTTCTTCTTTCACTTCCTCAAATTCAGCATCGACAACGTCTTCCTTGGCGCCGCTCGATTTAGACTCCCCAGCGCCTGGTGCTTCACCTGTAGCGCCCCCTTGCCCACCCTTCGCTCGGGCTTGCTCGGAGATTTTGCCGAAAAGTTGAGAAAGCTCTTCCGTCTTAGCTTCAATCTGAGCTTTATCATCACCCTTAATCAAACCTTTTAACTGCTCAATAACTTTCTCTAGCTCTTTACGATCTTCATCACTGATAGCCGCACCTAAATCGGTTAAGGATTTCATGACCGTATGGATTAAATTATCGGCTTTATTGCGGACGTCCACTAATTCGTGGAAACGACGGTCCGCTTCTTTATTGGCTTCGGCATCTTTCACCATTTTCTGAATTTCTTCATCCGATAAACCACTAGATGCTTTAATTTGAATAGATTGTTGCTTGCCGGTAGCTTTGTCTTTCGCTGACACGTGTAAAATACCGTTAGCGTCAATATCGAATGTCACTTCAATTTGAGGCGTACCGCGCGGCGCCGGCGGGATGTCTGCTAAATCAAAACGGCCCAGCGACTTGTTGGCCGAAGCCATTTCCCTTTCACCTTGTAAAACGTGAATGGTCACGGCGGTTTGATTATCGTCCGCCGTAGAAAATACCTGCGAAGTTTTGGTTGGGATAGTGGTATTTTTTTCAATCAGCTTCGTCATAACGCCGCCCATGGTTTCAATACCCAGAGATAAAGGTGTGACGTCTAACAATAAAACGTCTTTCACTTCCCCGGATAAAACCGCCCCTTGAATTGCCGCACCAATCGCCACAGCTTCATCCGGATTCACGTCGTGGCGGGCTTCTTTACCAAAGTAATTTCTAACGGCTTCTTGAACTTTGGGCATACGGGTTTGACCACCTACTAAAATCACATCGTCGATTTCGGATATTTTCAATCCGGCGTCTTTGATGGCGATTTTGCAGGGCTCCATGGTGCGTTGGATTAGATCTTCTACTAAAGCTTCTAATTTAGCGCGAGTGACACGGATATTTAAGTGTTTAGGCCCGCTGGCATCCGCCGTGATGTAAGGCAGATTGACATCCGTTTGCTGAGAGGAAGACAATTCAATTTTGGCTTTTTCTGCGGCTTCTTTTAGACGTTGCAAGGCCAATGGATCGGTGTGCAAATCAATGCCGCTTTCTTTTTTAAATTCATCGGCCAAATAATCGATTAAGCGTAAGTCGAAATCTTCTCCACCGAGAAAGGTGTCACCGTTGGTAGCCAAAACTTCAAATTGATGTTCGCCATCGACTTCCGCTATTTCAATAATGGAAATATCGAAGGTTCCACCCCCTAAGTCATACACTGCAATTTTGGTGTCGCCTTTTTTCTTATCCATACCATAGGCCAATGCCGCCGCGGTGGGTTCATTGATGATCCGCTTGACTTCTAACCCAGCAATTTTACCAGCATCTTTAGTGGCTTGGCGCTGAGAGTCATTAAAGTAGGCTGGGACGGTGATAACGGCTTCAGTTACCGGTTCGCCTAAATAATCTTCCGCGGTTTTCTTCATCTTAATCAGAATTTGAGCGGATATTTGTTGCGGCGCTAATTTTTCGCTGTTCACATCTACCCATGCATCACCATTATCCGCTTCAATAATTTTGTAGGGCACCATTTTAATATCTTTTTGCACTACGTTATCTTTAAACTTACGGCCAATCAGGCGTTTAATCGCATAAAGAGTATTTTTGGGGTTAGTCACGGCTTGACGCTTAGCGGAAGCGCCGACCAGAATCTGACCATCTTTATTGTATGCGACAATAGAGGGGGTGGTGCGTGCGCCTTCGGCGTTTTCAATCACCCGCGCTTTACCGCCCTCCATAATTGCTACGCAAGAATTCGTTGTTCCAAGATCGATACCTATAATTTTACTACTCATTGCTTTATTCCTCATTAAAAGAAAAAACTTGTGAATACCCTGTAAATGGGGACGCTAGTTTGAATTTCAAGTAGTCACCATTACCATTGCCGCGCGCAATACTCGCTCGTGCAATTGATAGCCTTTTTGTAAGACTTGGGCAATGGTATTGGATTTGGCACCGGGGACTTCTTGCATACCCATTGCTTCATGAAGTTTAGGGTCAAAAGGCTCTCCCACTGCGGGATCAATGACTGTAACGCCAAATTTAACCAAAGTTTTGTTTAATAAATCCAAGGTTAATTGCATGCCTTCGTGCATGGATTTGATCTTGGGGTCTTTGTTATCCCCGCTTTGTAAGCCTCGAACCAGGCTATCTGCTACGGGAAGTAAGGATTGTATCAATTGTTCTGTACCATACTTATAGGCATTATTCAGATCTCGCTCTGATCGTCTGCGGAAATTTTCGAGCTCTGCCTGGGCTCGTGCCGTTTGTTGTTTATATTCATCAACTTGTTTTTCTTGGTAAGTGAGCTGATCTTCTAATTTTTGACGGCTGGCAAATTCCAATTGACTCTCTTCATTCACGTTCTCAATATCGGCATCTGAATTGTCATTATCAGACTCCGCCTCATTTTGGTTTTGTTGCGCAAATTTTTGCCATTTGTCTGTATCATGTGGATTGTGATTACTCATAAAATTCTTCTCCTCCAAAATCGGTTTTTGTTTATATAGTAGCTCCCTGCTCAATATTCAAGGGGGAAGATCAAATTTTCCAACATATTCTTCCCCTTTGCCATGTTAAGACCGGATTCTGGAAATTGCGGTTGTTGCACTGGGAATTTTTACCTTGTCATTCTGAAATGAGGTTGTTAGCATTAGTATTTTTTTAACATGAAGTAATTAATTTTCAGGAGAATTTTATGCGACGTGATCAGTTATTGGAATTAGGTTTATCAATTCTAACAGATTCCAAATCCACCATCCCAAAATATAACAATAAAATAAGTCAAGGTTTAATGAAAAAAATGGCGCATACTGTCATCTCCGCACATTTATTAACTCAACTATTAGCTATTATCGATAAACCGGATATTAGAATTCGATATTCATTTAATAAAAAAGAAGAATCAATCATTGCTGAACTTGTCAGCTTAAAAAAAAATGAACCAGTCGAGACTTTCACACTCAATATTTTGAATAAAATTCAAACCAACCTACTTGAAACACTCAGCAGTACGTTAAATGACCCCAGCAAAAATAGTTTTACTTTGATGAATTTTCGAACAATACTGAATGCGCTTCTCAACTATAAGCTTATTTTTCAATTAGGTCTGCCTAACTTCCTTCTATATAATAAAATCGAATCTAAATTATTACCGGTTTTATTTAAAATGATGGGGGTTGAGCTTAGACTGGAACAGATTATAGAGCAAGACGAAACAAAAAAGAGCGATCCATTGGGGTCTGCCTCCAAGTTACTCCAATCCATTCGTCTTAATGAATACCATTCAAATACTGTATATCTATCTGATATAGCAGAATCTCTCCCTGACTGGAGGGAAGGGATTATACTTGAGAATTGGAATCCGAAAAAAATTGCTCAAGATGTAATTAACATCTTAGAGAAATTTAACAATGTTCTATTTGATGCAACAATTCGCACGGAATTTTTAATTTTTCCTAAAAAAGCTACCATTAAATTAATAAAGTATAAAGATACCTTGACAAACCTTCCTCGAATTGAAAGCTATAATTTTCAACTAATTACATCTATAAAGGAGAGTTTACCTGATTACGAAAACATATCCACAACACGTGATAGCTTCCTCAAAGCCTTTGAAGAATATAGAACAGTTCTAAATAAATCTATTATCCCCTCACTCCCTCATTCAGTAGACAATAAAGACTGTTTTAATATTATAGAACAGTATTGCAAATCACATTCAGGCATTCCCATATGGCGTAGCGAAAATAAACCCTCGCATGATTCTATCCGGATTTACTCCACCACGAAAAAACCTAATCCTATTCTTAACCCGGCTCCACAAAACTTACCCCTTTTGGAAGGTTTTAGTAATAGCTCTTCCACTTCCTCTAGCAGTTCGACTGTCATTTCCGAATCAGATTCTACCCCCCAAGTATCCTCTATAGAACAAGAACAAATACAAAATAGTATTTCTGATAGCAGCACTCGCTCTTTAATGTCACCATCTACCAGTTCAACTGACTTTAATTTATTTACAAATACACCACAAAATGGAATACAAAATTGGATAGTTAACTTTAGCGCATTCTTTAATCAAACAACTTCAACCACTTCTTCTCCTTCTTCACCCAACCATGAGTCGCCAACACCTTAGGCTAATGTTATGCTTTAATGATGACATCTATCCAGAAAATTATCTTAATGGGGCGTCCCAAAATATCCGGGGCGCCCGAAACAGTTAATGCGCTTTATCTGTTTTTAAGGCAAAGACAAGTTCAAATTGCTTTTGACGTGGAAACGGCGAAAATGCTGAAAACAGATGAAACACCTCTCATTATTAATGATAATATTTTAAGCAGCTTTCAGCTTGTCATTGTAGTGGGGGGGGATGGCAGTCTCCTCAATGCGGCCCATTTAGCCTTACCTTATGATTTACCGGTGCTGGGAATCAATCGTGGCAGATTGGGTTTTTTGACGGATATACATCCCCATGATTTAAATAAAGTGGCCGAAGTCCTGGATGGACATTACCGGATTGAACCGCGTTTTTTATTAGATGCACGCTTGTTTGCTGATGCTCGTAGCAATGCTTTTGCCCAAGGCGTCGCCTTGAATGATGTGGTGTTATTGCCCGGCGATATCGCCCATATGATCGCGTTTGAAATTTTCCTCGATGGTCATTTTGTATGTAGACAACGAGCGGACGGCTTAATTATTGCTACTCCTACCGGTTCGACCGCTTATGCCTTATCGGGTGGAGGCCCTATTTTACATCCTCAATTAGACGCCGTAGTACTGGTGCCGATGTTTCCTCATACTTTAAGCAGTCGTCCTATTGTGGTTTCCGGCAGCAGTGAAATTGAATTGCGCATTTCCTCCAGCAATAGCATATCACCACACGTGAGCTGTGATGGTCAAAATCGCATCCCTATTCCTCCGGGGGGTTGCGTGCGAGTAAAAAAGAAATTGCAATTGTTGCGGCTAGTGCACCCTCAGGACTATAATTATTTCAAGACCCTACGTGAAAAACTCAAATGGGAGAATTCCCCTCAAGAGCGAGAGTAGTCTTTATGCTGATTCATATCGACATTCAAAATTTTGTCTTAGTTGATAAATTAAGTTTGGATTTTCGTAAAGGTTTAAATGTTTTGACGGGTGAAACCGGCGCAGGCAAATCAATTTGGGTGGATGCAATTGCCTTAGCATTAGGTGAACGCGCCGACTCTAAAGTGATACGCCAAGGTGAATCTCGTTGTGATATTAGTGTTGGTTTTGATCTTCGTCACATTGATAAAGCTCAGCAATGGCTCCAAGAACATCAGTTAGACAATCCTGAAAATGTTGAATGCATTGTCCGTCGAGTTATCCAATTGGACGCTCCTTCGCGTAGTACGATTAATGGTATCCCTTGCCCTTTGCATTTAGTTCGCGAATTTGGGGATTTAGTTTTAACTATCCATGGTCAAAATCAGCAAATGGATTTACTCAGAACTGATGGTCAGCAACAGCAATTAGATAATTTCGGTAAACATCAGGCGCTTTTGCAGAAGATTCAGCGGATTTATCAAGAATGGCAGCATAATTTAGAAGAAGTCTCCCGTCTGCAAAGTCTGTTAAATCATCGACAAAATGAGCTAGATTTACTTCGATTTCAGGTGCATGAATTGGAACAGCTTAATTTGAAGGCGGATGAATGGCATACTTTAAATGAATCTCACAAGCAGTTCCATCACGCCTATCAATGGCGGCAACAACTTCAGCAAGCTTTATTACTCATAACCGATGACGATACTCATGCGGCTTTAAATCAAATTTACCGGGCTATGCATTTACTCCAAGCCATTAAATCTGATCAAGAGCCATTGCTTGGAATTCAACGTTTAATTAACGAAGCAGCGATTAATTTGGAAGAGTCCGGCAATCAACTGCGTCAGTATTGTGATCACTTGACTAGCGATCCTCATAAATTGGCTGAAATTGAACAACGCATGGATAGCATACATCAATTATCTCGCAAACACCGTTGCACACCCGATGCATTATTTCAGGTGTTACAAAATTTAATTGCACGAATCAATGTATTGGAAAACGCAGAAGGGGAACTTAAAAAATTAGAATTGCACCAAGCGACGCTTTTAAAAGCTTACCGGGTTGAAGCGGTGGAATTAAGCGCCATGCGTGAAAAGGCCGCGAGATATTTAAGCACTCATGTGAGTGAATGGATGCAACAATTGGGAATGCCGGGTGGGCAGTTTAAAGTCAATTTAGAAAAAATTCCAGAAGAAGAGGTTCATGCTCTAGGCCAAGAACGTATTCGCTTTTTAGTCAGCATGAATCCCGGTCAGGAATTACATGCTTTACAAAAAACGGCCTCGGGAGGTGAATTATCCCGAATTCATTTAGCTTTACAGGTGATTACAGCGCAAAGTGAACAAACTCCCACTTTAATTTTTGATGAAGTTGATGTGGGTATTGGTGGGCAAACTGCTGCGATTGTCGGTAAACTTTTGCGTCACTTGGGAGAAAAGACCCAGGTTTTATGTATCACTCATTTACCACAAGTCGCTGCTTACGGCCACCATCATTATAAAGTCAGCAAAATCATTCAACCTGATAGAACTCGCAGTACTATCGAACCTTTAGACAATGACTCGCGCACCAAAGAATTAGCGCGTATGTTAGGGGGAGAAAATATTACCGCTCAAACTCTCTCTCATGCTTCGGAAATGTTGCAGATTTAGGTTTCTTCTCATTTTTTCTGACAAGCCTATGACGTAAATATTCGGCAAGTCCGAATATTTACCCTAGTTTTTATTAATTATGTAATTTTTGGCACGAAATTGAGATCCCTCGGGTAAAGTCTCATATTATGACTCATTCTTGTCATATCATCCGCTACTTCCTTCTTTTGATTCAAAAGAGCTGTCTTTTTATTATTCAAAAACGCATGCATATTCGTGAGCGTATCAAATTTTTGCTGGGCTGCTCCTAATGGGTATAGAGGAAATGTAATTGAACGCTCGAAATATTCAAACAGCGCGTGGATATCTTGATAACTCATCTCATAATAATAACCATTATAGGTAACGATGCGATTATCTTTTTCGCTATAAGCGCTATTACCCTTGACTAGCTTATAATAATTTATCACTCCTTCCTCTTGTAACTTGGAGAACATAGAATTCAAGGATGACTCAAGATCTTTTTCATTAAAGTTGAAAGTTCCATTTTTTTGCACGAACAAGCTTAGCACTTGCGGACGGATTAATACTTCATAATGACATTCATATAATTCAATGAGGGATTGACATTTATCAAAGCTTGTAAAAGACAGGTATTCCAAGATTATATTGTTTAAGCTGTCAGATAGTAATAACGTATTAAGGACTCCATTGATGTCTTTAACGCGACGAGAAAGGGGTAATTTACCAAAAAATGGAAAAAATAAATATTCCTGGATTATATTATTTAAATCTTTTGTTAAAATCTTATTCGTATCCAGAACCAGATCAATTTCCTTTTTAAGGCCCCTTTGAAATGGTGCTTTAAAAAAATCACTCGAGAACATATATTTAAACAAAGCATTAAATATATTTTTCGTTGTGGCTTCCATATAATCGAAATTTTCTATATAAATTCTTTTTATCACTTTTAGAGCAAATATCAAATTCATTATAATCGGAAACAATTGTTTTAAATCATCTCCAAAAAATTCGAATTTCGGTTGAGCCCCAATTAGATACAGTCTTTCTCTTAAAGTTTCACTGATTTGTGGGAAATAAGATAATCCAATACTTCTTTCTATTCGTTTATTATAGCTGATATCGAATAGAGTTTCGCTATGCAGTGACATTATATCGGCAAAAGGTAATGGGGTAAAATAATTTAAAAGACAGAATAACAATCTTGCGTAAATGAAGAGATTAGCAAAATCAATTCTTAAAATGGAAAACTCCTGGCCTTCGTATAAATAACATACATTTAAAACTCGTATCTTTTTATATTCCGGATCATATCGATATCGCCACTCCCCATTACAGTAACTGGGAAATTTTTCAATTTTAAATATTAGTGGCTTAAAATAATGCCATTGAATCTTATTTACTTGAAATTCAAAAGGTATACTTAAAATTATAGACGCGCTTTCATCTTTAGAGCATAAACCAAGCATCTCCTCGTTCCTGCTTTCCAGAATTTTGTCGGGTTCTTCTTTCCTCTCATCCTTTAATTCATAAATATTCTTGCTTAGACTGAAGACATAATCAGATGTAAATTCATCTGGGAGATATCGTAAAATATCACAGTAAGGGGGAGGGGATAAGATAAAATCTTTTGCATGAATTAACTTTGATTGGTGCAATTGCTCGGGATTAATAGGCCAATACGTAAGAGTTGGAGGCTTAAGAATTCCAAGCTTTCTAAAATTGTCTTCAATAAAATATGGACCTGCTTCCATAGCCCGGATATTTCATTGTAGGATTTAAAAAGGAGTAGCGAAAATCTAACATTT
>CBFGTC010000008.1:0-77105 GCA_965651935.1 uncultured bacterium
TGGTTTCTCCTTCTTTTGGGCTTGGCTAATCATGTTAAGCAATACTCGGCTATCGGGGCTATCTGGCGGGACTAACGACAAAGCCCGTTGCCAATACTGAACTGCTTGGTGATAATTGTGGCGCTGGTATGAGTTCACCGCCAACAAATTAAAAGCATCTGCCCGTTCAGATAGAGAAGATTCTAACACGCTCTTCAGCATGGCTTCTATAGGGGGGGACAAATGCTGGCCATGTTGTAAAAAGTCAGCCTTGGCCAAATAAAGGATAATTTCTCCTGAATCTGGCTGCAACTTCTGGGCGCGCTGAAAAGCGTCTTTTGCCTGAGAAAATTGATTTTGATCTAAGTAAAGTTTGCCTAAAAGATACCATCCCTGCGCGCTTTGTGGATTTTCCTGCAAATGAGCGCGCAAACGCGCAATCAAGTCTTGAGGATTTTTTATCAAAGCAATTTGCTTTTGCACTGCTTCGTTTTGTCTTTGCCAGGACTCGTATTGCTGTATCGGCTGAGTATTTCCTAACAGGCTGTATATCCCTAATATCCAAAGAGGGAAACTCCACAAGATCAGTTTCGATGCTAGGTTGGGCTGACTGGATGATTTTCGAAAAACTGGCCAGAGTAATAAACTCCAGGCGGCTAAAGTCATTAAAATAATGATTCCCCAAAATAATATTATCATGGCTTAACCTTATTACGGGTTAATTTGCACAACAGCGCCAATCCAAATACCAGCAAACACAAAGGGCCAAACCATAATATGATAGTTTGTTTATTAAAAGGCGGTTTAAATAAAACATAATCCCCGTAACGCGCAGTCATGTATTGTTTAATTTCGGCATCGGATTGTTTGGCTAATACCATATTATAAACTTGATTACGCAAATCTTTAGCTAAATCGGCGTTAGAATCGGCTAAATTTTGGTTTTGACAAACTAAACAGCGCAACTGGCCAATTAAATTTTGAAATTGTTGCTGCTGCTGGGGTGATGGGAAAGGATAATGATCAACCACTTCTGCTAATGCGGAAAAACATAGTCCTAAACTGCAAATCAAGATAATTTTAATCAGTCGCATCAGGCATGGCCTCCCATTGTTTAACTTGCGGCAATAACACTTCCCGCCAGTCTTTGGGGCTCACCGCACCAATAAATTTGTAGCGGATAATACCTTGTTTATCAATTAAAAAAGTTTCCGGCGTGCCATAAACGCCTAAATCAATGGCGATATCGCCTTTGGAATCCACCAGTACAGATTGGTAGGGATTGCCATATTGTTTTAGCCAAGCTAAAGCGTTGGTCGTTTGATCTTTGTAATTTAATCCGACAATTTGACTTTGATTCAAGTCTTGACGGGCTTCCATCCACACCGAATGTTCCGCAGAACAGGCAACACACCAGCTCGCAAATACATTTAACAAGGTCACTTTGCCTTTAAAATCTTGAGGGGTTAGTGAAAACGTCGGCTTTATTAAACTCTGAGCTTTGAATTCAGGGACAGCTTTACCAATGAGTGGGGAAGGAATGACACGAGGATCTTGGTACAATCCTTTCCACAGAAGCATCATGAGGCCGAAAAAAATTATTAGTGGTAGCGCCCATATCCAAGCTCGTTTTGCTTTGAACATTATTGGTTCTACCCTACCCTACGCCTGTAGCGGCGGTCCGCTGCGGCTAAAAAACCACCTAGAGCCATAAAGACTCCTCCCGCCCAAATCCAGCGTATAAAAGGTTTATAATAGATTCGCAAAGACCAGGCCCCATTCGGTAACGCGGTTCCTAACGCGACATATAAATCCCGAAATAGGCCCGCATCGATGGCTGCTTTTGCGGTAGCGGTTTTTGTTACTGGGAAATAGCGTTGTTGCGGATGTAAAATTTTCAATAAATGACCCTGATGGAAAATGGCGATTTCACCTTGCACGCCTTGATAATTGGGGCCGGTCAAATCAGAGATCTGGCGAAATTGGAATTCATAAGGGCCTACTTGCACGGCATCTCCCAAATGCATACTGATATCGCGTTGTTGAGTATAAGCGGTGCTGCAAAGAATCCCTAGAGCCGTGATGGCCACTCCCAAATGGGCAAGAGTCATCCCCCATTGGCTGAGGCTGTAAGCCCAAAAACCGTGATTCACAGTTAAGATAATCAACCAAAAAGACAAGGTTAGGCCGGTAAAAATTAAAATACTCATTTTAAAACCGGTTATCAGCGGCAATATGATTGCCAAGCTAATCGCTAAAACCAAGAAAATCGCGAGTTTTAACCGCAAATTCTTCAAAACAGTATGTTGCCAGCGACACAAAGGCGCCACAGCCATGAGCACCAATAACGGGGCTGTCAAAGGCATAAACATTAAATTAAAGTAAGGCGGCCCTACCGAAAGTTTTCCCCAATGCAGGGCTTCAACCAGTAAAGGATATAAAGTGCCTAATAATACCGTCACCATTCCCACAAACAGTAATATGTTGTTTGTGAGCAGCAATGATTCTCGGGATGTTAAAGTAAACTGCCCTGAGGTTATTAAAGTTCGCCCTCGCCATGCGTAAATAGAAAAAGAACCGCCTACAACGAATAATAAAAACCCTAGCATAAATAATCCGCGGCTGGGGTCGGCTGCGAAACTGTGGACGGACACTAACACGCCGGAGCGCACTAAAAAAGTACCTAATAAACTTAAAGAAAAGGCACATACGGCCAATAAAACCGTCCAGGCTTTGAAAAGCTGTCTTTTTTCAGTCACTGCTAAAGAATGGATTAATGCTGTTCCGGCTAGCCAAGGCAGGAAAGAGGCATTCTCCACGGGGTCCCAAAACCACCAGCCACCCCAACCTAATTCCCGATAGGCCCAGGCGCTGCCTAGCATTATCCCAAGACTAAGAAAACACCAAGCGATAAGGGTCCAAGGCCGGGACCAGCGCGCCCATTGCGAGTCCATTTGACCAGTCAATAACGCCGCCATCGCAAAAGCAAAGGGAACAGCAAATCCCACATAACCCATATAGAGTATGGGAGGATGGACCGCCAGGCCTGGGTCTTGCAAGATAGGATTTAAATCAGCGCCGTCGGGAGGGACGTTGGGCAAAAGCCGCAAAAAAGGGTCTGACGTCGTGAGTAAAAAAAGATAAAATCCGATGGCAATAATCGCCAATACAGCCAAAACTCTGGCTAACATTGCCGCAGGTAGGCTACGAGTAAAGAGGCAAATTGCCGCCATCCATCCGGTTAATATAAATACCCATAAGAGCAAAGAGCCTTCGTGGGCGCCCCAAATGGCACAAAAGCGATAGATTGCGGGTAACTGCCGGTTGGAGTTCATTGCCACATAGGTCACTGAAAAATCATTGGTTAAAAACGCATTCGCTAAAATGGCCATTGCCAAAGCACATAAGGCAAATTGGCCCCCTGCGGTGTAACGTGATAATCGCATGTATCCATCCATCCCTTTGCTGGCCCCTCTCAAAGGAAAGTAAACTTGGAACACGGCCAAGCCCAGAGCTAAAAATAAGGCGAAGTGGCCTATTTCAGGAAGCACGCTCTAGCTCCTTATGGATAGTTTTAAGATTAGGCTCTGAGGCGGCAATGCCCGGGGGTTTATAATTGGCGTCATGTTTGGCAAGAACTTCATCGGCTATAAATACCCCTTGGTTAAGATGTCCCTGCGCCACAATTCCTTGGCCTTCGCGAAATAAAGAGGGCAATATCCCTTGGTATTGCACGGGAATATAGGCATGAAAATCGGTTAAGATGAATCTGACTTGCAAATTGTCTGCGTGCTGGACACTGCCTTTCACCACCATTCCTCCTAAGCGAAACACGATATTTGAGTTGGGGGGAGCAGCCATCACTTGCTCAGGGGTTTGGTATAAATTCACTTTCTGCCGCAAAGCATACAAACTTAAACCGAGCGCGAGACCGACACTGGCCAATACCAACAGAATAAAACACAAGCGGCGCTTACGCGGATTTAACATAAAGTTTTACATATTTGTGATATAAATTTTTTCTTAATCGGCGCCATTTGCGTTTGGCGGAAAACAATTGCAGTATCAATACTCCAAAAACCAGGGCGTAGGCGCTCCACACGCATCCGGCGTAACCACCCATATGAATAAAAGCTTGGAAATCGACAAAATGGTTCATTGCGCTTTTCTCTGTAAATCGGTTTGAGCCCAATGAGTTTGTTGCTCTCTGCTCAATATTTCAGCCCGCAAACCAATGATTAAAACAATTAAATAATAACAAAAAAAAGCGAATAACATGGCTAATAACGGATATAACATGTTAGAAGCGATGGAAGGCGCGCTGAGTTTGAGTAATGTGGGTCCTTGATGCAAAGTCTGCCACCAGGTCACTGAATAATGCACAATAGGAATATTGACTAAGCCAATCAAAGCCAAAACACTCGAAGCTTGTGAAGCCATTCTGGGTTCTGGTATGACGGAACGTAAAGCGATTACCCCTATGTAAATAAATAATAAAATTAACTCTGAAGTCAGCCGGGCATCCCATATCCACCAGGTCCCCCAGGTAGGTTTACCCCAAATTGCCCCAGTGAATAAGGCTAACAAGGTGAAAATAGCGCCTATTGGGGCGCTGAGTTTGGCTATCATGTCCGCAATCTTGATTTTCCAGATGAGGAATAGCAAGGCCATCCCACTCATGATTACGTATACCCCCAAAGACCAAGCTGCCGCCGGAACATGGATAAAGATGATGCGGTACACTTCCCCTTGCTGGTAATCGGGAGGGGCCTGCCATAGTCCGCCAATTAAACCATAAATAAAGCTGAATGCCGCCAGACCATAAAGCCAAGGCAACGCACAACCTGCCCAATGGTAGCTATTTTTGGGGGAGAGAAATAAGGCTAGTTTTTTCCACATTCGTATATTATACCGGGTCTGGCAGTTTTTTAAACTCCCTTATTTTTCGATATTCCTAATATTGACGTTAAAATTCAATATCTCATTGATATTATTAAAATTTATATGCCCTGGAATCGCTATTGTTTAATATGTCCTTAATGTTCGAAGTGTACAATAATATGCTAAAATTGAGTGTCAGGGAAGCAAAAAAACGATAGAAAAAAAATTAAATATTAACTAAATAATTGAAATAAAGAGAAAAATATAAAAATGCGTTTAATCATTGTTTCCAACCGTTTACCGGTCACTATTGTGGAATCGGCCCAAAAGGGCTTAGAGATCCAGCAAAGCATTGGCGGACTCGCGACCGGTCTAAATTCGTTTTTGCGGGCTTATATGCGCTCTCAAAACGATGCCCAGTATCAATGGGTGGGATGGCCTGGGATAGACGCTTCCCCTGAAAAACAAAAGCGCATTAAAGCACGCTTGGCGCAAATAAACTGCCATCCCGTGTTTATTACTAAAGAATTATCCGAACCCTTTTTATCTGGGTTTTGCAACAATACATTATGGCCCTTGTTCCATCATTTGCCTGCCTATGCCGGTTTCGATTCTGCTCATTGGCAGGCTTATCAACAAGTCAATGCTTTATTTAGCGAAACAATTGCAGAAATTCTACAGCCAGAAGATATGCTTTGGATTCACGATTATCATTTATTTTTATTGCCAGGCATATTGCATCAACAATTTCCGAATCTTAAAATTGGATTCTTTCTGCATATCCCTTTCCCGACTTCCAATAATTTACAGCTTTTACCAGAAAACTGCCGTAAAGCTTTATTAAAGGGTTTAACCGGTTGTGACTTGATTGGCTTTCACACTGAAGAATATTTGAAAAATTTTAAAGATACTTTTTCTCGCCAAGTTGGAGCCTTACCGGAGGATGTGAAATTGGAAACCCGTCCGATGGGCGTAGACTTTGACCAAATTCAATCGACTGCTCGCCATCAATCTCCATCAGTGTATCAAGGTCAATTTCTCACTCACACCAAGAACAAAAAGTTGATTTTATCGGTAGACCGATTAGATTATACCAAAGGAATTATCGAGCGTCTTCATGCTTATCAAAAGTTCCTCGTGGAAAGCCCGGTTTGGCAAAGAAAAATAGTTATGTTATTGATAGTCGCTCCTTCTCGTGAAGAAGTGAGTCATTATCGAACGACCAAAAAACAAATTGATGAATTAGTTGGGCGTATCAATGGTCAATTCGGTGATTTTACTTGGTCGCCAATTATTTATTTATATCGTACTTTTACTCAAGCACAATTAGTCGAATTATATTCTCTTTCCGATATCGCGTTAATCACCCCTTTAAAAGACGGCATGAATTTAATTGCTAAAGAATATCTAGCCGCTCGGGTTGACAACAAAGGGGTGTTGATTTTAAGTAAAAACGCCGGTGCGGCGAAGGAATTATCGGGTTCCATTATTATTGATCCCAATTCAATTGATAGCATAGCTAAGGGAATTCAACAAGCGGTGGATATGGACGGCGCCGAACAAAAACAGCGCATGCAAATGATGCAGCAAATTTTAAAGCAAAATAATGTAGCGCGCTGGGGGATGGAATTTGTCAAAAGTTTATCAAATTTAGGAGAAAATACTCAATGTCAGCCAAGATTCTAACCAGCTGGAAAGCCATGTCCTCTCAACCATTGCGTTGGTTCGCCATCAACGGCATTTTTTCAAATTTTAGTAATGGTCTAACTTATTTAACTATGGCATGGATTTTGCTAAATGCTCACAATTCTATCAGCTCTTTGGCGGCGTTGATGATTTGCTTTTGGGCTCCTACGGTATTTTTAGGCCCTCTTTGCGGCGTGATTGCCGATCGTTATTCTCGCCGGATGATTTTAATTATCAGTACCACTTTGCGGGGTTTACTCTTGGTAGGAGCACCGCTTTTAATTCATCGTGAATTATCCAGTATGGAAATTTACTCGATGGCGGTATTGCTTAGCATTTTAGGCAATTTATATGGCCCTGCTTCTTATACTTATATTCGTGAAATTACTCCTGCTAACCAAATGTTCCATGCGAATGCGATTGTGGCCATGTCTTATGAAATCGGCAATATTGTGGGTATGGGTAGCGCCGGTTTATTGTTAGCGCTGAATTCTTCCCGCATTTCGATTGCTATCAGTGGCGTATTATTTTTAATCGCAACGCTATGTTTATTGCTTATGAAGCCGGAAAAGGTTGAAAATCAAGCTCCGAGCATCATTCCAAACCGGGAAAATTTTTGGCAATCGCTGCAATCAGGCATACGTTATTTAGCGGGACACAAAAATTTATGCGTGCTTTACTGCGTACAATTGATTTTAATGGTCATTTTCCTTACCACCCCCATTATCTTAGCGCCCTTTGCTAAAAACATTTTGAATGCCACTTCCGGCGAGTTCGGCATGATCCAAGCTTGCTTATCTGCCGGCGTGATCCTCGGCGGTATCCTGGCCCCTACTTTGGCTGAAATTTGGAAATTTAAGACCGTTATCTTGACTAAAACCACAGCCCTGGTGGCATTGTTGTTATTGTTCGCCGTGAATTCGCATATTTGGGTTGCCGATATCATCGCGTTCCTACTTGGTATCACTTTGGCATCCTGGACTCTGATTATTACCAAAGCTCAACTTCATACGCATGTGGAATTTTTATCCCGAGTTCAAGCCGCATTTAATAGTTTAGCAGCTGTGTTTATCCTTTTGGTTTATCTATTACTCAATACTGCTGGAGATTTAGCGCCATTAGCTTGGTTATATGGTGCGCAAGCGCTGTTCTTGGCGGGTGGGGTAGTATTATTGTGGAAAAACCGCAAGATTTTATAAAATTAACGGTAGGCGACTGCTAAACGTAACACAGTTGCACAGACCCATGGCGATAGCACCAAGGATAGGGATAACAAAGCGCTTAACCAAAGTATCGAAGCCAGCGGGGATATCCCCGCTACTTCAGCGTTGAGTGCAGCCGTGGCAAATATGAGTGTAGGGATATACAAAGGTAATAAAATTAATGCCAATAGTAATCCATTTTGACGCAAACTCACCAATAAAGCTGCCCCCATTGCCCCTAATAAAGTTAATAATGGCATACCGATCAATAAAGTCAAAATTAATGTTTTGAGCATAGGCCAGGATAGATGGAACATGAGCGCGATAATGGGTGAAATTATCATTAACGGAATAGCTAACATTAGCCAATGCGCCAGAATTTTTATGAATATCAATAAGGCTAAAGGTTGTGAGCTGAGGATCCATTGTTCTAGGCTGCCGTCTTCGTAATCCAATTGAAATAAGCGTGTCAATGATAATAGTATTGACAATAATGCTGCTACCCACACTACACCCGGCCCAATCAGTTTGAGTATTTTCAATTCCGGGCTTAGCGTTAAGGGAAATAGTAGTACGACTAAGATAAAAAACAATAAGGGATTTAACCACTCCCAAGGTCTGCGCCAAGTGAGTAAGCACTCGCGGCGAATAATTTTTATCAGGGTGGTTATCATGATAAATGAAGGGTAAAGGTTTTAAT
Organism: uncultured bacterium; assembly: GCA_965651935.1. Lineage (GTDB taxonomy): Bacteria > Pseudomonadota > Gammaproteobacteria > Coxiellales > Coxiellaceae > JAFEDN01. The sequence continues at coordinate 8,449 of CBFGTC010000008.1, forward strand.
TGCGGTAATATTTAAGGGTTGATGCGAGGTGAAAATGATCATTCCCCCTCGATTCAAATGTTCACTAAACCAGTTCTGACAAAGTTCAGTCACCTGTGCATCCAATCCCGCTAAGGGCTCATCTAAAATCCATAATAAGGCTGGGCTTAGCATCAGTCTGGCTAACGCCAGCCTTTGTTTTTGGCCTTGTGAAATTTGATGGGCGAAATGATTTTTATGTGAGGCCAGGCCCACTTTGGCTAATGTTGAATCTATTGCGTCATGAATAATAGCGTGGGTATTCAAATATAAATTTTCGATGACAGTGAGATCAGCTTTAACGGCATTTTGATGGCCTAAATATTGCAACTGCTGGTGGTAGCTTTCACGCTGTTGGTTTACTGGTGTACCTTGCCAATCGATTTCTCCGGTATGTGGTTGAGTGAGCGCGGTCAATACTTTTAATAAAGTGGTTTTACCAGCGCCGTTAGTGCCGGATATTTGCAATAGTTGTCCTTTGTCTAATTCAAAATTAATGTTATGCCATAACCAAACTTCATCGCGTTTAAAACCGATTTCATTCACTTTCAACATATTTTTTATCTATTACTTTAATTCTAATAAATTCAAGGACATACAAATAAAATAGCAATATAAACAACCATAATACAAATTGCCAAGCTTCGGAAATTTCCCAATAGTCTAATATAATCACTATTGCTCCCAATATAAATGAAAAGATACTTAACATGCCGGTGGAAATGCTGACACTGAATCCTATTTTATTCAATATATGGTGCAAATGATCTAGGCTTGGCGCAAATAGCGGTTTTTTTTCTAAGAAGCGCACGATACAGACATGCAACAAATCAAACACCGGGAACGAGAGTATCCATAATAAAATAACGGGTTTTACATTACCGTCTTGTCCAATTGAAATGGCAAACCAGGCAATTACAAAGGCGATGAAAGTGCTGCCGGCATCACCTAAGAATATGGCGGCATGTCTGCGCCAAGGGAGGCGCATGTTGAAGGCTAAAAAGACAATGAGTAACAATCCCAATATGACCAGGATGCTTAAATCGGTTTCACGTCCGCTTCGCCATGCTAGGTAAGATAGCAATAGGGTTTGACCCAAGGCGATGCCGCCGGCCAGGCCATCTTGGCCGTCGACCATGTTGGTGGCGTTTAAAAATCCCACCACGATTAACACGGTAAAGGGGATGGCAAAGCTGCCCAGGCCAATATTACCTAAAAATAACAGATTTCCTAAGGAATTGATTTGTAAGCCACCCCAACAGACTAATATTAATGCGGCTCCCACCTGCCCCACTAAGCGTAACTTTGAACTCAGTTCGCGAAAATCATCGACTACGCCCATGGTCAACAATAATCCGCTTCCGGCGATGAGCGCCCGATAGTTTTGTAAGGAAGTTGGTAAGGATAGGATGGCAAAACAGAATCCGAAGAAAATGGCGATCCCTCCGATAAGTGGGACGTCGTAATTGTGTTGCTTACGGCCACCAGGACGGTCTACTAAATCGAGCTTTAATGCTAGCCGGCGAAATAACCATATAAAAAATAAGGTGGCAAGGATAGCAATGATGCCGCTTCCAATAATTTTCATGGCTACATTTTAACATACTCTTTAGTGGCTTCCACAGGTGATGATAAAAATACATATTGGACTTTTCGGTCTTTTCGTAATATCATCCGACTTTGTTAGAAAACTTCAGTTAATTGTTTTATTAAAGGAGAACTCCATGAGAGAACCTATTACGAATACGAGTAGTATTGAAGATAATGAACCTAAAATAACTATAATGAAAAGAGTCGGTGTAAATTCCGAACTAGTTATGATATTTCCTACTTCGGATTCCAAAAATTTTTTTCTAAAAGCAATGCGTAAATATCCGCAAAATGAAGCTAAATGCTTTGCAGAGGATGATAAAATTTCTACGGCGATAATAATTCCCCTTACACTGGATCAAGAAGGTAAAGCCATTCCCCACTTTTCCGATTTGGTTAATACAATTAAGTTTTTTAATCGTCTCCCTGAGTTAACTAAACAGTTAGATGTTACAAGCTTTGTAACTCCGAAAATTAACATAGACATTAGGACATTGCCAGATTTTAAGATACCACTCCCTGATTTTGTCAAAAGTTACGAAAAGATTTGCGTATGCAAAAATTTCCCTCCAACGTTGGATCAAAAAATTTTATATGTAAAAACAAATAAAAATCTGACAACAATAACTTTTAAATCTACCAGTATATTAATCCCTATTACAGTTTCAAACACAAATTGCAATAGAATTAGAATGGCAATGGTCACTGATGATTTAAAATTGAATTTTAAAAATAAAGCTCCCGTATATTTAAGGTCAGACTCCAACACATTTAACACAATTTTAACAATTTGCGACCTACCAGCATTCACTCAACAAAATCCTTCACAAGCTTTATTTGGCCCGACTCGAAGACCACCATTAAAAAAGAGGTTATTCAACGTGTTATCACAAATTCCCTATTCAAGGGGCCCCGTGAGATAACAAATATCGTTTTTAATTGACTATTTCTCTCTCGTTACAGGGAGAGAAATAGCCTTTTCTTAACCTCACACACTGAGTTGTGTGCTGTTGTGTTTTAAAATATTTTCCAATTTTTTTTCATTAATTCCTTTGACTTTAGTTAAGTCATGAATGTCTTTAAAAGACCCGTGGCTTTGACGGTATTCGACTATGGCGTCTGCTTTGTGTTTTCCTATCCCTGGCACGGCGGCTAAGGTTTGCTGGTCTGCTTTGTTAATATTAACCGTGCTGGGTGAGGGGTTTGCAAACGCCACACTGCTGGCTAGAAATAAAATGCCGAGCGATGCTTGTTGTTTTTTCATAAAAGTTTCCTCTTTCTAAGTTTTGCAATGGCGGGGATTACCAACTTAGATTAATTAAATAAAGGTAAGCGCACAATACCGGGATTTCAGCCTTGTTGCGTCAGGTTCTTTAAGATTTGCTTGGGATTACGAGCTTGGGTGATTGAGCGGCCTATTACAATATAGTCCGCCCCGGCGGCTAAAGCCGCTTGAGGCGCCATGACTCGTTTTTGGTCAAAATGAGCCTCTTCAGCAAGACGTATCCCAGGGGTGACTAGCAAAAAATTATCGCTAATCTGATTTCGAATTAAATTAATTTCTTGAGCCGAACAGACTATTCCGTCTAATCTTCCCTGCTTAGCCAAATGCGCTAAATTTAATACCGTTTCAGAAGCCGGATTACGAAATCCAATGGCAGACAAGTCAGCATCATCTAAACTGGTCAATACCGTAACACCAATCAACAAGGGCCTATGGGCCCCGGGAAAAGCCTGTAACGCTTCACGCGCGGCCTCCATCATGGCTAAGCCACCGCTGACATGCACATTCACCATCCACACGCCTAATTCTCCAGCGAAACGGCAAGCAGCGGCGACGGTTTGAGGGATGTCATGAAACTTTAAATCCAAAAAAATACTAAAACCCTGTTTCATTATTTTTTCTAAGAGTGGCGGACCATAATGAGTAAATAAAATGCTGCCAATTTTAATTCGACATAAATGAGGATCCAATTGAGATAAAAAACTTAACGCTTCTTCATCAGAAGCATGATCTAACGCAACAATGATTTGAGAATTTGTATACATTTAAACCGTCCGGGCAGCAAAATTTTTAATAGGTCTAATGGTAGTCCATTGGTGACAACTGGGGCAACTCCAACATAAAAGCGGCGCTGAAAAACCACAGTGGACGCAACGGTATATGGATTTATTTTCCGCCAATTGTTGAATAATGCCTTGCAATAAAGTTAATTTGATATTCGGTTGGTCCTGCGAAGTTTGTAAATAAGAGCTGATCAATTGATATAAACCGCGTAAGGATGGATCATTTTTAATGTGCTGAGCAATAAATTCAATGGCTAATTTTTCGCCTTTTAAGTTTTGCAAATAATTCGCAATGGTCAAAACTAAAAAGAGGTTGGGAAATTCCTTCAAACACGCTTGCAAATATTCCACTAATTCTTCTTCTTTATTTAAAGCCCGATAACATTGGCACAGCGGTGTAATAATTTCTGGGATAAAGCAAACGTCTTGAAACCGAACATTTTGGTAGTGACGGATTGCTTCGGCATAATGTTGCGTTTGGTAGGCCAAGCGCCCCGCTATTAAATTGGCTCGCACGCAATTCGGGTCGGTGCTGATGGCTTGGTGAAGATGCTCTAATGCGCTTGCGATTTGCCCCTTTCCCGCTTCTTGTTCAGCTAATTCACAATAAAATTGCGCCATCACAGCCGCGGTCGGCTCATGGGTGTGAGAAGCGATTTTGCGGGTAATGTCGATTGCTTTCAGCCAAGCTTTTTCTTGTTGATAAATTCGCAATAGAAAATTGAGACTGTTTTGGCGTTCTTCATTCCAATCCTCTTGCAAGGCAGCCAATTCTAAAAATATTTGCTCGGCGCGGTCTAGCACCCCTGCACGGAAATAATCTTGCCCTAACGCGAACAAAGCTTGCACATGGTATTTTTTATCTAATTCCGACCTGGCTAATAGGTTTTGATGGATGCGGATAGCACGATCCACCTCACCCCGTTGCCGAAATAAATAACCCAAAGCTAAGTGGATTTCTGCGGTGTCGCTATCCACTTCCGATAACTTAATGAAAACATCCACGGCTTGGTCGGACTGATCATTAATTAAATAGCTTAAACCTTGAAAATAATCTCTGCGCAATTGATTAGACACTTGAGACGCTGCACCTCGGTCACGCTTGCCGACATACCAACCAAAGGTGGCTGCAATCGGCAAAAGTAAGAGATGTAACGCTCTAATGACCACAATGTTTATCCTTTGCCGGGACGGGATCTCCCGGCGCACTGCTTATTATTTATTCAGAAGATTCGTCGCCTTCCTTATTTTTCATTTGTTCTTTTAGCAAATCACCCAAAGTGGTTTTGGTAGACTCCACTCCCATCGAGCTCTTAGTGGCCGGTTTGGATAGAGTGGCCTTGTGTGAAACCTGGAGTTGGCGACTTTTACGGTCAACACTAATGACTTTCACTTCGATCTTATCGCCTTCTTTCAGTTCTTCACGTAAATCTTCAATTCTTTGGTAGCTGTATTCGCTAATCCGTAATTGACCAAACACTTGATCGGCTAATTGCACTGTCGCACGCTTCGCTTCAACGGCTGTTACGGTGGCTTCAAAAGAACCGTTTTTATCCTGGCCTTCCATAAATTCGGTGACCGGGTCTTCTTCAAGCTGGCGGATACTAAGCGAAATTCGCTCACGGTCGGGGTCGATGGCCAAAATAACGGCGTCCACTTCTTCGCCTTTGCTGTATTTACGGACAGCTTGATCTCCGGGTTCATTCCAAGAGATGTCAGACAGGTGGATTAAGCCGTCAATGTCACCCTCCAAGCCTACAAAGATACCGAAATCGGTGATCGAACGGATTTTCCCACGAACTTTTTCACCTTTTTGATGCTTGTCGGCAAATTCTTGCCATGGATTGGCTTTGCATTGTTTGATGCCTAAAGAAATACGGCGGCGGTCTTCATCCACTTCCAGCACCATCACTTCTACTTCATCGCCTAATTGGACAACTTTGCTGGGATGGATATTTTTATTAGTCCAATCCATTTCCGTCATGTGTACTAAACCTTCCACGCCTTCTTCTAATTCGACGAAACAACCATAATCGGTAATATTGCTGACCACGCCGAATATACGGGCATTTTTGGGATATCGGCGGGCAATATTTCTCCAGGGATCTTCCATCAATTGTTTCATACCCAAAGAGATTCGATTCTTGTCACGGTCAAATTTTAATATTTTGACTCGATGCTCTTCACCTACTTTCAATACTTCGCTAGGATGTTTGACTCGCTTCCAAGATATGTCGGTCACGTGTAACAGACCATCAATACCGCCTAAATCCAAGAAAGCGCCGTAATCGGTGATATTTTTAACAATACCGATCACTTCTTGACCTTCTTGCAATTCGTCTAAGCGGGCTTCTCTTTCAGCGCTGGTTTCGCGTTCTAAAATTGCGCGTCGGGATAAAACCACGTTATTGCGCTTTTGATCCATTTTGATAATCTTAAACTCAAGGGTTTTGCCTTCTAAATACCCTGGATCGCGCACGGGTTTCACATCAACTAAAGATCCTGGCAAGAATGCGCGGACTGAATCAATTTCTACGGTAAATCCGCCTTTCACCCGTTCAATAATCGAACCACTAATGGGCTCACCACCTTGATAGGCTTTTTCTAATTCCAGCCATGTGCGGGCGCGGCGGGCTTTTTCACGAGATAAACGAGTTTCGCCAAAGCCATTTTCAACACTTTCAATGACAACATCGATGCTGTCGCCTACTGCGACATCTTCGTCGGAGAATTCATTGGCAGGGATAATTGCATCGGATTTTAAACCTGCATTGACGACGACTTGACCCGGATTTAAAGCAATTACTTTAGCTCTCACCAAACTGCCAGGACGTAAATCGAGTTTAGCAATACTTTCTTCAAACAATTCGGCGAAATTTTCGTTCTTCATATAGACAGATACCTACCTATGGAGACCATATTTCAATTGAAATATGGGTTAATTTTAATTTAACCTCTATTCAGAGGACCCTAAATCTGGAGAAAATAGCACTGTTTCCATTTAAAGTCAAATTACTCACCCCATTTCGGGGTAAATCATCTCAATTTAAATACACCTTTATATCGTAAGACAAAGCGCATTCTATCTTTATAATAAATCTAAAATTTTCTTAAATACCTGATCCACACTCAGATAATCGGTGTCGATCACTACCGCATCTCCCCCCGCTTGCAAAGGTGATACCTCCCGTTTACGGTCGCGTTCATCTCGGGAGATTAAATCCATGTTAATTTGATGGAAATCAGCTTTTATACCCAGTTTAAGTAATTGATTATATCTTCTTTGCGCTCTCACGTCGGCGCTGGCGGTAAGAAATATTTTTATTATGGCGTTGGGAAAAACTACAGTACCCATGTCACGTCCATCCGCCACTAAACCAGGAGGTTGGCGTAAATCGCGCTGTCTTTGTAGGAGAGCTTGGCGCAGAAAAGGCTTAATGGCCAATTCCGAGGCCATTTTGGCGCAGGCTTCGGTGCGGATGACATTACTCACGTCATGGCCATCGCATAGCATGACGGCGCTGGTTTCATCGCTTTGCGCAGAAAAAGTGATTTTCAATCGAGAAAGTAAGCGGTCAACCTCTTCATCGTGTGTGGGCGGGATCTGATAATATAAAACCGCCCAAGCTATTATACGGTATAATGCTCCACTGTCTAACCAATGCCAATGTAAATGATTAGCTAGCTTTTGAGCAATAGTGCCCTTTCCACAACCACTGGGACCATCTATGGCGATAACGGGGACTGAATTTTCATCGAACATAGCCACATTAAATCAAATATTTGATATCTTTTAAATACGACTCAAGGCAAGCAACAAAGTGATTTAAATAGAAATCAAGCAACTCCGGGAATTGTTGTAGCCACTTTAAGGTTGATTTTTCTCCAGCTAATGCGGCAATCTGGGGAATTCTGACAATAATCTCCGAATGTCTGTTTTCAGGAGGATAGTTTTCAAATACTTGTTGCAACAACTGGAACAGTATTTGATTCTCCGGTGTTTCTAAACTCAAATTAGGTGCATGAGCTTGTAAACGATTTTGGGTGGCAGTCAGCACCCGCTCACACCATTTTTGAGTTTTTTCATCTTCCAAGTAATAAGGCCGGCTATGATTTTTAAACACTTCATAAGTAGCAAAGTGTGTCAGCTCATGGATAATGGTGGCGATGATAGAGTCAAAATGAAAATTTTGGTTTAATTTGACCTGCACTAAACTGCTATGGCGTATGTAAGTCCCTTTAGTCAAAGCAGTGTTTTCTATTAATTCATAATTGTGTTCATCTAGACAGAGTATCAGCAAGCGCGGCATACCGGGGGTGCTAAGAGAGTGTTTGCCTTTAGCCGCTATCGCCAATACCTGTAATAAAGATTTTAACAAGGTATTTTTGTATAAACGTTTAAATTTTTTAGCGGGTAGTTTGGCGCGAAACGTTGGATTTTCAACCAGAATTTGCGAGGCAATAATGTTAGGGATAGTATTGTATTTACGTTGAAGCTGCGCAGAAGGATTATTGATCTTCTCAAATAAAATACGGGCTTTAATTTCAATCGCCTGCTCCAAATCTCTCCTCCTAAATCAATAAATTATTCATTTTAATGGATAATCCTTAAGAGGGAATTAAATTTTAATGGATTTTATGTTGGAGCTTTCATTCACAATTTTTATAAAAATTTATGAGCTTACCCTGTTTTGGAAAGCTTGCATAAATTCAATGAGCGCATCGACTCCACTTTCCGGCATGGCGTTATATAGACTGGCGCGAATACCTCCTAAGCTGCTATGCCCTTTTAATCCGATTAAGCCGGCTTTGGCAGCCTCTTGCGCAAAAAGCTGTTCTTTCTGTGGGTCTGGGAGAAAAAATATCACATTCATGCGTGAGCGACAGGCCAAAGCGACAGGATTTGAATAAATCTGGCTTTGATCTATAAAGCGGTATAATTTCTCACTTTTACGTTGATTACGTTGTTGGATCGCCGCTAAACCGCCTTGCGTTTTTAACCACTTCAGCGTTAACCCTGCCATATACCAAGGATATACCGGTGGGGTGTTATAGAGAGAATTATTTTTTACTTGCAGCGCATAATTGAAAATAGAGGGCGTGACAGAGGAAGCCGTCCTGGAAACTAAATCATCACGGATAATGACTAAAGTCACTCCGGCAATGCCTATATTTTTTTGAGCACCCGCGTAAATAAGACCGAAACGATTGATGTCGAGTGGCCGGGAAAATATGCTAGAACTCATATCGCAAATTAAAGGAACCTCACCGCTATCCGGGGGTTGGGGAAACTCTACCCCGTGTACTGTTTCATTATCAGTGTAATGTAAATAAGCGGATTGTCTAAAATCCAACCAGTCTGGCAGAACAGGAATTTGGGTATATTGAGTATCGCTGGCATCGGCAACGATCTGGACTGAAGAATAGCGTTTCGCTTCTTCAGCCGCCATTTTCCCCCACAAACCGGTAATCACATAAGCAGTTTGGTGATTTTGAGCCGCTAAGTTTAAGGGGACTGCTGCGAATTGACCTCGAGCACCCCCACTAAGAAATAAAATTCGATAATTGGATGGCAAATTGAAAAGTTCGCGACAATCTTGTTCAATTTCTTCTATTAAATTGAGAAAATCACGGCCTCGGTGGGAAACTTCCATCACCGAAACCCCTAAACCACGCCAATTGAAAAACTCAGCATGGGCTTGTTTCAAGACTTCAGCGGAAACCATGGAGGGGCCCGCACTGAAATTATAAATTGACATTAGCCATCTCCAGGATAGATATTTTTAACGCAGACGGCCAGGCATTGGCAGTGAAAATCGCCATTCTCTCGTTAGAAATAGGCAAAAATTCCGAGAAGGATTGAACAAACATTTCTTATTCTATGACCCCACGGACGGATTCAATGCCCACTAATTGTTCAGCTGAATTAAGATTGATGAGGCGCACGCCCTGTGTATTACGGCCTAGGACAGACACTTCAGCGACACGAATACGCACCAAGGTCCCTTGATCGCTGATCAATAATACCTCATCGTCGTCGCGAACTTGAGTAGCAGCCACCACTTTGCCATTGCGTTCATTCACCTGGATGGCGCGAACCCCTTGACCACCGCGTCCAATCGAGCGGTAATCTTCAAGGCAGGTGCGTTGGCCATAACCGTTGGCCGTTGCCGTCAATAAAGTGCATTGTTCATCCACTATAATCAAAGTCATGACTTTTTGATCTCTTTGAAGCTTCATCCCTCGAATTCCTCGGGCAGTCCGGCCCATTGGTCTCACGGTCGCTTCAGGGAAACGAATGGCCTTACCTTCATCACTAACCAGCATAACTTCACATTGCCCGTGGGTGATACCGGCGCCGATTAAGCAATCCCCATCGTTTAATTCCAAAGCTACTTTACCGCCATTACGCACTTTGGCAAAATCGCTTAAGGCCACTTTTTTTACCAAACCTTGTTGGGTAGCCATAAAAACAAAATGCTCGGCCTCAAATTTTTTCACCGGCAAAATAGTTGAAATTTGTTCATCTTTTGCCAAAGGTAATAAATTGACCACTGGTCTGCCCCGTGAGGCGCGCCCTCCTTCAGGAACTTCGAATACCCTTAAGCTATATACTTTGCCTTGTGTAGAAAAACACAAAATGGTGTCATGGGAATTGGCCACCAAAATATTTTTAATAAAATCTTGATCTTTGACGGCCGTTGCGGCTTTTCCACGTCCGCCGCGGTGTTGTGCTTCGTAACTATCTAAAGATTGCGACTTAATGTAGCCCTCTTGGGATAATGTCACGACTAAATCTTGTTCAACAATCAAATCTTCATGGGTTAAATCTTCGTGATTATCTAAAATCACAGTACGGCGAGTATCACCAAACTGTTCTTTTACTTGTGCTAACTCATCGTGTATGACGCGATGCAATTCATCAGGGTCAGATAAAATTTTAATGAAATCCCCTATGGCTATGATGATTTCTTGATATTCAGCATAAATTTTTTCTTGCTCTAAGCCGGTGAGGCGGTGCAAACGCAAATCTAAAATGGCTTGGGCCTGGACGGGAGATAAGCGGTAAATTTGATCCTGTAATCCAAATTCGGCGCCAAGCGTTTCGGGACGGGTTTGCTCTGAGCCGCTTCGATTCAGTAGTTGAATCACACTGCCAGCGGCCCAGTCTCGTTGAATTAAAGCTTCTTTGGCTTCGATCGAATTTTTGGAGGATTTAATTAAAGCAATGACGGGATCGATGTTGGTCAGGGCCACTGCCAATCCTTCTAAAATATGAGCTCGGTCGCGAGCTTTCCGCAATTCATAAATGGTGCGGCGAGTGACTACTTCACGACGATGTTGTAAAAAGGCATTGAGCAGCTGCTTAAGATTGAGTAGCTTAGGTTGACCATTATCCAAAGCCACCATGTTAATGCCAAATACCACTTGAAGCTGGGTGTGTTTATATAAATTATTTAGGACAACCTCGGGCTGGTCTCCACGGCGCACTTCAATGACCATGCGCATACCTTCTTTATCGGATTCATCGCGTAAAGCCGTGATGCCTTCAATTTCTTTATCTCTGACCATTTCGCCGATTCGTTCCAACAATCGAGCTTTATTCACTTGGTAGGGTAATTCATGGACGATGATGGAAGCCTTGCCGCCTGAATCTTCCATTTCTATTTCGGCTTTAGCGCGCAAAAAAATGCGCCCTCTGCCCGTTTTATAGGCTTGCACTATGCCAGCCCTGCCGTTAATGATACCTGCGGTGGGAAAATCCGGGCCGGGAACATAACGCATCAAATCGGATAATTCTAAATCGGGATTGTCTACCAAGGCTAAGCAGGCATCGATGATTTCATTTAAATTATGCGGGGGGATATTGGTGGCCATGCCCACGGCAATACCGGAAGATCCATTAATTAATAAATTCGGCGCTCGGGTGGGCAATACGATAGGGATTTGTTCGGAACCATCGTAATTGGGGGAAAAATCTACCGTCTCTTTGTCCAAATCGGCCAATAGAGTATGCGCAAATTGGGACATACGGATTTCGGTGTAACGCATAGCGGCAGGAGCGTCACCATCGACTGACCCGAAATTACCCTGACCATCGACTAATAAATATCGCAGGCTAAAAGGCTGGGCCATACGAACGATAGTGTCATACACCGCCGTGTCACCGTGAGGGTGGTATTTACCTATCACATCCCCCACGATACGAGCGGATTTTTTGTAAGGTTTATTCCAGTCATTACCTAATTCGCCCATGGCAAATAACACCCGTCTATGTACGGGTTTTAAGCCATCTCGCACATCCGGCAGAGCCCGGCCTACAATTACACTCATGGCATAGTCTAAATAAGACTGCTTAAGTTCGTCTTCGATAGTAATGGAGGTAATTTCTTTGGCGAGTTGAGTCATATGGAGTTTATTTTAACACAATTCAAGTTGTTATCACAGAAGGGCCTTATTTTAAATCCAATATTTTGATCAAAGAATGTGGCTTTTCCAAGGTATAGTCCTTTTGAATTTCTTTAATTGGCGCATTTTTCAATGAACGATGATTAATACCATTTCTCATAAAACCGAGAAATGGCGGAGCGGCAATGAGTATTAATTCTTGAAATTGGTGATTATTCCAACCCTCTTCCAATTTAGCGCACAATTCACGTGCAAACAATTCAGCTTCGTGTTTATGAGGGTCCGTGGGTTCTGCAAAGTCGCCGTGACCCCCAGAACTTTGATACTCACCCAAGCGATCAGAAACCAAATCTCGATCCGGCTTCCGGCTCTCTGGATGTTCAAACTCACCTAGGATAGGAAGGCTGGGCTTGGTATTGCTCGGAGTATATCCATATAGAGCCGCACGACTGGCGTTAGCGACTAAAATCCAAATTTTTTCCATAATAATGAAGCTCCACTTTACTTAAAATTGCAAAATTCGTAGTATACAGCAATTCCCAAGTAAGAGCGAGGCATGCCATTTATGAAGAATCAGCAAAACATCGACATGATCATTCATGCGCGCTGGATTTTACCCATGTCTGCCGACCCTGCGGTGTTAGAAAATCACTCCATTGCCATTGCCGGTGAACGTATTGTGGGCATCCTCCCCACTGGCATTGCAAAACAACAATGGCGTGCCGCTCAAGAATTACAACGCCACGATCACGTGATTATGCCCGGCTTGGTTAATGCCCACGCTCATACTCCTTGTAACTTATTTCGCGGATTAGCTGACGATTTGCCTTTGATGGACTGGCTGAAAAATCATATCTGGCCTGCGGAAGGCCTTATCCTAAATCCAGAATCCGTCGCAGACTTTATGTATATGGCTATCCTAGAACTTTTGCGTGGCGGAGTAACTTGTTTTTGCGATCACTTTTTCTTCCACGACACTGCTGCTAAAGTGGTGAAAGAAACGGGGGTGCGCGCTAATATTGCCCTATGGATTGGCAATGTTCCCACTGTTTGGGGCAAGAACGAAGCGGAATATTTTGCTAAAGCAGAAAATACGCTAAACGCCTCCACTCCAGATCCACGGATCAGTTGGTCATTAGGGCCACACAGCCCTTATATGGTGACGCCCGAGGCTTTTAAAAAAATTAAAAATTTATCTGAACAATTTAATATTCCTATTCATCTGCATTTGCACGAAACTCAAGCTGAAATAGATGAAAGCCTGGCTAAATATGGTAAAAGGCCAATAGAATGGCTGAATGAATTGGGACTTATTTCACCTAAACTGATTGGGATACACATGACCCAATTGACACCTCAAGAAATTGAACTGGTGGCGGCTAGCGGCATGTCTATCGTTCATTGTCCTGAATCCAATTTAAAATTAGCCAGCGGATTCGCTCCTATCCATGAGTTGCTTTCTGCGGGAGTTAACGTGGCGATTGGCACGGATGGGGCTGGCAGCAATAACGATTTGGATATGTTTGGAGAATTGCAGACTGCCGCGTTGTTATGTAAAGGTTTGAGTCGCTCTCCCACCGCTCTTCCTGCTTATCAAGCTTTGCAGATGGCCACGATCCAGGGCGCCAAAGCGTTTGGTTTGGACCACGAAATTGGCTCATTGGAGTCAGGTAAAGTTGCGGATATTATCAGCGTTGATTTAAGTTCTTACTTGACCCAGCCTGTTTATAATCCTATTTCGCATTTGGCCTATGCTGTCAATCGCTTACAAGTCAGCGATGTTTGGGTGGCAGGGAAACAATTGTTAAATAAAGGGGAATTCACCGAAATGGACCCTCAGGAAATCATTCGCAAATCCCAGCATTGGGTTGAAAAGGCGATGCCTTTCCGCTCCCAAGCCAGCACTTATTAATTATTCCACGGTGAAATGGTATTCTTTGGTCGAGTTATTACCGATAGATACTTGTACGGTATAATTTCCTTTTAACCATGGTGGAGTAGTGGTGGTAAATGAAAAGGGCACCATAGTTGTATCCGCTGTCGTATCAATAGTCGCGCCGACCGGCCCGATTTGTGATCCATCTTGATCATAAATCAAGGTTGCCATCACCTTCATATTAGAAACAGCGTGGCCTATTTGAACGGTGGCATAAATTTTCTCTGCACTGGCGGGAATTTTGGTTTTTGAATTTTGTAACACATAACCCTGTTTATTCGGGGTATCGCTGACCAATATTTCATCTATAGTCGTTTTAGAAAGGTCGACATTATTTGGATTTTGATCTGAAGGCGCCGGAGTTGAAGTGGTGGTTGTGCCAGGGCTGGTATTGTCTTGTGCAAAAGTTTGGCCTACGAACACACTCAATGCAATAATACCGGCAGTCGCAAGTATCATGCCTTTTTTTAGTTTATCGCTCTTTAAATTTTTCATACGTACATCCTTTTAAAAATTTGGTAAATCTAGTTTTAAAGATAGCATCACTTTATATTCTGTCAAATTTTTATACATTTATTACGGGGTGTAAATTTCGTTAAAAAGGATTATGATGAATGCTAGGAGAGTGAATTTATGACTTTACCAAGTAAAGTGACTCTTGTCGAAGTCAGCCCCAGAGACGGCTTGCAAAACGAAGCTGTCGTGACGCCGACTGCTGTAAAAATAGAATTTATCCACCGACTGGCTGATTCAGGCTTACAAGTCATTGAAAGCACGAGCTTTGTTTCACCCAAATGGGTTCCGGCTATGGCGGATCATACTGAAGTGATTCAAGGCTTACAGAGGAGACCTGGAATCAGTTATCCGGCTTTAGTTCCCAATGTTAAAGGCATGGAATTGGCTATCGAAGCAGGGGTGCGAGAAATATCGATCTTTACCGCCACCACAGAAACTTTTTCTAAAAAAAATGCCAATTGTTCACTTAAAGAAAGCATACAAAGAATTCAAGAGGTGATCCGCCTGGCTGAGCAACACCGAATTCCGGTGCGCGGCTATATCTCCTGCGTGATTGCCTGCCCTTATGAAGGTTCCGTGGAACCCCAAAAAACAGCGGCTGTGGCCAAGCAATTAATTGATCTGGGATGCGCTCAAATTTCTTTGGGTGACACCATTGGTATTGGCAATGCCGGCAGCGTAAAAAGATTGATGGATGTGGTACTGAAAGAAATTCCAATAGAGAAAACGGCAGTGCATTTCCACGATACGTACGGTCAAGCACTGGCCAATATTTACGTTAGCTTAGAGTACGGGATACATATCATTGATAGCTCTGTGGCAGGTTTGGGGGGATGTCCTTATGCCCGCAATGCCACAGGAAATGTGGCGACTGAAGATGTGGTGTATATGCTCAATGGCTTAAATATTGAAACCGGGGTGGATTTGGAAAAATTGGTTAAAACGGGTTATTTTATCTGCCAACATCTGAGCCATGCCCCCTACTCTAAGCTGGCTCAGATTTATCGTTAACGATCCCTGCACTTTAATTTGCTCCAAATCCTCGCAGTGATTAAATCTTTCCACCGCGTTTGCGTTCGTTTTCTTTGAGAAATTTTTTGCGCAAACGAATGTTGATAGGAGTGATTTCCACCAGCTCGTCATCGTTGATAAAAGCCAACGCTTGTTCAAGAGATTGGCGGATAGGAGGCGTTAAGATAATATTCTCATCAGAACCGGCAGCTCGAATATTAGTGAGCTGTTTGGCTTTAGTCGGGTTCACCACTAAATCATTTTCTCTGGAATGGATACCAATAATCATCCCTTCGTAAACTTCGACTTGAGGCCCAATAAATAATTGGCCTCGTTCTTGTAAATTAAACAAAGAAAATGCAGTAGCTTTCCCTGGGCCATTAGCGATTAGCACCCCTCTATTACGATGTTGAATCGGCACGGTCACGACTGGGCCATAATGGTCAAAAACGTGATACATAACGCCAGAGCCGGAAGTCATCATCAAAAATTGAGCATGAAATCCAATAAGCCCACGGGTGGGAATAATATAAGTTAAACGGACTCGGCCTTTACCATCCGGCGACATGTCCTGTATCTGCCCTCGCCGTTCAGCTAATTGCTGCATAATGGTCCCTTGATGATTTTCTTCTACGTCCACCACCAATTGTTCATAAGGTTCACTTTCCATACCATCGATCACCTTGATGATAACGGCGGGACGTGAAACGGCTAATTCGTAGCCTTCCCGGCGCATATTTTCAATTAAAATACCTAAGTGCAACTCTCCTCTTCCAGAGACAATAAATTGATCGGAATCCACCCCCGGCTTCACTCGCAAAGCCACATTGGAAATTAATTCTCTATCTAAACGATCACTGATTTGACGGCTGGTGACAAATTTTCCTTCCCGGCCAGCAAAAGGCGAGTCATTGACTTGGAAGGTCATGCTGACGGTGGGTTCATCGACAATTAAGGCTGGGAGCGGCTCAACTTTGTTCGGATCACACAGCGTGTCAGAAATATGGATATTACTGATCCCCGTAACGGCGATGATGTCTCCGGCTTCTGCGACAGGCACTTCTTCGCGTTTTAACCCCATGAACCCTAACACTTGCAATACTCTACCCGCTCGTGTTTTACCCTCAGCATCGATGATGGTCACCGGTGTGTTAGTTTTGATGCGTCCTCGCGAGATGCGCCCAATACCAATCGCACCTACGTAACTGGAATAATCGAGCGCGCTAATTTGCATTTGAAAGGGACCTGCGGCGTCTACTTTTGGTGGAGGGACCACTTCCAAGATCATATCCAATAAAGAATGCATGTCTTTTTCGGGCTTTTCTAAGTCACGCATGGCGAAACCCTGCAAAGCCGAAGCGTAAATGACAGGAAAATCCAATTGTTCGTCAGTGGCGCCTAAACGCACAAATAAATCGAATATTTGATCAATTACCCAGTGCGGCCTGGCACCGGGTCGGTCAATTTTATTCACTACCACGATGGGTTTTAAACCCCAGGAAAAAGCCTTTTGGGTTACGAAGCGCGTTTGTGGCATAGGCCCATCCACGGCATCCACTAACAATAAAACCGAATCCACCATAGACAGTATGCGCTCAACTTCGCCACCGAAATCGGCATGACCAGGAGTATCTACAATATTGATTCTGGAGTTCCGCCATGAAATGGCCGTATTTTTTGCTAAGATGGTGATGCCTCTTTCTTTTTCTAAATCATTCGAGTCCATGACCCTTTCCACGAGAGCGGTTCGATCAGCAAAAGCGCCCGACTGCCTCAATAATTGGTCCACTAAAGTGGTTTTTCCATGATCGACGTGGGCAATGATAGCAACGTTGCGAATTTGAACTGACATTGTTAACCTATTTTGATTTTAATTAAGTAAAAAACATTAATTGTATCATATTATGAGGATGACTGAAATCCTATGGAACCCTTGCAGCATCAACGCATCCGAGCCGAGCTTGGGAATTATGCACAAAATCTTCTTAAGGAATTGATTATTTTAGAAAATGTGGATTCTACTAATGATTACTTGTTGAGAACTCAACGAGCCGAACCCATTGCTTGTTTTGCTGAACGTCAAAGCGCAGGAAAAGGTCAGCATGGCAAGAGTTGGCATTCTCCTCGAGGCCAGATATATTTCTCGTTAATGTGGCAGTTTTCCAAAACTGCTTTGGATATAATGGGGTTAAGCCTGGTGGTAGCTATAGCCACTGCACGGACTTTGATGATGTATGGTTTGGGGGCCGCGGCATCGAAACTCACTCTTAAATGGCCTAACGACGTCTACGTGGATGGAAAAAAATTAGCCGGTATTTTAGTCGAATCTTTCACTCTTGCCACTGGAAAACAAAACTGCATTATTGGAATCGGTCTCAATATTTGCCATGCTCCCGACAGTGGATTAATTGATCAACCCTGGATTAGTTTGGAGCAAATACTAGGACAGGTTGTCAATCGAAACCGCTTTGCCGGCATGTTATTAAATCAATTAATACTGGCTTTGGTCCAGTTTAACGATGAAGGACTTTCACCCTTTCAAGAAGAATGGCGAATGCTAGATTGGTTTTATGATAAAAAAATTGTACTCCGCACTCCACAAAGCAGTCTGACCGGTATCGCCAAAGGGATTTCAGCACGGGGAGAGCTGATTTTGATTGATGAAAATCAACATAAACATCTTTGCCATAGCGGCTCAGTGAGATTAGCGGTCTGATTTTGAACAATATCTTTTTTTTACCACATGAAATAATGGTGGTAAAATGGAAATGATCATGATAATTAAGATTAAAGGTAAAATATATTTATCAATATTGGGTACCGTGGATCCCAAATAATAGCCAGCAATGCAAATTCCTCCGCACCACAAACAACCGCCGACAATATTATAAAAAGCGAAACGGCGATGTGTCATCTCCGCCATTCCCGCTACAATGGGTAAAAAGGTACGCACAATGGGCATTAATCGACCGATTACCAGAGCTTTCCCTCCATGTTTCTCGTAGAATTCATGTGCGTCCAGCAGGTAACGTTTTTTAAACCAAACGGAATCAGGTCGGCGCAGTAACCAATGCCCAATTTTGTCGCCGTACCAATAAGCGAGCGCATAACCCAAAATAGCGGCGGTAATGAGTAGCGGAGTGAGTATAAAAATATTAAAAACTTGCTGTGAAGCCAATAATCCTGCGGCAAATAAAAGACTGTCTCCGGGCAAAAAGAAACCCACAAATAAACCGGTTTCCGAAAAAATGATGGCGGTTAATCCGATATAACCGGCGGCCCGGGTTAATTGCACAATATCCATGTCACTCCTTAATGCGGTTTCGACGGATTTTTGAAAGCAGCCCCTGAAGTCACATCCACATTGACAATTTTATTCAATCGATCGTAGTAAACGTGATAAATGATTAAATGGGTGCGCTGTTCCGCCAGCCGGGCTTGTCTTATCACCACGGAAGTACCCATGGTGACCCAAGCCAAAGCGATATTGCGAGCCCGTGGGGAAGGATTCACATACTTAGAACCGTCACCTAAAAAAATATAAACATCTTGAATCTTCCCATTTTTAAAATCGCTGCCGTTTGGTGAGCCAAATGCTTTAAGCACATTATTTCTGGTGTTGCCTATCTTGAACACCCCTTTTTTATATTTGATATGGGGGTTTTTATGAGTAAAAGATTCTTTTATCGCTTCCGGGCTGTAACGGCTTTCAGCCCAGGCGGGTAAATTACAAAAACTGCTTAACAAAAGCAGAAAAGTAATAATCAATACCTTATTTTTAATCATGCTTACTCTTCACATTTTAATTTCAAAGGAATAAGTATACTCAACATCGGTCGTAAGCTCAAAATCAGCATTATGCCCGGTATAGTCAAAACCAATATATCTGATTAAAATGACGTTTATTTTCATTTTCTCTTAGGAATTTTATGCTAGCGATGTTGATCAGCGCGTTTTTCCCTACTCTAGCTGTGGCGCTATTCGCCTTTTATTGCCGTGAAAAATTTAAATCACAGCAACAACAGCACCATTCCGCTCAGGAACTCTGGCAACAAGTTAATTTACAGCGCCAAGAAATTCAACAGATGTTGAAGAATCAGGAAAAAGAGCAGTATGAACAAAGACAAAAATTTGATCAACACCAAATCCAAAGCTTAAGCCTTCTTCAAGAAAGTTTACAAAAGGCCTTCCAAGAAGTAAGAAACCAAATCAACCTCAATCTCAATCAAAATACCGATCACTTAAGCCATCGCATGAAAGAATTGACTCAGGAAGTCAGCCTGCATTTGCGGCAAATTAGCAGTGAAGTGGATAGGCAATTAGCCAGTGGTTTTGAAAAATCCACTGCCACTTTTGCCGATGTGATGAAACGTTTAATTATCATTGACGAAGCTCAAAAAAAAATCACTGAATTGTCGAGCAGTGTTGTCAATCTAAAAGAAATTTTGGTGGATAAACGCTCACGTGGCGCATTTGGTGAGGTGCAATTAGCTAATTTAATTAGAAATCTAATCCCGGAAAATCATTTTTCCTTACAACATAGCTTAAGTAATGGTAAACGAGTGGATTGTCTACTGATCCTGCCCTCTCCCTCAGAAAATATTGCCATCGACGCTAAATTTCCTTTGGAAAGTTATCGGTTAATGCAAGCGCCGGATTTATCTGAAACGAATAAGCGACAAATCGAGCAACAATTTCGCTTGGATATCCGCCGGCATATCGAAGATATTGCCGAAAAATACATATCGCCTCCCGAAACGACGGATGGAGCGGTCATGTTCATTCCCGCAGAAGCAATTTTTGCCGAAATACACGCCCATTTTCCTGATTTAGTAGAATTGGCATACCGCCATAAGGTATGGATGGTTTCGCCTACCACCATGATGGCGGTATTAACCACCGCAAAAGCCGTATTAAAAGATGCGGCTACGCGTAAACAAGTTCATTTAATCCAACAACATCTAAGCGCACTGGCCAAAGATTTTTCGCGCTTTGAAGATCGCATGGACAATTTGGCTAAACATATTCAAAAGGCCCAGCAAGATGTTGAACAAGTGCATCTCACTTCTAAAAAAATCTCTAATCGGTTTAATAAAATCGAACAAGTGGAGCTTTCTGAAAAACTGGAACCGGTTAATTTATCGCTTCTATCAGAATAAATGTAATTAGCCGGATTCTGAGGTAAATTATCCGATTTAACTTCTTTGCCATTGATAAAATGAGGAATGTTATAGCGCATCCTGCGATTCCCAAAATTTAACCAGGGAGAATAGCGATTCTCCCTAGGACCTCCCTTTTACCGGAGTTAGCTAGCATATTGAAGAATTTTTTGTAAATCTTCCGGAGTATTAACTTCAGGTGGCATGCGTTCTTTGGAAATCACCATGTGCATTCGACTGCCATTCCAAAGTATGCGCAATTGCTCTAAAGATTCCATTTTTTCCAAGGGAGAAGCAGGCCACTCTATATACTCTTGTAAAAAATTGGCTCGATAAGCATATAAACCAATGTGTTTATAGTGCTGATCACTTACCTCCAATTTTTCAGGATTTTGGAATTGTTCAATATCCCAAGGAATGGGCGCACGACTGAAATAAATGGCGTAATTCCGCCAGTTTAAAACGACTTTAACCACGGCAGAATTAAACAAATCCGCCCCTTGAGTGATGCGTTCACAAAGAGAACTGATTTTAACATTGTCGTGTTTTTCTAAATCTTCCGCCACTTGTCGAATGGCTTGGGGGAGAATAAAAGGTTGATCAGCTTGTACATTAACAATAATTTCATCAGGCGCATAATCTAGCGCCAATGCCGCTTCGGCAATACGTTCAGTGCCGGATTGGTGATCCGACGAAGTCATGCAAACTTTCGCTCCGAACCCCTGAGCCGTTTTGCTGACTTTAGGATTATCAGTGGCAATGACCACACTATCTGCACCACTTTCCATGGCGCGCTCATAAACGTGCTGCAACATCGTTTTGCCTTTGATATCAACCAAAACTTTACCCGGCATTCGAGTTGAATCGAAGCGAGCCGGAATAATTACTCGAAACTCCATCAGACCACCTCCTGATCCGTTAAGCGCCGTGCTTCATCAATTAACATAATAGGGATGTCATCCCGAATCGGATAAGCCAATTTATCAATACGGCAAATTAATTCTTGTTGAATAGGCTCAAATACTAAACGCCCTTTACACAAAGGACAAGCTAAAATATCTAATAATTTTTTGTCCACACTTCCCCCCTTTCAAACTCAGGATAAGGACAGCGCTTAAATGTATCATGATTTTCACAATAATCAATAGGAAATTTAAAACAAAAAAAAGACCTTCACGCCACGCATTGCGTGCTGGTTTACCATGAAGTTTTATTGTTTCGGGACGACAGGATTTGAACCTGCGACCTCTTGCACCCCAAGCAAGCGCGCTACCAGGCTGCGCCACGCCCCGAAAATGATTACAAAGTTTCCAACTCGTCAGCTAATGCTTCTAACTCTTGAATGGCTTGACGAATCACTATACTAGCCTGTCCACTGCCGTTTGTTTTTGCATCAACAGACGGCTCTATCAATAACTGTCTAGCACCTTCAATAGTAAAACCCCGCTCATAAAGTAATTCCCGGATTTTACGCACTAAAAGCACTTCCGCTCTCTGATAATAACGCCGATTGCCACGACGTTTTGAGGGACTGAGTTGTTCAAACTCTTGTTCCCAATAACGTAATACATGCGGCTTTAATTGGCACAAATAAGCCACTTCACCTATAGTGAAGTAAAGCTTTTCAGGTATTTCAGGCAACTGATCACTTTTGGTCAGCCCCACCTTGCGTTTCTGAACCAGCATAATGTTCTACCTTTGAACGAAGCTTATGTCCAGCATGGAAAGTAACCACTCGACGGGCTGTGATTGGAATTTCTTCGCCCGTTTTAGGATTACGACCAGGTCGTTGTTTTTTATCACGTAAATTAAAATTGCCAAATCCTGACAATTTAACCGACTCTCCATGCTCCAAAGATTGCCGGATCTCTTCAAAAAATAATTCTATCAACTCTTTTGCTTCACGTTTGTTTAATCCCATCACATTAAACAAATGCTCTGCTAAATCTGCTTTGGTGAGCGCCGCCATGTTCACATCCTCAAT
Source organism: uncultured bacterium (assembly GCA_965651935.1). GTDB lineage: Bacteria > Pseudomonadota > Gammaproteobacteria > Coxiellales > Coxiellaceae > JAFEDN01. The sequence goes on from CBFGTC010000008.1 coordinate 31,139, forward strand.
TTTGCGTTAAACTTTTCTTCTAAGTTGTTAATCATTTTTTCAACAACTTCTTGAATTTCCTCATCCTTTAAAGTGCGGGTTGCATCTTGAAATGTTAATCCTAATGCAATGCTTTTATAGCCTTTCTCAATATTGTGCCCTTGATAGACATCAAATATTTGCACATTCTGCAAAAGTTTTCCAGCTTTGTCGACAATAAATTTTTCCACATCACCTGCGGATATATTCTGCTCTAAAATGATGGCAATGTCACGACGCACGCCCGGAAATTTAGAAATATTTTTAAAATTAGGTATTTGCGATTCACTTATAATGTCATACTTCAATTCAAAAACGTAAATTGGGCCTGATAATTGGCATTTCTCGATAATGGCAGGATGCAATGCCCCTACGCGACCCACGACTACGTTATTGCTCATAAGTTGAGCGCTTTGACCTGGATGCAATATGGGGGACATCGCTTTTTCCCAAGAAAAATGGCATTTTTTAGTTAGTCCCAAGAGAGCTTCCACATCCGCTTTAATATCAAAGAAATCTAATGCTCTCGACTCTATACCCCATTGTTCTGAATAAGCTGGGCCGCTAACCACACCTGCTAACATCATAATTTGCAACGGCTCTTCCATAGGAGGGAAGAAACATAAACCTGTTTCAAACAGACGCACTTGAGAAATTTGACGATTTTGATTGTATTGAAGTGCTTGCAGTAAACCAGGCCATAAACTGGTACGCATTACACTCATTTCAGTGGAAATCGGATTGGCTAAATGTAGCGGTTTATGGTCAGGGTCTAACCACTCTTGCCAACGAGGATTGACAAAGCTATAGGTAATGGCTTCGCTGTACCCACGATCAATCAGTAAATCAAAAATCCGTTTAAGTGGAATCTTTGCTCCTGAATGAGGAGGTATACTCATGGGGGAAGTTAACGTTTGCAAAGGAATGAGATGGTAACCACGCAAACGTCCCAATTCTTCTATTAAATCAATTTCTGAATTAATGTCGAAACGATAACTGGGCGCTTGAACTTCCCAGGCATTTTCCTTACTTTGACTAAAATTCATACCCAAAGCTCGCAAAATAGCTTCCACCTGCTGATTGGTGAAATCCAGTCCTAAGATGCGAGAAATTTGTGGCTTCCTTAATGAAATAATGTGTTGTTGCATCAAAGCATCCGTTTGCTCAACTTCGATTATAGGACCTGCTTGACCGCCAGTAATTTCTAACAACAATTGTGTTGCTCTTTCTAAAGCCTTTCGAGGCAAGCAGCTATCGACTCCTCGAGCAAATCGATAAGAGGCATCGGTTTGTAAATTATGGTGTCTGGCGCTTAAGCTTAACGGTATGGGAATGAAGAAAGCGCTTTCTAAAAACAGGTCTTCTGTCTGCTCACTGACTCCTGAGGCTGCGCCACCCATAATGCCAGCTAAGGCCAGCGCTTGGTGATGATCCGCAATAATGAGATCATTACTGGTCAAAGTAAGTGATTTTGTATCCAACAAAGTGATTTTCTCACCCGGTTTAGCTAATCTCACTTCGATCCCTTGTTGAATATTTTTTAAATCAAACGCATGTAAAGGCTGGCCCAATTCCAGCATGACATAATTTGTCACGTCTACCACCGGATGGATGCTGCGCATACCACTGCGGCGCAGCCGTTCCACCATCCACATAGGAGTTTGCGCTGGCCGGCGGATTTGGCGTATCACCCGTCCTAAATAACGTGGACAGCGATCGGCGGCGGTGACTTCCACGGTTAACGTATCCGGTATTGTCGCTTTAACCTGAGAAACATTTGCACTTATGGCATTAATCTTAAGTAATGCAGCAACTTCTCGCGCTAAGCCATTGATACTTAAACAATCACCACGATTGGGAGGAATAGCCAAATCCATGATTTCATCATTTAAATTCAAATAATCACGCAGATTTTGACCTATTGGCGCATCAGCAGGCAACTCCAGAATATGTCCTGCGTCAGCTTCTCCTAAACCCAATTCTTGGGCAGAACAGATCATGCCTTGAGAAGGCTGTCCGCGTAATTGAGTGGCTTTAATATGGATATTTCCTGGAAGTTGAGCGCCTACGGTAGCCACGGCGACTTTTAAGCCTGGACGAACATTCACACCTCCACATACGATAGGGAGTATTTCGTTGTTGCTGATATTCACTCGACAGCAGTGTAAACGGGCTGCATCGGGATGTTGAGATTCGCTTTCAATTAGTCCTATTATTACACCACTAAATTGACCAGAGGCAGGCTGTAAAGACTCCACTTCTAATCCACCCATAATCAAGGCAGAGGCCAAACTCTCTGAATCCACTGATTTATCTAAATTTTCTTGAAGCCATTTGGTGCTAAATTTCATAGTCGGTTTGTTAAAATTGGGTTAATAGACGTAGATCGTTCTCGAATAGTAGGCGTAAATCGGGAATAGCGTATTTTAACATCGCTAAACGATCTAGACCTAAACCAAATGCAAACCCCGTGTATTTGTCCGGATCAATTCCGACATTCCTCAAAACTTGAGGATGCACCATACCGCATCCCAAGATCTCCAACCATCCTCCGTCGATTTTGCGAATATCGACTTCAGCGGAGGGTTCGGTAAAAGGAAAAAAACTGGGACGAAAGCGAAACTCCAATTGTTTTTCAAAAAATTTTTCTAAAAAATCTTGCAATACGGCTTTCAGATGTCCCATGTTGCATTCGGTATCGACTACCAATCCTTCTAACTGATGGAACATGGGGGTGTGGGTTTGGTCGTAATCACAGCGATAAACTCTTCCTAAAGTAATGACTCTAAGCGGTGGTTGACGTTGTTCCATGGTTCGTATCTGAACATTGGAAGTGTGTGTTCTCAACAATAATTTGTTTGGAAAGAAGAAGGTATCGTGGCTATCACGCGCAGGATGATGACTGGGTATATTCAACGCTTCAAAGTTATGGTAGTCGTCTTCAATCTCGGGCCCGTCAGCCACGCTAAAACCCATCGCCGTAAATAACTCAATGACACGCAAGCGCACTTGCGTGACTGGATGAAGAGAACCCAAAAGCTGACCTCTTCCAGGGAGGGTAATATCTACTTTTTCTTCCTGTAATTTCCGTTTAAGGACTTGCTCTTGCAAAACGATTTCTTGTTTTGATAAGGCATCCTGTAACTCGAGTTTGGCTTGATTGATAATTTTACCCATTTTTGGGCGGTCCGCCACTGGCAAATCCGATACGGATTTTAATAAAGCCGTTAACTGACCTTTTTTTCCGAGGTAATGAATCCGCAATTGCTCAACTGCTTCCGGTTCAGTTGCCTTAGCAATTGCGGCTTTGGCCTCATCTAATAATGCGGCGAGGTCTTTTTGCATGATAAACGAGCTTATTGCAACGCTTTTTGGGCGGTACGCGCTAATTGGGCGAAAGCGGTAGCATCATTTAATGCCAGGTCTGCCAAAATTTTTCGATCAATATTAATATTGGCTTTTTTCAGGCCATTCATCAAACGGCTATAAGACAGACCATGTATGCGCGCACCCGCGTTGATACGGACAATCCACAACGCGCGAAATTGGCGTTTATTTTGTCGACGGTCTCGATAAGCGTATTGAGCCGCTTTAATAACGGCTTGTTTGGCAGTACGATAAATTCGACTGCGTGCACCGTAATAGCCTTTGGCTTCATTTAATACTTTTTTGTGGCGGGCACGTGCCTGCACACCTCTTTTCACTCTGGGCATATTTTTCTCCGATTAGCTCAATAATTTATCAATGTTATCGAGGTCTCGTTCATGCACATAAGCAGAACGGGCCAACTGATTTTTTCGTTTAGGTGCTTTCTTAGTTAAAATATGATTTCGAAAGGCGCTGCGACGTTTAATGGCGCCGCAACCCGTGCGGCGGAAGCGCTTTACTGCTCCGCGATTTGATTTAATTTTCGGCATAAAAAATAACCTCTTATTTGTATTTATCCTAAACAACAGCATCGTAAATTAAAAGCGTTTATTTATTCCGCTTTTTGCTCTTTTTTTGCTGGTTTAGGTTCTTGTTTCCCCAACGAGACCACCATACCCATTTGACGGCCTTCAACTCGAGGCTCTTGTTCCACCACTAAGCCGGTAGGCAAATCCCCTCTAATACGAGTTAATAACCCCATTCCTAATTCTCTGTGTTGCATTTCGCGACCGCGGAAACGCAAACTAATCTTTACCTTATCTCCGCGCTCTAAAAATTCAATAATTTTCCGTACTTTTACCTGGTAATCTCCGATATCCGTCACGGGGCGGAATTTAACTTCCTTGACTTGAATCCTACGTTGTTTTTTCTTTTGCGCAGCTTGCTTTTTGCCTTTTTCGAATCGGTATTTCCCATAATCCATGATTCGGCACACTGGCGGCTCGGTATTGGGAGATATTTCCACAAGGTCTAGGCTGGCACGCTCGGCAGCATATAACGCTTCCCGAATACTCACTACTCCTACTTGATTACCCTCTTCGTCTATTAAACGCACTTGAGGTGTGTGAATCTGTTGATTCACTCGCGTTTTTTTTTCGCTAATGGCTCGTCTCCCGAAAAAAACTTAATTGATTCATTAGTTCATCTAATTTAATTGTTACTGTTCCTTCTTGCCCTAAGCGGCGGACAGAAATAGTTCTCTCTGCCACTTCCCGATCACCAATGACAAATTGGTACGGAACACGAGCAATAGTGTGTTCACGAATTTTAAAGCCAATTTTCTCATTACGCAAGTCTAAAATGGCTCTAACGTCTTGATTTCGTAAAAAATCTCTGATTTCGTAGGCAAAATCGGTTTGCCGGTCAGTAATATTCATGATTACCGCTTGAATTGGCGCGAGCCATACCGGCAAACCCTCGGCATAATGCTCTAATAAAATGCCAATGAAGCGTTCCATGGACCCTAAAATGGCGCGATGAAGCATCACCGGGGTCTGCTTGGAGCCATCCTCGGCAATATAGTGGGCGCCTAAGCGAGCGCCTAGAAAGAAATCAACTTGGAGCGTGCCGCACTGCCAAGTCCGGCCCAGGCAATCTTTTAAGGAAAACTCAATTTTGGGGGCATAAAATCCCCCTTCTCCTGGCGAATACTGCCATTCCACGCCAGCCGCATCAAGGGCGTCTGCTAAGGCTTTTTCGGCAAGGTCCCATTCAGCATCATTGCCTATGCGCTTTTCTGGCCGGGTTGATAATTTATAAACGATTTCTGTAAACCCAAGCTCGGCATACACTTGCCGTAATTGTTGGATAAATGCGGCGGATTCTGCTTGTATTTGCGCTGGGGTGCAAAAAATGTGAGCGTCGTCTTGCACAAAGCCACGGACTCGCATTAAACCATGCAAGGTACCCGAAGCTTCATTGCGGTGACAATGCCCAAATTCCGCCATGCGAATGGGTAGATCACGATAGCTTTTCACGCCTTGTTTGAAAATTTGAACATGACAGGGGCAACTCATGGGTTTAATGGCAAATTGACGATTTTCAGATTCTGAGAGGAATAAATCGTCTCTAAATTTTTCCAAATGACCGGACTGCGCCCATAAAGACACGTCCACCAATTGCGGGGTGTTGACTTCTTCGTAGCCAAATTGGCGCAGCTTTTCACGTATATATTCGCGCACAACTCGGATCATTGCCCAACCATTTGGGTGCCAAAAAATCATTCCGGGAGCTTCAGGTTGGATATGAAATAAATCCATCTTTTTGGCGATGAGACGATGATCGCGTTTCTCTGCCTCTTCGATACGATGCAAATATTCTTTGAGGGCTTTTTGGTCTGCCCAGGCAGTGCCGTAAATACGTTGAAGCATTTCATTGTTGGAATCCCCACGCCAATAAGCCCCTGAGACTTTGGTCAATTTAAAGGCTCCTAACTGACCCGTGCGGGGGATGTGTGGTCCGCGGCATAAATCAATAAAATCATCTTGTTGATAAGCGGTAATGGTTTGATCGGAAGGAATTCCCTCAATAATCTCCACTTTATAATGTTCGCCTAATTGAGTAAAAATTTTTATGGCTTCTTCTCGAGTCAAAATTCTTTGATGCACGCTAATATCGGCTTTGATCAGCTCATGCATTTTATTTTCAATAGCTTCCAGATCGGCGAGGGTAAAATGGTCATCAACTGCAAAATCGTAATAAAAACCGTCTTCAATGACGGGGCCAATAGTGACTTGGGCTTGAGGATACAAGTGTTTGACGGCATGGGCTAAAAGATGAGCGGTAGAATGACGGATGATCTCCAATCCGGCAGGGTCTTTAACCGTAATAATTTTCAAATTAGCGTCTTCATTAATAAGATAGGATAAATCCACTAGTTTTTGATTCACTTGCGCTGCTAAAGCTGCCTTGGCTAAACCAGCTCCGATAGATTCCGCCACTGCCTTAGCCGTCACGGGACCTGGAAAGTCCTTAAAGTTGCCATCTGTTAATGTTATCCGCACCATTTTAATAAATCTCTGCCGGTAAAAAGAGGTGGTTATTGATGGGGTTTCATTCCCGCCAAGATCAAGACTATTTACAATATATCCCAAATTTTCGGCGATTGAAAACCAACCGAACCGGGGGTTTTACTTTAATCTATTGTCGTTGTTATTGCAATATTATTGAGCCCTCTAGTATTTTTTGTGAAGGGAAATCCCAAAATCACTGAATGATGGGCGATGGAGTTCAGGATCCTACTGCTCATGGGCCTGTGGGAGGCCCTTTATTGACGTTATCAATAAAATCAGGAGGTTCAGGAACAATAATCCACATAATTAAGTAGAGAATGACAAATGGCGCCACAGCGGTAAATATTGTTAACAAAATATAAATAAGCCTGACTATAGTCGGGTCTATTTTAAAATATTCTGCTATCCCTGCGCATACTCCACTGATTAATTTATTGTTTTTTGACCGATAAAGTTTTTTTACCGTCTCGACCATATCATCTCCTATGAATTAGATTGTCTATTTTCAACATATCATGATTTTACTGTATTGCAAATCATTGGGTGTTCTGATTGAGTAAAAAGGGAAAGATTTTGAATTTCCGCAAGGAATAGGCAATGGCCAACGTTTTTTTGCTCTCGTTCAAGCCCCTGCTGAAAACCCGTTAGGCACGAGTGGGATCGAACCACCGACCACCACCATGTCAAGGTGATGCTCTACCACTGAGCTACGTGCCTAAAATAGGCCAATAAGATAGCATTCCTACCAAATATAATCAAATCCCTCCATTCTTGACGGCAATTTTGTGTGGAAGCATTATCAATGATAAAATTAAGGTCTCCGGGATCAAAAGATTAGCCAGAAAGGGATGTTATTTTTATGGAAAGTACCCAACAACCGATGTTGTGGCGGCCCAGCCAGGAGGTCATCCGTCATTCACAAATGACACGTTATCTAGAACACGTTAATAGTCAATATCAACTTAAATTACAAGACTACTTTGCCCTACATGAATGGTCCATCCAAAATACCGCTAAATTCTGGCATTCGATATGGGAGTTTACCCAGGTTATAGGGAAAAAAACGGAGAACCCGGTTTTTATTCCCGCACCACGCATGTCAGAAACACGCTGGTTTCCCGGCGTCAAGCTTAATTTTGCCGAAAATTTACTACGTTACCGCGATACTAAACCCGCCGTAATTTACCGCAGCGAAACAGGAATAAAAGAAATTTATTCTTATGCCGACTTATATCAACAAGTCAGTTCTTTAGCAAATTGGTTGCGACAGATAGGAGTGAAGCCCAAAGACCGGGTAGCAGGATGGTTGCCTAACTCACCGGAAACCGTCATCGCGATGCTGGCCAGCGCCAGCATCGGCGCAATCTGGACTGCGTGTTCAATGGATTTTGGTCTTCAAGGATTAATCGATCGTTTTGGGCAAATTGAACCAAAGATTTTATTCACTTCATTGCACCATACTTATGGAGGGAAAACCTTCCATCATTCCGAAGAAATCAGTCAATTACAGCAAAAATTACCCAGCTTGCAAGATACAATAGTCATTGGCACGCCAAAATGGCAAGAATGCGTTAATAACCCCCACATTGACTTAAACTTTGAACAATTGCCTTTCGATCACCCGCTTTATATTTTGTATTCTTCGGGAACCACCGGCAAACCCAAGTGCATGGTGCACGGCGCCGGCGGCACTTTATTACAACATTTAAAAGAATTGCGTCTACACACCGATCTGAAACGGGAAGATACAATCTGTTTTTATTCTACCTGCGCTTGGATGATGTGGCATTGGTCCATCAGCAGTTTAGCAGTAGGGTCCAGCGTGGTGCTTTACGAAGGGAGTCCTTTTTATCCGCAAAAAACAGCTTTATTTGATTTAATCGATGAATATGAGATTAGCGTGTTCGGCGCCGGAGCCAAAATCTTTGAAAATGCACAGAGCTTTGGCTTGACACCCAAAAAAAACCATCGATTCACTACGCTACGAACTATACTCAGCACCGGTTCGCCGTTATTACCGGAAACATTTGATTATATTTATCAACAAGTAAAAACCGATTTGTGCTTATCTTCGATTTCCGGCGGCAGTGACATTATCTCTTGTTTTGCTCTAGGTAATCCTATTCTTCCGGTCTACCGAGGTGAATTACAATGCTTGGGCTTAGGGATGGACGTGCGGATTTATAATGATCAGGGCCAAGAAATTAAAAATGCCAAAGGAGAACTCGTCTGCGCCACCCCGTTTCCTTCCATGCCAATTTATTTTTGGAATGATCCTCATGGTGAGAAATATCAACAGGCATATTTTCAGACCTTTCCAGGCGTTTGGACTCATGGCGATTATGCACAACGAACGCCACACGGTGGTCTTATTATTTTTGGCCGCTCGGATTCAACTTTGAATCCCGGTGGAGTGCGAATCGGGACTGCGGAAATTTACCAACAAGTCGAAAAATTTCCAGAAATTCTAGACTGCCTTGCTACAGGATACGTAACTGCAACAGGTGAGAAAATTATTCTATTTGTCGTCTTAGCGCCACAGCAAATATTAAACGAAAAATTAATTAGTGAGGTCAAAACGCTGATACGCCAAAATACCTCTCCTCATCATGTTCCTGCCAAAGTCATCCAAGCTCCAGCCCTACCAAGGACTCACAATGGTAAATTAATGGAAAGTTTGGTGAAAAAAATCATTAATCATCGAGCTGTTACTCCCAGCGAAGCTTTAGCCAATGCGCAATGTCTTGAATTTTTTTACAATTTGACTATTCAAATGGAATGAAATGAATATTTATTTTTTAGCATGAACTAAACTCAAAAATTCACTGCGAGTGCGATCACTACTGCGAAATAAGCCTAACATCACAGATGTCGTCATACTGGAATTTTGCTTTTCAACTCCTCGCATCATCATACAAAAATGCTGAGCTTCAATAATAACCCCCACGCCTTTAGCCTGGGTGACCGCCAAAATTGTATTGGCGATCTGTTGAGTTAAATTTTCTTGAACTTGTAAACGGCGGGCAAACATATCCACAATCCGTGCAAACTTTGATAATCCTAAAATTTTACCGTTAGGAATATAAGCGATATGGCATTTCCCCGTAAAAGGCAGTAAATGATGTTCACATAAAGAATAAAGCTCAATGTCTTTGACAATCACCATTTCATCCATAGCCGATTCAAATACCGCTCCATTCACTAAGAAAGCAATATCCTCTTCATAACCTTTTGTTAAAAACTGTAACGCCTTCCAAGCGCGATGGGGCGTGTCTTTTAGGCCTTCACGCTGAGGGTTTTCTCCTAAATTTTTTAGTATTTGATAGATTAAAGCTTCACCAGTTAGAGTTTGCTGGGTTTGTTCAAGGATTTCAGACATAATTTTTATCAACCTGGTGGCCATTGCATGGTACGACCACCCAATAAATGCAAATGAATGTGAAAAACAGCTTGACCTCCGCCTTCATTGCAATTCATCAAAACCCGGTATCCGCTTTCAGCAACGCCTAATTGATTGGCTAATTGCTTAGCGACTTGCAGAATATGACCCACCAAAACCGTATCTTCTTCTTTGTCACCTAAATCATTTAAAGTAGCAATATGACGCTTGGGAATAATTAAAACATGTTGTGGCGCTTTGGGATTGATATCCGGGAAAGCAATCACCGTTTCGTCCTGATAAAGTAAATTCACTGAAATTTCAGCACGGGCGATTTTGCAAAAAATACAATCTTGCATAGGAACTCCTAAGTTAGTGCGAGTAACGTATCTTGTTTGCGTAATAAATACAAAGACACGCATACCGCCAACATAGGCCACGCTGCAAAAAATAATAAATTATCTCCTTGGAATGGCGGCAAATATAAACGATATGAAGCGATAGTGTAAATTAACATTCCTAACAATACCAATCCCGTCGTTAGGGTACGTTGCAAACCAATTACAAAAGTTGTCGCCAAAAGGATTTGAAAGGCGCCGATAGAGTAAATCGCCATCGCCGGTAACACTGGCAGATGATAAGCGCGATGATACATGCCTGCTTCTGCTCCTGGGCGAATAAATTTATCAATTGCCCAGATCAGCATTACGATAAATATCCCGGCCCTTAATAACAACAAACAGATTGGCAACGGTTTTTTCATAAATGAAACTCTCCTGCTAATTTGCCTAATTCGTGGATGGCGACTGAAATAATGGCGAATTCTTTTACACCAATAGTGCGTAAATCCGTTAGAATATTGCGCCACCGCTCCATAAAATCAGCGCGGTGATCCAACCAAGTATCCACTTGTTCAGAAATGTCATTTTCCGTATTGATTTGTTTGAGCACACGTTGAGTGAGATGGCGCTGCAGAATCTCCAACTCTGCTTTATAAGAGGATTTTGCTAGGAATACCCAATAACTATCTCCTCCAACATACGCATTGATTTGCTGACGAAACCATACCAGCTTTAACCGGTCTAATAAAATAAAATACACTTGAGCAACGTATTTAATTTCTATTTTTTCTTGTTGTGAAAGCTCAATAATATTTAAAGCATGGTACATTAATTCAGCACAAGACACTCGCAAAGCAATTTCTGGCGGCACATTAGTAGCAATCAATTGATCGCGCCGCGACTCCAAGCTAATTTTGTCATCCCCAAGCACATATTTGGGCAAACGTCTAAATAAATAAACTATGGGATCTGCAAAATCTTTTATAACCGTGGGTATATCAATCCCTTGGGAGCGATTGCGTAATAACCAGCGTGCCGCCCGGCGCACGACGGTAACCGCTTCTTCATTAATTTGATACTGCACCTGCGCATCTATTTTGTAATCCAAAGATTCAATGTCTATATAAAATTCACCCATGTGGAATATGGCACGAGCAGCCGTGTAAGCCCGCACGATCATGGGAATAGAAGCGGCGGTTTCGTCCTGCATCTGGAATACAAAAGTGACTCCCATATCAGCAACGAGACGATTACACAATTGTGTTGCGATAAGTTCCCGTTTCAGCCTATGGTCTGACATTACTTCACTATAATCTTTACGTAAAGGGATCGGAAAAAGTTCTTTGATGTAATCTGCTAAATAAGGATCTTCGGGTAATTCCGATTGTATAATTTGTTCTTTTAAAGTAATTTTACTATAAGCCATTAAAATGGCCATTTCCGGCTTGGTAAGTCCTAACCCAGACATTTTTCTTTGCAATAATTCTTTATTACTGGGCAAAAATTCTAAATCTCTATCCAATTTACCGGACATTTCCTGGGCCGTAATATGGCTTATATATAAACTAATGTGATATTTAGACCAAGCCGCCAACCAGCTCAATGCCCTATTTTGCTGATAATTATCTTGTAGAACCAGATCTGCAACTTCATCAGTCATTTTCGCCAAAAGCGCATTTCTATCGTGTTGGGTCAAGTTTCCAGCGGCAACCACTTGATTGAGTAAAATTTTGATATTGACTTCATGGTCGGAACAATCCACTCCTCCTGAATTATCTACGAAATCAGTATTGATCTTACCGCCATTGAGTTCGTATTCAATACGCCCTAACTGAGTACAGCCTAAATTTCCACCTTCACACACCACCCTGGCATTTAATTCGTTGCCATTGACTCGCACAGCGTCATTGCTTCTATCTCCTGTGTCTAGATGAGATTCGTGACTGGCTTTGATATAAGTGCCGATACCTCCATTCCAAATTAAATCAACCGGAGCTTTTAAAATGGCGCGGATTAAGTCGGTGGGAATCAGCGAATCTTTTTCTATCCCTAAGCATTTTTTAACCTGCGGTGATAGAGTGATGGATTTCAAAGAACGTGAAAACACCCCACCCCCTACTGAAATTAAATCGCGGTTATAATCGGCCCAAGTAGAACGGGGCAGATTGAACAAACGTTTTCTTTCCAGAAAACTGGTTTGAGGGTCTGGATTAGGATCTAAAAATATATGCTGGTGGTTGAATGCGGCAACTAATTTGAGATAAGGAGACAATAACATGCCGTTTCCGAACACGTCTCCGCTCATGTCGCCGATACCCGTAACCGTGATTTCAGTCGTATCGATATTAATTCCCAATTCTTGGAATTGACGCCGCGCTGAAACCCAAGCGCCACGGGCAGTGATGCCAATCTTTTTATGATCATAACCGGTGGATCCACCCGAAGCAAAAGCATCTCCTAACCAATAATTTTTAGCGATAGCGACAGCATTCGCAATATCGGAGAAACTGGCAGTGCCTTTATCCGCAGCCACGACTAAGTAAGGATCCGGTTCGTCGTAACAAACGCAATCGGGCGGGGGGATAATTTCACTGCCCTCTAAATTATCGGTAATATCCAACAAACCTTGGATATATTCTCGATAACACGCAATCCCCTCTTCAAGGATCGCTTCCCGGCTGCCGTCTGAAGGTAATTTTTTAGCAACAAAGCCGCCCTTGGCGCCAGTGGGCACAATCAACGCATTTTTAACCCGCTGAGCTTTCATTAAACCCAGCACTTCAGTACGAAAATCTTCTCTTCGATCTGACCAGCGTAATCCACCTCGCGCTACTTTGCCCGACCTTAAATGGACTCCCTCAAAGCGTGTGGAGTAGATAAAAATTTCAAATTGCGGCAAAGGCAAAGGCATATCAGGGATTTTACCCGGGTCTAATTTCAATGATAAAAAGCTTTTAACTTGTCCGTATTCATCGGTTTGAAAATAATTGGTGCGTAAAGTGGCGGTAATAACACTTAAATAACGGCGCATAATGCGGTCTTCATCCAAACTGGCCACATTGTCCAATTGTTTAAAGATATCTGCTTCTGTTTTAGATATTTTTTCCGAACGATTTTGAATATCGTGGTTAGCGAATCGATAGTGGAATAATTCAACCAATAATCGAGCAATAGTCGGATTATTAACTAAGGCTTGACCAATATACTCGTGACTAAATGTGAAGCCGATTTGCCGAAAATAACGCGAGTAGGCTCTTAAAATGGTAATTTCACGCCAACTCAACTGCGCTTCTAAAACTAATCGGTTGAAATTATCGTTTTCAGCCTCCCCTAGCCAAATTTTATTAAATGCCTGTTGGAAAATACCTCTGACTTGCTCCACTTCAAATTGAGGCTCATGAGAGTAAATCATACCAAAATCATTAATCCAAAATATTTCGTTATTTTTAGGAGTGATACAAAAAGATTGTTCGCTTTCCACTCGCAATCCCATGTTTTCCAACATAGGCAGGGCGTCTGATAAAGAGATACTATTATTTTGACTATACAATTTAAAATGAATTTCTTCTTTAGAAGCGCCCAGGGGACGATAAAAACTCATTCCCAATTTATTTTCCGGGGAAAGCATTTCAATATGTTCTAAATCGAATAAACTATTTTTCGGTTTATATTCTTCGCGGTAACCCGCTGGAAAAGCGTTGCGATATTGCAAAAATAATTTATTTGCACGCTCTTCACCAAAATGTTCTATTAGACTTTCTTTGAAACCATCTTGCCAGGATTGCCCTGCTTCCACGAGTTTTTGTTCGATTTGTTTTAAATCGTATTGAACAAGTTTGCGCGCATCAATACGCACTACATAATGAATTCTCACTAACACGGATGAAGAGAAATGGGTGCTGAAAGAAATTTCTAAACCTTGAAGTTCTAAACGCAGTATGTCTTGCATTTCTTGTACTAAGTCCGCCGTAAAATTTTCCCGAGGTACGTACACTAAACAAGAGATATAGCGGTTGAATGGGTCTTTTCTAGCAAAGAGACGGATGCTGCGGCGTTCTTGCAAATGCAATATCCCCATGCTCAATTGGTAAAGCTCATCTTCGGAAGCATGAAATAAATCATCACGCGGCAAAGTTGATAAAATATGAAGCAAATCTTTGCCCGCGTGGCTACGAGGGGGCAACCCTGATTTCTTAATGACTGCGGCGACTTTTCTGCTAATCAAGGGGATTGTTTTAGGGCTTCCCGTATAAGCGCTGGAAGTATAAAGACCGACTATTCGGCGTTCTAATTTCAAATTACCATTTTTATCAAAAATTCTCACGCCGATAAAATCGGTGTAGGAGTTCCGGTGTACTGTTGAACGCGTATTCGTCTTCGATAAGAGCAAGACGGTTTTAGATAGTGTTAAACGCCTCGCTTCTTCCGGCATTTCAGATAAATAACGGTATTCTTTGCTGTCAGTGCAATCCCTCAATACACCCAATCCTGAATCCGCAACCAAATGCAAGGCGCTGTCTTCCCCTTTCCCCACCAGTTCGTAATCGCGTATTCCTAAAAACGTAAAATGATCTTCTAACAGCCATTTCAAAAAAGCGATGCTTTCATGCAGGTCAGGGTCTTGATTGGAAATTTCCGAGAGGATTTGGATGGTTTCTTCCATTTTTTTCCGCATCGCCGGCCAATCGGTAACTGTAGCGATGACATCGTTTAAGACTTTAGTGAGATTATCTTTAATTTGAACTAAAATTTTGGGGTCAGCTTGGCGGTCAATTTCCATATACAAAGGAGATTCTAAAATTCCTTGGGTATGGGTTTCAGTAAAAGGCAAAATATCCAAAAGACGTCCATTTTGGTCCCTGACAGCTAGCATCCCTCCCATGTGGATCATTAAATGGGAAGTCAATCCCATCCGGTTCATTTCCATGCGCATGGAATCAACTAAAAATGGCATATCTTCTATCACCACAAAGACAATAGAGTGCTTGGCATGCCATCCCTGCCCTTCATACGTAGGGTTCAAGGTCCGCACAATAAGCTGGCCCGGCTTTCGATTTAACATTAGCTGAAAATGAGTCAGTGCAGCTCCAAACAAATCAGCCACGCTTTTGTCTTTTAGATCTTCAATAGACGAATGCACGTAATACAATTGGATGAATTTCACCAACAAGGCTAAATCAATTCCTTCACTGTTTGTGCTCGTTTTAGCATATTCAATCACTTGATCTATTACGTTTTGCGCAGATAGCGTTTGTTCAAATTCTAACATTTAAATGACCTTTTCGCTTTAGTGGTTAACTATATCGCCACTGTTTTCTTAAGAAAAGCTTAAGCTATTATTAAAATTCCGCTTGCAATTTTAACACTTATTAGATATCATACTGTTTATATGACTTTTTTTTAAAAAAACAGGACCCTAGGTATATTTGAGAAGATTTTACTCTCCTATTTTATAAAAAAAAAGCATTTTCCAGGTTATTATTCCTCCATGATAAAGGAGGATTCAGTTAAAGCTTTAACGAGAGGTTCATATGCGCATATTATTGGTTGAAGATGACGAATTGTTAGGCGATGGCATCCGTACCGGTCTGCGTCATTATGGATATACCGTAGATTGGGTCAAAGATGGTCGTTCCGCCCATCGGGTATTGACTACACCACAAGAAGATTTTGATGTGATAGTTCTTGATTTAGGCTTACCTAAAATGTCCGGCTTAGATTTGTTAAAAAGTATTCGAGAACGCCACATTGCTATTCCAGTCGTTATTTTAACGGCTCGCGAATCCGTGGAAGACCGGGTAAAAGGTTTGGACGCCGGCGCAGATGATTATTTAACAAAACCTTTTGATTTAGATGAGTTGTGCGCTCGTATGCGCGCTCTGCAAAGACGCTCTAAAGCGCGCACCAATCCTGTGATTGTTTACGGAGATATTGAGTTAGACCCTGCTTCTCACACAGTTTCTCATGCAGGAAAAGACGTTCCCATTTCTCGCCGCGAATTCGCTTTATTGCAAAAGCTGATGGAAAATACTGGACGGGTCATATCTCGAGAACAGCTCAATCAAACCTTATATGGTTGGGGCGAAAATATTGACAGCAACGCTTTGGAAGTCCATATTCACAATTTACGCAAACGTTTTGGCACTCAATTGATAAGGACTATTCGAGGAGTGGGTTATATGATATCTAAAGAATAGGTATTTATTAATGACGCCGTCTATAAGAACCTTTTTATTAATTAATTTATTCTTAAGCGTCACTTTAATTACCTCTCTTGCAATTATCGGCAATCTGGTTTTATCCCATAAGGATATCCAAAAACAACTGGACACTCAATTAATCCACACAGCAGTTAGTATGCAATCGCTGCTGAGCCTGGAAATCCAAGAAAATGATTTAGATACCATTCAAAGAAATATCATCTCGAGTCGAAATCCGTATGCTACCCCATTAGTCCCGCCCCGCAGCATCTCCGCCACTAATGTCAACCCCGAGAATCAATATTTTTTAATCGAGTTTCAAGTATGGAATGGTAACCGTTTATTGCTCCGCTCACCGGGAGCACCGTTAGAAGCATTTACAAACGGCTCACCTGGATTAAGTGATGTGACTATTAATAAGACGGGCTGGCGAGTTTACACAACCTCTGACCCGCATAGCCATTACACACTCATGGTAGCTGAACACACAAGTTATCGACAAGCCTTGGAGAATCGTTTAACTCAAGATTCTATCTACATTATGCTATTAAGCTATCCTTTTTTAGCTATACTGATTTGGTTTATTGTCGGCAAAGCCTTGCACATACTAAAACGAGTTACCGAAGAAGTCAGTCATAGAGCACCGAGTTATCTAGAGCCGTTTGATTTAACAGCGGTCCCAGCAGAGATAGCTCCATTAGTAGAGGCCCTCAACCATTTATTCGAACGCTTAAAAAATGCTTTTGAACGTGAGAAACGTTTTACTGGTGATGCCGCGCATGAGTTAAAAACTCCCCTGGCCGCCATTAGCGCTCAAGCTCAGGCCGCTCTCAAATCATGCCCGGAATCCAATCGTCAAGTTATATATAAAATTTTAGAAGGAGTTAATCGAAGCAACCACGTGATTCAACAGCTTTTAACCTTGAGTAGAATGGTCCCTGAAGCCAGCATGCATGATTTTATGCCAGTAAAATTAGCCAGAGAAGTGACTGATATCGCCGCCATGCAGGCGCCTGAGGCGATTCAAAAAAATATTGAATTGGAATTCTTAGCCCCAGACAGTAATGCGATTGTTAATGGCAACGCCACCGCGCTCGGAATCCTAATCCGCAATTTAATTGACAACGCGATACGTTATACACCAGAAGGCGGTTTAGTCCAAATCAATATTAAAGAAATAGCCAATAAAGTCATATTAATCATTACCGATAATGGCCCTGGCATTGCGCCTGAATTACGCGGAAGAGTTTTTGAGCGTTTTTATCGAATCGTGGGTAATAACTCCACAGGAAGTGGTTTAGGCTTAGGCATAGTGCAACAAATTGCTAAATTACACGATGCTGAGGTTATGCTACTCACCCCCGAAACAGGCTCTGGTTTAGAAGTTCGCGTTATTTTTTCAAAAGCAAATCCAACCAAAGAAGAATAGATCAATATTAAGGCAGGAGTTAACCTCCATCTCACGACTTTATTTTACTGGATTATAAAAAAATTCCCTCCGAATGGAGGGAATTTATCATCACTTGACTTGAAGAGAAACTTTTAATAGCCTCCGCGGTCACCACGATCACGATTACCACCAGGACCACGACCACCATCACGACGGCCACCACCGAATCCACCGCCAGGTCGGCCACCAGGTCTGCCGCCGCCACCTGCTTCACGTTCTTTAGGGGGCTTGGCGATACTGACTTTAACCGTTCTACCGTCAATTTCTTTACCATTCATTTCTTGAACGGCTTGTTGAGCGGCATTTTCACTTTCAAAGGTGATAAATCCAAAACCTTTGGATCGATTCGTAGCGCGATCGATAACAATTACCGTGCTGGAAATTTGACCAAATTTAGCAAAATGCTGGGACAATTGGTCTTCCGCAGTACGATAGGATAAATTACCCACATATATTTTATTTGTCATGTTTATACTCTCTTAAAAAAACAAAAAAACGCATAGCAAATCATTCAAAAAAGAGCATAACACGCTCCTCAAAATGCTCGCAACGCTACCCTTTATCAATCTAGCATATTGCTTATCTACTGTCTACTAGTCATTTTTACGTATCCGTTTATTGGGAATATGCTATAAACCCCATCGGGGTAAAGTCAATTCCTACTGAGCCTGTTTTTCTGGCCTTGCGAATTCTCTCGATAAAGTCTGAAATGGATTTGGAGTTATTCACAAAATCTGTGGATAACTTTGTGAGTATCCTTAAGAAATCTCTCAATTACCCTGGTAATCTGCGCACTTAGAACAAATTGTTTTAATTTTAAACAGCTTTATAATAATCATAAAAATCAATTACTTAAACTTTTTTTTAGAAATTTCAAACTACGGAGATGGTAAAATCAATGCAAAAAGTTATAATCCTTCTTACCTGTGTGCAACTGATAGTAATTTCATGGATAATGAATTTTTGTCTTTGTTAAATCCTAAGCGATTGATTCTCACCGCGAACCGTCGACTGGTTGCCTATTTAACCTATCAATATGATCTCAAACAATCCCAACAACAAAAAGTTTGGGACCCTTTGAGAATTATGCCATTTACTCAATGGCTCCAACACCTTTGGATTTTTCATTCCTCTGGCCCTGAGCGGGTATTATCGGATTTCCAAGAACAATATATTTGGTCGCAAATTATACTGGAAAGCAAAAAATCAACTTACCCACTATTGAATGTCCATAGTACGGTTTCAATGGCCCAAGAAGCTTGGCGCCTCATGCACGACTGGCAAATCTCTTGGGAACAGCTGGATCAACACCTTAATATTGCAGAAGTTGAATTATTTAAACTTTGGGCTGAGCAATTTCATCAATATTGCCAAATTCACTCCTGGATCAGTTACGCCGAACTACCTAAGCGCTTGCAACTATTATTGGAAAAAAAAATTATCCCTTGTCAGGAAACTTTTCTGATAGCAGGTTTCCATGAAATACCCCCAGCTTGGTCGCAGTTATTGCTATTGATCCGTCAAAATACAGAGGTATTGGAGTGGCCAAGCTGTTTGACTAAAACTCAGCAAAGCAATCCAATAATCCATCAAGGACTCATTTTTGCAGATCCAGAATCGGAATTTAAACAAATGGCATTATGGGCTAAAGCCGAAATGGATAATGATCCAGATAAAAGGATAGCCTGCATAGTTCCGCAATTAAGCCAATATCGACATAAAATTATCGATATTTTTAAAAAAAACATTTCACCCCACTCATTCAATGTCTCTGCCGGCCAGAGGCTGAATGAATTCGCCATGATTCGCATTGCACTCGAATCCTTAGAAGTGGTTGCACATCGTAAAATTCAGTTTGAAAAACTAGGATATTTACTGCAATCTGCCTTTCTTTGTCAAAATGAATACGATTTTTATATAGGAGCTCACATCGAAGCTTCCTGCCGTAAATTACAGCAATTTGAATTCACTTTAACGGACTTATATCCTTTATTTAATCAATGGCAGGCAGATTATCCACATCACACCTGGCTCAACCGTTGGCGAAATTTTTCGCTTATAGCCCAAAAAACCAGAGGCTTACAGCAATCTTTTAAACAATGGACTCAACAATTTGCTCAGCTTTTAAATGCATTAGACTGGCCGGGGCAGCGAAGCTTAAATAGTTTAGAGTACCAACTTCTAGAACGTTGGCAGGCATTATTAATGGAATTGAGTGAATTGGATGCCATTAGTACCCCAGTTGATTTCACCACCGCTTACCAATATTTAAAAAATTTTACCGCACATATTATCTTTCAACCCAAAACTGGACAAACTCAACTGGAAATTTTAGGTATATTAGAAAGTAATAGTTTACGTTTTGATGCGGTTTGGGTATCCGGATTAAATGATTTTCAATGGCCCACACCAGCCAAACCCAATCCTTTTATTCCTTACGCCTTACAAGTCCAAAAACAAATGCCCCATTCTTCTCAACAAAGAGAATACCTTTTTGCCAAAACGATTACCGACCAACTATTATCAAGCAGTCATGAAATTTATTTAAGCTGCTCTGCTGAAGAACCTGGCCGCACCGCTCGATTTAGCCGTCTCATTCCAATCTCACTCCATCCCACAACCCCATCATTAATAGTAAGCCATACCCAACCCAATTTGGCAGGTCCTTTGGAATATTTATACGATGACATAGGCCCGAAAATATCTACCAAAGAACCTATTCGCGGTGGCAGCAGCATTTTTATACGCCAAGCCGAATGTCCATTTAAAGCTTTCGCTTCTCTACGCCTTCAAGCCGAAGAACTGGAAGAACCGCAATTAGGAATATCCTTGCGTCAACAAGGTATTTTAGTGCACCGAGTTTTAGAAGAAGTGTGGCGAATATTAAAGGATCATGCCAGTCTACTAGAGTATAGCGAATTAGGCCTTAATATCCTTTTAGAAGAAATCATTAAAAAAGTGATGACAGAGGAGTTTCCACGCCAGGAATTCATGTTTACACAAATTGAAATAAAACGTTTATCAAAACTCGTAGGGGAGTGGCTAAAAGTGGAAAAACTTCGTCCTCCCTTTGAAATTTTTGCTCTGGAAAGCGAAATTCATTTAAAAATTTCTAATATCTTTTTAAATTTAAAAATCGATCGAATTGATAAATTAGATAATGGCACGCTGCTCCTCATTGATTACAAAACTCGGTCAGTGCAAATCAATAAATGGTTACACCCGCGTTTAGAGCAGGCTCAAATACCGCTTTACGCAATGGAACCCACTTTGCAAAACAATCTCGGCGGGGTTAGTTTTGCCCAAATACAAGCCGAAGAGATGAAATTTAAAGGTTTACGCTGTGAGTCACTAGATGAAAGCAATTTCCCCTCGGGTTTATTAATGTTAAACCAGCTTAAAGATTCTACCGGACCTCAAACTTGGCAGGATCTACTGACTTATTGGCGCCGGGCTTTGGAAAAATTAGGTGCTGATTTTTATAATGGTGTGGCCAGAGTCGATCCAGTGGAAGCACATAAAACCTGCCAACGCTGTAATTTACAAGCGCTGTGCCGCATCTACGCACCACTTGCTGAAGAGGAACCCTGATGCTAGAAGACGATGACCAAGCTCGCACCCAAGCGTTGGACCCCTCGCAATCATTTATTGTTCAAGCTCCGGCAGGATCAGGGAAAACCGAATTACTCACCCAACGTTACTTGTCCTTACTCGCCAAAGCGTGTATTTCTCCGGAAGAAATAATCGCAATCACCTTTACTCGTAAAGCAGCAATGGAAATGCAAGAGCGAGTACTCTCGGCCTTGCAAAGTGCCCAGCATTCTCAGGGACCAAGTGCAGCACATAAACATCAAGCCTGGCTGTTGGCGCGCACTGTTTTAGAAAAAGATGCGCAAAACCAATGGAATTTATTGGAAAATCCGCAACGCCTTAGAATACTCACCATAGATAGTTTATGCGCAGAGTTAAGTAAGCGTTTACCGATTCTCTCCGGACTTGGCGCACTGGCCAATATAATTGAAGATCCCAACCCTGTTTATGAACAAGCCGTGCGCCAATGGATAATGCAAGAGACGCCTAGCACACTTTTAGCGCACTTAGACAATGATTTGCAAAAATTGATGCGGTTATGTGTAGAATTGCTCGGCAAACGCGAACAATGGCTGCCTTATATTCGCCATAATATTTCCAATCTGGAGTTACGCCAACAATTGGAAAATGGCATGGCGCAGATGGCGCATGAAATTTTAGCTGCTGCTCAATCACAGATTGACACTAAAGAATTACTGCAATTACAAGAATTATTGCGGTTCGCGGGAAAGAACCTTCAAACGCAACAAAACTCACATCCCTTTATTGTATTTACCCAACTCACTCGCTGTATCACTACCGATCCCCAAGACTTAGAAATTTGGCAAGCGTTAACTCAGGCATTATTGACGGCAGAAGGTCAATGGCGTAAACAAGTTAATATTAACTTAGGATTTCCACCGAAAAGTCCGGAAAAAACTATTTTTTTGGAACTATTATCTCAGCTTAGCCAAAATGAAATCTTGGCCGAAAATTTACGGCAAATTCGCCAATGTCCTCCAATCCGTTTTCATGAACAGCAATGGCAAATGCTGTCCGCATTAGTGGAGATGCTGCCGTCTTTATGCGCGCATCTGCAAATTATTTTTCAACAAAATCACCTCATCGATTTTGTGGAATTAGGACTATGCGCTCATCGAGCTTTAGGCGAAGCCCAAGAACCCACCGATTTAGCATTGGCCTTAGATTATCAAATCCGCCATATTTTAGTAGACGAATTTCAGGATACTTCCATTACTCAATTTAATTTACTCGAAAAATTATTACAGGGTTGGGAAATTGCAGACGGTCGAACTCTTTTTTTAGTCGGCGATCCTATGCAATCCATTTATCGATTTCGCAATGCAGAAGTAGGATTATTTCTGCTCGCGAGCCAAACTGGTTTACAACATATTGTTCCGACTCCTTTAACTTTAACCAGAAATTTCCGCTCTAATAAAGGTTTAATCGATTGGTTTAATCAAATTTTCTCACAACTGTTTCCGGATGAAGCGAATATAGACAAAGGCGCTATCCCCTATTCTCCAGCGTTTGCCACTCAGAAACAAACCGAGGTTGCTACTGTCAATTTTAAGCCTTTCTTCAATGATGACGATGAAGCCAAATTTATACTTGAAACCATACAACACCTTCAGCTCACTCAACCTACGGCGAGTATCGCAATATTAGTACGCACACGCAGCCATTTAGCTTGTATTTTAAAAGCACTGCAAAAACATCAAATTCAATTTCAAGCGGTGGACATTGAACCTTTAATCAATCGCAGTGAAATACAGGATTTAGCGGCGCTGACCCGGGCGTTACATCATTTAGGTGATCGTATCGCTTGGCTGGCTCTATTGCGCGCACCTTACTGCGGTTTAAAGTTAGTGGATTTACATTGCATCGCCGTGGCGGCACGCAATCGGCATATTTTTGAAGTATTAGTTGAATTCGCTTGCTTAAATAACTTAAGTGAAGACGCTCGGCTTAGATTAGAAAGAATTGTACCGGTGTTGTCTCAGTCGCTTTCTCAACGTGGACGTCTCAATTTGTCAGAATGGGTTGAAACAACTTGGCAGAAACTAGGCGGCGCAGCAGTTTTAGAAACGGCGCAAGAATGCCTGAATGTACAGAGTTTTTTTAAATTACTGCAAGAAAATCAAACTGAATTGCAAATTTTTTCTAAGACGCTATTAATTCAAAAAATAAATAAATTACATGCCGCTGCGAATCCGCAGGCCAATAATCAATTACAAATCATGACAATACATAAAGCCAAAGGTTTGGAATTTGATCATGTGTTTCTTCCCCAACTTCATCGTTGTCCAGCAAAGGAAAAACATCGGCTTTTACTCTGGACTCAAAGAACTTTCGCTCACGGCGGTAGTCACCTACTATTAGCCCCGATAAAAGCAAGCTCAGCCGCAAACGATCCTTTATATGATTTTTTACACCGGACCGAAAGAAAAAAATTAACTCACGAAGCACAGCGTCTACTCTATGTCGCAGCAACACGGGCCAAACAAACCCTGCATTTAACGGCGGTTATTGAGAATTTTCAAGATAACCAAGTTCGACAAGCTAACCCAGGCAGTTTTTTAGAAATGCTATGGCCTTTTTTTCAAGCAGAAATTAAACCGCATTCGTTAATATCCCTACCTGCTGCCGTTATAATTCATGAAAGAGAAAAAGCTCTTTTTCGACGCTTAACTCATACATGGCGCCCAAGTGAATCAAAACAGGAAGAGCTGAAATCTTCTTCAAAGCAGAGATTAGAATCGACAGAAAAATTTGCCGACGATTTTTTTGAGGATAAAATCGCTGCTCATATAGGCGTGGTGGTACATGAAGCCTTAGCTGATTTAGGCGAAAAATTTCCAGACCTCTCTAACATTCTCTCCGACGAACATTTCCGCCGACGTTTATGGCAATTGGGCATTTCAGGAACTGAATTAGAAAAAGCTTTAGGCCAAGTCAAACAAGCACGACAAAATATGCTACAAGATCCGCAGGGGTTGTGGATCTTATCAGCGCAACATCAAGAACGTAAAAATGAATATGCTCGCAGCGCGATCATTAACGGTCAAATTATTCGAGTAGTGATTGACAGAACCTTTGTCGATAACCAAGGGATACGCTGGATCATTGATTATAAAACCGGCGCGCTGCCCGATTTGAATCGTTATTATGAGCAGCTTGGTCTTTATGCCAAGGTGCTTTCACTCGAAGACCCGCGACCGATAAAAACCGCGCTGTATTTCCCGCTGAGTTGTCATTTTTTGGATTGTTCCCAAGCGTGCACAAGCTTTGCAGATAGCGGCGCATTTTAAATTTTGATAAAATTTGATCTATGATGGATATTTCGCATAAATTAATCGTAGCAATTTCTTCTCGAGCGCTTTTTGATTTGAGCGAAAGTAATCGTGTGTTTGAATCTGAAGGTGTAGAACAATACTCACGCTATCAAATAGAGAGAGAAAATGACATTCTTTGTCCCGGCGTTGCCTTTCCTTTAGTAAAAAAATTTTTGAATTTAAATCAATACGGGGATTTAGTTGAAGTCATCCTTCTTTCCCGTAATAGCGCTGATACTGGCCTGCGCATTTTCAATAGTATTGAACATTACCAATTAAATATCACTCGTGCCGTGTTTACCAGCGGTAAAAGTCCTTACCAGTACGTTAACGCTTTTGGTTCTCATTTATTTTTATCGGTTAACAGCCAAGACGTTTGTGATGCTTTAAAAGCCGGTTGTGCTGCTGCAACTATTTTACCTTCACATAATCAAGAAAATAACACCCAGGAACTGAGACTTGCTTTTGACGGAGATGCCGTTTTATTTTCCGATGAAGCCGAGCGCGTTTTTCAAGAACAAGGTTTGATGGCGTTTACCCATAGTGAAAAATTGGCCGCACAACAACCACTTTCCGGCGGTCCCTTCAAAGGTTTCCTGGCTGCTTTACAAAAATTACAACAATATTTGCCTGAAGATAATTGTCCAATTCGAACGGCTTTAGTGACTGCGCGCCAAGCGCCAGCCCATGAACGCCCAATCCGAACGCTGCGTTCCTGGCAAATTCGGATAGACGAGGCTTTATTTTTAGGGGGCTTAGAAAAAGCCGAATTTCTTCACGCGTTTGGTGCTGATATTTTCTTTGATGACCAAACCCGTCATTGTGAACAAGCAAGTGCGCGAGTCGCGACTGCCCACGTGCCACACGGTTTACTCAATGCTTAAGGAGCAATATGAGCGAGAAAGACAAACATTTAATTTGGATTGATTTAGAAATGACTGGGCTTAATCCTGATTTAGATCACATCTTGGAATTAGCTACTATCGTAACCGATTCTCATCTCAATATTTTGGCGGAAGGACCCGTTATCGCCATTTTTCAACCTGAAGACATCCTAAATAAAATGGACGCTTGGAACGTTAAGCATCATGGTGAATCAGGCTTAATCGAACGAGTACGTGTCAGTACTATGGACGAGGAATCAGCGCAAGCGGCTACTTTGGAATTCCTATCCGCATACGTCACCACCGGTAAATCACCCATGTGCGGCAATTCGATTTGCCAAGACCGTCGATTTTTATGGAAATACATGCCTAAATTAGAAAATTATTTTCACTATCGTAATCTCGATGTGAGCACAGTGAAAATTTTAGCTCAACGTTGGGCGCCTACCATTGTCTCCGGAGTCAGTAAGAATACGGAGCATAAGGCTTTACAGGATATACGCGACTCTATCAATGAGTTAAAATACTACCGCCAACATTTTTTTAAACCGGGAGTATAAATTCATGGGGAATATCATTGCCGCTGTGATAGCTTA
Source organism: uncultured bacterium (assembly GCA_965651935.1). Lineage (GTDB taxonomy): Bacteria > Pseudomonadota > Gammaproteobacteria > Coxiellales > Coxiellaceae > JAFEDN01. The sequence goes on from CBFGTC010000008.1 coordinate 57,373, forward strand.
TCTAATTGGCTCTTTACAAGTTTCAGTACTATTGTCGAAATTTTTTAAATTTCCCGATCCGCGCACCAAAGGATCGCAAAACGCTGGAGCCACCAATGTCCTTCGCACTGCCGGACTTAATCCGGCCTTGTTAACCTTGATAGGGGATGTCTTAAAAGGCATTATTGCCGTGCTGATTGCGCGTATTTTACATGCAGATCCTTTTTTCCTTGCTTTTGCTGTATTGGCTGCGGTAATTGGGCATATTTTTCCTTGCTTTTTTCAATTCCGCGGTGGTAAAGGAGTCGCCACAGCAATAGGAGGGATTTTTATATTAGCTCCTTTTATCGCTATTCTGCTAGCGCTTATTTGGCTTGCTGTGGTGTTTGCAACCCGCTATGTTTCATTGGCCTCCCTGGTGTCGATGGCATTATCACCTTTACTTATATTAATGTTTAGCAGTTCACGCGGGGCGTATTTTATCCCTGTTCTAATCATGGCTGGTATCATTATTTGGAAACACAAAGACAATATTCAACGCCTTCGCAACCGCACTGAAACAAAAGTCAAGTTATCTAAAAATCCTTAACTGATTTTTCTGGTGGAAAGGGATAGCGAGGCTTTACCGTTATTTCCAATGGTTCGTGTTGTTGTCGAATCAGGTGGCGATAACCGGTAAAGGCAACCATTGCTGCATTATCAGTACAAAACTCAGGTCTGGGATAAAATACTGCGCCACCTAAATCCTGCATCTCTTTTTTTAAACGCTCACGCAATTGACGATTTGCTCCCACTCCTCCTACTACGACTAAACGTTGTAATTGAGTTTGAGTTAATGCCCGCCGACATTTTATCCATAAAGTATCCACGACTGATTTTTGAAAAGCGGCAGCGATATCGGCTCGGATGTTGGGTTCCGTTGAATTTTGTTGAAAGCAATTGGCGGCAAAAGTCTTTAAACCACTAAAACTAAAATTGAGATCAGGGTGAGACAACATGGGACGCGGAAAGGGAAAACGTTGAGGATCACCCTCTTCTGCTAAACGGGATAAAGCGGGGCCCCCCGGATAAGGCAATCCTAAAAGTTTGGCAGTCTTATCAAAAGCTTCACCCACGGCATCATCCAAAGTTTCACCTAACAATTCATAATGATTTTCAGCATATACGGCAATTAGTTGAGTATGTCCTCCTGAAACCAATAACGCCATAAAAGGAGTTGGTGGCGTTTCTTCTTCTAACATCACGGCTAGCAAATGCGCTTCCAAATGATGAACTCCAATGGCCGGAACTTCCCAGGCCCATGCAAGACTGCGAGCGATGCTGGCCCCCACCATCAAAGCCCCAATTAAACCAGGCCCTTTAGTGTAGGCGATCCCGTTGATCGCCTTAGGTAAAATTTGACTTTCCTTAAGCACAGCTTGAATGAGAGGAAGCGTTTGTCGAATGTGATCACGTGAAGCTAATTCGGGAACCACTCCGCCGTAAAGTTGATGGAGCGGAATTTGGCTGTATATGCGATGGGCCAACAAGCCGCGCTCACTATCATAAATTGCCGCCGCTGTTTCATCGCAAGAGGTTTCAACCCCTAGAACAATCATACTCATTTTTAACCGCGAATACGTTCAATATCCGCACCTAAAGATCGAAGTTTTTCTTCAATTCGCTCATAACCTCGATCAATGTGGTAGATTCGATCAACAATGGTTTGACCTTTGGCCATTAACGCGGCTAAGACTAAACCCGCTGAAGCGCGTAGATCGGTTGCCATTACTGGCGCACCGGCAAGGTATTCATGGCCTTTACAAATGGCTTCATTCCCTTTTATCTGAATTTCAGCGCCCATACGCATTAATTCATAGGCATGCATGAAACGGTTTTCAAACACATTTTCCACGATGATCGATTTTCCTTCCGCCAATACATCCAAGGCCATAAATTGAGCCTGCATATCGGTGGGGAAATCCGGATAAGGAGCGGTACTGATATTGACTGCTAAAGCTTGCCGTCCTTTCATATCCAACTCTAACCAATCAGGACCGGATTCGATATGAGCGCCGCTTTCTAATAACTTATCTAAAGTACTAGTCAAAGTGGTAGGATTGGTTTTTTCTAAACGCACTTGACCGCGTGTAATGGCGGCAGCCACTAAAAAAGTGCCCGATTCGATACGGTCAGGCATCACGCTATAATGACCCCCGTTCAATTCCTCTACCCCGTCTATAATCAGAGTATCGGTTCCGACACCCTGTATATTAGCGCCTAAAGTCACTAAAAAATTAGCTAAATCGCTGACTTCGGGCTCACGCGCTGCATTGTGGATAATCGTGCGCCCTTTAGCCAAAGTCGCTGCCATTAATAAATTTTCAGTCCCGGTCACGGTAATTTTATCCAAACGAAGTTCTGCGCCCCGCAAACGGCCATTAACATGGGCATAAATAAATCCATCTCTAATTTCAATCTCTGCCCCTAAAGCCCGCATTCCTTCTAAATGCAGGTCTACCGGACGAGACCCAATGGCACAACCGCCGGGAAGCGAAACTTCGGCTTTACCACAGCGAGCTAATAAAGGACCTAAAACCACAATCGATGCACGCATGGTTTTAACCAACTCATAAGGCGCTTGAGTGCTGTGAATATGGCTGGCGTTTATCGCCACTTCACTTTTTTCCATGGTAACAGAAGCACCCAATCGGCTTAATAAGCTATTGATTGTTATCACATCACGCAATTGAGGTACATTGCTAAGCACCACTGGTTTGGCTGTGAGCAGCGTGGCAGCTAAAATTGGCAAAGCAGCATTTTTAGAACCGGAAATGGTCACTACACCGGATAAAGGGTTCCGGCAGCATTTAATAATAAATTTATCCATGAATAACCTGAGTATTGAACAAAATTGAACCCAAACCAAATACGTTTGCCATGGTTTGTAAAAATTGAGGTACGTTGCTGTAAATTAATTTTTTTTGCATGTCTCGAGCATCACGCAGCCATGCCACTAACAAAACCAAAACGGAATTATCACTCCCTTCAATTCCATGTAAATCAATTATAACTTCAGCATGAGGAGAAAGTGTAAATAATTTTTTCCCATCTTTACGTAATTTCATTACATTTTTAAAATTAATATACCCACTGACTTTGCATTCATTTTGGCCATCAAACAGATTGATGGCCACGGTTTGATCATGGTGATGAATTTGACGCACTTTCTCAGTGTTATTTTTCATATATTTAAGTATTTTGATTATGCATTCTTAAACGATTTAATAATCCGTTCATGCCTTGTTTAGCTAAAACATCTGAAAATTGCGAGCGGTAACTTTGAACCATACTGACATTTTCAATGCTAAAATCATATACTTTCCATGAATCACCATCACGCACCACGTTGTAATCCACTGCAATTCTTTGACCATTGCGGCGTATAATGACGCTTTTCACCGTCAATAAACGGCTGGTAGTATAGTCCGTACGCAAAGGAAAAAATTGTACTTTATCGTCGTTATATGAGGCTAATGCCGCGGCATAAGTCGAAGTGACTAAATGAGTGAATTGTTTAATAAATTCATCTTTTTGAGCAGGAGTAGCGCTTGTCCAATACTGTCTACCCACCACCGCCATTCCCATACGGTCTAAATCAATATACGGTAATAACACTCGATTGACGATATTATAAATAATCCCGTTACCCTTTTGCAGTTTGGATTTATTCTCTGCCAAACTAGACAACATTTGGTTTGCGGCATTATTCAACACCGTCACCGGTGAAACAACTTCAGCGCGAGCAGAAGCAATTGATAAAAAAGTAGCCAAACTCAATATCACCAAAAATAAATTTCTTAATCTATACATAAATCTCATATAAAATATCTCCTTAATTTATCCATTTAAAATCAAAATTGACTCATTTCCTCTATAATAAGGTCACTTATTTGCCGGCACCGAGTCCGCTGGAGCACTTGACGAACTGTTTTTGGTATCATTCCCTGATTTTAAATTAAATAATAATTGCCCTATTAATTTCTCTAAAATCAACGCCGAATGAGTTGTTTCGATACGGTCTCCTTGCTTTAAATTTTCAATTTCAAAACCCGGACCTAAAGCGACGTAGTTAGACCCGAGGATCCCTTGGGTATATATACTTGCACTGGTATCAATGGGAAAATTGTTGTATTTTTTATCAATTTGCAAAACCACATGGGCTCGAAAACTAGTTGGGTCTAAATTAATACTGGCGACCCTTCCTACCATAACGCCTGAGACCAGTACCGGCGCCCGCACTTTAAGACTACCTGTATCGTCAAAATCTGCACTGACTTCATAAATCTCGCCACGGCTCGGTAAGCTTAAGCCGCTCACTTTAAAGGCTAAAAAGATTAAACCCAAAAAACCAACGACCATAAATAAACCGACAATCACTTCCAGCATTTTATTGCGCACTTTTACCAACCTCCCATCATTAAAGATGTTAGTACAAAATCTAACGCCAATACCAATAAAGAAGAAAACACCACAGTTCGGGTTGTCGCTTTACTGATTCCAGCTGCATTCGGTTCAGAATAATAACCTTGGTAGACTGAAACCCATGTCACCACAAAACCAAATACCAGGCTTTTGATAATTCCATTTAAAATATCTTCGCGAAATCCCACAGCGTCTCGCATATTCGCCCAAAAAGCGCCATCATCTACCCCTAACCAATCTACGCCGACAAAATGCCCCCCCATGATGGCCACCACATTAAATAAAATGGCGAGGATTGGCATGGCTATAAAACCCGCCCATAAACGCGGGGCGACGACTCGCCACAAAGGGTCGACCGCCATCATTTCCATACCACCAATTTGTTGAGTGGCCCGCATGAGACCTAACTCGGCAGTCAGTGCAGACCCGGCCCTGCCAGCAAATAATAGTGCCGCCACCACGGGGCCCAGCTCGCGCACTACACTCAACGCCACTAGCTGTCCTAATTCTTGTTCTGCCCCAAATTTACGTAAAGTGTTAAAACCTTGCAAAGCGACTACCATGCCGATAAATAATGCAGATAATAGGATAATTACCAAGGATAAAACCCCAACTTTGTAAAGTTGGATAGAGAATAATGGCCATACCTGGCCCCATCGAGGGCGGCGAAAACAGGTTCTGAATAAAAATATCCCCGACAGCCCCAATTGTTGGGTGAAATGGATGCCTTTTTGCCCTAGGCGCTGTAATGGATTCACAAATTTAAATCCTCTCGATAATTTTTAGCAGGATAATGAAACGCCACTGGCCCATCCGGTAAACCGCGCGTAAATTGTTTAATTTGCTGTTCATCGCTATTTAATAATTCATCCGGCCTACCTTGGCCGATAATTTTACCACCGGCTAGGATATAAATATAATCGGCGATGTGCGCCGTTTCCGGCACATCGTGCGATACTAACACGGAGGTCAGTCCCAATGCATCATTGAGCTCGCGTATTAATTTCACTAATACACCACGGGAAATAGGATCTTGTCCGGCGAATGGTTCATCATAGAGCATGAGCTCTGGCCCTAACACGGTGGCGCGCGCCAAAGCAACCCGACGCATCATCCCGCCCGATAATTGGTCTATCCTCAATTGGGAAGCGCCGCGCAAGCCCACCGCATTGAGTTGAATTAGAACTAAATCATGAATCATATCTTCAGGTAAACGGGTGTGCTCTCTCAAGGGAAATGCCACATTTTCATAGACATTTAAATCGGTAAATAAAGCCCCTTCTTGGAAAAGCATCCCCATGCGGCGGCGTAAGCGGTACAATTCTTTTTGCGAAAGCTGAGAGACTTCTTCTCCGTGAACCCACACGGAACCTGAATCCGGCTTTAATCTGCCGCCAATTAAATTTAATAAGGTGGTCTTGCCGGTACCGCTGGGCCCCATAATAGCGACAATTTTATTACGAGGGACCTCCAGATCAATTCCTCTAAAAATAGGCCGGCCAGATTGGGTAAAGTAGAGTTGGTGAATCTTGATGATCGACCCATTGGTATCCACAAATTTTCCTTCATTTTTTAAACCCCATCCATGATTAATCGTTTTTCATGTACGGAGTTTTCACTGTTTACATAAATCTGATATAATCATAGCTTAAATAAAAGCAAGTTCTCAACCTTATTTTTTGGAATTAAAGCATGCAGGACACCACTACTGTTCTTAATATTGCATATCCTGATTCAAGTTTGTCCAAAAATGAACAATTTTGTCAGTTAGGGCGCTCTGTTATTCGCACCGAACTCGAGGCGATTGCCGCTTTAGAAAAGCGGGTTGATCATCATTTTTCCAATGCTTGCCATTTGCTTTTAGCCTGCCAAGGGCGCATCGTCGTCATGGGAATCGGCAAATCAGGTCATATTGCTCGCAAAGTGGCGTCTACCATGGCCAGCACCGGGACGCCGGCGCTATTTGTCCATCCCGGCGAGGCCAGCCACGGGGATATGGGCATGATTACCCCACAAGATTTAATGCTGATTTTCTCATATTCAGGCGAAACCCCAGAGATTTTGCATCTTTTGCCCGCAATTAAAAGATTAGGCGTGCAGATGATCGCTATTACGGGAAAGCCTGAATCCACTTTGGCGCTATGCGCCAATATTCATATTGAAGTGAGCGTGACTCACGAAGCCTGTCCGTTGGGTTTAGCACCCACCTCAAGCACTACCGCCGCATTAGTCATGGGCGATGCAATTGCCGTAGCTTTGCTGGAAGCACGTGGCTTTACCGCGCACGACTTTGCTTTATCACACCCAGGCGGTTCGTTAGGTAAACGCTTACTCATGCACGTGGACTCATTAATGCACACTGGCCATAGCATCCCTCAAGTTCAATCGAATTGCATGATCAGCCAAGCTTTGTTCGAAATTTCCGATAAAGGGCTGGGAATGACGACAGTTGTGGATGGCGACGGCTGTTTAGCCGGTGTTTTCACCGACGGTGATTTACGCCGCGCATTAGATCATGGCTTAGATATAAATCAAACTCCAATCCATCAAGCCATGAGTCGAGACGCTATCACTTTGCCTCCCAGGCTCTTGGCCGCTTCCGCTTTACAAATTATGCAAACTCATAAAATCACCTCCGTTGTCGTTATTGATGCCGATCGCAAACCTTTAGGAATTATCCACATCCACGATTTGTTACAAGCCAGGGTCGCCTAAGCATGAGTATCAAATGCCTGGTCCTGGATGTCGACGGAGTCCTCACAGACGGCAGCATTTGGTTAACTGATCAGGGTATTGAATTCAAACAATTTCACATTCACGACGGCTTAGGGATTAAGCGTGTCCAAGACGCCGGCATTGAGGTGGCAATTATTTCAGGGCGTTCCAGCCCCAGCGTATCGGCGAGGATGGCTGAGCTCAAAGTCAATCATGTTTATCAAGGCTGCCAAGATAAACTGAAGATATTTCTAGATTTGATTTATAAATTAAATATTGAAGCTTCAGAAGTCGCCTATATAGGCGATGATTTCCCGGATATCCCCGTGATGCAAAAGGTCGGACTCAGTATCGCAGTGGCCAATGCCCAGCCCGAAGTCAAAGCCATAGCTCATTGGCACACTCAAAAATCGGGCGGCCAAGGAGCCGTGCGCGAAGCTTGCGAACGCATTTTGGCTATGCAGACCGTTGAGCACACATGAAAGGCTGGCTTAGTTTTATTTTTATTTCATTATTAGGATTAAGCATTTGGTTTTATTTTCCCAACTGGCATGGATCCACTAAAAAAATCAGTCAGCCCCTTGAACAAGAAATAGACGGCTATATGATTGAGGCGCATTACACTCAATATGACAATCAAGGTCAGATACACATGACTTTGTATTCACCCAGAGTGAATCATTATGTACAAAATAATAGTTCGGCTTTCGAAAAGCCACAAGTTTTAGCATATAATCAAAAAAGAATTCCGTGGACTATTCGAGCGGACCAAGGCACTTCGATAAGAGATAGTGAACAAGTAGATTTATACGGTAATGTCATCATTCATCAGGCGCCACAAGGTCAAAATCCGGAGACCACGATTACTACTACGGCGATGACGATATACCCTCATCGCTCGTATGCGATGACCGATAAACCCATCGTGATTGTCCGCCCGGACACTCACGTGGACGCTATAGGAATGCAAGCTGATTTTAAACTCGGAATATTTAAATTATTATCTTCTGTAAGGGCGATTTATGTTCCACCACACAAACCGGCGAAATAAATTTTTCTTCATCATACTGAGATCAATCTTTGTCAGTATACTTTTCTTCTTTGGTGTTAATTCAGCCCATGCTCTAGATAGCGACCAATACCAACCTTTATCCATCGTTTCCGATGACGCGGTTTATGATCGTAATCAACACACGATTACCTACACCGGCAGTGTCCGTGGCGAACAAGGCTCTTCGCACATTGATGGCGATAAAATGATTGTCTACCAAACCCCTGGCAATGCGAATAAAATTCAAAAAATAGAAATATTTGGCAATCCCGCACACTACAACACTCTTCCCGCGCCCAATAAAGAACGCTTATATGTTGAAGCACTGAAAATTACTTACAATCCTCTGGAACGGACTGTACTTTTAGAGCAGCAAGCGAAAGTCATCCAGGCGGGTAACATATTCACGGGGCCTCACATATGGTACGATATGGTCAATGGGGTAGTCCGTTCGCTGGCGACGCCCGGTAAAGAACGCACGATGATGATCATCCAGCCGCAAAAACCAGCCCCCGAAAAGAAAGACAGCAAATCACGGAGTTTAAATTGATATTTCTAGCAGCAATTTCAACTCAGCGTGAATTGCTAGAAGAAAATAATTGAGCATAAATCATGTCAGTATTAAAAACTCAGGATCTGAGCAAAAGGTATAAATCACGTCAAGTCGTTAAAAGCGTCTCCGTGGAGATTTGTAACGGCGAGGTGGTTGGGCTTTTAGGTCCCAATGGTGCAGGGAAAACCACCACCTTCAATATGATGATTGGCCTAGTCATCCCAGATGGAGGCCAAGTCTGGTTAGATGATCAGGAAATCACCAAAAAACCCCTACACCAACGCGCTCGTTTAGGTCTGAGTTATCTTCCCCAAGAACGTTCTATATTCCGTAAACTCACTGTCACTCGCAATATTATGGCAATTTTGCAGCTACGTAAGGATCTAACGAAACAACAAAAATATGATAAATTACATCACTTGATGCGTGAATTTCATATTGAGCATATTAAAGACAGCATGGGAGTGAGTTTATCTGGAGGCGAAAGCCGTCGGGTCGAAATAGCGCGCGCTCTGGCTCGCGATCCTAAATTCATCTTACTCGATGAACCATTTGCGGGGATTGACCCTATCTCGGTGGTCGACATCAAACGAATTATTACGCATTTATCGGATCGCGGGATTGGGGTATTGATTACAGATCATAACGTGCGTGAAACATTGGACATTTGTCAGCGGGCTTATATAGTCAGTGAAGGAAGAGCTTTGGCTGAAGGTTCACCGCAAGAGATTTTAAATAACCAAAAGGTTCGAGAAGTCTATCTTGGAGAGCACTTCATTCTTTAATGTTATTAGGAGAAAAAAATGATGCAAATTCAAATGACTGGTCAAAACACCGAAATCACCAGCGCTTTACGCACTTATGCAGAAAAAAAATTGAAGCGCATCAATACTATGGTAGATAAAATTACTCATCTCCACCTGACCTTTCGCGTGGAAAAATTAAATCAAATTGTCGAAGCCAATGTTAGTGTCCCTGGCGTCCAAATTCATGCCAGTGCGAGCTCGGAAGACATGTATGAAAGTATCGATAAATTGATTGATAAAATTAGCCGTCAACTCAGTAAATATAAAGAAAAATAAGTTATGTTAAAAAAAAATTTAAATGTGATAAACAAGCTCGGACTTCATGCTCGAGCTTCCATGAAATTAATTAGTTTAGCCAGCCGTTTTCAAAGTGAAATATTTTTGCATTTTGCTTCGAGCAAAGCGGACGCGAAAGATATACTCGCCGTCATGTCATTAGGGGCTTCACAAGGCGCTGAAATTGAAATTAGTGTGTCGGGTCCGGACGAAGAAGAAGCTTTAACCCGCATTTCAGAATTATTTCAAAACCGTTTTGGGGAAAGCGAATAAAATTACGTTATTTTATTCACCAGCCAAAGTCATTTCAGAAATGAGTATTGAACCACAACGGATCGCCCCTCGAATATCGGTATCATTAGCGACTGCGGTTAAATTAGCAAACATATTCTGCAAGTTACCTGCAATGGTGATTTCCTCCACCGGATATTGAATCTCACCGCGCTCAACCCAAAATCCGACTGCACCGCGAGAATAAGCGCCGGTAACAATGTTAATCCCCTGCCCCATTAATTCCGTCACGAATAGACCGGTGTCCATTTTTTTTAATAACTCATTTAAATCCAAGTTGTTATGACTAATACTTAAATTAAAAACTCCACCAGCGTTACCCGTAGTTTGTAAATTTAATTTACGGGCAGAATAACTGCCTAACACATAACTCGTTAAAATGCCGTCTTTGACGTAATCCAGATCACGGGTTGCCACTCCCTCCAAATCAAACGGAACGCTCCCCATTGCGCCGATCAGATGCGGTTCTTGGTATATTCGAACGAAATCCGGAAATATTTTTTTACCTAAAGTGTCAAGCAAAAAAGAAGACTTTTGATAAAGATTCCGTCCACTGATTGCCGCGGTAAAATGTGACAATAATCCTTTGGCTTGAGGGGCATGGAAGATAACCGGACATCGGCGAGTACTTAAACGTCGGCTGTCTAAACGCTGCAAGCATTTTTGCGCCGCCCGTTTAGCAATTAAAACCGGATCTTCTAGATCTTCTGCCCGCCGAGCCGTGGTGTATTCATGTTCGCGTTGCATTTGACCATCGGATTGGGCTACTACACCACAGGTAATCGTATGCAAACTTTGCAAATAACCTCCGATGAAGTCATCGGTATTGCCATACAACTTATAAGAATCGTAAGTACTGACCGTAGAGCTTTCAGCATCGGTAATTCTAAAATCCTGCTCACGAGCAATGGTGTCACATTCTACGGCAGTATCAATCGCCTGAGCTGGAGAAATAGGCCAATGGTGGTAAAGTTTCAAGTCTGGAAATTGACGGGCTAGGAATTGAGGGTTTGCCAATCCCGCAAAAGTATCGCGACCGGCATAGTCGGCAATAGCACAAGCTTTATCAACGGCTGATAAAATGGCATCAATACTCAAATCTGAAGTTGTGGCTGAGCCACTGCGATAATCTTTATACACGCTCACTTGTAAATGTTTGGCTTGGTGATGCTCAACCGTTTCCACCGCGCCAGCTCGTGCGCTGATGGAAAAGCCTTTTTCAAATAATAAATAAGCTTCAGCTTGTTCCGCTCCACGCAAACGCGCTTGATCCAAAACGCGCATCATTTTTTGTTGAAACTCCTGCGTCGGAAATGTAGGCGCCATGAAAATTCCTTATTAAATTTTTATTTAATGAGTCCTTCTTTGAGAGGGCCTGCTGCGTTGTTTTTTCTCTTTCTCCACCACCGTAGGGGAGACTCCCACTTTGACTAAAGGTTCGGGCATTGAAGTCAGCGCTAATTGTAAAACCTCGTCGATCCATTGCACCGGATGAATTTTAACCTGATGCAAAACCTCGTTTGGTATTTCCTTTAAATCTTTGCGATTTTCTTCTGGGATAATAACTGTCTTAACACCGCCACGCAAAGCCGCCAATAATTTTTCTTTCAGTCCGCCAATCGGCAAAACCTTACCACGCAAAGTAATTTCACCCGTCATAGCGACATCGGCTCGGACAGGTATGCGAGTAATAGCGGATACCAAAGCAGTGCACATGGCAATACCCGCACTGGGTCCATCTTTAGGCGTCGCTCCTTCTGGAACGTGTACGTGAAAATCATGCTCTTGAAAGTAATCGGATTCGATACCAAACATTTCCGAACGGCTCCGAACCACCGTCATTGCTGCCTGGATAGATTCTTGCATTACATTGCCTAATCGTCCGGTTTGCAAAGATTTTCCTTTACCGGGAACGACTTGAGCTTCTATGGTTAATAATTCTCCACCGACTTCGGTCCAGGCCAAACCGGTGACTTGGCCTACTTGATTTTGAGTTTCAGCTAAACCAAAGCGAAAACGCTTCACGCCTAAATATTTTTCAACACTGCGGCTATTAATCTGCACGGTTTTGGGTTTTTTCTTAAAGATTAATGATTTCAGCACCTTGCGGCAAAGTTTAGAAATTTCCCGTTCTAAATTACGAACTCCGGCTTCACGAGTATAATCTTGGATAATCGACACAATAGCGCCATCGGTGAATTTGATTTCTTTCTTTTTCAAGCCAGTCCGCTCTAATTGGCGCGGGATTAAATATTTTTTAGCAATATTGAGCTTTTCTTGTTCAGTGTAGCCCGCTAAACGAATGACTTCCATACGGTCCAGTAAAGGCACGGGAATATCCATTGAATTAGCAGTAGCAATAAACATGACTTCCGATAAATCGTAATCCACTTCCAAATAATGATCATTAAAAGCAAAGTTTTGTTCGGGATCTAAAACTTCCAATAGTGCAGAGGCAGGATCACCGCGAAAATCCATCGCCATTTTATCGACTTCATCTAGCATAAATAGCGGATTGCGTACTTTCACTTTAGTCAATTTTTGAATTATTTTTCCGGGCATCGCACCGATATAAGTGCGGCGATGTCCGCGAATTTCAGCCTCATCTCGGACTCCGCCTAAAGAAATACGCACAAATTCACGACCGGTAGCATTGGCAATAGATTGCCCTAAAGAGGTTTTACCCACGCCCGGCGGTCCGACTAAACATAATATTGGACCGCGCAATTTTTTTGCCCGCTGTTGCACAGCTAAATATTCCAATATCCGTTCTTTGACCTCTTTTAAGCCGTAGTGGTCGGCGTCCAAGATGGCTTCCGCTTTTTCTAAATCGTGAGTGGTTTTACTGCGTTTGCTCCAAGGTACTTGGATTAAAACATCTAAGTAATTACGGCTAACAGTGGCTTCAGCTGACATGGGTGACATCATTTTCAGCTTAGCTAACTCAGATTCTGCCTTTTCTCTTGCCTCTTTTGGCATTCCTGCTTCTTCGATTTTCTTTTGCAGATCTTTAATTTCGTCTTGAAATGAACCGGCGCCTTCTTCCATCTCGCCTAATTCTTTTTGAATGGCCTTGATTTTTTCGCTGAGATAATACTGCCGTTGGCTTTTTTCGACTTGTTGTTTTACTCGGCCTTGTACGCGTTTTTCTACTTCAACGAGATCGAGTTCTTCGCTTAAAAATTTATGTAAAAGCTCTAGCCTAGCACGTACATTGATTTGTTCTAATATCTCTTGGCGTGCGGCAATTTTAATGCTGAGATGCGCGGCGATGTTATCGGCTAAATTACCCGGGTTTTCAAGATTTCTCAATGAGGTGATTAATTCGCTGGGAATTTTTTTATTGAGTTTTATTAATTCCTCAAATTGGTTTAAAACGCTGCGCATGAGGACAATAATTTCAGTATCTTCTAGTGCACCCTGATCAGTCAACGGCTCGATTTCGGCGCTGAAATGATCTTTTTCATTCTTCATTGCAATTAAACAACCTCGTTGCACTCCCTCCACTAACACTTTTACGGTACCATCCGGAAGATGTAGCAACTGTAAAATAGTCGCGATGGCGCCTATTTCATATAAATCTTTAATAGTGGGAGCATCGATAGCGGCATCTTTTTGTGCTATCAAAAAAATTTGTTTTTCCGCCGTCATTGCCTTTTCCAAAGCCTTGATGGATTCAGGACGGCCCACAAACAATGGAATTACCATATGCGGGAAAATAACCACGTCGCGTAAAGGCAACAATGGTAAGTTAATTTTGTTACTCTCTTGCATCCTTAAACCTCCCCAACGACTTTGCGTGAATCGTTTTGTTGATAAATATAGATCGGTTTGGCTTCATTATTGATGACGTTTTCGTCGACAATGACTTTTTCTAACCCAGTCAAAGCGGGCAGTTCATACATCACATCCAATAACTTATTTTCGACAATGGACCTCAACCCTCTGGCGCCGGATTTACGTTTAATGGCCTGCGCCGCAATCGCCTCTAATGCTTTTTCTTTAAAGACCAATTCTACGTTTTCAAAAGAAAATAACTTTTGATATTGTTTAGTCAACGCGTTTTTAGGTTCGGTGAGTATTTGGATTAAAGCCGCTTCATTTAGCTCGTCTAGCACTGAGATTACTGGCAAGCGGCCAACAAATTCTGGGATTAAACCAAACTTCATTAAATCATCGGGTTCAACCTGACGCATTAATTCAGCCGTAGCGATGGGAAGATCCTTGTCTTTGACTTTGGCGCCAAAGCCAATGCTGCTGGTGTCGGTGCGTTGTTGAATAATTTTGGGTAAATCAGCAAATGCGCCTCCACATATAAATAAAATATTAGAAGTATCTACTTGCAAATATTCTTGTTGCGGGTGTTTACGACCCCCTTGTGGTGGAATCGAAGCCACCGTGCCTTCAATAAGTTTTAATAAAGCTTGTTGTACTCCTTCACCGGAAACATCTCTTGTTAAAGAAGCGCTTTCACTTTTTCGCGCAATTTTATCGATTTCATCGATATAAATAATACCGCGCTGGGCTTTTTCTACATTGTACTCGCAACGCTGTAGCAATTTTTGAATAATATTTTCCACGTCTTCACCGACATAACCGGCTTCAGTTAACGTAGTGGCATCGGCAATAGCGAATGGAACATCCAAAATTTTTGCCAAAGTTTGTGCTAATAGCGTTTTCCCTGAACCGGTAGGCCCGATTAGTAGAATATTACTTTTGGCTAATTCGACATCTCGCGTTGGATCAACTTGATATTGTAAGCGTTTATAATGGTTATAAACGGCCACTGAAAGTGTTTTTTTGGCGAACTCTTGACCGATCACATAATCGTTAAGGCGCTGATGGATATATTGCGGCTTAGGCAGCTCTGTTTGACTCCCGCTAATTTGAGAACGTTCTTCTTCACGAATGATTTCAGTGCACAAATTAACGCATTCGTTACACACATACACTGAAGGGCCAGCGATCAATTTACGAACCTCATTTTGGCTCTTACCGCAAAATGAGCAATATAATGTTTTGGTATTTTCTCCACTCATATTTATTCCCCCTAAATTCATAATATGGGCAGCTTGCAAATTTTTCAATGGGGAGAATGGAATTCTCCCCGGGATGGAGTTAATTTCTGATTATGTACTCCACCCATTGCCCCGTGAGATTTTCAGTTAGGTTAACATCAAAGGCAGAATTTTTTATGAGTTTCTTGCTTCGAAAATGCTATCGACTATTCCATAATTCACAGCTTGTTGCGCATCCATAAAGAAATCCCGGTTGGTGTCTTTTTCTACTTGTTGAAGATTTTGACCGGTATGTTTAGAAAGAATTTGATTGACAAGATCGCTAATTCGTTGAGTTTCCCGCGCATGAATTTGGATATCCGTGCCCTGTCCTTGATAACCACCTAAAACTTGGTGGATCATCACGGTTGAGTGACGCAAACAATGGCGTTTGCCTTTGGCGCCTGCGGATAATAATAAAGCGGCGGCACTGGCTGCTTGACCAATACAAAGAGTGCTCACCTCCGGTTTAATGAATTGCATGGTGTCATAAATTGCTAAAGCCGCATTTACTACTCCTCCGCCTGAATTGATGTAAATGGATATATCTTTGGTCGGGTTTTCCGATTCTAAAAATAGAAGTTGCGCAACGATTAAATTAGCGGAGTGTTCTTCTATTGGCCCGGTAAGGAAAATGATCCTTTCTTTGAGTAATCGCGAATAAATATCATACGCGCGCTCGCCGCGGGCACTTTGTTCCACGACCATGGGTACTAAATTTGATAAAATCAACTCATTTTTCATAATAAAATTTATCCTTGTATTTTATTCCCCAGGGAGGGAGTATCATTATTTAGCAAAAGCTTCCTGATAAGAAACTGTTTTTTCCACTACTTGAGCTTCCTCCAGTAATTTTTGAACGACTTGATCTTCTAAAACCAGTGTTTCAATTTCACTGAGGATACGTTTGTTTTGATAATACCAAGCTGCCATTTCCTCGGGATTATGGTAGCCCGATGCGAGTACCATTTCATTCACTTTTTCTCTCACTTTATTTTTATCGGATTTGACTCCCAGGCGCTTGGCTTCTTCACCAATCAGTAGGCCCAGTACTACCCGCTTACGCGCTTGCGCAATAAAAGGATCGCGGGGCAATTGTATACTGGCAGGATCTTTGCCTTTCCAGCCGGGCTGAGAACTAATTTGCTGGCGGGCCACTTCTTGTAGTTGTTTTATCTCATCTTCAACCATGGATTGTGGAATTTCTAAAACATTTAATTCAATGAGACGGTCCAACACTTGATCTTTTAAGCGGTTGGCCAAACGATTTTTTAATTCCATTTCCATGTCAGTGCGTAATTTTTTCCTTAATTCATCCACTCCGCCCTTGACGCCAGTTTGTTGTACAAACTCTTCGGTTAAGTCAGGGAGGTGGGCTTCTTGCACCTCATGTACTTTAATCTTAAATACGGCATTTTGCTCTGCTAAATGCGCAGCAGGGTAATCTTTGGGGAAGGCGACGTTGACACTCACATCGTCTCCGGCGCTAGCGCCAATGATCCCTTCCTCAAAACCCGCGATCATTTGTTTAGAACCTAATTCCAAGATGAATTCTTTTCCACTGCCGCCAGGGAAAGGTTTGCCGTCAATAAACCCGTCAAAATCAATTTTAACACGATCATTGTTTTGAGCCGCACGTGAGACAGTATGCCAATGAGCATGTTGACGACGTAATTTATCCATCATAAGGTCAACATCGGCATCAGTCACTTCAGCTACAAACTTTTCGATCTGGGCTTGATTGTAATTCGCTAATTGGATTTCAGGATAAGCTTCAAAAGCCACTTCAAATTTAAGGTCTTCATTTTTGTTGATGGGGCCTGGAGTCACTTGCGGTGAACCAGCCACTTTCAGTTGATTATCAGCCACGGCTTGCTGAAAGCTGGCTTGCATTAATTCAGAGGCGACATCTTTCATCACTATTGCGCCAAAACGATTTTCCACAATGTTGAATGGTATTTTTCCGGGACGGAAGCCAGGTAAACGAACGTTTTTAGCCACTTCTTTTAGGCGTTCATTATACGCTTCTTGAAAACGTTTTGCGGGCACCACAACATTTAAACGTCGTGCTAAACCTTCTAATTTGATCACTTCAACTTGCATATTATCAACCTCTTAAGTTTCTGCGAGAGGAGAGACTCGAACTCTCACAGGTTACCCCACTGGAACCTAAATCCAGCGCGTCTACCAATTTCGCCACTCTCGCCTCTTTTTAAACCGGCTATTTAACACTAATCCCACCATTATTTCAACTTACCTAAACTCAATCAGCATTTATTAGGAACGGAATCAAATCATCTTTAACAATTAGCCCAATTTTGCATCACCATAAAAAGATTGTTGCTGATATTGAAAAGGATAAAACTTTACGCGCGACAGGGAGAAAAAATCTTTTATTTTAGGCTTTACCCTCAATATTAGCCAATTTTATTGGAAGCCCTACTCATATGCCTTTCCTTAAAGGTAGGAAATTTTATTTTTCAGAAAGAATGTTTGGAATATCCAATGAAGTGAATAGGGCTGTGGATTAGCACATTTCTCAATTAAATAATTCTTTCAGATCGTCTCTGCTTTCGCGATAGTCGCGAACGTAGGTCTTGGCTCAAAAAGGCAAAGCAAACTTAAAATGGCCTAAATCGATTTTTACTTTGGGGTTATTCAGCTCACCTTTAATTTTTAATGGTAGCTTCAGACCGTATGCATCAACCTTCAAGATATAATCCAGTTGATTGCTAGCGAAATTAATCGAACCCTTACCATTGGCTTGTAAAAAATTTGACTGTAAATTGAGATCGGGATTGGTGAATAGATCATTTTCGATAATCCCAGAAGCCGTTAACTGAGAAAAATGAGTGCTGTTGTCATTGATCTCAACTTCATTATTTTGTAAAAATTGACGCACTGCTTGAATTTGTTTGATTAAATTAATATAATTTAAGACTCCATTACGCATAATAAATTTTATTTTACCGTTGATATTTTCATTGATGTTAAGATTGACATTTAAATCAGCCGGTCCACTCAGAATTTTCGAGCGCAACACTTGTTGCATTTCCACTTGGTGGAATTGAACCTCTATCTGATAGCGAGGTTTGATGGTGAAATAGGAGAGATTTACTTTCCCCTGAATATCGCCACCAGCAAATTTTCCCTGTATAGCGGTAAAACGAATTTTTTGAAGATCCGCTAAAAAAGGGGAAACCAGTTTATCAAAAGAATAATTTTTTATTATAAAATTTTCGGCTTGGACATCCCCGCTAAAATGCTGACCGGAATCAGTCTTAAAACGAATTTTGGCGTTTTTAATTTGGGCAGGAAATCCGGGCCAACCGGAAAAGCGGGGCATGTTCATTTTTCCAGTAAATTGCAAGCCATTTTCATGTTTTGACCCAGAAACCTCACCCGAAGCGTGTACGTCTTCACTATTTATATTTAAATCCGTCACATTAAAACTTTGCTGGGGAATATTAATCTGCAAATCACCACTAATTTTAAAATGCTGGGCTTTTTTAAAAATAACCTTATCTGTCTCTGTGGAAAATTGTTTTAGGAACACTTCTTCAAACTTAATTTGACGAGAAATTAGGGTTGGCCAATTTAGATAAATATCGGCTTGTTGCACTTGCGCTGAGGGCAGTCGCAGTTGATGGATACGCAAACCGAATTTCGGCGCCGCTATCCACTCCATATTCCCTTGGATTTGGACTGGCATTCCCGTACGAGCATAAACTTGGTGAATAATCTGATTTTTAAACCGATTAGGATTGACTAGAATAAAAAACAGCACAGCAATTGTTAAGATAACAATGATGATTAAAATGCCTAAAATCAATAAAATTTTTCGAAGGAGTTTCATAAACTACTTCCTTGCCTTCTCCACAGTGACTAGCCTGAATCAAAAAAAAAGCCCGGAATTGGTAACAAACCGGGCTTTATCAGTTTATTAATTCTTACTGATTTGGATTAGAGGTAGTGACACCGCCACTGGGAGTGGTTTCAGGAGTGGTGGTCGTTTCAGGAGCCGTTGTCGAAGACGCCGCGTCAGGGCTGGTCATGCTGGGAGCCGGAGTAGATGGATTTGTTGAATTATTATCACCATTGTTATTGTTGTTATTATTGTTATTGTTATCGTTATTATTGTTGTTATTATTATGGTTATTATTTGGATTAGTGGTGCTACCGCCGATTTGCTCGCAAGCAGATTTGCTGACTAGCACATAACCATCGCCGTTTTTATTAACGCCATAACATTTCACATTTTTAGGGCAGCTGGAGTTGTGATTGGTTTTGGCAACCGCATTCATAGATATAACCGCAAAGCCGACTGCCGCGATAGCCGCGATACCCAAACCCGCTAGATTTTTTAGATTCATGATTCACTCCTTTAATTTGAATATTTAACAAAACCATTTGTCATTCAGAACTAATCTGAAATCGTTCCATATTAAAGACTTTCTTTTATACATGCAACACTTACAATCATTCCCCAGCGACTCCCGCTGAAGCGGGAGATTTTATTCTAACGGGCTGGGTAATTTTGA
>CBFGTC010000009.1:0-73833 GCA_965651935.1 uncultured bacterium
GTGCCGTTTGTCCTGTGCAGTCATTTGCTCTTGAAGTTTTTTGTAACGCTCTTCAAAGTCAGCTTTGTCTTTTTGACGAAGTTCCTCAGTCTTCTTCATCTGTGCATTTAAATCTAAAATAAGCTTATTTAAGTTAGAATTTTGTTGTTTTAATTCCTGCACTTCTTTATCTTTTTCTTCCAGGCTTTTTTCGAGTTTCTGAATTTGAATATCTTTTTCATCTATTTTTTTAACTAAAGTAGATGTATATGTCAATGCCAGTGAATTCGGGAAATAACCCGGAGTTTCAGGTTCCATCAAAGCGGGAAGGGCCGTATTGAAACTAATGACTGGGGAAGAGATGTAATATGGAGTCACTCGACAGTTACACAAAGCAGCGATTTGTTTCACTATATCGGGATCCTTAGAATTAGTGAAAGTTAATGTAGGAGGAGGAGTGTGGCCGTTTTTAGACGTTATTTTTAAAACTTGGTTTGAAAATGCATTTAAGTTATCAATATTAAATGGTTCCAGAATATCATACTTATTATTTATTTGGGTTTTTTCAATGACGCCTCCGACAGCTTTGCCTTCCGCATCAAGAGTTTTATATTCAAGATTGTTTGAATTTACTTTTTTGATATAAAGAACACCTGATTCAAGGGTTGAGTCTGAGCTTTCCGGCATTGCTTGAAATTTGAATCTTCCTAAATACCAGGGTGGAATGATTGAAGATAAAATCTTGGCGCGGGAAGTGTGCTTTGCTTCAGAGGAAGCTTTTAAAATGTCATCCTTCCGAAGCGCTAAATTATTTAAATTAAAAGGCTTCGGGGCTGGTATCGTTGTCAGAATGTCTGTTTTTGTTTTATAAGTAGAAACTTTGACTGTGTAAGCAATTTTTCCATTTATCTCTTTTAGATACAACTTTCCAAATTCCAGGTCTTTTTCCTTTGGCCCCATCAAACAAAGGTCATATTCTCTAGTGCGAAATTGGGCGTAATACCAGCTTTTATTATTAATCCACTGCGCGTCTACCGTGAAGTTGTCGTCATTAGGAATAAGGTAAATAACCCCTTCCTGTGGCTTAATAATATTCTTTTCTAAGTCCATTATATAGGCTAGTCTACAAATCGTTATATGACAGATCGGTTCACCATGGGGGGCAATTTGTTTCATTAACACATGCATTTGCTTAGCGATTTTCAATAACATCGAATCCCCGCCATGACGCAAACTGAATAAACCTGTGGGAAAGGTTTTTTCAGATAAAATTTTACATATTTCTGCGCGGAGAACCTGGTCATTTTGTTGATGGGCTTTTTTCAGGTATTCGTTCAGGACATTTTTTACTATTTTTAAACGATGGATCTTTCCTCTTTTAATGGCGGCAAATTGAATTGGACTCTGAATCTGTTGGGTGGACGTTTTTAGAAAGTTGATAAGGCCGGTAATGACTATGTAACTGACTTCGGTTTCAATCGGTAAATTTTGAAAACCTTGAAGCAGCAAATCATAATTTGCACTCAAGCTTTCGTCCTGTTGTTGGTTTTCTAGGAAATGAGTTAAGTCAGCGAAATGCCAAGAGCTGACCTTTTCATGATTCAAGGCTGTAAAACAAGCCTCTCTCATGAAAAGCTCTTTGATAATAAGTAATAAGTATTTAGGCGGCTTCGCATCTTCCTGAATGTAATATTGCCGATATCGCAGCAAAGCCACATGCAGCAAGGTATTTCCTGTGGATGGTTCTCGGATGTCGCGCAATGGTGAAAAATCGATTTCTGTAGACAGTAAAGATTTCATCAAACGATTAATCAACGGGCTGAAATCCACAGTTTCTCCTGAAAAACCAAGCCAGTCTGACAAATAGTCGTTTTTAGGGAGGTGTTTACTAAGCCACTGAGTGGAATCATGTTGGTAAGCATCACACAAATCTGCTGGCTTGAGTAAGGCCGGTTGTGGTGAAGGATGATGATTTTTTTCTTTACGCATCAGCATATCGCTAAGGGATTCATCAGAGTAATGATCACCGAAATGAGTGTCTACTTTATGTTCAATATGGCGAAACACTTTTTTCAAATAGCCATCTTTCTCAAACTGATCAAGCGCGGTTTTACGAGTCAGCATATCGTTAAAAGAATCTTCGGGATGATGATGACGGAAGCTGGTAGCCATTTCATGTCTGATATGGCTGATCAGTTTTTCCCAATTCCAATCCTGATAAAAATTATCCAGCACGGAACTGCTTAGAAACTGGTAGGTGAAGCGTAATAATAAATTGATTCTTTTTTTGAGGCGGATTTGAATAAAATTATTGTCTTTATCCAAATAAAAGTGATCGAATTGTTTAGAGGATTGCTTATCGGCTTGGCTTGCTAATGCTTTGTGAATATTTTTAAAGTATTTGGTTTTAATCATGTTAAATAAGTGGTCCCGCATTTGGTCCTTAAGTGAGAAAAATATCTCGCCTCGCTCATTAGCGCTGCAACTTAACCAAACCGCTTTTGCTTTTAACTGTTTCTCTTGAAAATATTCTTTCGATTGTTCCGAGTCCTTTGGCAGAAGGGGATTAATACATTTTTCTTCTAATAATCCCTCCAATATACCCTCAGTTCGTCGCAAATTCTTAATATGGAATTTTCTGGCCTCATTTTCGGGAAGTTCTTCCTCATCCTCTGTTGAGCTTTTAGAGTCACCGCTTTCTTTGTTTAACTCCAATTGAATTTCCTGCAATGTTTTTTGCCATTTTGTTTGGGCATACAGCATTACTCTCTTGTTATCCTCCCCTTCTAAGTTAGGTATAAAATCAATTAAATCTTGTAAAATTTGATTTTCATATTTTTTGATGACGGCAATATCACTGGAAGGATTTGTCCAGGCTTTACCATTGGCATATTTTTGTAAGTGTGGGCCTAATAATGTTTTCACCCATGGAAAATATTCTTTTTGATAAGTAGCGCGAAGGATGGCGTCTACAGTTAAATAAAAATATTGTTCCGACCATTGCTCACGTTTTTTCTGCTTCATATTATTATTGACGTCACATAAAATAGTGGGAAATTTTTGGATTAGGAAATGAGCTTTTTTTGCAGCAATTTCTTTATAAACAAGGGCTGGTATTTTCTCGCTGGCAACCGTCGTGACTTGTGAATCACTAAAAAAGCAATGCATTTTTTTTGAATCTATTTCTTTGTAAATCCCAGCTGGCGCCTGATTTTGAGGTAATGGATGATAATAACGATTGGCGTCCAGCCTGTCATAATGATTTTGGCCATCAAACTGAACCGCGACTGTGGTTTTTTCATCTGCATTTAAAATCTCCGGCTTTGCGCCGGCGCAAGGATAGTAAAGGATGCTCACATGAAAAGCCTTAGCGATGATCGTCAATTCACAAGGTAACAACCAAGTGCGTGGTTGACAGACAAAATCAATGTATTCTTTACGCATATCTTCGGAAATTCGATTAATCCAATCAAATTCCTGCAATTGATTATATTGTTGAAAGCCGGCCCAGAGATCCGGTAAAGATAATATTCGTGCCGCTAACGTGCTGTCCTCGGCGTTTAGGGCGCTGTGAAATTGATGAAGGAAAGAGTCTGAATTCTGTAGACCGTGATTTTTATGGATGTAATCTACAATTAATGGGTACTGTTTTATAGTATCATGAAATTTCTGCCAATTTTTTCGATGTTTTTCGTCGTCGGCTAAGGAAAAAAGCTGATATTCTTTTTGCAGGGATTGTGTATGCGGTCCCGCATTTGAGCCGGCCATGATCAACGCGA
Organism: uncultured bacterium; assembly: GCA_965651935.1. GTDB lineage: Bacteria > Pseudomonadota > Gammaproteobacteria > Coxiellales > Coxiellaceae > JAFEDN01. The sequence goes on from CBFGTC010000009.1 coordinate 3,759, forward strand.
TGACTCCGTCTGCAATGAGTTGTTGTACTGTTGGAGAGGCGCTTTGGGTCAGAAGAAAATCTTTTAATTCTTTACGGCGCTGGGCTATTTCTTGACAATAAATCTGTTTAGAATCGGGGTCCCAATTTCCCAGGATGGCGTGCAAAGGACAATCTCCACCTGCACCGGTTTTCATGGGAAGCATAAATAAGCGCCTTTCAGTCAGCATGGTGAGTGGAAAATGCTGTTTCTCTTCAGAAACATCCAGTTTCAAGTGGAATCGGCGGTCAAGTTTTTCTGATAATTGCCATTCTCCGTATTTAACCTGGCCATAAATAAAAAACTCATCCCCTTTTTGAATGATAAACGGCAGGCTATTAGAACCATTTGGAATAATGTATTTTCTTATTTGTTCCATATCCATTGGCTGTTCATCTTTAATGATCACATGATGAAAATCGTATTCCCCGGAATGGACCGGTTTAAGTTCTGATTTTGGGAACGATAAATCTTTGAACGCTTCTGCATTTAAATCTGCGGTTATTTGCCAGTTGCCTTTCTCGTTCCTGCCATAAAGACAATAATTTTGGTTTTGTTTAATGAGAATGGGTTGGGAGAAGGTTTTAAATAAATTGACCTCTATTTTTATATCTTGACTAATCGACATTAACTGAAGGTCGTAGCCTCCTAACTCTAAAGACAGTTGTTTTTTATCAAAACGACTGTGATAATAAGGCTCACGCGAGTCAACTTTTAAGGTATGAAATGTAGTTAGACCGCACAACATGGTGATTTGTTGAACTTTTAACAAATCCTGAATCACTATTTTGAAGTCTTTTTGAGTGGGAAATGCGAGTTGGATTTCTTGTAAATTGGTTAACAACGCTTGACAGGAAGGCCCCTTGACATAGGTGACTTTATTGCCGTCTTTTATAATAATTTGCGACAGATCTTTACTGACTGATTGATAAATCTCTAAAGTGTTATCATCCGACTTTTTCTCCTTTTCATCTAATGCCGACTTCGGTTCTCCGGTTTGTAGAATAATCTTTTCATAAGGACTGACTGCTAACAAGTGTCTTGTCTTTAAAATTTCTTCGGATGAAGATGAATCCGGATTAAAATAATGGATAGGCTGTATTTTCGTGGCGTTGACGTGCTGCCAGATCACTAAAATTTCCAGATTTTTAATAGCAGCTGCATCCACCAGTGAAGCTAACGCCATGGTCTTTCCTTCCGAATTTTTACCAGACAGAAGCGTCATTTGTGGTGAGGAGAAATTCTGCGAGGCTTCTAATCCTAAAGAAGTTTTTTTGACTTCCATTGGATATTTTTTCTCTTCTATTTTGATAAGGCCGTTATTTTTATCTTTTATCTGTGAAATAAAATCACGGCGTTCTTTCAAATTTTTTTTTACTTGAGCCTGGGTGTAAATGACAGGAAAAATTTCTTTTAATGCATAAGGGGCATCAGGCGCCAATCTATTATGAAGACACCATCCTTTCTCAGGATGTTTATAGATAATCTCTGTTGTATCAGTAGGGTCAAGCGATACTTTACTTAGAGCTTTGTTGAAATCTGAAAATTCCACGACCTGAAGGCGGGCGCCCAATTTATTTCCTAAAAATTTCTTTCTGATCGGCGGGGAATTTAAAAAATGATGCAAATCCTGCCGTGCGTGTTGCAGCGCCATCCATTGGTTCATAAACTGAATATAATTTTCTTCTTGTAAGATGGATTTTTCAGGGTAACGATAGAGTAAGTATATAAACGCATACCCCTGTAATGAACGTAATTGTGTATGGTTGAGTGCGGATAAATTTTTTTCTTCACATTGATTGATTTGTTGGTTAATAACTGATTTAATGTTTTTTATAGCTTTATCGATATTTTTATCTGGAAAAGCCTTGGCGTCGAAAGTATTCGACTCCTGGATTTCCTGAAGAATTTTTTTGATTATATGAAAAAAGTGATTTTCGGCCACCTCGATCTTTTCCGAGAATTTTGTTATGTCGGTAAGGATAGATGAATTCAATGGCAAATTGCCGTGTTTATAATGATGAAAAATTTCCTCAGTGATGATATCGTCAAGGTATTTTGTGGACTCTTTTCGTTTTTGAATTATTTCTTTAATATTAAAATTATCAGACTCGGAAGTTGATGTTGTGAGAAATCGTTTTAATTCCAGAATTTTTTGAGGACTAAGGCCCAGGGCTTTAGCTAACGATTGATTTTTATTTTTTATAGAAAACTGATATTTAGTATCGTTGGTAATTCCTATGATTTGATCTCGCATTGCTATTCTCCTGAATTAAAGTTATTGTTTTTTAAAATCTTGCGCTGTATATATTATAATAAATTAATATCCTTATTTGTAAGATTTTATCTCCAGGTCGTGTAGGAAAACTTTAAAACAATGACCGAGATGTTGGTAAATCCTAAACTTAAAGCAGCGGTTTGGAAAGAGATTAAAAAATTTATGAAACTCTCTTACGCTAATAGCGATTTATTTAACACGAGTTTTTCTAAGCCAGTTTTTTCTTTAAAATGTCATTCACTTGTTGAGGGTTAGCTTTGCCTTTGGTGGTTTGCATCACTTTACCCACAAAGAAAGCAAACAATTTATCTTTACCGGAACGGTATTGCGCTACTTGTTCAGGATTGTTCTGGATGATTTCATCCACGATTTTTTCGATAGCAGAGCTATCGGAGATTTGTTTTAAGCCTTGTTTTTCAATGATCACATCGGCTTCGCCTTCACCTTGCCACATGGCGGCGAACACTTGTTTGGCGATATTATTCGAAATGGCGCCACTGCTAATATTTTTTAACAAGCCCGCTAATTGATTGGCGCTGACGGGGCTGACTTTGATATTTAAATTTTCTTTATTGAGCGCGGCAGCCAATTCACCATTGACCCAGTTGGCAATTATTTTGGGGGAAACTTCGGGAGCTTGTTTTATCACGGATTCGAAATAATCTGCGATTTCCCGAGTAGATGATAACAAATTAGCATCGTAAGCGCTAAGTTGATAATCCGCTTGGAATCGTGAACGTTTAGCCCATGGCAGTTCAGGTAAAGAATTGCTAATGGTTTCAATAAAATCATCGGTGATGACTAATGGTAATAAATCGGGGTCAGGGAAATAACGGTAGTCGTGGGCTTCTTCTTTGCTGCGCATAGAACGAGTGATGCCTTCTTGAGCGTCGTATTGGCGTGTTTCTTGGATAATAACGCCGCCGCCTTCTAAGATATCGATTTGACGTTGGATTTCGTAAATGATCGCCTGTTCTACGAAGCGGAAAGAATTTAAATTTTTCAATTCAGTGCGAGTGCCGAATTTGGCCGCCCCTTTTAAGCGCACCGAGATATTTACATCACAGCGGAACATTCCTTCTTGCATATTCGCTTCGCTGATCCCCAAATAACGGACCAAACTGTGTAAAGTTTTTAAATAAGCCACGGCTTCTTTGGCAGAGCGAATATCCGGTTCAGATACAATTTCTAAAAGGGGAGTCCCAGCGCGGTTAAAATCAAGCCCAGTGGCGCCAGCCATGCCTTCGTGCAGCGACTTGCCTGCATCTTCTTCCAAATGAGCGCGGGTAATACCAATAGCTTTTTCACTGCCGTCTTCCATTACCACATTTAAAACTCCGGAGCCGACAATCGGTAAAGAATGTTGGCTGATTTGATAACCTTTAGGCAGATCAGGGTAAAAATAATTTTTTCTAGCAAAAATTGAACGGCGATTAATTTTAGCGTGGATACTCAGCCCGAACCGGGTCGCCAATACCACGGCTTGGCTATTGAGCACCGGTAAAACACCGGGTAGAGCCAAATCTACCGCGCAAGCTTGAGTGTTAGGTTCAGCCCCATAAGCACATGGAGCGCCAGAAAATATTTTTGATTTAGTGGCCAGTTGAGTATGTACCTCAAGGCCAATGACAGGTTCCCATTCCATAGTGCTAATCTAACACAGGCTCCCTTGCCAATACTAGTGGGTTTAATATAATATCATCTCAGGATTTGGAGGATGTATGAAATTGAAAGCTTTTTTACTAACGGATTTGTTATGTTTGTTATTGTGTTTGCCGCTCCAGGGATTCGCTGCCGGTAAGGACAATGAGGTAGGTGAGCTCAATGTAGCGGTGTCTAACGTCAGAAGCGACGAGGGCGTGATTCGAATTGCCTTATACAATAACGCCAAAGCGTTTGAAGCGAAAGATCCTGGTGGAAGCATGGCATATCGCCGTGCTCAATTGCAGATTAAGCAGGGTGAAGCATTTTGGAAAGTGCAAGCGCTGCCTTATGGTGTTTATGGCGTAAAATTGTTTCACGATGAGAATAATTCAGGGAAATTGACCCGCAGTTTTGTGGGCCGCCCGACTGAAGGAATTGGATTTTCCAATAATCCTAAAGTCACTTCCCATGCTCCCAGTTTCAATGAAGTGAAATTTACCATTAAACAAGCGAAAACAACGATTAACATTAAAATGATCAACCCCTAAATTTTATGAGTTTAACATCAAAAGAAGTTGAAAAAGTGGCGCACTTGGCGCGTTTATCTATCGATAGCGCTGAAATCCAATCTCTAACTCAGGATTTAGATAATATTCTTAACCTGGTTGGAAAAATGAATAGCATTGTCACTGAGGAGGTAGAGCCTATGGCTCACCCCTTAGAAACCTTCCAGCCTTTGCGCAATGATGTCGCCACCGAAATCAATCAACGCGAATTATTTTTACAAAATGCCCCGCAATCTTTAATGGGGTTATATATTGTGCCTCCTGTCCTCGATCTGGAATAAAAAATATTATGCATAATCTTACATTGGCAGAATTGAGCAAGTTATTACGGGAAAAAAAAGTTTCCAGTGTTGAAATGACAGAATTTTTTTTGAATCGCATAAAGCAATATGATTCCAAATTAAATTCTTTTATTACGATAACCGAGGCTCAAGCCTTAGAGCAAGCCAAAACGGCGGATAAAATGATTGCCCAGGGCAATGCCACTCCCTTGACCGGGATTCCTATCGCTCAAAAAGATATTTTTTGCACCGCTGGCATTAAAACCACTTGCGCTTCCAAGATGTTGGATAATTTCATTGCGCCTTACAGCGCCACTTCCGTGGAAAAATTCAATACTTCTGGCGCGGTATTATTGGGTAAAACCAATATGGATGAATTTGCGATGGGCTCATCTAATGAAACCAGTTATTACGGGCCGGTGCGCAATCCCTGGGATTTAAATAAAACTCCTGGCGGTTCTTCGGGCGGATCAGCAGCTGCCGTGGCCGCGCGATTAACCCCTGCTGCTACGGGGACTGATACCGGAGGGTCCATTCGCCAACCTGCTGCTCTTTGTGGGATTACCGGTTTAAAGCCCACTTATGGTTTGGTGTCCCGTTATGGCATGATTGCCTTTGCTTCCAGCTTGGACCAAGGCGGGCCGTTAGCGCTGAGTGCGGAAGATGCGGCTCTCATGTTACAAGTCATGGCTGGGCATGATCCTAAAGATTCCACTAGCATTAATCGTCCTGTGCCGGAATATGTTAATACCCTAAATGATGATTTGCAGGGTTTACGAGTGGGTTTGCCTAAAGAGTATTTTGAAAATGGCCTGGACACATCCATGGCGGACGCCGTTACTGAAACAATTAAGATATTAGAAAAGTTGGGCGCTACTATGGTGGAAATTAGTTTACCGCACACGGATTTAAGCGCCTCTGCTTATTACGTGCTTGCTCCGGCTGAATGTTCTTCTAACTTAGCGCGATATGACGGTGTTCGCTACGGCTACCGCTGTCAAAACCCGGTGGATTTAGAAGATTTGTATAAACGCTCTCGCAGCGAGGGTTTCGGAAAAGAAGTCAAAAGGCGGATTTTAATCGGGACTTACGTCTTGTCATCCGGTTTTTATGATGCTTATTATTGCCGAGCCCAGAAAATTCGCCGTTTAATTCGCGATGATTTCCTCCAGGCTTTCGAAAAAGTGGATGTGATCCTCACTCCTTCTACGCCCACCCCGGCTTTCAACATTGGGGAAAAGCTGACCGATCCCGTGGCGATGTATTTGTCAGATGTGTACACCATCGCGGTTAATTTAGCGGGAATTCCCGGATTGTCCATGCCAATCGGTTTTAGTCCTAATAAATTGCCATTAGGGGGACAATTGATCGGTAATTATTTTTCAGAAGCCAAATTATTGAATGTGGCCCATCGCTATCAGCAAGTTACCGATTGGCATCGGGCTGTCCCCCCGGCATTTATTTAATAAAATCTTAACTCCTTTTTAGTATCATATCTGTCATATTGAGTATATTTAATTTTTTTATGATAATTTAAACAAAATAATTTGAGATAAAATAACCATGTCCAGGCTTGACCAAAAATCAGAATTTAAATTGAGAACTTTTGAAGAATTGAAAAATGTGTCTAGATATTTTTTGAATGATGAGAAGACAGTTGACAAGGCCCTTATCGCCGTTTTAGAAGAAAAGCTTGAAAAGTTAAAAAATGAGACTCGATTACAAAATCAATGCTTAAATGAAGAAATAAAGCGAACATATTCAAGTTTAAAAAGCATGGGAATAGATCTACCGTTTTCATTTTCGTCTGATGATTTTGATATGTTGTCAAACGAAAAAAAAATAGAATATATAAAAATTGTTTTTGGAATTCTGTCTAGCGATCTTTGTGGTGTAGTAGTGACTAGAGAAGCTCAAAATGCACAAAGTTATATTCTTGAAAACAAAATCATTGACGGTTTTTCTGAAAAGGTCAAATTTGAATTAGCTTTCGAAATCATTAAAAGCAGGGGATGTCGTATGTTTGAGCATATCCCGAGTTTAACGGATACTCAGAAAGCTGAATTGACTCAGAAGGCAGAAAAAGAAGTCAAAGCGTGGCTTCCTGTTTTACCTGATGAATTAATCAATAAATGGGTTAAAGAACAGAATCAGATAGAACTCCGTTATTTAATTTACCAATGTTTTTCTGGGAAATTTTCTCATCATCACGACAAGGGCCCGGCATTTCTTAAATTAAAAGAAATACTTGAAAAACCAGTCCTTGATTTTGATAAATGCATTGAGGCCTTAAAATCAGCAATGTCTGAGAATCAAAAACTCTTTCAAAATTACGGCTGGAGTAAATTATTGCCGACTAGTATTAATTATCGGCAGCCTTTAAAATGGAGCGGGAAAGAAACATCAGAACAACTTATCGCTATTTCGCATGGAGGCGGCTTTTTTCATATACTTGAATTTTTATGTGGAATATCTTATGGATACAGGATAGATAATTATTCTTACTATGGAATATGTGTGAGTATCGACGATGACCGAAATGAAGATAACAGTATCGCACTTCATAGTCATAGTTACGCTACACGCACCGCACCTAATCATTTGGATATTCCAGCCAAATTTACGGCAAAAATAGAATCTCAGTATTTGCTAGCTATGTCGAAACTTGCTGAGGCATATATCTCTTTTGATTCAGTGACGCATTTAAAGGCATTCTCATTACACCTTTATAATTTTCAAGATTTCATGGAGAAATTAAAACCATTTCAGCCACAAAAGCCGTTGAAAAGCGAATCGACACCGACTGCGTCGACAGCGGAGGATAGTTTAGTTCAACAGGGTATCTTTAATGGAAAAACACAAGCAAGTTCTCATGGTCCCGACTCCGGTAGTCAGTGTAATTTTTCAACTAAATAAAAACTAAAAATGGCAGGAATATATCGGTCCTAAAAGACTCAAGTTCCTCAAAATTAAGTGCGGAATATGGGCTTGTTTATCTATATTAAAGACTAAGACTAGCCTTCCCGGTCATTCTGTAACTCATTAATTTATTTTCAAATTTTTCTGGATCAAAGTTGGTCAGCTCTGGTAAGAGGCTGATTTATTGTCATTAAAAAATGACCGGGAATTGCTGTTGAAAGACTTGAACAGCTTGCTGCTATAAATCCGATTGGCTATAATAGTGCCTCTTTAGGGTTTAGGAGCTTAAATGGCTGAAGCCGTATATCAAATTGTTTTTTATTTGTTCACCTTGATTCTCTTTGGTTCTGCCGCCATGGTGATTTTTTCTCGCAATCCAGTGCGATGTGCGCTATTTCTGGTCTTGGCATTTTTCTGCAGCGCTGTTTTATGGATGCTGCTCGAAGCCGAATTCCTTTCCCTAGTCTTGATCTTCGTTTATGTGGGAGCAGTGATGACCTTGTTTTTATTTGTGGTCATGATGTTGAATATTGATTTAGTTGCTCTCAAAGAGGGATTCGTTCGTTATTTACCCTTAGGTTTATTAGTGCTGGCTGTCATGATCGGTGTGATGCTTTACATTTTGAACCAAAGACAATTTAGCGATGTCAGCATGATCGTCTCCCATGGGCCTCATTATAGTAATGTAACTGCCGTAGGAACGGAGCTCTTTACCCACTACGTATTCGAGTTTGAAATTGCCGGCTTAATTTTACTCGTAGCCATGATTGCCGCAATCAGCCTGGCGTTTTATGGAAGAAGGCCTGGCACCAAAGCTCAAAAAATTGCAAAACAATTACAAGCCCAAAAATCGACTGGGTTAAGAATTATTAAAATGAAGGCGGAGCCCCGATGATACCATTGAATTTTTACCTAATAATTGGGGCCGTGCTGTTTGGATTAAGTTTTGCCGGCATTATTCTGAACCGTAAAAATATCATTGTCTTGCTTATGTGTTTAGAATTAATGCTGTTGGCGGTCAATACCAATTTTGTGGCTTTCGCGCATTATTTAGATTTGGTTGCCGGGGAAGTGTTTGTGTTTTTTATTTTAACTGTGGCGGCTGCTGAAGCGGCAATCGGTCTAGCCATTTTAGTATTGCTATATCGACAACGCGGCACGATTAACGTTCAAGCCATGGACTTATTAAAGGGTTAAATTGTGATTTCATTGGTATATATCATCATCTTTGCCCCATTATTGGGGTCCCTAATTGCCGGTTTGCTAGGCAAAGTAATAGGGCGCAGCAATACTCACCGCACTACCATCGCGTTAATGATTTGTTCATTTATCGCTGCTGTCATCGTGGCCAAAAAAGTATTTATCGACGGTCAAACTTATAACGGCCTGATGTACCACTGGCTTATCAGTTCTCATTATGCTTTTAATATTGGATTTTTAATCGATCCTTTGTCTTCACTGATGATGCTCGTGGTGACATTTGTATCTTTACTCGTCCATATATACACCATCGGCTATATGCATGATGATCCTGGATATCAGCGGTTTTTCAGTTATGTTTCGTTATTCACTTTTGCCATGCTAATGCTAGTCACCGCCAATAATTTTCTGCAATTATTTTTTGGATGGGAAGGAGTAGGGCTGGTTTCTTACCTGCTTATCGGCTTTTGGTTTAAGACCACCGCCGCAGCAAATGGCAGTTTTAAGGCTTTTCTAGTCAACCGCGTCGGCGACATGGGTTTTATCATTGGCATTGCTGCCGTTTTAGCATACTTCGGCAGTTTAGATTACGCGACCGTTTTTGCTCAAACTGATAAAGTGGCGCCCTTAACCATTAATCTATTCGGCCATACCCCTTGGTCTGTGATGAGCTTGATATGCATTGCTTTATTTGTCGGGGCTATGGGTAAATCCGCTCAAATTCCTTTACATGTTTGGTTGCCGGAATCAATGGCAGGTCCCACTCCTATATCTGCTTTGATCCACGCGGCTACCATGGTTACCGCCGGTATTTTTATGGTGGCAAGATTGTCGCCATTATTTGAGCTCTCGCCGGTTGCTCTGAGTTTAGTTTTAGTTATTGGTGCAACTGGCGCGTTATTTTTGGGACTATTGGCATTTGTTGAAAACGACATCAAACGCGTCATCGCGTATTCCACCATGTCTCAATTAGGATACATGATGGCGGCTAATGGCGCTTCGGCCTTCTCCGCTGGTATTTTTCATTTGGCAACCCACGCTTGCTTTAAAGCGCTTTTGTTTCTGGGAGCGGGTTCCGTCATTATCGCGATGCATCACGAACAAGACATCCGCAATATGGGTAATTTGAAAAAATACATGCCCATCACCTATATTACCTTTTTAGTGGGCTCTTTGGCATTAACAGCTATACCTCCTTTTGCCGGCTTTTATTCCAAAGAAGCCATTATCGAAGCAGTACACTTAGCGCATGTTCCGGGCGCGCATTATGCCTATATTTGCTTGCTGCTCGGCAGTTTTGCTACAGCTTATTACACTTTTAGAGTCTTTTTCTTAGCGTTCCACACCCAAGAAAGGATGGATAAACATACTCGAGAACATCTTCATGAAACTACCTGGGTCATAACTTTGCCTTTGATAATATTGGCTATCCCTTCGGCTATATTAGGGTTTTCACTTGCCCATCATATTCTTTATAGTGATACACCATTGTTAAGTAAGAGTATTTTTGTTGCGCCCCAATTAGATGTGATGAGGCAAATGAGCGAAGAGTTCCCTGGGGTATGGAAAGCGGTATTGAAATCTTTCCTGGAATTGCCCGTTTGGTTATCACTGGCTGGAGTCTTCACCGCTTGGTTAACTTGTGTCGCGAAACCGGGGATTCGCCGCTTTTTTTCTCGCGCATTTTCAGGAGTCCAGTATATACTGACGCACAAATACGGATTCGACGCTTTCTATCAGAGTGTTTTGTTGCCTGTCGTGCAAGGGTTGAGTTCGTTTTTTTATCGTTTTAGTGATAGAAAAATCATCGATTCTTTTGCGGTAGACGGTTCCGGGAAAACCATTTCCCGTCTTTCAGCTCAGTTGCGCCGTTTACAAACGGGTTATTTATATCATTATGCTTTTGTCATGATGTTAGGGTTATTGTTATTTTTATTCTGGTTTTTAATGTAGCGCTGTTGGAGAAGTATGCCGATTTTAAGTCTGTTAATCTGGTTACCGGTGTTGGGAGCAGTCTTAGCGCTATTCTGCAATGATCAACGTGTTAATTTAGCGCGTTATATTGCTCTAATGGTCATGATTATTAGCCTTGTCTTATGTATTCCATTATATATTCAATTTAATAATTCAGTTCCAAGCTTACAATTTGTTGAGCATTGGCAATGGATTCCGTCTTTAAAAATTAATTATGATTTGGGAGTAGATGGTATTTCCATGCCTTTGGTGCTATTAACTTGTTTTACTACTTTATTAATTGTCATGGCCTCTTGGACCATGGTGCGCGAAAGAGTCCAGCAATATTTGGCTACATTTTTAGTCATGCAAGGCATGATGATTGGCGTGTTCGCGGCGGCGGATTCTTTATTGTTTTACTTTTTTTGGGAAGGCACGCTGATACCGATGTATCTCAGCATAGGGATATGGGGGGGACAAAACCGTTCCTACGCTGCCATTAAATTTTTCTTGTACACGTTTTTTGGTTCCGCTTTATTATTGATTGCCTTGTTATATTTGCGTTTGAAAGCCGATAGTTTTTTAATTACTGATTTTTATGCGGTGAAAATTGCGCTAAGCGTGCAAATACTTTTATTTATAGCCTTCTTTTTAGGCTTTGCTATTAAAATTCCCATGTTCCCCCTTCATACTTGGTTGCCACATGCGCATACCGAGGCTCCCACTGGGGGATCAGTGATATTGGCCGCGTTGATGTTGAAGCTTGGGGGGTACGGGTTTCTCCGTTTCTCTTTGCCTATCGTGCCTGATGCTTGCCGAAGTTTGGAATGGGCGATGGTGGTTTTATCTTTGATTGCTATTTTGTACATAGGCTTAGTAGCTATCGCTCAGGTGGATATGAAACGCTTAATTGCTTATTCCTCAGTCGCCCACATGGGATTTGTGACCTTAGGTTGCTTTTTACCCTTTATTTTAATGCAGAAAACCCTGAATACGGCTTCTGGCGTGTTACCGATTGAAGGAGCAATAGTCCAAATGATTGCTCATGCTTTTGGTTCAGGAGCATTGTTTTTGGCGTTTGGAGCGCTTTATGACCAAATGCATACCCGTCTATTAAAAGAATTTGGCGGGGTAGCTAACACCATGCCCATCTTTGCGGCGTTTTTTATGTTATTTATTATGGCAAATGTAGGTCTTCCCGGTACTTCCGGATTTGTGGGCGAATTTATGCTAATTATGAGTTCTTTCCAAGCTGGATTTTGGGTAACATTCTTTGCCGCATCCACTTTGATTACCGGGGCAGCTTATAGTTTATGGATGTACCGCCGAGTTTTCTTCGGCGAAATCGCTAATGAACACGTTCGCCATCTTCGCGATGTAGGTTCGATGAATATTGCCATTTTTTCATTGCTGGCGCTAGCGATTTTGTTAATTGGCATCTATCCCAACGCTTTATTAAATGTAGTGCATTCAACAGCAGGACATCTTGCTGATTTGACTGCTCAATCTCGTCTCTAAATTTGCTAGAAGATGAGCTTAGGCAGGGGAGCTGTTTTAGTTAGTGGAGTATAAATGTGAATATAACTTGGTCTGATATTTTACCAATAATCCCCGAATTATTTTTGGCCATACTCACCGCCGTTATTTTATTAGTCGGTGTTTTTGCGCCGGCAAAAAAACAATTGGGCTACTACTTGGCGCAAATCGGTTTGATCCTCACTGCTATTTTGACGGTTTACTGTTTTTCTGCTTTGGGCGATGTGACAACTTTTTCCTTTGATCACAGCTATGTGTTAGACAAATTCGCCGTTGTGTTAAAACTGTTTGTCTATTTAATTACTTTTGTGGTTTTTTTATTCTCTCGCAATTACAACGAAGAACGTTACATACTCAATAATGAATTTCATGTTCTGGCTTTACTTTCCACTATTGGGATGGCGGTGTTGATTTCATCCTACAATTTATTAACCCTTTATTTATCTTTAGAATTATTATCTCTGCCTTTGTATGCTTTAGTCGCCTTGCAACGCGCCAAAATGCGCTGTGTGGAAGCCGCCATGAAGTATTTTGTGGTAGGCGGTATGGCCTCTGGAATGCTATTGTACGGGATTTCAATTTTATTTGGCGTTACCGGTAGTTTAGATTTAGGTGTGATAGCCAACCACATCGCTGGTCAAAGCAGTGCTCATAACATCATGCTGGTTTTTGCTTTAGTATTTATCATTTCGGGCATGGCCTTTAAATTAGGGGCGGTTCCTTTCCATATGTGGGTCCCTGATGTTTACGACGGGGCGCCCACGTCAGTCACCCTCTTGATTGCCGCAGCACCTAAGATAGCGGCCTTTGCCTTAATTGCACGAGTACTTGCCACTGGATTGCCGGATTTATTCCAGCATTGGCAACAAATTTTATTAGCTATTGCTTTATTATCGGTTGGTCTAGGTAATATTGTGGCCATAGTGCAATCCAATATCAAAAGATTACTGGCGTATTCTTCTATTTCACATATGGGATTTGTCCTATTAGGATTGGCGTGTGGCTCTGCTGCCGGGAATACCGCTGCCGTTTTCTATGTTATCACCTATAGTTTGATGAGTTTAGGCGCTTTTGGAATGGTGGCTTTAATGAGTCGCGCCGGATTTGAGGCCAATGATATTGAAGATTACGCCGGTCTCAATCATCGCAACCCTTGGCTGGCTTTTATGATGTTAGTATTAATGTTTTCAATGGCGGGAGTTCCCCCTTTGGTGGGCTTTATCGCCAAATTGACTATTTTAAAAGCCTTGGTGGATGTCCATCTAACCTGGATAGCTGTAGTGGCTTTAATCTTTTCCATTATTGGCGCGTATTATTATATTCGCATTGTAAAACTTATGTATTTTGACCAGCCACGCGAGGCTGAGTTAATTGCATGTCCACAAGAAGCCAAATTGGCTATCAGCGTCAATGGCTTAGCAATTTTGCTTTTGGGGATTTTCCCCAGCGCCTTAGCGAAACTGTGCCAAAATCTGTTTTAAAACATGAGTAAAACCAGAGAGCCTGTCTCTCGAGACCCTCACTTAGTGCCGGATGCGCTTTCTTATGAAAGCCTTATTTTTGGCTGCATGCAATTAGAAAAGACCGGAGTCTTTCTGGATTATGACGGTACCTTAACCCCTATTCACTTTGACCCCCAGGCAGCAATATTAAGCGATAGTACACGTACAAGTTTAATAGCGCTTGCTCAAGTCACTAAGCTGGCTATAGTCAGTGGGCGCAATAAAGATAATGTCAAAGAGTTAGTTGGGATATCGGATATTTATTACGTAGGGAATCATGGTTTTGATATTGAAGGGCCAACTCAAAATCATCTCCGTTTAGAAATGGGCTTGGAGTGGGTTTCTTTATTAGAAAAGTGTTATTGGGAAGTCAGGACTCGATTATTGGTGATTCCGGGTGTGCAATTCGAGCCTAAAAAATTAACCGTTACTATCCACCATCGATTAGTTGAACAAAGTCAGTTCAAACTGGTTTTTGAAATTTTGCACCAAGTCGTGTCTCAATATCCCCAATTAAAAATTACCACTGGAAAAAAAGTTCTGGAAATTCGTCCGAATATCCATTGGGATAAAGGCCAAGCCGTATTATGGTTGGCGCAACAATGGGATTTTCTTAACGCTGATCATCGCATTTTATATATCGGAGATGATATTACCGATGAAGATGCATTTTATTCCCTCCCTGACAACGGGATTGGTATCCTGGTTGGTGAGCACGGTGGAAAAACCTACGCGGATTATCATTTACAAGATACAAATCAAGTGAAAATTTTTTTAGATCATTTGACTCAATATCTTAGCAATGGCAAAATGATTACGAAAAAATAGGATTTTTTTATCTTAGGAGTTTCCCCTTGATCAAAATCATTATTATAGATGATCACGTCCTAGTGCGTGCCGGTATGCGTGAAATGCTTAAGGAAGTTAAGGGAATCTCCGTGGTGGGAGACGTCGGTACCGGCAGTGAAGGAATTGAATTGGTGCGTCGTCTGGATGCCGATATCGTTATTTTGGACTTAAAATTACCCGATCTCCCTGGTCTGGAGGTCACTCAAAAAATACTGAAAATTAATCCTGAAATCAAAATCTTGGTGGTGTCTTCCGTAGTCAATGATTTATTTTTATTTCGATTATTAGAAGCTGGCGCGCAGGGCTATTTAACGAAAGATGCCAAAAAAGAAGAATTGATTCAAGCTATTAAATCAGTTTACACAGGTCAGCGTGTCATCAGTCCGCAATTGGCTAAACGCTTAGCTTTGGCTAAAACCGATTATAAAAAAGATAATATTTTTGCGGATATTTCTGAGCGAGAAATGGAAGTCATGATGATGCTTATTCAGGGAATTCCGGTTAAAGAAATGGCCGAAAAATTAAATATCAGCCACAAAACAATCCACAGTTACCGCAGCCGCATATTTGAAAAATTAAATGTGAAAACAGACTTGGCTGTGACTTTATTAGCCATTCACCATGGTTTGATTACGTTAGAAGAAGAAGCATTGTAGGAAATTTCTTACATCTAATTGCCACCAAATCCTGCATATTTTTTTATCCTAAAAACTTAAGATAATTAAGGAATGTATGAATGGTTAATGGAGTATAAACAACTCATACAACAAAAAATCGGTAACAAGGAAGTTGATTTAATTTATAGAAGATAAAAAAATGAACAATATTAATAAAAGAACAAAAGTCAGTCGATTCGAAAATTTGCCTGTTGAAATTCAAATAAAAATCAAACAGTTATTAGCTATGAACGATTTTCGAGCTGCTAAAGCTCTCTACGATAAATATTTAATTTAAATATTAAGAAATAAAGGGAAGCTAAGCGCAGGAAGAATTGGCTGGCGCTGCTATAATCATAAACACTTATATGGAAAACGATAGGTTTTTATGGATTTATTTCGCAAAAAGACCAGCATCACCGAATCAGAACATCACCACGGCCCTTTAAAAAAATGCCTAACAGCCACCGATCTTACCTTGTTCGGGGTAGGGGCTATTATCGGCGCCGGTATCTTTGTATTAACCGGCATAGCTGCCGCGACTAAAGCGGGTCCGGCTATTATTTTATCCTATATTATTGCCGGTTTCGCCTGCGGATTTGCTGCATTAGCTTATGCCGAACTGGCCGCCAGTGTTGGCGGATGCGGAAGCGCATACAGCTATGCCTATGCCAGAATCGGAGAGTTTTTTGCTTGGCTGATAGGCTGGGACCTTACATGGCGCTAACCAAAGCCCCTTTAGTGGCGGAATTTTAAACTTGCCAGCCTTAATTATTGTCCTCTTACTCGGTTTGCTACTGCTTGTCGGTGTTAAAGAAAGCGCCCGTTTTAATAATGTCATGGTCGGAATAAAACTGTTGGTTATCTTCTTATTTATACTTAGATTTTATCCTGCACGTATTTAATCATTAGTTTGCCCCTAGTGACTATTCTCCGGTTTTTAATTTGGATGATTTTGGGTTTAATAATTTATTTTTTCTATAGCCGCCGGCATAGTTTATTAAATAGCTCTAAAAATTAATTAACGCTAAACCCTTCGCAATAAAAACGATTTTCCGTAGACACATAGGTGCTAAAACATTTAAAACTCTGCGTTTGATTCAATTGCGCTAGGACCGCATCCGATTTACAGCTAAAAAGCGCGCATTCATAGTTAATTTTCATGCCGCTATTAGACAATCCTTTGCCACAAATTCGAACTTGAGGAATAGAAACATTTCTCCATACCGGTTGTTGTTGGCTATACCAATTTAAACTCCAAGTTTTATTTATTTTTTGATCGTAATAAACCGTTTTACCGTAATTACGCAAGCTTAGACTGGGGCAAGAAATAATCTTAGTAGCAGGAAAGCTGCTGGAACAAATACCGATCATCAAAAAACCTGCAATAACTAATATATGCTTCTTCATATTGACCATCCTTGTCTTAATGTGTATATATTTTGTTCTATTGAATTATAGACTAAAATTTGAACTTTTGCTGAAGCGGCCAATGAGTTATTAACAATTTAGACCGTATTTTTTTGTTTCGCCCCCCCCTTGTGGGAGAGGGGTGATAAAAAAATAATTATACTAACCCAGCTTTACACTGCAATTGTGAATTTTGAGTTAAGATCGTGTGGTAGACCTGTTGTAACAGATGGCTTAAGTGATCATTTTCCTCGTTAGTGGCGCTATTTACTACGGCTGAGATAATAATTCCATTACAGGGCTGGTACATAAATATCGATCGAAAACCTAAAGTTTTTCCTTCATAAAACCAAAATCGCCCGATATCGGCTTCAAAATTTTGTCCGATGCCTAAGCCAAACCCACGCGAATTAGCAGCAGAACTGGAGGGAAGAGGTTGGCCATCTGTTGTAGAGACTAATGACATCATTTTATTTTTTTGGTTTCGCCCTAGAATTTTGTTATCTACGAATAACGCTTCCACCCATTTTATGATATCTTCAGAATTGCTAATTATCCCCCCTGCCGCAGCAGCCCAAGAGAGATTTCCTTCATAAATATCTTTGCCTACCATCTCAGTCAATTGATAGGGATCATAGTTATAACCGTATGCCATTCGTTTTTGAATTTTAGGTTCTAAATGATTCAGTAAATAAAACGTGTTGGTCAATTTAAGTGGTTCGATAAGACGACTTTTCAATTCTTGCTCATAACTATTGCCGCTGGCTTTTTCAATAACCAAGGAAGCCAGAATATAATTGGTATTGGAATAAAAATATCCTGATTTTAGAGGTGGATTGTAATTGGCCGGAGGGTAACTAAAGTGAATTAGTTCGGGATTGGTCCAAACTCGCGATAAATTATAATAAACTTGGGAATTCAATAAAGGCGATTCGGTATAATTAGGAATCCCCGCTGTCATATTTAAAAGCTGAGTCAAGGTAACATTACCCCATTTATTGTATTGGGGTAACCAATTCTTCAGAGAATCGCTCAATTTTAACTTATTTTCTTGCTCTAATTGCAATAGCATAGCAGAGGTAAAAGATTTGGTAATTGAACCAATTTGGAATAAAGTATCTTTATCTATCGGTTTACTCTTGACGTCGTGGGAAATATTGCCAATAAAATAATTTTTAATATTCTGCTTGGGAATATAAACAGATAAAGAAATACCTGAAAAATATTCCTGATCCTTATATTGGTGAAAATGCGCAGATAAAACATTTTGAACTGGATCGTTCAAATTAGGCTGAACAATTTGTTGTTCATTAGCATAAACAATGGAAACAGTTAAAAATGGAATAAATCGTATCAATTTTTTCATATAGTCAATTAGCTGATAATTTCAGTGTCTTCAAGTGTTATTAAACCTTTTTTTATCGCATAAAAAGTCAATGCGACTTCATTTTCTAAATTTAATTTTTCAAATATGCGGCTACGGTAACTGTGCACGGTTTTAATACTCAAAAATAATCGTAAAGCAATTTCATTCACCTCCACACCACGGATCATCATTATCATGACTTCCATTTCTCTATCAGTTAATCTATCAAATTCCGCTAACAATCGATTATCGATTTTAGCGAACGCTAAGCGCCGGGCAATTTCCGGGCTAATAATGTGTTGGCCATTGTAGACCGTTTTAATTGCGTTGACCAATTCTTCTTTACTGCACGATTTTGTTAAATAACCACAGGCCCCAGCCTCTAAAATGCGAAATGGAAATAAGTCGTTGATGGCGGCAGTGACGACCAATACTTTTATTTCAGGGTCATTGCGGACCAAACGCGATGTGGCTTCTAAGCCAGTGATGTCTGGCAACTTGAAATCCAATATTACGACGTTGGGCTTTAATTCCCGAGTTAATTGAATCCCTTCAAATCCGTTTTGAGCTTCGCCGATAATGTTAATTTCTGGGATGTCTTCCAGCATTTGGCGAATGCCGCTGCGTACCAGAGAATGATCGTCAATTAAAAGTACTTTAATCATTTTGTTCCATTTCGGCTTGGCGAATGGCCCACATATCGGTTGTCGATCCAAACCGGCAGCCAGGTTCAATTAAATCTGTATACAGGATGCCATTCAAATGGTCCACTTCATGTTGGAGCACGCGAGCTAAAAAACCGCGAGCATGATGCTCAATTTTTATTCCTTGTTCATTAAAGCCTTGGTAAATTATTTCGTTAGCTCGAAATACCTCTCCCATTTTCCCGGGTACTGAATAACAAGCCTCCCAATCTTTATCTTTACCGGATTCCGCAATAATTTGATAGCTGGGATTAATTAATACGGTTAAAGGGACGGTATCAAAAATATTTTTCCGGACTTTGTTCGCTTCAGGAGGTATTTGAAATAAAATCACCCGTTGCGAATGACCGACTTGTGGTGCAGCTAATCCTGCTGGTTTTCCATAAGGACTGGCGAGTGTTTCGATAAAGTCACGCATTTCAGCAATAATCTGTTTAATTTCTGCGGAAAGGGGAAAAATCACTTCTTGGGCGGGTTGTCGAAGAGTCCCTTGCGGCGAATCCATGATTGATAAGAGTTCCATACCGATATAATGTCCATATTTAAAAAAAATGTAAAGCTTTGCCTAATCGGTCGGTCGCAATTTCTGAAATTTACTTTAATGGAAGACTCCTTTTTTCCAAATGTTGAAGCAATTTGGAAATTTTAAATTGGATTTCTTGGAACTCTAATTCTGGCACAGAGTCCTTCACGATACCGCCGCCCCCGTAACAATGGAGTTGATTTTGAGAACCAATTAAAGTTCGAATGGCGATGTTGCTTTCCAATCTTCCTCGAGAGTCCAAAGAGAAAATACTGCCGCAATAAAGCGAGCGCCGGTGTGGTTCCAGTTGATCAATAATTTCCATGGCGCGCCGTTTAGGCGCGCCGGTAATCGAGCCTCCAGGAAAGCAATGTCGCAGTAAATCCAGGGCGTGATAGGATTCTTCCAATTCTCCTACCACAGTGCTAATGAGGTGATGGACGTTGCTAAAGCTATGCAGAGCACATAACTCGGGTGTTTTAACCGAGCCTGGCCGACAGCATTTACTCAGATCATTGCGCAATAAATCAACTATCATAATATTTTCAGCGCGATCTTTTGCACTTAATAAAAGTTCTTGGGCGGCCAGACGATCTTGTTCAAGATGATTAAATCGACCCCGCGTGCCTTTTATTGGTTGAGTTAACACCTGCCGGGTGGCAATTTTAATAAATCGTTCGGGGGATAAACATAACACGGCATCGGTTTCTAATTGCAGAAAAGCCGCCATGGGCATCGGGTTGACCTGACGCAAAATCTGATATGCCGTCCATAAAGAGCCTTGATATGCCGCGCTAAAACGTTGGGCTAAATTTATTTGATAACAATCCCCGGCATTAATGTGTGATTTTATTTGAGCAAAAGCAGTTGCATAGTCCGCTTTGCTCATGTTCGATTGGAAATTTTGGGTAATTTCAAATTCCGCTTGAATGAGATAAGGTTGGGAAATTTTTTGGATAATCGCTTTAATTTGTGGGTCCGAAGTGGGTTGGCGACTGCATAAATACGTTTTTTTTTCTAAGTGATCAGTGACGATACTCCAATCGTAAAAACCAATCATCGCTAAAGGTAGGTTAATATCGGCAATCGCTTTTGAGTTTATTCCCATGAGCGACATGCCTATGTCGTAAGTTAAATAACCGATTGCGCCGATGGTAAAGGGTAAGTGGGGTGCAGCAGTCTCATGAGTAAAATTATAGTGTTGATTTAAAACGGCCATTGCTAATTCGAGGGGATCTTTAGCGTCTTGATTGATTTTGATCACATGGACTGGATCTGCGGCAATAATGTCAAATCGATCTTTTCCGCAGCTATCGAGAAAAATAGAATAAGGTTGATTGGTGAAATGAGTAAAAACACCAACACTATTATTTTGATAATCTAATGGAGTAATATACATGGAGAAAACAGAATCATATGACATCTATTGCTGGGAGGTCAAGTTTTTTATTGCTCCTCATCTGACGCGCATAGCGCGTCGACCTCTCCCAAAGGGAGAGATAATAAGATTTTGAACAGATTCTGAAATTCTAGATTCAGTGGAATAAGGTACAGGATTGATATCATTAAAGTTTCTGATAATAAATGGTTTATCTAGTTTTTTTACCTGAAACGGAGAGAAAGCGGAGAATATTTTATGAAAATTTTAGCTTTTGAAACGACCACTTCCGCTTGTTCGGTGGCTTTATCTTACCAGGGTGAGATTAAAGAGTCATTCAAACTCGCGCCTCAGCGCCATGCTGAATTAATATTGCCTACGATAGATCAATTGCTTCGGGAAGCCGGTATTAAATTAAATCAGTTAGACGTTATCTGCATCGGTCATGGGCCTGGAAGTTTTATGGGCGCTAGAATTGCAGTGGGGGTCGCGCAAGGTTTGGCTTTTGGCGCTGATCTTTCCGTGATAGGGATTTCTACCTTGCAAATTTTAGCGCAAACGGCGTATCAACTGACCCAGCGTCCTGAAATAATAACGGCTTGGGATGCGCGTATGAATGCAATTTATTGGGGAGTTTATCGACTCAATCAACAAGGAATTATGATTCCTATGCAAGAGGACGCTTTAAATAATCCAGATGAATTGAACATTCCCGCGGGAACGTCGTGGCTTCTCACGGGCAATGCTTGGCAAACTTATCGACAGTCTTTAGAGAAAGTGATATCCTGCCTGGACGAGAAAACAGATATTTATCCTCGCGCAACGGCGATGATCCCTTTGGCAGAAGTATTTTATCAGGAGGGGAAAGCCCGGGGTCCAGTGGAAATTGAACCTGTTTATCTGCGTAATGATATTGCGAATGTTAGCAAAAAATCTTCATGAGGATGTGATGAGACAAGAAATTGATAATCAGGATTCTTCACCTAAAATTGAAAAAGGAGAAACCGAAACGATTGCAGTTAACAATGAAATGCCTATTCCTCTTCTTCATAGATCACAAGCCAATGCTTATGTATTATTTGGAAAAAAAAATGAGACGTTAACACAAGGTAATTCTAAATCAAAAAATAAAAAACGGAAAAGAATTACTCATGCGAATGGTAATTCGAATTCGAATAAAAAAAATAAACCTCCTTCATTTAAAAATCTCAAAGAAGAAAAATTTCCAGCAACGAAGTCAGCTTCAAGTGATTTTTTGAAGTATAAACCGCTTAAACCCCGCAGAGTTGTACCGCCGGTACCTCTTTTCAATTCACAATCTCCATCAAACTAAGGACAGATATTATGCGACAATTTACCTTAACCATTAATGGCAAAGGAATGGCCGGAGCAGCTGAATCTTTTCCCGTTATCAATCCTGCTAACGAGCAAGTCATTGCTGAATGTCCCACAGCAAGTTCAGCGCAAATTCAGGCTGCCGTCGAAGCGGCTAAGCAAGCTTTTAAAATTTGGAAAGAAACCACTTTGGAAAAACGTCGAGAGCTCTTGTACCACTTCGCCAAAATCATCTTAGAAAATCGCCAAGAATTGGCCGAATTATTAACTCAAGAGCAGGGCAAACCCCTGAGTAGCGCTTTAGAAGAAGTGGAAAGTTCGGCAGAAGAATTACAAAACGTCGCCAAAATCAGCATCCCTAACGTCATTTTACAGGATGACTCCCAAGCTCGGGTAGAGGTGCGTCATAAACCATTAGGCGTTATTGCGGCAATTACCCCATGGAATTATCCGGTTTACATTGCTTTAAATAATATCAGTATGGCTTTGCTCGCCGGCAACACCATTATTATTAAACCTTCTCCTTATACCCCATTAACCTCTTTACGCATTGGTGAGCTACTGAGAGACTTAGCCCCTGCGGGTGTGATCAATGTGCTTAGTGGAGGTGATGAAACCGGCGTCGAGTTAAGCCGTAATCCGGATATTAATAAAATTGCCTTTACCGGTTCCGTGGCTACTGGAAGAAAAATAGCTCAAATTGCAGCGAAAAACTTAAAACCGGTGACTTTAGAATTAGGTGGTAATGATCCCGCGATTGTTTTACCGGATGCGAACATTCAAAAAATCGCCGAACCTATTTTTTGGGGAGCTTTTAGCAATTCCGGACAAATTTGTACGGCGATTAAACGTTTGTACGTACATGAAAGTATTTTAGCGCCTCTGCTCAATGAATTAAAAACTTTGGCCGAGTCGGTGAAATTGGGGGATGGCATGGAAAGTGATACGCAATTGGGTCCATTGAACAATGCAATGCAATTAAAAAGAGTAAAATTATTGGTAGCCGATGCCAAAAGAGCCGGAGCCAAAATTATTACTGGTGGGAAAAGTCTGCGCCGGCCAGGTTATTTTTATCCGCCCACTTTAGTGACTCAGATTAAGGAAGGCGTTCGTTTAGTGGATGAAGAACAATTTGGCCCAGTTCTGCCCATACTCGTTTATCATGATTTAGAGGAAGCGATCATTCGTGCCAACACCTCTTCTTTTGGTTTGGGGGCCTCTGTGTGGACAGACGATTGGCAAAGGGGTGCGGCAATTGCTCAGCATTTACATAGCGGCACGGCTTGGGTCAATCGGGTATTCACGACTCATCCTCATGCGCCTTTCGGCGGAGTGAAACATTCAGGAATTGGTAGAGAAGGAGGGGTCTGGGGCTTTGCCGGTGCTAGCGAAGTGCAGACGCTAAGTATCGCCAAGTCTGAGTAAAATCCGGTCATTGCTGTTTTTGGCGGTTGCGCTGTGAAAATTATTTAGCGTCTTCTGCGAACAGAATATTTTCAAGGCCGTAAACGAGGTGGTTCAAGTGCATGACTTTGCGGCAGGCCTGGATAATCCCCGGGATACAACATTGTCTATCAATTCCTTGATGACATAGGGTGAGAACTTCACCTAGTCCGCCAAACACCACGGTTTGATGCGAATAAAAACCGGGTAAACGAACCGAGTGGACCTGGATACCGCTATGGTTTTCTCCCCGTGCCGGTGCGGCTTTGATAGGGTCTGCTTTAGAGAAATCTCGTTTAGCGCTGATCATTTGCGCGGTTTTGACGGCGGTGCCTGAGGGAGAATCTAATTTTTGAGTGTGATGAGTTTCAATAATTTCGACGTTGGGAAAATAGCGCGCTGCTTCTTGCGCAAATCTCATCATCAATAGCGCTCCTAGGGAAAAATTAGGCGCGATTACTCCTCCTAATTGTTTTTGAGCGCAGCGATTTTTTAACACTTCAATTTGCTCTTGAGTCAACCCGGTGGTGCCGATGACCGGTCTAGCCCCGGCGTTGATGATGGTTTGAGCATTTTGAAAAACCACATGGGGAGTGGTGAAATCGATGACAATAGCAGCCTGGTGTTGTTTAATGGCCTGATCTAAATTATCCAGGTGATCGGTTTTGGCAACTAAAACAAAATCGGGAGCACTGTTTATGGCGCTTACGGCAATGTGCCCCATTTTGCCCGCAGCTCCATTAACGATGACCGGGATAGTCATTTTGCACCGGCCAAATTTTTGGCCACATAATCCCAATTCACTATTTGCCAAAAATTATTCATATACTTGCCACGATCATTACGAGTATCGATATAATAAGCGTGTTCCCAAACATCGCAGGTCAATAAAGGAATTTTATTTTGGGTCATGGGATTTTCAGCATTGGCGGTTTTAACCACTTCTAATTTGCCTTCGGCAGTTTTAACCAGCCACGCCCATCCCGATCCGAATTGGGTCAAACCGGCTTCGGTCATTTTTTCTTGAAATTGCTTAAAAGAACCGAAATTTTGATCAATGGCTTGCGCCAGTTCTTGCGGTGGCTTTTCACCACCCTGTGGTTTCAGGCAATGCCAGTAAAAAGTATGGTTCCAAACTTGAGCGGCATTATTAAAAATAGGTCCCGGCGGGGCTTTTCGAATAATCTCTTCCAGGCTTAGAGAAGCATATTCGGTATTGATTATGAGTTCATTTAACTTGGTAACATAAGCCTTATGATGTTTACCATGGTGATACTCTAAAGTTTCTTGAGAGATGTAGGGTTCCAAAGCATTTACGGGATAGGGAAGGTCTGGCAATTGAAAGCTCATAAATCTGCTCCTTGTTCATAGATGGGTGCTGAATCACAAACGTAAAGGCATTTTAAATCAATTATTCTAGAAATGCCAATACCGTAGGTAAACGGCGAGCACTGGCTAAATGCATCGAACGATTATTTCCGTCGAAACTTTGGCGTGATGTGTTTAAATTAAACAATTTGAAATAATAGATAATTTTTGTTAAATTCATTGCTGGATTAAATCCGATAAGTTCATTTGAATTAACAGAAGGGATAATTTGTGAAAAATAAAATTGTGATGGGGTCATCATCGCTATCAGCGTCTCATACTTTAGAAAAAAAAACTGGCTACGATAAGTTACCTGAGGCTCTTATTGCTATACTAGCGAGCTATTTAGATCCGCAATTTATATTTGCTGTGCTACCTTTACTTCATAAAAATACTAAGCAATATACTAAGCAATTATTAAAAGAAACCAGATTTTGGAAAACATTATACGAACCGCCGTTTGATATTAAAAAATCCCAACAAGATTATCTAAACCGGAGAATAAATCGACAAGTTTATCTTTTATACGCGGCAATAAAGGTTGGCGCAACCCATTTCTTGTTAGAAGAGTGTAAATCTTGGAGCCTGGAAATTATTTTATCTATCCTCCCTATTTCATTTAAGAAAAACTTTATTCTATTAGATCTTTTATATTACTCTCAACTGCCATTAACTATTCACTATTTAAAAAAATCTCGTGAAAAAAGCCAAAATCTTGAGCAAGAAGTTAAAAATAAATTGTTGGAATTAAAGGACGTTGGATTCGGTTACCTTCAACTTCCGATGGATGAATTAAAAAAAATTGGCTATTGGGCTAAAGAAGAAAATCGTAGCGAATTGAAGAGCAAGGCGGCGGAATTTTCAACTATATTGAAAACTTTGAAATCTAATTTAGACAAAGATTTAATTAAGTACAGGAATGTGTTTACAATAGAGGAACTGAATTATTTAGAATTATTTTTAAAAATTGTGTGTTGGGATAACGAGGACACCCAGGAGGTAAAATGCACATCAGAAAATTTTCAAAAACTGTTGTTTGACACGTTAAAATCATTTAGTTTACGTACTTATTATAAATGTATCGGTGTTGAATTTAAACCGGGTGAAAATCCTTTTTGCGAATCCTATTGGTCCCCAAAAATTAATGGCGTTTTACTGGGAGTCATTATTGGAAATTTGCGCTTTCTAGAAGCTTGCGCTATAGAAATAAGATCATTTTTTTGTTTACACTATCAATTTAAAAATAATAATGATGTATTGTCCAAACTTCCTGAGGAATTATTCAATCAAGCCACACGCAAAGAACACGCAGCCGTGGTTCAATTTTTAAGTGAGCAAGAAATAAAGGCTAAATTGGGAACTGACAAGATTACTATTAATCATCATCATGCTATAAATACCGCTATCCAAAATGAAAATCATAATTTGATAATGCTTAATATTGCCCATGGCGGAGTAATTGCTCTCAAGAAAAAACAATATCCATTTATTAAGTTCATAAGTGATAAACTCTCAGTAGAGATAAAATTTCTCACGGTTATAATATTAGCTCAAGTTAATACTTTTGTCGAAATTGATGCCTTTTTTGAAAGATTAATTCAAAATAGTTACTACGATTTAGAGGAGATTCAGGAAAATTCAGCATCAAGAAAAAAATTTAATAATAGATTATGTTACTTATTAGAAGCAGTCAGATTTTTATTAATTCTGGGGGCCGATCCTGGAAAAATCAAAGAAGATCAAGAAAAAAACACGTTTAATAACGTTCTGAAATTATTTCGGGAAGAATCAAAATCTTTTGAAACAGCACTTGAAAAACATCAGATTTCTTCATTAAATTGGTATAGTAAAGATTATCTTACTCATTTATCGAAAGTATGTTTTTTAGATAATCTGTCGAAGGAAAATTATTCTACGACAACACCGGAATTAGGGTCTGTTGACATTTCAGCGATACCGGGGAGTGCAACCTCGTAATTGCGAAAAGCGCAGCGATGAAGCAATCACCGTCTTAAAAGTCAAGAAAAATGAGCGGCTAATTCGCTTCCTTTTGCCATGGGCGACTATCCCGTCCCATGGCATTCTGATATTTTTCAAACAGTCTGAAGCGGTAGCGTTGTCATAGCAATTTACAGTACCACTCATGCTGCATACCACTTTATTTTTCACCAGTAATACTTGCTCTTGTTTATTTTTAGAAAAATTTTTTTGGAATTATTTTAAAAGTGATTTTAAAAATTGGCCGGTGTAAGAAGATGGATTTTTGGCGATGGTCTCCGGAGTGCCGGTGGCAATAATCATCCCACCACCACTGCCGCCTTCAGGGCCTAAATCAATAACCCAGTCAGCGACTTTGATGACATCTAAATTATGTTCAATAATAATAATGGTATTACCCCGGTCGCGTAAACGTAACAAGACATTGAGTAATTGCACAATGTCGTGAAAGTGCAGACCCGTGGTGGGTTCATCCAGTATGTAAAGCGTTTGTCCAGTGTCACGGCGGGAAAGCTCCCGCGATAATTTAATACGTTGAGCCTCGCCGCCGGATAGGGTTGTCGCACTTTGGCCTAAAGAAATATACGATAAACCGACCTCTATTAATGTATCCAATTTGCGGGCTACCACCGGGATAGCGTCAAAAAATACTCGTGCCTCTTCTACCGTCATGGCCAAAATTTCATCGATACTTTTACCTTTGTACTTAATTTCTAAGGTTTCACGATTGTAACGTTTGCCTTTGCAAACATCACATACGACATACACATCAGCCAAAAAATGCATTTCCACTTTGATGACGCCGTCACCTTCGCAGGCTTCACAACGGCCCCCTTTCACATTGAAGCTGAAGCGGCCAGTTAGATAACCTCGGGCGCGCGCTTCTGGAGTCATCGCAAATAATTCACGTATGGGAGTAAATAGACCTGTATAAGTTGCGGGATTGGATCGTGGAGTGCGGCCAATGGGGCTTTGGTCTATATCAACCACTTTGTCCAAATATTCTAATCCACTGATTTCGCGATAAGAACCCACAAAATCCGGCGAAGCGCCATTGAGCTCTTTGGCGGCGTGGGGGAATAAAGTGTCGTTGATTAAACTGGACTTGCCAGACCCGGAAACGCCAGTGATACAAGTCATTAAACCAATGGGAATACTCACGTCGACATTTCTTAAATTATTACAGTTGGCCCCGACGATTTTTAATAATTTTTTACAAGTGTTGGGAATGCGTTTTTTGGGAACGGGAATGGTTTTTGCACCAGATAAATATTGACCGGTCAGGGACTTTTTATTCTTTTTAATCTCTTCAGGAGTACCTTGCGCGACGATATAACCGCCGTGCACCCCAGCTCCCGGGCCAACGTCAATCACGTAATCGGCAGTTAAAATGGCTTCTTCATCATGTTCAACCACAATCAACGTGTTTCCCATGTCGCGTAATTGAGTCAATGTGCTTAATAAACGACTATTGTCGCGTTGATGTAAACCAATTGAGGGTTCATCTAAAATATACATCACGCCCACCAACCCGGAACCGATTTGACTGGCTAAGCGGATACGTTGAGCTTCTCCGCCGGATAATGTTTCGGAACTGCGGCTTAAGTTGAGGTATTCTAAACCGACATTCACTAAAAACGTTAAACGCGAATTCACTTCTTTGAGAATTTTGGCTGCGATTTCCGCGCGATTTCCAATTAATTTAATTTCTGAAAAAAATTTTAAACATTGAGAAATAGATAAAGATGTAATTTGTGGCAAATTTTTATCTTGCAGAAATACATTGCGCGCTTCTAAACGTAAACGAGTTCCGTCGCAAGTAGCGCAGGGATGGGTTGTCAGGTATTTCGCTAATTCTTCGCGAATACTATTCGAATCGGTTTCCTGATAACGTCTTTCCATGATAGGAATGACGCCTTCGAAAGGATGCTTGCGCTGGACTATTTTTTTGGTAGGTGACAAATAATCAAAGGTGATATTCTCTTCACCGCTGCCATATAAAATGATTTTTTGAATCGGTTTCGGCAATTGAAAAAATGCCGTATCAATATCGAAATGGTAATGACGGGCTAAGGCGCTGAGTAGTTGATAATAATATAAATGGCGCCGATCCCAACCGCGGATAGCGCCACTGGCCAAGCTCAATTCTGAGTTATGCACAATTTTAGAGGCATCAAAATACTGTTTGAGGCCCAATCCATCGCAATCGGGACAAGCCCCTTTAGGGTTATTAAAGGAAAACAAGCGGGGTTCTAATTCTTCCAGGTTAAATCCGCACTCTGGGCAGGCAAACTTCGCAGAAAAAAGCCGTTCGGAGCCGGATTTAGGGTCTAAAAAGGCGATTCCGGCTAATCCATCGGCTAATTTTAAAGCGGTTTCAAAAGATTCTGCTAGGCGCTGCCGGACACTGGGTCGAACTTTAATTCTATCTACCACCACTTCAATGGTATGTTTTTTGCGAAGGTCTAACGCCGGAGCGTTATCTAACTCCACTACCGCGCCATCAATACGAGCCCGGATGTAACCTTGGTTGCGCAATTGAGCGATGAGTTGTAAATATTCGCCTTTACGTTCTCGAATCACGGGTGCAAGAATCATGATAGCGCTATCTTCGGGTAAGGTGAGGACATGGTCCACCATTTGGCTCACCGTTTGAGCGTTTAAGTCCAGTTGATGGAAAGGGCAGCGAGGTTGGCCGACCCGAGCAAACAATAAACGTAAATAATCGTAAATTTCGGTAATGGTGCCTACGGTGGAGCGTGGGTTGTGGGACGCCGTTTTTTGTTCAATGGCGATTGCTGGGGACAGGCCTTCGATCAGGTCCACGTCAGGTTTGTTCATCATCGACAAAAATTGACGGGCGTACGCAGATAAGGATTCAACATAGCGCCGCTGTCCTTCCGCATATAAAGTGTCAAACGCTAAAGAAGATTTTCCAGAGCCCGATAATCCGGTTATGACAACGAGTTTATTCCGGGGTATATCAACGTCGATATTTTTTAAATTGTGGGTGCGAACCCCGCGCAGACGAATTTTAGCCATTTTCAGCCTAAAATATAAATTGTACCCTTGTAGAACGGTATCCGCAATCCCGGTCATCTTATTCCCATCACTGAGAAAGTAAAAAAGTGAAAAAAATGGACAACATTTATCTTGCTAAAACGGATCCTTACGCGATGGGGCATTCTGAAGAGGGAATCGCGATTCTTCCTCTTAAGTGCGAGCATCGGCTTTGCCGGGCGAGCATCAAAAAAAACGATAGCATTTCCATATTAATGGAAAATACTATAAATCCCAGGAATTGCTGAAGAATTTTCTGGTATAATCCATTTTTTGATACCCCATTCTTTCATTCTATATTATTATGTTTCTATGTTAATAAGCAAAGAATATAAAATTGTTTTAGTTTTGGCATGGGTGATGGCGGTGAGAATGTTAGGGCTATTCCTAATTTTACCCGTATTCTCTCTGCATGCCTCGGAATATGCCCATGCCAATAGCCAATGGATAGGACTGGCGCTTGGCATATATGGTCTCACCCAAGCTATTTTGCAAATACCGTTGGGTTTATTGTCAGATAGAATCGGACGTAAACCCGTTATGGCTTTAGGATTAGGTTTTTTTGTATTCGGCAGTGTTGTCGCTGCGGTTTCTCACAGTATTTATGGAGTGGTATTAGGCCGGGCTTTGCAAGGAGCTGGGGCTATAGGCAGTACGATTTTAGCTTTGGTAGCGGATTTAACTCGTGATGAAAATCGCAGTAAAGCCATGGGCATTATCGGTTTATTTATAGGCTTATCATTCGCGTTAGCCATGATCATTAGCCCTTTATTAAATGCATGGGTAGGATTGTCCGGCATTTTTTGGTTTAGCGCCGGTTTGGCCATTTTAGCAGAATGTTTGGTACTTAAGTGGACGCCAAATTCCCCCACGCCCACGACTCAGCAGGGGGGGCAATGGTTGCTAAATTTAAAACGAGTCGTGCAGGATGCCAATTTATTGCGCTTAGACTTAGGTATTTTTGTTTTGCACGCCATTTTAACTTCTTTCTTTATGGTTGTCCCTGTCATTTTAGAACAACATTTACATTTTGACGCTGCCCAACAAACTTTGGGTTATTTGCTTGCTTTAGGTATCGCATTTGTCCTCATGCTGCCGTTTTTAATATTTGCCGAAAAAAAACAAAAGTTAAAATCGGTTTTTTTAACGGGCATTGGACTTTTAGGTTGTATTCAGTTTTTATTGATTAAGCTGCCAATGGGAATTTTTTTGACTTTGTCATTATTGCTACTGTTTTTTACGGCGTTTACTTTGTTGGAAGCAGTCTTACCCTCTTGGATTTCGAAAGTGGCGCCATCGCATTGTAAAGGAGTCGCCATGGGAATTTATAGTAGTTCTCAATTCCTGGGCATATTCTGCGGTGGATCCTTGGGGGGGTGGTTATACAGTGATTATGGCGTTTCGGGACCGTTGGGCATGGGGGTCTTATTGAGCCTGGTTTGGTTAATCTATTCTCGCCGTTTAACTTCCCCTTTTTCATTTATTACCGAAATCTATCCATTGCATGAATTTTTAGAGGAGAACAGAGGGAAATTATTAGCACAAATTCACGGTATTGCGGGAGTTATTCAAATGAATATCATGGAATCAGAGTCTTTAGTTTATATCAAAATAGACCCTAAAATAACCAATAGTTTCCAATTGCGCCAATGTTTGGAAAAGAGTAAGCTGATCACTGTTTCAGTTCCCCAGCCAGAAACAGCAGTGGGGAAGGAGTTAACTGCTTAAAGGCGGTCCCGTTACCGGAAATTTTTTAAGGCTAATTCCCAAGATGGGAAAGGCCACAAGGTTAAATATTTTATGAGGAGGAAGTAATGGCTAGAGGTGTTAATAAAGTAATTTTAATCGGCAATTTAGGAGCAGATCCCGATGTGCGTTACATGCCCAATGGCAGCGCTGTTGCTAACGTCACTGTGGCAACCAGTACTGTTTGGCGTGACAAACAAAGCGGTGAATTAGTAGAACGCACGGAGTGGCATCGAGTCGTATTTTTTAGCCGTTTGGCTGAAATTGTCGGCGAATATTTGCGCAAAGGCTCAAAAATTTATATTGAAGGCAGCCTTAGGACTCGCAAATGGCAAGATAAAGCCACAGGCATAGATCGTTTTACCACTGAAATTGTGGCCAATGAAATGCAAATGCTGGATAGCCGCACGGGCGGTCAAGGGCGGCAAGAAGGGCATGATGCTTTTGGTCATGATCAAGATACTGTCCCTGAATTTAATCAAGGCGGAGACGAGCATGGCGGCAACTTTGATGATGATATCCCATTCTAAGCCATGCTGATTTATTGGGTATTGACACTAACCGGTTTTGCAGCCGGTTTTATCGATACCATTGCTGGGGGTGGAGGTATGATTACCTTACCTGCTTATCTTATGTCAGGTTTACCGCCCCATTTTGCTCTAGGCACCAATAAACTTTCCGGCACTTTAAGTGTAGGCAACGCCGCCCGAATTTTTATAAAGAAAAAAATTTTTCATCCCAGTTATTGGCAACCCGCTATCATAGCCACATTTCTAGGCGGAGTTTGCGGTTCAACTTTAGTGCATTTTGTCTCCGGTAATTTTTTAAAAAAGTTTTTACCAATCATGATGATTGGTTTAGCGATTTATGTGATTATTCCGAAAAAATACGATAATCCAATCCCGGCTCACTATCGCCCTCGTCGATTTTCCAGCGCCGCAATAGCTGTATTTTTGGGATTTTATGACGGCTTTATCGGACCAGGCTTAGGTTCGTTTTGGGTAGTGATTTTGATGGCGGTTTATAAAATCAATTTAGTGGAGGCGACTGCTATTGCCAAATTAATGAACTTTTGCAGCAGTTGTGCTGCTTTGACGATGTTTATTATTTTTGGATATGTCCATTACGGTTTAGGTCTTGCTGTCGCCGTCTCCATGATGGCTGGATCGTACCTAGGTGCGCATTCGACTATCCGTTGGGGAGCGGCTTTTGTCCGCCCCTTGTTTGTTATCATCGTTTTTTCGATTGCCTTTACCTTAGCTTGGCAAACTTGGTTTTAATTCAGTATCGCGATAAAAGAAAAGCAATGGCTGACCAATCATTACAATTGCAGCAGATTATGATAAGGTGAGTGTTATGACCGATAATGAATCGCCACAATTTAATTTCGAGCAAGCTTTGGCTGAGCTGCATAGTTTGGTGGAAAAAATGGAGCAGGGGGGGCTATCCTTGCAAGACTCGCTTCAGTATTTTGAAAAAGGAGTTGGATTGATTCGGCATTGTCAAACTGAATTGGCAGCTGCTGAGCAAAAAGTTAAAATTTTAACTGATCAACAAAAACTGGAACCTTACCAGAGCAATGAAGATTAAATCGCCTACGCTTTTAAATATTTCCGAATGTCAAAACCGAGTGGAGCATTATATGCAAACTTGGTTAGAAACCATCCACTCTCCCCCCCGTTTGCGTAATGCCATGAGTTATTCTGCTTTGAGTGGAGGCAAACGTTTGCGGCCTTTATTGGTTTATGCTACGGGTCATAGTTTTGGTGTTACTTTAGATCAACTTGATCCCGCAGCGGCGGCGGTAGAATTTGTGCATGCTTATTCTTTAGTTCATGACGATTTACCGGCCATGGACAATGATGATTTAAGGCGAGGCAAACCCACTTGTCATAAAGCCTTTGATGATGCCACAGCTATTTTAGCGGGGGATGCCTTGCAAACTTTAGCCTTTAACTTATTGTCCAGTCATACTCAGGATTGGTCACTGGAGATCCGTTTAGAAGCGATAAAAACGTTAGCTGAAGCCATTGGCGCCATGGGTATGGTGGGCGGACAGATGTTGGACATTGAAGCGGAAGACAGTCGGATTTCTTTAAAAGAGTTAGAAAATTTACATAGTTTGAAAACCGGGGCATTAATTCGCGCCAGTATACGTTTAGGGGCTTTGGCAGCGGGCTGTTTAGATCATCATTTGTTAAAAAAACTGGACCAGTTTGGCGCCATTACCGGTTTGGCCTTTCAAGTACAAGATGATTTATTGGATGTAGAGAGTACAACTGAAGTGTTGGGAAAACGCGCTGGAGCGGACGAAACGTTACATAAGTCCACTTATCCTAGTTTATTAGGGATATTTCAAGCGAAAAAATTTTTGCAGGAATTATACGAGCAGGCTGAATTGGTGTTATCTGAGCTGAATCTAGAAACCGCCTCTTTACGGCAAATCATGATGTTATTACGAGACCGTCAATCTTAAATTTTAAAGCAAAGATCCCGCGATCAAGTCTGGGATGACGATTAACTTATATAGGTAACATTCTATTGTTCAAAGAATCGCGTCTATTTAAAAGACTTTGAATAGTTTTTAGGAAATATTGGCTATAGATTGAATAGGGGGAGTGCTCTCTGCTGGTTCCGTTTTACTAAAAAGAGCAATGATATCTGTCAATAATGATGATAGTGTTTCTCCCATGATAAAAAAGTCTGCCATGAATTTTTGCTGGCGTGTTTCTGCTTCTAAGTCTTTCACTTGCTCTTTTAGCTCTTCTTCAAATTGAATGCTTCTCAAAGTAAAATCATCGACTAAGGTCAAGCGGACGCTATCGCGCCAAAATAAAGCGATTTGTTTGATTTCACAACCGTCTTTAATAAAATCGTGAATGCTATTGACGAACAAATCTTGCTGTTGGCAACGAATGACACGGGATTTTTGGTTAATATCTTGCAAAACACATTTTTTTTCAATCATAAAAGCATCGGGAGAATCTTTATGCTTCACCCACTGCGTCAGAATGGAAGAAATTTTTTTGGTTTCAAAGGAATGGATATTCGTTTCACTTAAAGTCTTTTTTAAAAGAGTAAGAAATTGTTCAGTGCGTTTTTTATTAGTCGTATTCAGTATCAGCCAATGATTTTTTGTATCAAAATAAGCATAAATTCGGCTAATTTTACTAAAACATCGTGGCAATAAATTCATGATGACTTCATCTTTTAAAGAATTTTTTTCTTTTTTCCCTAATTTCCGGTCTTGTTTAATTTCCCACTCTTTCACTTTGGCTTCCAACGCTTGCCGGATCACCACGGCAGGTAGAATTTTTTCTTCGATTTGCATGCAAATCATAAGGCGTTGATTAATTTGTTCAGTAAGCGGAGCCTGATCTTCTCCTAAAGGCGATACCCACCCTACACTTATTGGAAGCGAAGGCAGACAAGGCTGAAACTGAAGCAAGATCATTTTTTCATTTAATTGATCATACAAACTGGAACTGGCATTACCGAGTCGAAATAGCTGAATTTGTTTAAACAACATACTAAGGGCCCAAATCGAAAAATCAGCATTCTAACATATTGGATGGCTTAGAGGTCAAACGCGAAATAATTTAAAACTCCATTAATTAGTCTAGTAGACGAAAATTTCAATACGATTTATATATACATTTTTTCAATAATTGATCAGCAATACACTCAGAACCGGTTCAAGTCTTTAATTTGATGCCATTCTTTTGAAAAATATGCGATGTTCCTCATATTTAAAAGACTTTGAAGGGGTTCTCAGTGAATTGCGGTTAATTGATTAGTTGCGTAAAGAGAATTGGGAGTGCACAATAAAATATAGATTGAATTATAAATTAGGAGAAAGTAATGAAATCAATTTTCAACTCGGTTCCTGCTTGGAATGAGAAAGAAGTGGAGACGCTTGTTTGCGATTTTTTTTTATTAAACCAGGTTTCTCAACATGGTGAGGGACCAATTTATAAATACTCCTTCAGTACTGTCCCTAAAGATGAGAAATCCTCTACTTTAGTGCAACTGCCCCACTCCAATTTTAGTATGGTTGATAAATATAAAAAATCCTTATCTGTGATGATAAAAGCAATTTCGGGTTTGGACGTTGAAGAACCACATTTACAGTATTCAAAGGGTAGCTATACATTATCTATGAGTTTAACTTCGCAAGAATACGAGAAAGGTCATCGTCGTCATGCCGAAGACATTTTTAATAAATCAGACCTAAAAGACTTAAATTTTTTAGGCTGGTAGATTTGGTGGGATATGATTATATTTTTGGAGCAACAACTTGTATCTGATTAGCGCCCAAAGTATAAGTAAATCCTATGGAGTTGCGCCTTTATTTAATGATCTTTCTTTTAATATAGATGAAGGCGAACGTTTGGGTTTAATTGGCCCTAATGGTTGCGGAAAATCAACTTTATTAAAAATTTTAACTGGATTAGAAATTCCAGATAGCGGTAAAATTGTTAAAAATCGTCAAGCTCACGTGACCTATCTTGCACAAAAAGATAATTTCAATCCGGAAGACACTATCGAAAAAGCGTTATTTGGCGCAGAAGCAGGATATTCCACTCAAGCGGAATATCAGACTCGGATCCGGGAAGTCGCATTGACTTCTCCTTTCTCCGATCTGCAGCAAAAAGTAGAATCATTATCCGGAGGCTGGCGTAAACGAGTTGCGATAATCCAGGCTTTATTGCAAAAACCCAATCTTTTGCTCATGGATGAGCCCACCAATCATTTAGATCTAGAAGGGATTTTATGGCTTGAAGACGTTTTAAATCAAGCTGATTTTGCATTCGCCATTGTCAGCCATGACCGCTATTTTTTAGAAAACACAGCTAATTCCATTATGGAGTTAAATCGAGCTTATCTGCAAGGATATTTTAAAAATCATGGAAATTACAGTGATTTCTTGCTCAAACGTGATGAAGTTTTTTCCAGTCAGATTCAGCAAGAGCAAGCGTTATCCAACAAAATGCGCCAGGAACAAGAATGGTTACAGCGCCAACCTAAAGCTCGCACCACTAAAGCTCAATTTCGTATCGATAATGCCGAGCGGCTTAGAGAAAATTTACGCCGTCTTAAAAACAGTAACTTACAGCATCGAAAAGCGCAGATCGATTTTGATAGCACTGGTCGAAAAACCAAAATACTTATTTCACTGAACCAAATTGGTATCACTCGAAATAATAAAAGATTATTTACGAATTTAAGTTTAAAACTCACTCCGGGTTTTTGTTTAGGCTTGATGGGTCCTAACGGTAGCGGTAAAAGCAGTCTCATCAATATAATCAAAGGAGATCTGCCAGCAGATCAGGGTGTAATTGAAAGCGCAGACAATTTGCGTATCGTGAGTTTTGACCAACATCGTCAGCAGTTAAATCAAAATCAAACCCTATGGCAGGCTTTGGCGCCATACGGCGATAGCGTAAACTTTCGCGGTCAAAGCATTCACGTTGCTGCCTGGGCTAAGCGTTTCCTTTTCCCGGCAGATCAATTACACCAATCCGTTTCCCGTTTATCTGGCGGAGAGCAGGCGCGGGTATTGATTGCCAATTTAATGCTGCAACCGGCTGATATTTTATTAATGGATGAGCCTACTAATGATTTGGATATCCCTACCCTAGAAATCTTAGAAGCCAGTTTAAGTGATTTTCCTGGAGCGATTGTATTAATTACGCATGATCGTTACTTAATTGATCGCTTGAGTGATCAATTGCTTTATTTAGATGGAAAAGGTCATGCTGAATTTTTTGCTGATTATGCCCAATGGCGCACCATTTTAAATTCCCGTCAGCATCAAAACATTAAACTTGCTCCAAAAAATATTCCCAAAATTAAAAAACTGACTTATGAAGAACAAAAAGAATTGCAGCGTTTACCTGACAAAATTCAAAAAGCCGAAGCTTTGGTAGCCAGCTTGGCGGCGCAATTAAGCGACCCACTTATTATGAATGATAAATCCCGTTTATCGCAATTATATAAAGAAATAGAAGCCGCTAACGCGAAAGTGGAAGCACTTTATCAACGATGGCAAGAACTCGAAAATGCCTAAACTCTTTACCATAGGTCATTCTAATCATCGTTTTACTGAATTTTTGACTATGCTGGAGAATCATCAAATTGTGCATTTGGTAGATGTGCGCACGATCCCTCGGTCTGGACATGTGCCATGGACTAATCAAAATACGCTTAGAAATCGCTTAAAAAAATATAAAATAAGCTACACTCACCTGCCTGAATTAGGTGGATTACGGAAAACTCATGCGGATTCAATTAACTTAGCTTGGCACAATCTCAGCTTTCGAGGCTTTGCGGATTATATGCAGACTCCAGAATTTTTTTTAGGACTGAAAAAATTGAATTTACTCATTAAACAAGATAAACGGGTGGCAATTATGTGCGCCGAAGCTGTGCCTTGGCGCTGCCATCGTTCATTAATTGCAGATGCCGAACTCGTCCGAGGGGTGACAGTATTCAATATCATGGGCCCGCATTCGCTCCACCCCCATGAACTGACTGCATTTGCCAAAGTTAAAAGGGACGTCAGACCCATTCGAATAGAATATCCCGGGCCTGCTTAAGAATCTGTTCAAAGTTTTGGTAAATAGATGCTAGAGGTCGATACGCGTAGCGCGGCGGGTGAGGGGTAATAATCCTATCCAATCGATATTTGCCGTCAGCTATTTTTGAAATTGAACCCTTATTACTAAGCTTTGAAATGAATCATTGTCGCTTACGAATACAATGCAAATTCCTTGAAAATAAAATCCGCTTAAATTCTTGACTTCAAAAATGTTATAATATAACATTTGTTATATTATAACATTAACTTTATTGGAGTGAATTATGCATCACGCTCATGATTATAAGCATGCGGATAAATGGACAAATACGGCTACCGTCGGAGAAGCCACTGCCAGTTTTATCAGCGATGCTTATTGGTTAGCCACGCTATTCGATATAGTGAGTAATTTTGAACCAGATTCATTGGGTTTGTCCTTCTATGGCGTAGGTTTTGGCGCAATTCTAGCGCTACTCTCTGCCGGAGGCGCTGCTTATTCACATCGTACCCTCAATACACTTCATCAACCTGAGCGGTCTGATGAAATCTCTATAGTCGAAAATTCTACCGCAGAATATGTGCCGATGCCGGATATGTCCATTCAAACAAAAAACAACATGGAACATTCTGAAAACAAACATGCACATTTAACGTTATTGCAAAAATTAGCGCTGGCCGGTGATTTCATTTCCCATGCCGGTGACATTGCAGGCCCACTCACCTTTGTCATTAATCTGGCGACCAACAATAACTTATCTCGCTTTGGAAAAGGACTGGTACAATGTGGTGCGACTTTATTTGGCGGTATTGCCTCAATTGCCAATGTGAGAACCTGTAAAGGCGCTATGTTAGAACTCAACATGTCCGAGGATTCGAGTCGCCGTCGCCGGGGATGTTCCCACGGTTAAAAAATAAGTGCGTCGTATTTCACAGTACTGCGCACTTTTTACAAATTCCTTTAATTTCGATGATAGGGTCAATCAAAAAACCATGGCGATGAGATAATGACTTTATAAATTGGGAATAAGATTCATCCATGACTTCCAGAGAAGTTAAACATTGTTTACAAAGGAAAATAAAGCCATGGTATTCAGATTTTTTTTGTTCCAGTTGAGCACAGAGCACATATTTATTTTTAGTTTCAATTCGATGGATAATTTGTTTTTCTAAAAAATACTCGATCACCCGATAAACAGTCGGTGGTTCTGCTCCCTCTCGTTTGTTTTTTAATTTGTTCAACACTTCATAGGCAGTGAGAGGCTTCTTTCCTTTTATAAAAATTTCCAGTACATCCTTTCTCAATGCAGTTAACTTTAATGTATGATTTAATGATTTTAATTTATTTAACATATCAGTGACTGACAGAATTTGCATAAAAGTTCCTTACAGGTAAAAATAAGTCGACATAAATCATAAGTCATCATTGGCAGCGTTAAACCGTACTATAGGTATGCTATTATTCACGCTTCTACACTGCCGGTAGCCAATGGTGATTGGTATAAAACAGCAAGAGCTTGAGTATTGATATGCATAAATTATCTAATATAACTAAATTTGAACTTAATCTATTCTACTATGGTTCTCCATATTCATAAAGGCACAAGGTAGGTGATGAGATATTCTCCGCCGCTGACGAGTATAAGCAATCGCTTTACCTAAAAGCTTTTACAAATTTTTTTCCAGGGTTTTTTGATAACAAGCGGATTTCATTTCACGTTTAAAGTCTTAAATTAACTGGTATATTTAATCATCTGCCTTTAGGTTATCTAATAAATTATCTCTATGGTCTAATTTCCCCGCTCTTTTTTTTCTAGCCGCTTTCATGGCTTTAATAGTGGATTTCTTGGGCATCAGCGGCTGAAATGGCAATGCTTTTTCGCTCTTTTCACTAAGGCTTAGCTGTTTCAGGGTTTAAGGATGCTATTTTACCGTCATCAGTCTGTTTTTTTCTAATGACAAACGGCAGTATGTTAAAAGCTAAAGTACCTAAAATCAGAATGATTTCGTAAACTAAGATGTTATTGATCGGGATATCTGCCGGAGGAATAAAACCGATAATAATTGCGCCTAGGCAAGTGAGTATCCCTGTTCCCGCTGCTAGCCATATGCCCCAACGCCCGCCAGGAATGCGATAAGCTTGCGGCATTTTCGGCGTTTTATAGCGCAATTTTATCGCCGCAGCAAAAAGACAAATGTAAAATATCAGCGCTAATTGTGCCGTTAACACACTTAAAATCCAGTAAGCCGTGCTCATGGATTTAAAACATAAAAACAAACAGGATAACGCCACGGTCGTCACTGCTTGCAGTAATAATACGGTAGAGGGCGCGCCTTTAGAATTGCGCTGGCTTAATTTTTTAGGAAGTAAACCATCTTCAGCCGCAACCACCAAACCCTTGGTGGGGCCAATCACCCAAGCCGTCATTCCCCCAAAACCGCCGATGATAATCATCACGACTAACAATGGCATAAGCCAACCTAAATGAAAATTATCTAAGAAAATTTTAAATGCATCATTCAGACCGCTGATAATATTTAAAGTCTTTGTTGGGGTCACCATCACAATGGCCAATGAGCCCAATAACATACTGGCGACAATGATTATACTTGAATAAAACAACGCTTTTGGAAAATCCCGTTGAGGGTTTTTTACCGCTTCAGCGTGAGCGGCAGACATTTCAAATCCCATTAAACTAAATAGGATAATGACTAAAAAAGCAATATTTGGCATTTGAGATAAATTCGGTAACCAGTGCTCCATGCTCGCCGAAGCTGCAAGCGGTTTTCCAGAGATAACCCAGCCGGCGCCCAATAAAATGATGGCGGCCATGGGCATTAAAGTACCGATAATAGCGCAAAGGGTGCTAATCCAACTGGATAATTTCATTCCGCGCGCGTTAAGCCAAGTGGCGATAAGAAACATTCCGACAATAACAGGTACAATAAAAATTTTCTGATTCGCTAAAGCAGGATCAATGAGGTAAGCAATATTAGTCGCAATAAAAGAAAGAATAGTAGGGTACCAAAAAACATTATAAATCCATTGCAGCCAAATCGTAAAAAATCCCCAGCTTGGCCCAAAGGCTTCTCGCATCCATACATATACCCCGCCGGTTTTAGGGTGATGCGTTGCCAGCTCTGCAGTGACCAGAATAGTCGGTATTAAAAATAAGATACTGGCTAACGCATACAAAAGGACTAGGGAAAAACCATTAGCTGCATTAGCCGGTAAATTGCGAACACTATCAATGGCTATCACGTTGATCATAACAAGGCTGAAAACGCCGAGGGTTTTATTTTTATTGACTGAAAATTCCATAACTTATTCTCTTTGTGGTGGAAGTGGTAAACTGAAAAAATGGCGCCTACATCGTGAGAAAACCTCAAGACGCAGGCTAAATATGGTGATGGTGACCAACAAGGTGTATAAATTTTATCAGTGTTTTTATAGAATTTTGCATATAAATTGAAAATATCATATCATAAACGACGATTGGAGTCAATATGTACAATTATTGGGTATGGATACTCATTATTTTAACGCTAGGGATACTGATTTTTCAGCGCGCATCTTTAATCGTGATAACGATAGGGTTAGGGGTGTTGCTGGGAATACTCAGCATTTTGGTCCCTTTGGGATTTTTACCAGGACTCATCTGGCTGTTTTTAGCGATAATATTCAATGTTAGGCCATTGCGGCGTTGGCTAATCTCATCAAGCGTTTTCAGGGTATTTTCAAAAAAGATACCGCATTTTTCTCCAACGGAATCGGCCGTATTAGCCGCGGGAAGCACTGGATGGGAAACCGAAATTTTCAGCGGTATGCCGGATATGCAATCTTTGCAAGCTCTGCCATGGTTGCAATTGAACTCTCAAGAACAGGCTTTTTTAGACGGTCCCGTCAATGAATTGTGCCGAATGCTGGATGTTTGGGATATTTATCAGCAACAAAAAATTCCAGAATCAGTTTGGGAATTTCTTAAAAATCAAGGTTTTTGGAGTTTAGTTATACCAAAGAAATACGGCGGCAAAGGATTTTCAGCTTATGCCCATGCCCAAGTGATTGTGAAAATTGCTAGTGTTAGCACTGCAGTCGCCACCATAGTCAGTGTCCCCAATTCATTAGGCCCCGCTGAATTGCTGTTACATTATGGAACCCAAGAGCAAAAACAACATTATTTACCTCGTTTAGCCCGCGGCGAAGAAATCCCTTGTTTTGCGCTAACCAGCCCCGTGGCGGGATCCGATGCGGCTGCGATTGTGGATTCCGGGGTAGTATGCCGGTTGCAAAAAAATGACGAGGAAATTTTAGGGATTCGGCTTAACTGGGATAAACGTTATATCACTCTGGCGCCGGTGGCGACTTTGGTGGGGTTGGCTTTTAAACTCTACGACCCGGAACATTTATTAGGAGATCAAGAGGAATTAGGTATTACGTGCGCGCTTATCCCAGCCGATACGCCGGGAGTGCAGATCGGTAGGAGGCATTATCCTTTGTTATGCGCCTTCCCCAATGGCCCGACCCAAGGCAATGAAGTGATAGTGGCGCTTGAAGCGATTATTGGGGGTAAAGCACAAGTTGGAAAAGGTTGGCAAATGTTAATGGAAAGATTAGCGGCTGGAAGGGGTATATCATTGCCATCCATGGTCATGGGCAGCGCCAAAATTGCCGCGCTCAGTAGCGGAGCTTACGCACGTATACGCCGCCAGTTTAATACTTATATAGGAAATTTTGGCGGGATTCGTGAAGTTTTAGCTAAAATCGCCAGTAATACCTATTTGGCGGAAGCCCTACGTTTATTTACTTTGGCTCAGGTCAATCAAGGCATATATTCCGCCACGGCAGCGGCAATCAGTAAATACCATACCACCGAATTAGGCCGTGATATTATCCGTGCGGCAATGGACATCCATGGCGGCAAAAGTATTATCATGGGTCCAGGCAATTATTTAGCGCAATTGCATATGGAATCACCTATTGCTATCACGGTAGAGGGAGCAAACATTTTAACCCGTTGTTTAATCATCTTTGGTCAGGGAGCACTGCGTTGTCATCCTTTTCTATGGCATGAAATGGAAGCGGTCATTCAACAGGATAAAGTGGCTTTTGATAAAGTTTTGTTTGCGCATGGAGGTTATTTCTGCAGTAATCAACTTCGTGCGATTATTTTAGGTTTGGGCAAAAATTTTAAAAAATGCTCAACTCAATTCAGTGGCTATTGCGCTTTATTTGCTGCAATCGCCGATTTAATTTTAATCGTTTATGGCCGAGCCTTAAAGAGGCAAGAAAATTTGTCAGCCCGGTTAGGCGATTTATTCAGTTATTTATACATGGTGGCAGCGGTTTTAAAATTGAGGCAACAACATCAAGATGACTTATCGTTATCGGCATTGGCTGATG
The DNA here is from genome assembly GCA_965651935.1 of uncultured bacterium. Classification (GTDB taxonomy): domain Bacteria; phylum Pseudomonadota; class Gammaproteobacteria; order Coxiellales; family Coxiellaceae; genus JAFEDN01. The sequence continues at coordinate 47,473 of CBFGTC010000009.1, forward strand.
CTTGCTGTGCTAGACTCTACGCTCGATTTTTGGATACTTATCGTAAACTAACCGATAATCTGCCTGGCCGTGTAATGAAATACTGGTTAAAATTTTTGGGCTGGACTTGGTGTAAAGGCGATGCCGGAGATAGCGATAATATTTCGGAAAAAATCGCTCAATGTTTAATGGAGCCAGGTCCAATGAGAGAGTTATTTGCGGAAGGGGTATTTTTACAAGGTCCGCTGAGTAATTTGGAAAATAATTTACAAAAAATGATTGCCACAGAACCGTTATTGCGAAAACGTGCCTTAGATACACTGACTGAGGAAGAATTGGCCATCTTGCAAGATGCTGAAGCCTTTCGCGCTGAAATAATTCGGGTGGATGATTTTGAGGACATTTAACAGTTAAAGGGAAATAATATCATGGATAAAATTTGGTTTTCCAGTTATCCTCTGGGCGTTCCTGAAGTCATTGATCCTGATCAGTACAATTCACTGCCTGAAGCTTTCAAAAATTATTGTCAAATTTACGCTAAAAAATCTGCGTTTAGAAATTTTGGCACGGCAATCACGTATCAACAATTAGACCAATTCAGCGATCAGCTCGCCGCTTATTTTCAAAATAGTTTAGGATTGATTAAAGGAGACCGGGTGGCATTGATACTGCCTAATATATTGCAATTCCCTGTCAGTTTATTGGCGACTTTAAAAGCTGGATTAATTGCGGTTAACGTCAACCCATTGTATACCGCAACTGAAATGAAATATCTTTTGCAGAATTCAGGCGTCAAAGTTGTTGTGGTGCTGGATAATTTTGCCCATGTGTTGGAAATGGTTTTGGCTGATTTGGATATAGAACATGTCATGGTGACAAAAATTGGCGATCTGTTAGGTCAAATAAAAGGCCCTGTATTTAATGTCATCAATCAATGGGTAATGAAAAATGTGCTGCATTGGAAGATCAAGCCGGTGCATGATTTTAAAAAAGCAATAAAAAAAGGCGCAAAACTGTCATTCCAGCCGCCTGAAATTAAACGCGATGATATTGCCTTTTTGCAGTATACGGGAGGCACAACTGGAATTCCCAAAGGCGCCATGCTGACCCATCGAAATTTGCTTGCCAATCTTTTGCAATGTATTGCTTGGGTCAAAGATAAATTACTTCCTGGGCAAGAAATTTTAATTACGGCATTACCGCTGTATCACATTTTTGCCTTAACGGTGTCATGTTTAACTTTTTTAGGATTAGGTGGTGAATGCGTTTTGATTACTGATCCTAGAAATATCAAACGTCTGGTACGTATTTGGCGCAGGAGCCGCCCTACTACTTTTATAGGGTTAAATACCTTATTTTTACATTTAATGGAAAATAAAGCATTCCGAAAATTGAATTTTAATTCGTTAAAATTCACTGCTGCTGGTGGGATGGCCACTCAAGGTGCTATTGCAGAAAAATGGCAAAACCTAACCGGTTGTGTTATTACCGAAGGGTATGGATTAACTGAAGCCAGCCCTATCGTTTCCATCAATCCGGTTAACTTAACTTATTTTAATCAAAATGTCGGAGTACCGTTACCTTCTACTGAAATTAAAGTATGTGATAATACTGGGAAAGAGCTGGGTATAGATGAAATTGGCGAACTATGGGTGCGAGGTCCGCAAGTGATGCTGGGTTATTGGCGTAATCCTGAAGAAACGACGTTAGTGTTAGATTCACAAGCTTGGTTAAAAACGGGTGATATGGTCCGAGTTGATGCGCGTGGATATATTTATATCGTGGACCGTAAGAAGGATTTGATTATCGTCTCCGGTTTTAATGTTTATCCCAATGAAGTAGAAAGTTTGATTGATAATCATCCTGGTGTGGCGGAATCCGCGGTAGTCCCCGTAAATCAAGACGGCATTGAAACGGTAAAAGCAATCGTGGTCAAAACAGACCCGAATTTGACTGAAGACGCTTTACGCCGATATTGTGAACAGTATTTAGCTCATTATAAAATTCCTAAAATAATTGTATTTCAAGATTCATTACCCAAGTCCCAAATTGGAAAAATTTTGCGACGGAATTTGCGTTTCTTTAGATTCTAGTGAAGTAGGGGATACGTTTTTTATCGTATATCGTGGTCTTTCCGGTTTTGTAGGAGTAAAATAAACTCCTAAGTTACTGCCGTAAATATCTGCTGTCCCGGATATCGAGAGTGAATTGACAGAGTTTAAAAAAAAGGGCATTATTTACGTATGAATAATGATTATCTTGACTTTGAACGTCCCATTGCGGATTTAGATCAAAAAATTGAGGCATTGCGGCGTACTGCGCAAGAGCAGAATCTTAATTTAAGCGAGGAAATTGCCCGCTTAGGCAATAAAAGCAAGGCGTTAACGGAGGAAATTTTTTCCTCATTGACTGCTCAGCAAATTGTCCAAATCGCACGTCATCCTTTACGTCCTTACACTTTGGATTATATCCAAAATATTTTCACTGATTTTGATGAACTCCATGGTGACCGCCATTTCAGCAATGCGCCGGAAATTGTTGGCGGCATTGGCCGCTTAGAAGGTGAACCGGTGATGATTATTGGTCATCAAAAAGGCCGCACCACAAAAGAAAAAGTATTACGTAACTTTGGCATGCCTTCGCCAGAAAGTTTTCGTAAAGCCAAGCGGCTGATGGAATTGGCAGAACGTTTTCATATCCCGGTGTTGACATTTTTAGACACTACCGGCGCTTATCCCGGTATCGGCGCGGAAGAACGTAATCAAAGTGAAGCCATAGCCCGTAATTTAGCGGTAATGTCCGTGTTAAAAACCCCGATTATTTGCACGGTGATAGGAGAAGGTTGTTCGGGAGGAGCTTTGGCTATCGGCGTGGGTGATGTCACCCTAATGTTGCAATACAGCTATTATTCGGTGATTTCACCGGAAGGCTGCGCATCTATTTTATGGAAAAGCGCAACCAAAGCGGGAGAAGCCGCAGAAGCTTTAAACTTAACTGCGGAGAGATTAGCCTCTTTAGATTTAATTGATGAAGTGATTGAAGAGCCCATGGGCGGCGCTCATCGCGATCCTAAAGCCATAGCCACACGTGTCAAAGCCCGATTGATCCACCATCTAGAGCTACTGAAAAAGAAAAACACCCATGAATTACTCGAAGAGCGCTATCAAAAACTGCTTAGCTTCGGTGTTTGAATGTTTATCTCAGCAGCTTGCCGGACTCCCGGCGCAGCAACATTATCTCATTGCCTATAGCGGCGGATTAGATTCTCATTCGCTACTAAAACTCATGTCGCTTTGGCGAACCCAGAATTCCAGCATTTCGCTTACCGCGGTCCACGTCCACCACGGTCTTAACCCGCAGGCAGACTATTGGGTAGAGCATTGTCGCGGTATTGCTTCGGAGCTGCAAATTACTTTCTATTGTGAATATTTAGATAGCTCGCCCCCTCGTGGCAGTAGTGTCGAAGCCTGGGCGCGGGAATCACGTTATGCGGCTTTAGCTAAATACATGCAAAAAAACAGTGTACTTCTCACGGCGCATACCCAAGATGATCAAGCGGAAACTGTCCTATTGCAATTATTGCGTGGGTCTGGGCCTAAAGGACTCGCGGCAATGCCACAACAACAACCATTTGCATCGGGACTGTGGATTCGACCGTTTTTAAACCTTTCTCGTTCTTGTTTGCAAACATTCGCACAGCAACAGGCTCTTAGCTGGATTGAAGACGAGAGTAATGCGGAATTACGCTTTGACCGTAACTTTATCCGCCATCGAATTACCCCCATTTTACGTGAGCGCTGGCCTGAATTTAGTAAAAATGTCGCTCGCTCAGCGCAACATAATGCCGAAGCAGCAATCAATTTAAATGAACTTGCTTTAGCGGATTTGCAAGGGAAAAATGTTTTCGAGCCTTTGTCTATAAGCTTATTAAAAAATTTACCGGCTGGCAGACAGCGTAATTTGTTGCGTTTTTGGCTTGGCGCGCAGGGTTGTCAATTGCCGAATACCCGGCAAATGCAGCGGATTCTGCAGGACCTCATCCATAGCCGCGATGACAGCCGGCCGCAGATCAATTGGGGGGAATGGTCCTTAAGGCGCTTTCGCCAACATTTATTCATTTGCCGCTACTGCGTTCCAATTCAAAAATTAGCGCCCATCCCGTGGGATTTATCTTCGCCATTGCAATTACCTTATAAATTAGGGCAATTAGAAGTCACCCAAACTCATCATGGGGGATTAGCGCTGAACTTAAATCGACAGGCTTTAACAATTCAATTTCGACAGGGAGGAGAACGTTGTCGTTTAGCAGGGAGGGCGCAGTCCTCGTTATTAAAAAAATTATTTCAAGAATGGAAAATTCCGCCTTGGGAGCGGGCCTCCATCCCATTATTATTTCACGGCGATGAATTAGCAGCTGTTATCGGTTATGGTGTTTGCGCTTCTTTTGCCGCAACAGAAGGTGAATTAGGATGGATGATTGGTTTTAAAGCTGCAAAATTAATGGCTTGAGAGACTATCTTGTGTTTGAGTCGACATTCAAATTTTTATTGCACGTATCCATGGCAGAAAATTTTGAATTTATCAAAGTTCTTCAGAGACCTTGAACCATAACGCTTCGGTTTCGGAAATTTTTTTATCTATTTGCGTTTGTTTTTGTAAGAGTTCAGTTAATCGATTTTTTTGATCGGCTTGATAAATATTATTATCACTTAAGGCTTGCTCTATTTGAAGTTTTTCGTTTTGCAATTTTTGTAATTGTTTTTCTAACTTGATTATCTGCTCTTGAAATTTTCTTTTATCTGCGCTGGATTTCGGTTTTTTCTCTAAATTCGCGGATTGTGATTCGCGCATGGATAATAAGCATTTTTGATAGTCATTTAGATCGCCGCTAAAAGATTTCAGTGTATTGTCGGATATTAAGAAAAGTTCATCGGTGGCGGTTTGTAACAGATAGCGGTCGTGAGATACTAAAACTAAAGCCCCTGCAAAACTTTGTAATGCTAAATTTAAAGCATTGCGCATTTCTAAATCCAGGTGATTAGTCGGTTCATCAAGTAATAATAAATTCGGCGCTTCCCAAACTAATAATGCTAAGGCTAATCGAGCTTTTTCGCCTCCTGAAAAATGAGAAATCACGCTAAGCGCCATATCTCCTGAAAATCCAAATCCTCCTAAAAATTGTCGCAAACGAGTGGGGGGCGCATTTGAGGCTAATTGTTGTAAATGCCAAAGCGGAGTTTGTGAGAAATTGAGTTGTTCAATTTGGTGTTGAGCGTAATAGCCGAGTTTAACTTTAGCAGCAATGTATACGGTACCGCTGAGCGGAGTGAGTTTGCCTGACAAGGTTTTCATTAACGTGGATTTTCCCGCGCCATTGGCGCCAAGCAATCCCATGCGCATACCGGGATAAATTTGCAGGTTCGCTTTTTGCAGCACCGGTTTATCGACGGAATAACCGGCAAAAACATCAGTTAAAGTTAATAATGGATTTGGCGGAGGTTCGATTTCAGGAAACTCAAAGTCAAACGGTGAGTCTACTTGAGCGGCGGCAATTAAATCCAGTTTTTGGATAGCTTTAAGGCGGCTTTGCGCTTGTTTGGCTTTGCTAGCTTTCGCTTTAAAGCGATTAACAAAACTCATCATGTGTTCAATTTGGCGCTGCTGTTTTTCGTGCATTTTTTGTTGTAAAGCCAATTGTTCAGCATGAATTTTTTCAAAAGCGGAATAGTTGCCTTGATAGATTTTCAATTGTTGATTTTCAATATGAATCACTTTATCAACACAATTATCTAAGAAAACGCGGTCATGAGAAATAATCAGTAAGGCGCCCTGAAATTTTTGCAGCCATTTTTCCAGCCAGACAATGGCGTCCAGGTCTAAATGGTTGGTGGGTTCATCCAGCAATAACATGTCTGCGGGGCACATGAGTGTTTGGGCTAAACTTAATCGGGTGCGCCAGCCGCCGGAAAAGTCCTTAACCGTCTTTTGTTGTGCTGCGGTGTTGAAGCCCAGTCCGTCCAAAAGCTGGGCGGCACGGGCAGTGGCGCTATAAGCATCAATGGCAGCTAATTTTTCATGTAACAGCGCGATTTGTTGTTCGTCCTGCTTAAGCTCGGCTTGATGCAATGCAGATTCGATGTGGCGCAATACTTTATCGCCGTCTAAGACAAAATCCAAGGCGCTTTGAGATAAAGGAGGCACATCTTGTGCCGAATAAGCTAAACGTAAATTTTTAGGGATATGGATCTGACCCCCATCAGGTTGATGTTCACCCAATAAAAGTTTAAAGAAGCTCGATTTTCCTGAGCCATTAGGACCGACTAATGCAATTTTTTGTTGGTCGAAAAGGGTGATATTAACATTTTCGAACAATAACTTGGATCCTAAATGTAAACTGACATCATTGAGATTGATCATGACACCCTTTAGAAAGACTATACAGAAAATGGAGCTGCTCGAAATATTAACCTAAATCGAGTGAAGTGACAAAAGTTTCTTCATTCTTGCTGTTATTTAAATACAAATATTTCGGCCTGTTCTTTAAATCGCCGCCATCTTCTGACGGCATGGTGGTAATCCTGCATATGACAGCACCATAGCGCCCACAGGTAATCTACTAGAATTTTATATATATTAAAACGATAGTGAATCTCATCCGATAAATCATTTTGCCAGTAGTATTCCAAAAATAGTTTGTCTTGCTGTTGGTCAAATTCCGCTTCCAGGGATAGACTGGCTAAGTCCCAGCATGGATCATTATTGCCGGCATATTCCCAATCAATTAAATAGATTTTATGTGGAGTCAATAAAAAATTTCCTAATATCGGATCATTATGACAAGGGGTGTGGGTAATGCTCAGGGAATTGAGCGCGTTGTGACAAGCGGTGATCCAAAAATCCCAGTGTGAAAAATCAATTAAAATCTCTTCAATAGCGGTAGGGTTTAGTTTTTTTCGGTAAAAGTTCAATAATTCAAAAATAGCAATATCCTGCGGAAAAGCTTGAGGAAGGTGATGCAGTTGTTTGAGCAGGTCTGCAACGCCTTGCCAAATTGAGTTTAGCCGTAATAATTCGGCAGTGAGTATTTGACTACCCTGTTGATAACGGGTGATATTGATGCCACTGGTAGGATCATAATAAAGAAAGGGAATGTTAATGCGTGCGGCGCTGGTAATCTGGCTGGCGATGTATTCGTCGTGGCGGTTTATTAAATCTTGAGCCGCAAATTTAGGATATTTTAGTACGTATTGGCGTTTATCTATGTTAAGCAAATAAACGTGATTTGTGCCGCCAGTGAGTTTTTTTATCGCCATGTCAGTGAAATTTGACTAAAAACCAGGCCAAAACATGTAATAATGCGGAAGAAAATAGAGCAGCCATCACGTCATCTAGCATTACCCCTAACCCGCCGCTGACTTTTTGATCGACCCAATTAATGGGCCATGGTTTGAGAATATCAAAAAAACGGAATAACACAAATCCTATTGTCAAATAATACCACGTGGGTGGTAAGCCGATCATCACCAATAAAAATCCAGCCAGTTCATCCCAAGAGCAGGCTGGGTGATCTTGGGTTCCTATGTCTTTGTTAAATTTCCCGCAAAGATAAATGCCGAGCAGGACTAGGGTGATGCTGATAATAATGTAGATCCATTCGGGGAAATGTTTTAAAGCGAGGACTAGTGGGATAGTGGCTAAGGTGGTCCAGGTTCCAGGCATCCACGGCAAAGCGCCAATGCCAAAGGCGCAGGCAGTAAAGTGAATGGGGTTGGTCCATATTGTTTTTAGAGAATGATTCATTTTAAAGCACCATCAAAAATGTTGAAAACCTTGTATTTTAAAATCAGTTGTTTGGTGATCGAAGCTGACTAATTCAAGTTCTTTGGTTGATTGTACGCTGCCGATCCGGCTGATTTGAATGCCAGCGGTGGAGGCTATGGTTTCAATTTGAAGACGTTGATTCCCGGGTGCGGTAAAGCACAGTTCATAGTCTTCGCCGCCATTTAAAGCCAGTTGAATAGCCTGATTTTGGTTGTATGCAGAGTTTAAGCTTGGATGCAAGGGTAAATTTTGCACATTGATTTTCCCACCGCGGCCACTGCATTTCAATAATTTTTCTAAATCGGAGCCCAGCCCATCCGATAAATCAATGGCTGCGGTGGCGATATCCCTCAATGCCAATCCGATTTTAATGCGGGGTTGAGGGCGATAGAAACGTTGGTGCAGTTCGGGGGGTAATGTTTCATGCTGCAACAATTTTTGAAGAGCGAATGCTGCTCCGCCTAATAGACCAGTGACATAAATATCATCATTGATTTTCGCACCGCTGCGCTGCAAGGCTTTGCCGGAGGGGACCCAGCCAAAAATCACCGTGGTGATTGATAATGCGCCACGAGAGAGATTGCCGCCAATGAGATCGACTTGATATTGATCAGCGAGTTCAAAAAAGCCTGTACTAAAAGCTTCCAGCCAAGCGGGATTGTTGTCTGGGAGGGTTAAGCTTAATAGCACAGCCGCAGGTTCAGCTCCCATGGCGGCAAGATCGCTTAAGCTGACGGCCAGGGATTTAAATCCTAAATCTTCGGGTGAGCTGGGATCTGGGAAATGGACGTTGATATTCAAGCAATCTACCGAGGTCGCCAATTCGTGATTTGGAGGTGGGGAGAGGAGAGCGGCGTCATCGCCAATCCCCAATGAAATGTGGGGGCGATTTTTCCGATGACGCTTAAAAAATTTTTCTATAATCTCAATTTCTTGCAAGCCTTACCTCGCTATATTTTTTCATTGCAGCTATATCATACCTTTCCTTGTCAAACTCAGCAATTTGTATGATAGTTTATGGATAACCTGTGGATAACTTTGTGCATAATTTTGAAAATTATTTTATGTATTTGTTTTTACAATCACGGATAAATTAGCTCGATAAATGTTTTTTAAAAAATAATTGTTAAAAATCAGTATATTAAGTTTTGTTTTTAAAGTGATTATAAAAAATTTTTATATAAATTCGAACTAAACAAAATTTTAGGCTGTTTGTGTACAAATCTGCTGAAATAGACATTCATGTTATGAAAACGGATTTTTAAAAACGGGATTTATGTGCAATTTGGAAGTAATTCCCAAATAGCATGGGAATTTAAAAGGGAACATGCTGGATATCTTCGATTAATTCTTCTGGATGCTTTGAAAGTTGTGCCTAAAAGGCAGTTTGAGTTTAAATATGTTCGGGAAATAAAAGTTATCCATTGCAAATATCCGCCCGTGAAAAAGGGTAAAATAATTTATGTTTGTGGTTCAGGCACTAGTTTTTCTCAAGACGGTCTTGGATAGGGACAAAATTTCGGGTCGTCGGGCCGGTATACAATTGACGCGGACGCGCAAGGCGATGATTGGGATCGCTGATCATCTCCATCCAATGAGAAATCCAGCCCACCGTTCTGGCGACGGCAAAAATGACTGTAAACATGTTTGTTGGAATCCCTAAAGCGCTTAAAGTGATACCCGAATAAAAATCGACATTGGGATATAATTTTTTTTCAATAAAATAAGGATCCTCTAACGCTATTTTTTCCAATTTTAGGGCTAATTTAAACAAGGGTTCATCCCCACGGCCCGTCGCTTTCAATACTTCATGGCAGGTTTCCCGCATGACTCGCGCCCGCGGATCATAGTTTTTATAAACTCGATGCCCAAATCCCATTAATCGGAAAGGATCGTCTTTATCTTTAGCGCGTTGAATATACTCATTAATCCGGCTTTCATCGCCAATTTCATTCAGCATTTTTAAACAAGCTTCATTGGCGCCTCCATGAGCAGGTCCCCATAATGCACCGATACCCGCAGAAATACAGGCAAATGGATTTGCTCCTGTAGAACCCGCAACTCGTACCGTAGAAGTCGAGGCGTTTTGTTCGTGATCGGCATGCAGAGTAAATATGCGATCCATTGCCCGGCTGAAAATGGGATTGCAAGTCCAATCATCATAAGGAGTAGCAAACATCATGTTTAAGAAATTTTCTGAATAGGATAAATTTTGTTTGGGGTGGATAAAGGGCTCGCCAATAGAAAACTTATAACTCATGGCGGCAATGGTTGGCATTTTGCCGATAAGCCGGAAAGCAGAAGTGAGACGATGCTCTTCTTGTTTTATGTCCAAAGAATCATGGTAAAAAGCCGACAAAGCGCCGACCACACCTACCATGATTGCCATAGGATGCGCATCACGGCGAAACCCATTGAAAAAATGGGTAATTTGTTCATGAACCCCCGAATTGCGCTTAATTTGAGTAACGAAATCTTCTTTTTGGGAAGGATTGGGCAATTCGCCATTCATGAGTAGATAACACACTTCCATATAATCACTATGGTCCGCCAATTGGTCAATAGGATAACCGCGGTATAATAGTATACCCTCATCGCCGTCAATGAAGGTGATTTTAGATTCGCAGGAAGCAGTGGAATAAAAACCGGGGTCAAAAGAATAATAACCATGATTGACTAAAGTTTTAATATCAATTCCATCGGGCCCGAGGGTTCCAGTCAGAATGGGAAATTGATAGGCTTGATCGTTTATTGTTATGTGTGCTGATTTTTTCTTCACCTTTAGTCTCCGGTAACGGTAGAAATGACAATACCTCCTGCCCATGCTATAAATCAAATATACCCTAAAATAATTATTGCCGCTACAGCAAACCCCAGATTTTAGCTTTGCAAAAATCAACACTACAGTCACGATTGCTCTAGCATAAAAGCAATTACCGGGATATAATTCAATAAAAATCAAGCAACTAATTGATATTTAAAGTGAGTAATCTTATGGCTTCGGCATTACATTTTAACATCAAAACCCGCTTCTGTCCTAGTCCTACAGGATTGTTGCACTTAGGTAATCTGCGAACGGCTTTATTCAGCGCTTTATTGGCGCGAAATTTGCAGGGGACATTTTTATTACGTATTGAAGATACGGATGAGCAACGCTCAGAAACGCGCTATTCTGATCAATTGCAAATCGATTTAATCTGGCTAGGCTTGGAGTGGCAAGAAGGCCCTGAGCGCGATCAGGGCAGAGGCCCCTATTTTCAATCTAAACGAGGAGCAGTCTACGCCGATTATTATCAGCGCCTTGAGTCCATGGGGATGGCTTACCCTTGTTTTTGCACCGAAGAGGAGTTAGCCCTATCTCGTAAAATTCAGCGTTCCTCCGGTAAACCCCCGCGTTACTCAGGCGCTTGTCAGAATTTATCTTTTGCACAAGTTGAAGCCAAATTAGCTCAGGGTTTAAAGCCTACCCTTCGGTTTCGAGTCCCCTCTAATCAAGAAATTCGCTTTACTGATTTAGTCCGTGGAGAGCAAATTTTTAAAAGCGAAGATTTAGGTGACTTTATTATTCGCCGTAACGACGGCACCTCGCCATTTTTATTTTGTAATGCTATAGATGACGCTTTAATGGAAGTCACTCACGTTCTTCGCGGAGAAGATCATCTGACGAATACCCCACGTCAAATTTTAATTTTACAAAGCCTCGGCCTACCCATTCCGGAATACGGTCACATTGCATTAATATTGGCTTTAGATGGATCCCCTTTGTCTAAGCGCCATGGCAGCCGTTCGCTAGTCGAACTGCGAGATGAAGGTTACTTGCCATTGGCGATTGTGAACTATTTGGCGAGGTTAGGACACTATTTTGGCCATGATAATTTAATCTCGTTAGATCAACTGGCGGCGGAATTTAAACTCAACGCATTGAGTACCTCACCGGCGAAATATAATCCCGAGCAATTAATTTTTTGGCAAAAGCGCGCGGTGGAACGTCTCAATCATAAAGAACTTTGGGACTGGATAGGGGTGGAATTATTTGATGCGATTCCTGCCGAAAAGCGTGATGCTTTCCTTGAATTGATCAAACCTAATATTCTGTTTCCACAAGATGCGCTACGCTGGGCCAAAATCATCTTTACCGATGATTTCTTTCCCAAAAATTTATCGGATGCCCCATTTCAATATTTTGAACTTGCTTTAAAGGCTTTTGAACTTCATGGCGCTTCAGCACCAAAAATTTTAGAACTGCTAAAAACAGAAATGGGGCTGCGCGGCAAAATGTTATTTCAACCTTTACGTTTAGCATTGACAGGCGAAGAACACGGGCCGGAATTAGCAAAATTGATGGATTTAATGGACCCTCAGAAAATAAAAGTACGTTTAGAGCAGGCAAAAGATCATGTTAAAAATCTACAATAGCCTGACCGGCCAGGAAGAAGAATTTCGCACTTTAAAGCCGGGTAAAGTCAGTATTTACGTTTGTGGAAATACTGTTTACGACTATTGTCATTTAGGCCACGCCCGGTCCATGATTGTTTTTGATGTAGTCGTGCGTTACCTACGTAACCAAGGTTATGAAGTCACTTATGTGCGCAATATTACCGATATTGATGATAAAATAATCAAAAGAGCTTTGGAGAATGGAGAAGACATTGCCTTATTGACGAATCGATACATCCAGTATCAACATGAAGATGAGCGCGCCTTGGGACTATTACCACCAGACCATGAGCCTAGGGCCACCGATTTTATTAAACCCATGCAAGAATTAATCCAAAAGTTATTAGAGCAAAACTATGCTTACGTTGCGGCAGAAGGTGATGTTTGCTTTGAAGTTCGAAAAGACTTGGATTATGGAAAATTGTCTGGGAGAGATATAGAAAAACTCAAAGCCGGAGCTCGGATTGGTTTAAATGACGGCAAAAAAGATCCCTTAGATTTTGTGCTCTGGAAAATTTCCAAACCAGGCGAGCCCCATTGGTCATCTCCTTGGGGAGAGGGAAGGCCTGGCTGGCATATTGAGTGCTCTGCGATGTCGGCTACGCTGTTGGGACAACCGTTTGATATCCATGGTGGCGGGATGGATTTAAAATTCCCGCATCATGAAAATGAACTTGCTCAATCCGAGTCTGCTTACGCTTGCGAGTTTGCGCGCTGGTGGATGCACGTCGGTTTATTACAAGTCGATGGTGAGAAAATGGCTAAATCTTTGGGAAATTTTGTGACCATCCGCGATGCTTTGAAGCATTATCGTCCCGAGGAATTGCGTTTTTTTATGGTGAATAGCATTTATAACCGGCCAGCGGATTATACGGAAGCCAGTATGCACGAAGCCAAAGTGCGATTGAAAGGATTGTATTCCGCCATGAAAATTCTACCAGATGATTTTGATAGCCAGAAAATTTATTCCAGCTCCAATGTGGTTAAATTGATCTCAGAAAACTATACACAGCGTTTTCATTCTGCTTTGGATGATAATTTTAATACTTCTGTGGCATTGGCGGTACTAACAGACCTAGCCAATGAAATTGTAACGCTGTTCCGTGAGAAAAAAATCGAAGACGCTATTGAAGCAACTAAAACTTTACAGAAATTAGGTGGCATATTGGGAATTTTGCAACAATCTTATGAAGAGTATCGTTTAGGTGGTTGGTCTAAGGAAAAGTGGCTGCAAGTTGAGTCTATAAGTAAAGAGCGGGATCTCGCACGCTCGCAAAAAAATTGGGCGGAGTCGGACCGGCTTCGAAAACAGTTGATCGACATGGGTGTTGAAGTAGAAGACACTCCGCAAGGCGTCCTTCTTTCTCGGCGATAATGAAAATCTTATTTTCTCATTAATACAATTTCAACGATCATTTGATCACGGAATGGAAAACAAAAATTTTTAAGCATATTTCGGGCTAAAATTTTTAAAAGACTGGTGGGTAACCAAGGATAATCCGCCAAGCTGATAGCCCATCCGCCATTTTCGGCAAAGTTAAGTGCTTCTTGCGCAGTATTAAATGCCACAGGAATGGTAATGCGCTTGCGCCGCAATATTTCAAATCCCTTGTTTTGTGCTAAATTTTTTATTTCGGCAAATTCTTGCGGGACTAAAGTCTTGGTCAATGTTTTTTGCATCCAACGATATTCGATTTGTCTCCAAAGCGATTTTTTTTTACCGATCTCGCCAATACGTTCTTGTACTGCTTGAAAAGCTTCGCGAGTACTGGTGATGAGTAAAAACCGCCCATTGCTATTTAAAACTTCCGCAGCCTGATTTAATAATTCAGGTAAACCCACGTAGGCGCAAACAAAGCTGGCAACAACAAGATCAAATTGATTTTTTGGTAAATTATGGGAGACTTTATTAATATTAGATTGAATGGTATATACTTGCGAGATTCTATCTTTCATTAATTTTAACATATCCGCAGAAGCATCTACCGCGACCAACCTGGCCTGGGGAAAAATGGCTTGTAACAAGCTTAAAAATTTCCCATCCCCGCTACCTAAATCCACTATTTGATGATAATCCTGCACTAAATCCGGTTCTTGTAACATTTCTATCGCCGCGGCCATGGATGAAGAAATGATTTGAAAAAAATCATTTTCGGCATACGACTGCGCGATGCTGTCGTATAAACTTCCCAAACTCATAAAACGATACTCCTTTATTCATCGTGAAATAGCGGTTTGCGTTTTTCATTGAATGCACGAATCCCTTCGATACGATCTTTAGTCGGCAGCAATTGTTGATAAGCGCTTAATTCAAATTGATAACCGGTAGTGATTTCCATAGTTAAAGACGCTTGCAGCGATTTTTTCACTTGGCGCACCGCAAGAGGCGCATTGGCCGCGATTTGCTGAGCGGTTTCCAAGGTTCGTGGCATCAATTGGTCCGGCTCAAATAAGGCATTCACAATACCCCAATTAAGCGCTTGTTCCGCGTTGAATACTTGACCGGTGAAACTCAATTCCTTGGCCCTTCTTAAACCACAAGCGCGGGGCAGATTTTGGGTGCCCATGGCTCCGGGCATGATTCCTAATTTTACCTCCGATTGGGCGAAGCTGGCATGGTAAGAGGCATAAATAAAATCACACGCTAAAGCCAGTTCCAGTCCTCCACCGAAAGCAGCGCCATTGACGGCTGCAATAATAGGGATAGGGCATTGCACTTGGGCGAGCATCGCTTTTTGTAAGGCGATATGTTGCTGATTCCAAACTTTGAGACTGATATTAAGCCGCTCTTTTAAATCTGCTCCAGCACAAAAGGCTTTATCTCCGCTTCCCGTTAAAATAATGCAACGTAATGCCTGGTGCTGGGGTATTTCTTCTTCCCAAAGTTGTTGCAATTCGCGCATCATTTGGGAATTGATGGCGTTCCTGACTTGAATTCGTTGTAAACTCACTATCAAAATATGCTTATCGAAATGCTCAAGATGCAAGGTTTCCATTGCTGGCTTACTCCTATAAACGATTGAATGGTAGTATATATTAAGGTAAGTTACTAGCATGTTAAAACGCGATATCTCTGCGACAAATATTTTAATTGCTGCCGCAGGCGGCATGATCGGCTCGGGCTGGCTGTTCAGTCCTTATATTAGCGCCCAAATTGCAGGAGGCGGGGCGTTGATTAGCTGGATTATCGCCACAATATTTATGATTTTTATTGCACTGCCGCTTTGTGAGTTAGGCGCCATGATTCCCATTGCCGGTGGGATGGCAAATTATCCGAGTTTTACCCATGGGCAAGAAGTGGGCTTTTTATTCGCGTGGGTTTCTTGGTTGTCTTATGTGGTGATGACGCCCATCGAAATCCAAGCGATTTTACAATACGCCAGTCATTTTTTTCCGGCTTTGATTTTGAATGATTCAAAATCAATTACCCTCTCTTTTTTCGGTTACCTGATGGCGATAGGAATTATGTTAGCGGTAGTGTTGGTGAATTCATTTGGCATTAAAATGATGGCGGAATGTAATAAGTACGTCAGTATTATAAAATTTATCCTGCCACTAATCGCTATTGTTAGTTTTTTTCACTTTGCAGATTTTGAGAATATTCATCTGAACTTAAATCATTTAGGTTCTTGGGGAACTATATTTTCAGCTCTATCCATTGGTGGCGTCGCTTTTGCCTTCACGGGGTTTCAAAACGGGCTTATGTTGGCGGGTGAGGTGAAAAACCCTCAACGAAATATCCCCCTCGCTATATTAGGGGCAGTCGGAGTCGGGTTTATTTTATATTTTCTATTGCAGTTGAGTTTTCTAGTGGCTGTACCCTCAAAGTATTTGGGTCAGGGTTGGCATGAGCTGCATTTTCCAGGAGAAAGTGGGCCTTTGGTGGGATTGGCGATATTATTAGCTCTAGGTTGGGTTGCTACGTTATTGATGATAGATGCGGCTTTTTCTCCTTTTGGTACGACGCTAGTTTATACTGCCGCCACTTCTCGCATTCTTTATGGAATGGCTTTAAATAATCATTTACCGAAATTTCTACTTAGAGTGAATCGATATAAAATTCCTGTTATTACTTTGTATATTAATTTTTTTGTGGGAGCTTTGTCGTTTTTGCCTTTTCCCGGCTGGCAAAAAATGGTTTCATTTTTGTCTTCGACCAGTATTTTATCTTATGGTATAGGACCGATTTGTTTATTAGCCCTACGCCGATTGCACCCGGATGTGACTCGGCCTTTTAGGCTCAAAGGTGAGAAGATAGTCAGTTACATTACTTTTTATATGTGTAATCTTATGCTGTATTGGTGCGGTTTTGAGATTCTGTGGAAACTATATGTGGCGGTTTTGGTGGGTTTTGCCGTGACTTTATTGCATCAGCGAAAAAATTTTTGGAGTTGCGGACTCAGCACTGCTTGGTTTTTTCTGTATTTAACCTTATTATTATTTTTATCTTATCTGGGATCTTTCGGTGGGATAAAATTTTTCAGTTTCCCTTGGGATTTAATCGTGCTATTTCCCTTTAGTATAATCATACTTTACCTTTCGCAATTGTGTATAGAACCTGTTGAATCATCGACAATCCCCAACATTTTGACCTCGCAAAAAATTCATTAATTGCTGGCAAGATTTACTGTATTTCTTAATGAGTTAGCCATAGATACTCTGTCCTCATGAGTCTAGTAGAAAATCTTATTATTATGGCCGGTATTATTGTTGTTTTATTGGGTTCTGTGATAGCGCAAAATTTAGCATTGAGGCGTCTACATAGTCTGTACTATAAAGAACTCGCGTTACAGCAGGCCCATGCCTTGATGGAGCGATGTCGCGCTGTCCAATCTGCTGAGCAAATGGAGCAAGAACAATCTAAATTTAATAAATCACTCAGCGATTTACTGCCGCAGGCTCGCAGTGAGATGGATTGTAGTTTTGGTAAGGCGGAGTGCAGCATTAGTATTATCTGGCAGGAGCATGGCATTCAATCCATCAATTTAAAATCATTATTATGAAATTTTTTAACACGGCTGCTTTTACGCTACTGGAAATTTTACTCGCTATTTTTTTAGGGATCCTAGCTTTAAGCGGATCAATTATGGCTTATTTATCTTTAAAATCGAATTACATGCGTCAACAGCTCGTTAGTGATTTACTGGACAACACTAGGTTTGTCGGAAATTTATTGAATCAGAGGATTGCTACAGCAGGGTTTATCGGCTGTCAAAGCGCAGAAATGGTAGATAAACAGCAGGGGATAATGGGTTATAGTGGTGATCATTTGCCGCTAGAGTGGCAAAATCAAGTTGTATCCAAAACAGACATGTTTATTATCAAAAGTTGCGTTTCTCATTCTCATCTCTCCCAAGACGCAAAAGTGATCAAAATGGCTTACTTTATTGGCGATACTCACCGTGTGAATAGCCTAGGCACACCAATCTTGGCTTTATTTGAAAAACCCGATGGTGAAGACCGGCTTGAGTTGGCGTCAGGGGTGGAGCAAATGCAAATATTGTATGGCATCAGTGATATTGCTAAACAAAATCTGGTTTATTATCCCGCTATAGCAGTCCATGATTGGTCGGCAGTTCGTGGTTTGCAAATCGATCTGGTTTTGAATTCCATTGAGCCGGCGCTTAAACATCCGCATAGCTATAATTTTCAGGGCCAAACTATCACGCCCAATGATTCATTAATTCACAATCCTTGGAGTATTTATGTTCATTTGCGCGAGTGGTAGTTTATGAATGCAGCGGTGCCGTTAATTTTTCTAAGCGTAATAGTTGGTTTAACCGCAGTCGGATTAAGCCAGCAAATCCTGAATGAAAAAATTGATGCGGCTGCACAAGCACGTATTGTTGCTTTTAACAGCGCCGAAGCCGGTTTAGTGGCTGCAGAAGCTAAAATTAATAATGAAATAGCCAGTTTAAACACTATCCCCGGTGAAGTGCATTTTTATATTAGTTCAGATAATTTAGACAATTGCCAGCAACATACTTTAACCGTGGTTTCCACGGCTGTCTATCAATATGCCCGGGTAAAATTGTCTGAAGCCTATCTTAAAGCGCCTCCCAAACCTCTCGCTGATTGTCCTAATCAACCTTCTCAGCGCCTATGGTGGCGTGAACTGGATTTTACGAGTTAATTTTATTTTAATATCATATTCTATCCTACCCCACGGGAAACGCTATAAAAACATTATATTAGGTACTATTATGCTAAGAGACATTGAATTAGAAGATAATGAAGCTTGGAATATAGAGCGACTTGCTTTAATAATCTATTCTCAAAAATTTTATTTTAGGAAAAACGTGGAAGAGCGCAGCAAAATACAAAAGGAAGAGTCTGATTTAAAAAATTTAATAAAAAAAGCCATAGCAAAACATCAATGGCGCGTAGCTTTATTATTATTAACCTCTCCTTGTGTGCTCTCGCCGGAATTTATCGACCTATTGGCCCCGTTTAAACACTTAATTATCAGCACTGCCAATTTAAAAACGACAACAAGTTATGGGCAATATATTATAACCAGTGATAATTTATCTAATGCAGAGTATAAAAGTGCTAATTTATTTCGACTTGCCGGTTTCAAAACTGGGTTTTTAACGCCAAGGGTTTTAGGATATATCTCCCAAAAACCGGTAGGGGCTTTAGGGAAAATTCATGTGGAAATAAAAGCCAGAGAAGAAAGCGAAGAGAAATTAACAACAAAAAATTTGCTGATTGCAAATAATATTATGCGTTGTGCGGAAATTGATGCATCTACTGGGAGCGCGTTAGGTGAAATTGCGTTAAAATTGTTTCAATCAGCTTTAAAAAATTATCTCCTTAGGGGTTGCTGCTGGATCAATATGTATAACCCTTTATTATCATTATTTGAAGTGGTGATGTGGTTGATGGATAAAGGTTATAACAAACCTCTTCAAAAAAAAGACCAGCAAAAGAAATTCCATGCGTTAAAAATTTTTTTAGACTCTCTTAAAGTATCTTCTGGACTAGGATGTTATCGGTACAAGTATGGAGTCCATATTGCACTATCTTCAAATAAAGTAAAATTTTTAAGTACGATTTTTCACAAATTAACTCATGCATTATGCTATATAATGTATAATAGCACCCCCACTCGCTATCGCGATGATTTAACTAAACTTGCAAAAACTCTTGAAAAATATAATTTAGATAAGCCCGGTACATGCTCCATTTTAAATTTTTTATCCGTTTATTCTGAAGATGACCGGCCCTACGTATTATTTCCTCGTTTAGTCGAAATATACATTCAAAATCCAGATGCGTATCATTTAGATTATCCCTATGAAATTTTAGTGATGATCAATCACTTATTTTCAGAATTTATCAGAGATATAGCTGAATTTAAGCTTAAATTAATCGAATTACAGGCTGAGAATACATGGAGCCGTGTTGCCATTAGTAAAGCTTTGGAAGATCAAGATTATAAAACTTATTTTTCTATGGTGACAACAGCGACGCAGTCTTCCATAAATGAATGGCCTCAGTTTCGCCGTAGTAGAGAATTAGCGAGTATGGCTGTTGAAAAGGGTTTTTCCATTTACAGCCTCAATAAATTTAAAAAGAATATTCTACAAATGGTGTTAGAGGACAAGCACCCCGATCTTAAGCGAGGTTTGGATATTTTAGAAATAATTTGGGAGACAAAAGGAGATATTCCTAAAGTTGATCTCAATGTTTGTAATAAAGCCAGATTTAATTTATTAGTGATGGCGATTATTCATGATAAAAATCCAGAGTTTATCAAATGGCTGATAGTAAAAGCAGGGGTGGAAGTCAATAGTATTGCTAAACGATATGCAAAATTAAACGGTTTAGAAGACATCGAAGAATTAATTGAACATAATTTAAGTTCTGGTCACACTGATTCTAATCACGTCTTTTTGTGTTAACAAGCTACGTGTAGAAGCAGAATTTATATAATGCTGCCATGTTTATAATTTTATCCGAGATCTCCTTTTTCAAGGTCAACCACGATGAAGTTCAGTAGGAGAGAGGCTCGTTGGTAGGCTCCCATACATTAAAAATAAAAAATGGCTAAACATTGGCTAAAATTTTTCAGAATTGATATAATACCGCCATGCCTAAAGCCGTGCTTAACGAAACCTTTGCGCCTGCCTTATTAGCCTTGGCAGATGGAAATATTTTTCCCGGCGTTTCTATCGGTTATCCCGGCCAAGCCCTGGGGGAAGTGGTCTTTAACACCTCCATGACAGGTTACCAAGAAATACTGACAGACCCCTCCTATGCCGAGCAAATGGTGACTTTAACTTACCCGCACATCGGCAATACCGGAGTAAATGAAGAAGATCGAGAATCCAGCCGCATTTGGGCCAAGGGATTGATCATTCGTGAAATCTCACCCATCGTGAGCAATTGGCGATCACAGCAATCTTTACCGGATTATTTGCAATCTCAAAAAGTAATGGCTATCGCCCAAGTTGACACCCGCCGGTTAACCAGATTATTACGCGAGAAGGGTGCTCAGAACGCTTGTATCACTACCGACGTTACTCACCCTGAAAAGGCCATTGCCGCTGCTCGCGCATATCCAGGCCTGGTAGGTATGGATTTAGCTAAAGTTGTCAGTACAGCCCAAACTTATGAGTGGACCGAACAAACTTGGAAACATAATAAAAAGCCGGCAGAAAAAGCTACACTTTATCACGTCGTGGTTTACGACTATGGAGTTAAATCACAAATTTTACGCTTATTAGCAGACCGTGGATGTAAAGTCACTGTTGTTCCTGCTCAAACCAGTGCAGGTGATGTGTTGGCTTTGCGGCCTCACGGAGTCGTGTTGGCCAATGGCCCTGGCGATCCCGCTGTTTGTGATTATGCGATTACTGCCATTCAAAATTTGATGGCAGTGGGTACGCCTTTATTAGGCATTTGTTTAGGTTTTCAATTGCTGGCATTGGCTTCTGGCGGGACAACATTGAAAATGAAATTTGGCCATCATGGTGCAAATCACCCAGTTTTAGATATTTTGCAAGGTCGAGTGATGATAACCAGCCAAAACCACGGCTTTAGCGTGGATGAGTCCACATTGCCTTCGTGTTGGCAGATCACACACCGCTCGCTATTTGATGGCTCATTGCAAGGATTTCAGCATAGACAACAGCCTGTCTTAGGATTTCAAGGTCATCCCGAGGCAAGTCCTGGTCCACACGATATAATCAATATTTTCGATCAATTTATCGCATTGATGGAGAGAAATAGCCCCCATGCCTAAACGCACTGATATTAAAAGCGTGCTAATCATTGGTGCAGGGCCAATCGTGATTGGCCAAGCCTGCGAGTTTGATTATTCCGGCACCCAAGCTTGTCGGGCCCTGAGAGAAGAAGGCTATCGCGTGATTCTCATCAATTCCAATCCTGCCACCATCATGACCGACCCCGACATGGCAGACGCCACTTACATTGAGCCCATCCATTGGCAAATTGTAGAAAAAATTATCGCGAAAGAGCGACCCGATGCCCTATTACCCACCATGGGTGGTCAAACCGCACTCAATTGCGCTTTAGATTTAGTGCGCGAAGGCGTGTTAGGGAAATACCGGGTCCAACTGATTGGCGCCTCACGTGAGGCAATCGACAAAGCCGAAGACAGAGAATTATTTCGTAAAGCCATGAATAAAATCGGCCTGGAGACGCCGCGTTCAGGCTTGGCTCATAACATGGCTGATGCTTGGAAAATATTGGAAGAAATTGGTTTTCCAGCCATTATTCGCCCTTCATTCACCATGGGCGGTAGCGGCGGCGGCATCGCTTATAATTACGAAGAATTTGAAGAAATTTGCCAATGCGGATTGGAATTATCTCCCACCTCGGAATTGTTGATCGATGAATCCATCATTGGCTGGAAAGAATACGAATTGGAAGTGGTGCGCGACCGCAAAGACAATTGTATTATTGTCTGCGGTATAGAAAATGTTGATCCCGTCGGCATCCATACCGGCGATTCCATCACTGTGGCCCCTATCCAAACATTGACTGATAAAGAATACCAGCGTATGCGCAATGCGGCCATTGCCATTTTGCGAGAAATCGGTGTGGAAACCGGTGGTTCGAATGTGCAATTCGCGGTGAATCCTAAAGATGGCCGGATGATGGTCATCGAAATGAACCCGCGAGTGTCACGCTCTTCAGCATTAGCTTCTAAAGCGACCGGATTTCCCATCGCGGCGGTGGCAGCTAAATTGGCGGTAGGTTACACTTTAGATGAATTGGCGAATGAAATCACCAATGGTAAAACCCCTATTTCCTTTGAGCCAGCCGTGGATTATGTCGTTGTAAAAATTCCGCGGTTCAATTTTGAAAAATTTCCCCAAACCGACTCTCGTCTGACAACTCAAATGAAATCAGTAGGGGAAGTGATGGCCATTGGCCGCAATTTCCAAGAATCATTGCAAAAAGCGTTACGTGGATTAGAAACCGGAGTCTATGGTCTGGAATCGAAAATTGATTTTTTTGATTCTGAAAACGCCGATGAAGAGAAATTAATTAATCGATTTCAACAAGAGCTGAGCATTCCCGGCGCAGACCGCTTATGGTATATCGCGGATGCGTTCCGTTTTGGCTATAACATTGAGAAAGTACAGCAATTCACTTTGATTGACCCGTGGTTTTTAGTGCAAATACAAGACATTGTCCACAGTGAGCAGGCTTTGACAAACCTGACTCTGTCTGTGCTCAATAAAGAAACCTTGTATCGACTGAAACGGCAAGGATTTTCAGATAAACGTCTAGCGTATTTATTAAATACAACCGAGGCGGAAGTGCGTGAATACCGTCATCAGTTACAAATTCGACCGGTGTATAAACGAGTCGATACTTGCGCCGCTGAATTCGCTACCGCCACCGCTTATATGTACTCTACATACGAAGAAGAGAATGAATGTGCTCCGACGGCGCGAAAAAAAATTATGGTTTTGGGTGGAGGGCCCAACCGAATCGGTCAAGGCATTGAATTTGATTATTGTTGCGTGCATGCCGCCCTGGCCATGCGCGAGCAAGGTTACGAAACCATTATGGTAAATTGTAATCCTGAAACGGTTTCCACGGACTATGATGTTTCCGATCGTTTGTATTTTGAATCATTGACTTTAGAAGATGTACTGGAAATTGTCGATGCCGAAAAACCGAAGGGAGTCATTGTCCAATACGGCGGACAAACTCCTCTTAAATTGGCGCGTGACTTAGCTAAGGCTGGAGTACCGATTATTGGGACCACACCTGACGCCATAGATCGCGCTGAAGATAGAGAACGGTTTCAGCAAATGATCAATGAATTAGGCCTACTGCAACCGCGCAATGGCACGGTACGCTCCCGCGAAGAAGGATTGCGTCTGGCCAAAGTATTCGCTTATCCCATGATCGTGCGGCCTTCCTATGTTTTGGGTGGCAGAGCGATGAAAGTCATTTTTAATGAGCAAGAACTAATCCGTTACATGAAAAATGTTTCAGAAGTTTCAGCAGACTCACCATTATTATTGGACCAATTTTTAGATGACGCCATCGAAGTGGATGTGGATGCGGTCTGTGACGGTGAAAATGTGCTAATCGGCGGTATACTTGAACACATTGAGCAAGCCGGTATTCACTCCGGTGATTCTTCCTGTACTTTCCCTCCTCCCAGCTTAAGTTTGTCAATTCAAGAACAATTAAAAGATCAAATGCGGCAAATGGCCAAAAAATTGGGGGTAGTCGGTCTGATCAATGCGCAATTCGCCATTAAAGATAATTGCATTTACGTGTTAGAAGTGAATCCGAGAGCTTCCCGCACTGTCCCTTTCATTGCTAAAGCCACTGGCTTATCTTTAGCCAAAATCGCTGCGCGTTGTATGGTGGGGGTAAGTTTAGAGAAGCAAGGCGTGACTAGAGAATGTTCCGCACCTTATTTTGCAGTGAAAAACGCCATTTTTCCGTTTGCCAAATTTCCCGGAGTGGACCCCATATTGGGACCGGAAATGCGTTCTACAGGCGAGGTTATGGGAATTGGGTCGAGTTTTGGCGAAGCCTTTGCCAAGGCTCAATGGGGTGGAGGAGGACAGCTCATGCCCAAAAAAGGCCGCGTTTTTATCAGTGTACGCGACGCCGATAAGATACGAGCCGCTTCTTTGGCGGTCCAACTCATTCAATTGGGATACCAGGTTATCGCAACTCGTGGCACAGCTCAATCATTATCTGAAGCGGGGGTAGCGTGTGAAATTGTCAATAAAGTGACGGAAGGTCGCCCTCATATAGTAGACATGATCAAGAATGGCGAGATACAATTTATTATAAACACCACTGAAGGGGAACAAGCCATTGCAGATTCCTTCACTATTCGCCGCAGCGCCGTTTCGCGCAAAATATGTTACACCACGACACTGGCAGGCGGTGAAGCTGTTTGCTTAGCCTTGCAGGCAGGCGATATTGGAGAAATATCCAGTTTGCAAGATTTGCATTGTTTAGTTAAACCGGTTACGCTAATCGCATAGAAATAACGCGAATCGTCTGATAAGAATTAGGAGTACATTTCATGCTAAAAGTGCCAGTCACCGTTGAAGGTCATAAGAAAATGACCGAAGAACTGGAAAATCTGAAAAATAAAGAACGGCCTCGGATTATCGCCGCTATTGCAGAAGCGCGAGCGCACGGGGATTTAAAAGAAAATGCCGAATATCAAACTGCCCGAGAACAGCAAGGTTTTATCGAAGGTAGAATTCGTGAATTAGAGTCTCAATTGTCCAATTCCCAAGTAATTGATGTCACTCGTTTAAAAAATGAAGGAAAAGTGATTTTTGGTTCTACTGTCACTCTATGTAACCTTTCAGATAACATGGAGTTTACCTATCAAATTGTGGGTGAGAATGAAGCCGATATTAAACAAAAGAAAATTTCAGTCACTTCGCCTTTGGCCCGAGGGCTAATAGGGAAAAACGTAGGCGATGAAGTGGAAATAATAACCCCGCAAGGCAAAGTGCAATACGAAATTATCTCAGTTGATTATATTTAAGATTCACCGTAGGGGGTGAAAAATATGCTAACAAATACGGCAAAAATTCTGCCCTTAGCGGAACTTACCCGAGAAATTGCCGACCATCGCCATCGCAATAAAAAAATCATTTTCGTGCATGGCGTGTTTGACTTGCTGCACCGAGGCCATGTCACTTTACTTGCTGAAGCTAAAAAATTGGAAGGAATTTTAGTGATCGGCGTGGAAAGCGATAAAAACGTCAAATATTTAAAAGGCAATGACCGGCCTATCCATTCGCAAGAGGCGCGAATGTTTGTCTTATCGCATTTGGCGCCCGTTGATTATGTTTTTTTAATACCCGATTATCAAAACGTGGAGGAGATGGACGACTTTTACACGGAGCTTTATCAATCATTGCAGGTTGATGTGATTGCCACTTGTGTCAATGCAGGACGTTTTGGCCCCTTAAAAAGAGCTCATGCCCAAAATGCCGGGATTGAATTCATTGATATTACTGAAAGATATCCGCTCAACACAAGCCAAGTCATTGAACTATTAAAAAATAAATAAAAATTTTATCATGCCAAATCGAGAAGAGGAGGGATTTGACTACTTTGATCATGAAGCCGACATGGGCATTATTGGTCGAGGTAAAAGCATTGAATCGGCATTCATACAGGCTGCTCGTGCTGTTTTTGCTTACATGGCGGATATATCACAAATACAATCCAAAAAAAAGATATCCATCGAATTTGAAGAAGACGATAACGAACTGGCGTTGATTAAATGGCTGAATTTATTAATTGGCAATGCCAGGGCGGAAAATTTAGTGTTTAATCATTTCAGTTTGAAACGGAAGGGAAAACATTGGCAAGGTTCTGCTGCTGGGGATGTATGGAACGAACAGATGGAGCGAGGCACCGAAGTCAAAGGCGCTACTCTCACTATGTTATCAGTTAAAAAAAACCAACACTTTTGGGAAGCGTGTTGTGTGGTTGATGTATGAGGATTGACTATGGATTTAACCAAATTAGAAAAGGTGAATGATTATTGCTGGATCGCTAAAAATGTTTGTTTTTACGGCAGCGAAGCTTTACTCGCAGCCATGGATGAAAAAGTTTATGAACAAATCACCAATGTGGCGC
>CBFGTC010000010.1:0-72545 GCA_965651935.1 uncultured bacterium
CAAAATTACCCAGCCCGTTAGAATAAAATCTCCCGCTTCAGCGGGAGTCGCTGTACTTACGCTATAATCCTTGCAAACGATTTCAAGATGAATTATGATGGCTCGTTTTTTATTCAAAAACTATTCCAAATCCGCTTTCAAGAAAATCTTTCGATTTAAACCTAGAATATATTACATCCTTTTCGGAAGGGTGATTACATCTTTTGCGAACAAAATGGTTTATTATTTTCAATCCAGACATTCAAAAATTAAGCGACAAGGAGGAAACCATGTCTATAAAACACTCACCCATTATTAGCCATTTACAAGAATGGCTCTCTACGAATATGATTCCTGTCGTTTTGCAATTACTCAAAGAATATTATGATAATCAAACGCTAGAGTTTCATGATAATCAAACCCTTAAACAAAACCATGCTATTTCATTAGGGTATGTAATCCAGACTTATGAAAAAATTTTTCAGTACTGGAAAGGTTTGGAGGGACTGAATAAAATTCAATTAGATTGGTTAGATCTGATTGGGGATTATATCCAAGCACTACAAAAAAAACATACCTTATTTTCTTCTGTAGAAAAAAAGATTCCTGAAGACATGGTGGTTGAGTCTGCTATGGGAAATAACCAAAACTATCAAAAAACGCCTTTTTCTTTTTAAAGTTTGCTCAAGGCTATCTTTTTATGTACGCCTAATAAAGTTTGGCTTTTTTGTGCATCGTGTTTAAACAATGTTATGTGTTGGGTTTTAATTTCTGTTGCTATTTTTGGTTTGCTAGCTGAAAAAGTTTGAAGTTCAGTTTCTGGAGCGCGTCTGAGCCATTGTTGTTGTTGAGCTCGATGGCGTTGGCGCATATTGTAACTCATATACAATAACATTGTGGCAACGACGGTTATGCTAAAAACCACGGCAATTGGTCCACCCAATATCGATAATAAACTAGCGCCGCCGGCTATTTTAACGGCTGTGATGCCAGTAAAACTGAGAAAGTTAGCTAAATTAATTAATCCTAACGTGTTATTTTTGATGGCCGCCAACGTTTTTTGAGAGACATTGATAAAATTATTTCCCTGCTGCATCACGGATTGCAATTTTCTTCGTTCTAAACTTAATTTCCTGCAATTTTCGTCAACGGCGCGCTGTTTAGATTGCAGTTGCTGACAAAAACTAGTATTCAATTTAGAGTCGCTGCAAGCAGCAATTTTAAGTTGAAGTTGGCGGCAGTGTAATAAATTCAGTTGTAATTGACATTCAAGGACGCTGATATTTTTTTTAATATTCAGTCTACGTTGATCATACAATTTTTTAACGCAAAAAACCGCGGCCATCACCAAACCCGTAATAACAAAAGGGATTGGATTAATCACCACGGACGGGGTAATCAAACTGATGAAATTGATTACCTGAAAAGCAGAAAAACTGGTATACATCCCGTTGACAGCGCCGGCAGTCGCTAGTGCTAACATTCTCCATCGATTGATAGCAAGATCATTTTCATGGCGTATTCTATATTGCACATCGGCAATTTGAACGTGATGGCCTATCGCTCGTAAGTTTGCAGCAGCACGGCGATTTTCTTCAATTTCTCGCTCTTGCTGGATTTTATCCCAACGTATAACCATTAGCAGAATGGCATAAATTGAACCAAATAAAAAAGTGTAAGGGTTAAAGAAGACGCCATGGCCACTCAAATTAGAAAGTCCTTTATCGACATTTTGAATATCACGAAGCCCTTTGCGTATATCTCGCAGGGTTTCCGCGTTTGATTTATTCAAATAAGTCAATGCCGTCATGGCGCAGGCTATGCAAAAACCGGTTAATGGTGAAGCGGGAATGTCTAGCCCCATATCTTCACTAAGAGCCAGGTTGTAAGAATTTACTCCATATTCATTATCTATAAACTCTGCTACTACGCCAATAACTTTATAGCTACGTAATTTTTTTTTCATTTATTAGTTTTTATTAATTTAACTTCTATAAGGTAGATTGTAATGAAATATTATAAAAATTCAATAGTAAAAAAAGATCAGGATAACGAATGAACAATTTTAATAGATATCAAGTTATCTTGCGACTATTCCAGGATCAGAATCAAGCAGTGATATCGGAATATTAACTAAATATAATATTATTCGAAGATTGTTTGGTTAGAATATATAGAATATTTTTCTATAAAAACAAAAATAAGTGAATCCCGCGAACAAGTCGCGGGGCAATGAGTAACTTCCAACTTCTGAGATCTGCCATTAGTACGATCTAGGAGAAAAAAATTGTCTATTTTTTAATTTCTTGAGGTGGCGTCCAACCTTTAGCAGCGCGAGCTTTAGCTTCTCTCCAGCCTAACAATTCAATGATGGCCATAGGAGCATTATCGCCTGCACGGAAACCACATTTGAGAACACGAGAATACCCTCCTGGACGATCTTGAAAACGTGGAGCAATATCGTTGAATAATTTGGCCACAACTTCATCATTACGTAATCGGGCAAAAGCCAAACGGCGATTCGCAACACTGTCTTCTTTAGCCAAAGTAATGAGCGGTTCAATAAAACGGCGTAATTCTTTCGCTTTTGGTAAAGTGGTTGTGATTTGGCCATTTTTTATTAATGCAATACTCATGTTTTTTTTCAATGCCTTTATATGAGCGGCAGTACGGTTTAAGCGTCGACCTGATTTACGATGGTTCATAGCTTACTCCTCTTCAATTATTTGTTTTTCAGGTGGAGGTAAATCTGCAGGTGGCCAATTCTTGATTGTCATTCCTAAACTTAGGCCGTGTTGTACCAAAACAGACTTGATTTCGTTCATGGATTTTTTGCCTAAATTAGGCGTTTTCAATAAATCACTTTCGCTGCGTTGGACTAAATCACCTATGTAATAAATATCCTCAGCTTTTAAACAATTGGCAGCACGAACAGTGAGCTCTAAATCGTCAACCGAACGCGTTAAAATAGGATCAATACCTTGAGCGCCTTCTTTAGAACCTAACTTAGAAGCATGCTGTAAATCGACGAACGCAGATAGTTGCTGTTGCAAAATGGTTGCCGCTCTTCGAATGGCTTGCTCAGGGTCTAAAGTGCCATTCGTTTCCAAGTCAATGATTAATTTATCTAAGTCAGTGCGTTTTTCTACACGCGTGTTTTCAACTTGGTAACTCACTCTCACTACTGGACTAAATGAAGCATCGAGCAACAATGAGCCCACAGAGCGTTTTAAACCTTTATCCGATAAGCGAGCTAATGCAGGCTGATAACCTCTACCTATTTCGACAAAAAGTTTTGCATTAATCACGCCGTCCTTATTTAAGTGAGCAATCACATGATTGGGATTAACAATAACAACTCCAGACTCGAGTTCGATATCTCCCGCTGTGACAACCCCAGGGCCTTTTTTGCTTAAGTTAAGCTCAATCCTGTCACGGCCTTCCAATTTTAAAGCGACACCTTTCAGATTCAATAATATATTGACTACGTCTTCATGAACGCCTTCTAAAGAGCTATATTCATGAACGACGTTGTCAATTTGCACTTCTACTATCGCCGCCCCTGGCATAGAGGATAAAAGCACACGACGTAAAGCGTTGCCTAGGGTGTAACCGAAACCGCGCTCAAAAGGTTCCAACACAATACGAAATTGAGTTGGCGATAACATCTGCACTTGAATATTTTGCGGCGTTAAGAAGTTTTTAACATCTTGCATAAAGTCGAGCCTCTAACTATTTAGAATACAATTCGACAACCAAACTGACCTTGAATTCAGCTGGCAATTCAGTAATGACGGGGGTTGCTTTAAAGCTTCCCTTCATCTCTTTGGAGTCTACCTCAATCCAGGAAACTGGTGTGCGGCTTGCAGACAACTCTAGTGCAGCACTAATGCGTAACTGCTTTTTGGCTTTCTCTCTCACCGAAATTTCCGCTCCTGAAGTGACGTGATAAGAAGGAATATTCACCACTTTACCATTCACTAAAATGCCTTTGTGAGTGACTAATTGCCGAGCTTCTGCGCGAGTAGCGGCAAATCCCATGCGGTAAACAACATTGTCTAAACGGGATTCCAGTAAGACCAATAAGTTATCGCCTGTTGACCCTTTGGTCCGATCGGCTTTTTTATAGTAATTGCGAAACTGTCTTTCCAGAACATCATAGTAACGGCGAATCAATTGTTTCATGCGTAATTGAATGCCGTAATCGGTAGTACGGCCACGACGCTGCCAATGCTGGCCAGGGGTACGTTCCAGATTGCACTTAGTATCGATTGGACGAATTCCACTTTTTAAAAGTAAATCCGTTCTCTCACGCCGAGATAAACGACACTTTGGACCTAAATATCTTGCCATGTTTAACCTCTCAAAAATTATACCCGGCGTTTTTTACGCGGGCGGCAGCCATTATGGGGAACTCCTGTACGATCAGTTAGACTAACGACTTCCAATCCACAGTTATAAAGGCTTCGAATTGCCGAGTCCCGCCCTGCTCCCGGGCCACTAACATAAACCACCACGCGCTTGGTGTCATAATCATCCATTAGAATTTTGGCAACCGCATCAGCCGCCATTTGTGCAGCGAAGGGAGTGCCACGCCGGGAACCTTTAAAGCCGCATTTTCCAGCAGAGCTCTGAGTTAAAAGGTCACCAGACATCGTAGTGCCGGAAATAATAGTATTATTAAAGGTTGCTTGAATGTGAACTGCGCATTCAGAAAATTTTCTTTTAGTGCGTTTTTTTACTGCCATTGATTCATTACCTCTTAAACACGAACTGCTTTAGGTTTGCCTTTGCGAGTGCGAGCATTGGTCTTAGTACGTTGACCGCGAACTGGCAATCCATGACGGTGGCGGACTCCTTGATAACATCCCAAATCGATTTTACGTTTGATGTTCATGGAAACTTCACGACGTAAATCACCTTCAACAGTGAATGATGCCATGGCGTCACGAATTTTTTTCAATTGTTCTTCAGTGAGATCCCGTACTTTAGAAGCAGGCTCGATATCGGCAGCGCCACAGATTTGTTTGGCACGGGTTGGCCCTATGCCATAAATAGACTGCAGTCCAATAACGACATGCTTGTTAACAGGTATATTTACTCCGGCAATACGCGCCATTTTTTTAGCTCCACGTTATTTCGTTAAAAAGTCAATTAGATTACCTTCAATTGCTTGAAAAATCAAGCTGATTTTTTTAATTTTGGCTCCATTATGGGTTCCCAGTACGTAATTTTGTAAATACCAGCGCACCCATCAGTTGAATAGGCGTTTCGCGTGGTAAAACAATCCTGACTCAGCCTTGTCTTTGCTTATGGCGAGCATCTTTACAGATCACTCTCACCACACCGTGCCGGCGTATAATTTTGCAATTTCTGCACAATTTTTTTACAGACGCTCTAACTTTCATTATTTTCTCCTCATAATAGACTCATTTTTGAGCCACGTTGTTTCGCTTTTTTCATCACGGATTCGTATTGATGCGTCATGAGATGCGCTTGTACCTGCGCCATAAAATCCATAATGACGACAACCACAATCAGCAATGAGGTTCCGCCAAAATAAAACGGGACATTCCAAGCCAATATCAAAAACTGTGGCAATAAAGCCACTAATGCTAAATAAATCGAACCGACTAAGGTTAAGCGAGTCATGACTCCATCGATAAAATTAGCAGTTTGTTCTCCAGGGCGTATCCCTGGAATAAAAGCGCCAGAACGTTTCAAATTATCTGCCGTTTCTTTAGGATTGAATACCAATGCAGTATAGAAAAAGGCAAAGAAGATCACGAGAAAAGCAAAGGTAATCATGTACCCTGGCTGGCCAGGAGATAAAGCTAAAGATAAATCATTTAACCAACCTAGACCTTTTGCCGTTCCAAAAAATTGAGCGATGGTGCTGGGAAAAAATATAATACTTTGTGCAAAAATAGGCGGAATGACGCCGGCCATATTAATTTTTAGGGGCAAGTGGCTGGTTTGAGCTGCGTAAACTGTACGGCCTTGTTGACGCTTAGCATAATTAATGACTATACGCCTTTGTGCTCTTTCAAAATACACTACCACTACCGTCACTGCCAATACCGCAACTACAACTAATAATAAAGTTAAACCTTGCATTTGCCCCTGTTTGACTTGAGTAAACACTTGAGCAATTGCGGCAGGAAAGCGAGCGGCAATACCCGCAAAGATTATCAAAGATATCCCATTCCCCACCCCTCTTTCAGTCATTTGCTCACCTAGCCACATTAAAAACAGGGTTCCGGTGACCAAGGTGATGGTGGCGACTAAATAAAAATTAATTCCAGGTAAAATCACGACGCCGCTGCTAACTAGCCATTTACAAATGCCTATGCCTTGAATGATCGATAAAATAATAGTGCCATAACGGGTGTACTGATTGATTTTACGACGGCCGGTTTCGCCTTCTTTCTTTAATTGAGCCATTTTAGGAGAGACGGTGGTATACAATTGGACAATAATAGAAGAGGAAATATAAGGCATAATCCCTAAAGCAAATATAGTAAAGCGGCTTAGAGCGCCGCCTGAAAACATATTGAATAAACCCAGTATACCGCCTTCGTGTTGCTGAAATAAATTAGCCAGTTTTTGTGGGTCTAGACCGGGAACAGGAATATAAGCACCTAATCGAAAAACGATCAAGCCAATGAGCACGAATAATAATCGGTTTCTGAGCTCTTTAAGACCGCCGGTTGAAAGCCCAGTACCTATTTTCGATTTTTTCATTTAAAAAATCCTTACCAACTTATACTCCCTCCCCCTTTAGGGAAGTGGGGTCTATTTTCAGAGAATGGAATACTCGTTATTCTATTTTTCCACCGGCGCTTTCAATAGCGCTGCGAGCGCCTTTCGTTACTCCTAAACCACGGATAGTGAGTTTTTTATTGAATTTTCCGGCCCCGAAGATTTTAGCATACTTGTGGGTAGATTTTATCAAATTGGCTTCTCTTAAAGAAATTAAATCCACCACGTCAACATCCAATTTTTCTAATTCGTTTAAACGGATTTCGGCACATAAATGGGCAGTTCGTGATTTAAATCCAAATTTTGGCAGTCGTCTTTGCAAAGGCATTTGTCCACCTTCAAAACCAACTTTGTGATAACCGCCTTTGCGAGCGTGTTGACCTTTATGGCCCCTGCCACAAGTTTTACCTAAACCTGAGCCTATGCCGCGCCCCACTCTAACTCGAGATTCTTTGCTGCCTGGAGTAGGTTTTAAAGTATTTAATGTGAGTGTCATTTAGATTTCCTCAATTTTTAATAAATAGGCCACTTTATTAATCATGCCCCGGTTGGCAGGGGTATCTAAAACCATGACCGTATGATGGCGGCGACGCAAACCTAAACCTTCGACACATTCACGATGACCTGGTTTACGGCCAAACTTACTACCCATTAGAGTAATCTTTAATTTTTTTTCATTCGACGCCATATATCACCTACACCACTTCAGTAATTTCTTTAACGGTTTTGCCACGTTTTGCAGCAACCATTTCGGGCGTGGACATTTCTTTCAAGCCTTTAATGGTAGCGCGCACCACGTTGATCGGGTTCGAAGAGCCCAAGCATTTGGCCAGCACGTTTTGAACTCCCATCACTTCGAATACCGCGCGCATAGCGTTACCGGCAATAACACCAGTTCCTTCGGAGGCGGGCAACATGAGAACTTTACTCGCGCCGTGGCGAGCAATAACCTCATGTTGTAAGGTATGATCTTTGAGAGGGATATGCAGCATGTTGCGGCGAGCAGCTTCAGTAGCTTTTTGAATAGCCACCGGCACTTCGCGGGCTTTGCCTTGACCAAAACCAATGGTGCCTTGCCCATCTCCGGCAACCACCAAAGCGGAAAAACTCATACGGCGCCCACCTTTAACGGTAGTCGCATTTCGATTAACCGCGACTAATTTTTCGATATACACATCGCCACTTTGATTGTCCATCTGCACTTGCGTCATAAACTACCCCTACAACTAAAATTCAATTCCGCCTTCGCGAGCAGCGTCGGCTAAAGCTTTAATACGACCGTGATATTTAAATCCAGACCGGTCAAAAGCCACTTTTTTAATTCCGGCTGAAAGACTACGTTCTGCAATCAGCTTACCTACCCGTTCAGCGGCAGATTTATTGCCACCGTATTCTAATTCATTGCGTAAATCTTTATCTAAAGTAGAAGCTTGCACTAACACTTTGGATCCGCAGGGAGAAATAATTTGAGCATAGATATGCTGTGAAGTTCGGTTAACACACAAATGATATGCACCTAAACTGCGTATTCTTCCTCTGGCTTTCGCATAGCGGCGAGCACGTTTTATATTTTTGTTAATCATTACTTTTTCTTAACCTCTTTGAGAATAATGACTTCATCATGATAACGTACGCCTTTGCCTTTATAAGGTTCTGGCGGTCTGATGGAGCGAATATTGGCGGCCACTTGAGATACTTGCTGTTTATCCACTCCCTTTAAGACAATTTCAGTTTGGCTAGGAGTTTCAGCAGTCACCCCTTTAGGCAAGGTAAAGTCGACTGGATGGGAAAAGCCCAATGACAAATTCAAAACATTACCCTGAACTTTAGCGCGATAACCTACACCAACCAATACTAATTTTTTTTCAAATCCAGTACTGACTCCAATAACCATATTATTGGCTAATGCTCGAGTAGTACCGGCAATCGCATTAGCTTCGCTAGAATCATTGGCTGGGATTATTTGCAGTACGTTTTCAATTAATTGAACTTGGACTGCAGAATGCATAACGTGATGAATTTCGCCTAACTTACCTTTAACAGTAACATTCTGTCCAGAAATTCTCACTTCTGTATCTTTAGGAATTTTGACAGGTATTTTTGCGACTCGACTAATTGCCATGATATAACCTCAACATCAACTGACGTAACACAATATTTCACCGCCCAATTTAAAATAACGAGCGCGGCGATCTGACATAATCCCTTGTGGGGTGGAAACAATGGCAACCCCTAACCCGCTTTTTACTTTAGGCAATTCAGTGGTTTTCATATAAATGCGTAAGCCCGGACGGCTGATGCGTTTCAATGATTCTATGACTGGTTGGCCTTGATAATATTTTAATGCAATAAAGAGGGTCGGTTTATCGGCATCGTTCACAACCCCACAATCATCAATATAACCTTCGTCTTTTAAAACTTCAGCAATCTTTCGCTTTAGTTTAGATAGAGGCATTTCAATATAAGATTTCCGAACCATTTGGGCATTGCGGATTTGTGTTAACATATCGGCGATAGGATCTTGCATACTCATAAATTTTTACCAACTCGCTTTTTTTAAACCAGGAACATCACCCCGCATTGCTGCTTGACGCAAACAAATACGGCATAAGCCAAATTTACGCAAAGTTCCGTGCGGACGGCCACAAGAACGGCAGCGTAATCGGATACGTATGGGGCTTTCATTACGTTTTCGCTTTTGCAACTTCACTACAGCCTCGTCAACTGCATCGGGATTTAAACGAATTTGTTCTTTTAGCGCAGTCCGAGTTTTTTGAGAATTTTGCACTCGACGAATACGTTTTAAATTCCGGATAATAACACTAGTTTTAGCCATTTCAATCCCCTACCTTATTATTCTCTAAAAGGAAAACCAAATGCTTTTAATAAAGCAATGCCTTCTTTATTTGTCTTCGCCGTAGTGGCTATGGTGATATCCAAACCGCGAATAGTATCAATTTTATCGTATTCAATTTCTGGGAATACGATTTGCTCTTTAATCCCTAAGCTATAATTTCCTCTGCCATCGAAGGCTTTGACACTAAAACCACGAAAGTCGCGAATGCGGGGAATAGCAATGGTAATTAACCGTTGTAAAAAGTCATACATACGTTCACTACGTAAAGTCACTTTACACCCGATTGGCATACCTTCACGAATCTTAAATCCTGCAATCGATTTACGAGCTAAGGTAGGCAAGGGTTTTTGTCCACTGATTCGGGTCATATCGTCTAAGGCATGAGTCAGTATTTTTTTATCCGCGATGGCCTCACCCACCCCCATGTTGAGAACAATTTTGGTAATTCGGGGGACTTCCATGACACTGGTATAGTTAAAATCGCTCTTCAATTGCGATATCAATTTTTCTTTATACAATTTGTGTAGTTTATTCATGACGTCTCTCTTGACTAGCTCATCACATCAACGACTTCGCCGTTAGATTTAAAATAACGGACCTTGCGTTTAGCGCCTTCTTCGCCTACCAACTTATAACCCACTCGATCGGGTTGATTTTTTGCTAAGTTTAACAACGCCACATTTGAAATATGGACACTGGCTTCTTTTTGAATAATGGCAGGTTCAATTTTACGTTGTGGATCAGCTTTAATGTGTTTTTTAACTAAATTAATGCCTTCAACTACAACACGGTCATTACTCAATATTTTTAAAACTTTTCCAACGCGGCCTTTATCTTTGCCGGCAATGACAACCACGGTATCTTCTGTTCTAATTTTTGCCATTTTACAATACCTCCAGCGCCAAAGATACAATTTTCATAAATTGTGTACTGGCGCGCAATTCACGGGTCACCGGCCCAAATATACGAGTGCCGATAGGTTGCAATTGAGCATTGAGCAACACCACGGCGTTAGTATCAAATCGAATAACTGAACCGTCAGCTCGGCGAACCGGCTTGCGAGTACGTACGACTAAGGCATTCATTACTTCGCCTTTTTTCACTTTACCACGGGGTATCGCTTCTTTAATACTGACTTTAATGACGTCACCAATACTGGCATAACGTCGCTTAGAGCCACCTAATACTTTTATACATAATACTTTACGGGCGCCGCTGTTATCTGCGACTTGTAAAACTGATTCGGTTTGTATCATGACCCATTCCCCTCGAGAGCTTTTTCTTTAATGGAATCTAAAGTCCAAGTTTTGGTTTTAGATATCGGTCGACATTCTTTCACAACAACGATATCACCTTTACGCGCCTCATTGTTCGGATTATGTGCATGCACACGAGTAGAACGACGAATAATTTTTTGATATTTGGGATGTCTTACCCTGCGCTCGACTACAACCACAATGGTTTGATGCATTTTATCACTGACTACAATACCGGTCAGTGTACGCGGCAATGTAATTTTTTCACTCATGCTTGCCGCTCCTTTTCATTGATAATCGTATTAATACGAGCAACATTTCTGCGTAAATTTTTCACTACATTTGATTTGGGAGCTTCGCCCATTCCTTTTTCCATACGCAACTTAAATTGCTCTTTTTGCTGATCGATCAGCAATTGGCGTAATTCATTAATATTTTTGTCTCTTAGTTCACTCACCTTCATATTATCCCCGTTCACGTTTCACAAAAACGGCCTTAAGCGGCAATTTGGCTGCGGCTAGTGTAAATGCTTCCCTCGCCAGTTCTTCCGGAATTCCTTCGATTTCGAACATGACTCGTCCGGGTTTCACTTCAGCGACCCAATATTCCACATTCCCTTTCCCTTTCCCTTGACGAACTTCCAAAGGTTTTTTGGTAATGGGCTTATCCGGAAAAATTTGAATATATAGTTTACCACCGCGCTTCACATGGCGGGTGATCGCACGACGGGCGGCCTCAATCTGGCGAGCAGTTATTCTGCCGCGTGCAAGAGATTTTAAACCATATTCCCCGAAATGCACCGTGTTACCACTGGTAGCAAGGCCGCGATTACGACCTTTAAATTGTTTACGATATTTTGTTCGAGCCGGTTGACGCATTTTTTATTCCTCGGTTGTCTCAGTCATTTCTTCTTGCCCCGCTTTTTTCGGCGGCTCTTTAGGCTGCAAATGGATTTCCCCTTTAAATATCCAAACTTTTACGCCGATAATACCATAGGTTGTTTGCGCAATGGCAGTACCGTAATCAATATCAGCCCTTAAAGTATGCAAAGGGACGCGGCCTTCACGGTATTTTTCCGTGCGGGCAATTTCTGAACCAGCCAAGCGGCCAGATAAGGAGATCTTAATACCTTGAGCGCCATGACGCATAGTGGTTTGAACAGCGCGTTTCATGGCCCTTCTAAACATAACACGGCGTTCTAGTTGGCCGGCAATGCTTTCAGCAACTAATTTAGCTTCTAAATCGGGTTTGCGAACCTCTTCAATCGTGATATGCACAGGCACTTTCATGATATGAGCAACCTCTTTTCGTAAGGTTTCCACATCGCTGCCTTTTTTACCGATAATGACGCCGGGCCGAGCGGAATATATCGCCACACGTGCATTTTTAGCTGGCCGTTCAATTAAAATGTTACTGATCGCCGCACCTTTTAGCTTTTTAATTAAAAAATTTCTCACTTCAATATCATTATTCAAGTAATCGGCATAATTTTTTTTGTTAGCATACCATTTTGAAGTCCAACCTCGGGTTATGCCTAGTCTGATACCGTTCGGATTTACTTTTTGACCCATTTTTTATTCTCCCCCCTCAGTATCAGCAACAACGACTGTAATATGACATGTTGGTTTAATGATCCGATTACCCCGACCTCGAGCTCGAGTGCGCATACGCTTCAAGCGAGGCCCGTGATCGACACAAATTGATTTGACACGTAATTCATCAATATCCGCGCCTAGGTTATGTTCCGCATTGGCAATGGCAGACCCTAATGCTTTTTTGACGGTTTGTGCGGCTTTTTTATTGCTAAATTTCAATATTTGCACCGCTTGTCCTACTGGCAAGCCACGAATTAAATCTGCTACTAAACGAGTTTTTTGGACCGATAATCCAGCATTTTTTAAAATTGCTATGGCTTGCATTATTCTGCCCCCGATTTTTTAGCTTTCTTATCCGTTGCAGTATGGCCACGGAAAAGACGAGTTAAGGCAAATTCACCTAATTTATGTCCTACCATATTTTCAGAAATATAAATAGGAACATGGTCTTTTCCATTGTGTACGGCTATAGTCAGCCCCACAAAATCGGGTAATACCATAGAACGCCTCGACCATGTTTTGATGGGGCGTTTACTCTTCGTTGCTCCGGCTTCCATCACTTTTTTCATCAAGTGATGATCCACATAAGGGCCTTTTTTAATCGATCTTGGCATAAATTAACCTACTTTACTTCACTCTTCTATCACGCACGATCATCTGGCGTGTGCGTTTGTTACGCCGGGTTTTATAACCCTTGGCCGGTAACCCATTGGGCGATACTGGATGACGACCACGCGTACGCCCTTCACCACCACCGTGGCAGTGATCGACCGGATTCATTGCAGTTCCTCTAACTGTGGGACGAACACCGCGCCAGCGATTCGCTCCCGCTTTACCTAATGATCTTAAATTATGCTCGGAATTGGAAACTTCGCCAATACAAGCACGACAATTAGATAAAATTTTACGCATTTCACCCGAGCGCATACGAACCAATGCATAAGCTCCTTCAATACCTGCCAATTGAGCAGAAGCGCCAGCGCTGCGCATCAACTGCGCGCCTTTGCCTGGTTTTAATTCCACACAATGTATGGCGGCGCCAAAAGGAATGTTACGCAATGGTAAACAATTTCCTGGCTTAATCGGCGATTGCACACCCGATTGTACTTCTGATCCGACACGAAGTTCTTTAGGTGCAATAATATACCTTCTTTCGCCATCGGCATACAAGACCAACGCGATGTGAGCACTACGATTAGGATCATACTCTAAACGTTCAACTCGACCCACAATACCATCTTTGTCACGTAAAAAATCGACTTGACGATAATGATGTTTATGTCCACCCCCTCGGCGGCGCACAGTTATTCTACCTTGATTATTACGGCAGCTAATGCGCTGTTTACTCTGCACCAATGGTGCGTACGGGGTCCCTTTATGCAATTCAGGGTTTACCACTTTAATAACAAAGCGGCGTCCAGCTGAAGTGGGTTTGGCTTTTAATAAAGGCATAATCAATTACCCTTCGGATTTATGTAAATCAATTTCTTGATTTTGCTCTAACACGACGTATGCTTTTTTCCAGTCCTTGGTCCTACCAGCACGCTTAGTTTTACCCTTAACACGGCAAATTTGAACTTTGCGCACTTTTACATTTAGATATTGCTCAACCGCCTTGCGAATTTCAAATTTGTTGGCGTCCGGCAATACTTTAAATGCATAATGGCGATAATTTCCTACATTCAATGAGGTTTTTTCAGTCACATGAGGCAGTTGCAAAATACTTAATAATCGTGATTCGCTCATTGCAGCACCTCTTCAATTTTCTTTAATGTGTCAACCGTCAATAAAACATGATCGTAGGCGACTAAACTGACTGGATCCATATAGTTAAGTTCATTTATATCAACGTGTGGGATGTTACCCGCCGCTAATAATAGGTTGGTATTTTCCCGATCAATAATAATTAAAACTTTACTAATATTGAGTCCTTGTAATTTATTTACCAAATCTTTGGTTTTAGGCCGATCCAAAATTAATTGATCAACCACTTTCAATCGATCTTGGCGAATTAACTCTGAAAAAATGGAACGCAAAGCCGCACGATACATTTTGCGATTCACTTTTTGCTGATAATTGCGCGGAGTAGCGGCAAACACTTTACCACCACCACGCCATATTGGGCTGCGAATAGAACCCGCACGGGCGCGTCCTGTGCCTTTTTGTTTCCAGGGTTTAATACCGCCACCACGAACTTGACTTCGGGTTTTTTGAGCTTTAGTTCCCGCTCGCCCTGCCGCCATATAAGCTACTACAACTTGGTGTACTAAGCCTTCATTAAATGGATGATTAAAAAGTTCTTCTGAAACCTGAACGCTGATAGATGAGTTAGCGCCAGTTTGATCTAATACAGGCAATTTCATCATTTTTCTCCTCGCGCTTTAACAGACGGTTTCACAACCACTGTGCCGCCCGGTGCTCCTGGGATTGAGCCTCTTACTAATAACAGATGACGTTCCGTATCAACTAATATCACTTCTTGGTTTTGCAATGTTCTTTTCACATTACCCAGGTGGCCAGGCATTTTTTTGCCTTTGAATACATTACCCGGAGTTTGACGTTGACCAGTCGATCCAATCGCGCGAGTAGACAAAGAGTTTCCGTGTGTTGCATCTTGTTTAGCAAAATGATGTCGCTTAATACCTCCAGCAAAACCTTTCCCTTTAGTAATACCGCTCACATCAACTGCTTGACCGACCTGGAAAAGGGCCACATTGATCTCATCGCCGACGAATTTTCCTTCTAACTGGTTTTCCAGTACACGAAATTCACACACCACGTTTCCGGCCTCAACCCCTGCTTTACGGAAATGACCAGTCATGGGTTTATTCAAACGCGAAGCCAATTTTTGGCCTGCCGTAATTTGAAGCGCACAATAGCCGTCACTCGCTAAATTTTTAATCTGGGTAATGCGGTTAGGGGTGATGGATATCACCGTGACTGGAATTGACTCACCGGAATCTGTAAAGATTCGAGTCATCCCGCATTTTTTACCAACTAAGCCAAGCATTTTCGTCTCCTAATCAATTCCCAACTTTGGAAATTTTTTATTCTACACTTATCTGTACATCCACCCCAGCGGCTAAATCCAATTTCATTAGTGCATCTACTGTTTTATCAGTAGGCTGCACTAAGACAACCAAACGCTTATGTGTGCGAATTTCGTACTGATCTCGGGCATCCTTATCGGCATGCGGCGAAATTAACACCGTATAGCGCTCAATTTTGGTTGGCAATGGAATCGGACCATTGATACGAGCGCCTGTTCTTTTCGCAGTATCGACAATTTCTGCCGTCGCTCGATCCAATAAACGATGGTCAAACGCCTTTAGCCTTATTATTATTCTTTCATTAGCAGCCATTTGATATTACTCGATGATTTTTGCTACAACACCCGCGCCTACCGTACGACCGCCTTCACGAATCGCGAAACGCACCCCTTCTTCAATAGCAATCGGCGCAATCAATTCAACTACCATGCGAGTGTTATCACCAGGCATGATCATTTCCACGCCTGCTGGTAATTCAACCGATCCTGTTACGTCTGTGGTTCTGAAGTAGAACTGAGGGCGATAACCTTTAAAGAACGGCGTATGACGTCCGCCTTCTTCTTTGGATAATACGTATACTTCCGCTTCAAATTTGGTATGCGGTTTGATGCTGCCTTTTTTAGATAAAACTTGACCGCGTTCAACGTCTTCTCTCTTCAAGCCACGTAATAAAATTCCAACGTTATCACCGGCAATCCCTTGGTCTAGCAATTTGCGAAACATTTCAACACCGGTACAGGTGCTAACTTGAGTTGGTTTAATTCCGACGATTTCCACTTCTTCACCCACTTTGATCATGCCGCGTTCTATACGACCAGTCACTACCGTACCACGACCTGAAATAGAAAAGACGTCTTCGATAGGCATTAAGAAAGGTTTATCAATTTC
Organism: uncultured bacterium; assembly: GCA_965651935.1. Taxonomy (GTDB): domain Bacteria; phylum Pseudomonadota; class Gammaproteobacteria; order Coxiellales; family Coxiellaceae; genus JAFEDN01. The sequence goes on from CBFGTC010000010.1 coordinate 16,388, forward strand.
ACGTTTCGGATCAGGGATATAAGAATCCAAAGTATCCAACAATTGGAAAATAGCTTTTTCACCGATATCGGATTTGTCCCCTTCTAGCGCTTTAAGAGCTGAACCTTTAATGATAGGAGTGTCATCTCCAGGGAAATTATAGCTGTTTAATAATTCACGAACTTCCATTTCCACTAAATCTAACAATTCTTGATCATCTACCATATCGGCTTTGTTTAAAAACACGACAATGTAAGGAATACCCACTTGACGGGCTAAAATGATGTGTTCGCGAGTTTGAGGCATAGGGCCATCGGCGGCGGAAACCACCAAGATTGCACCATCCATTTGGGCAGCACCGGTAATCATGTTTTTCACATAATCCGCGTGACCAGGGCAGTCCACATGAGCATAGTGGCGTTTTTCAGTTTCATATTCCACGTGCGCGGTGTTAATGGTAATTCCGCGAGCTTTTTCTTCTGGAGCGGCATCGATTTGATCATAAGCTAAAAATTTAGCACGACCTTTTTCAGCGGCAATTTTGGTAATAGCCGCGGTGAGGGTTGTTTTTCCATGATCAACGTGACCAATTGTTCCAACGTTTACGTGGGTTTTATCACCTCTATTAAAAGCTTCTTTTGACATAATTAACACCTCATAATGAAAAAATGTGTTAGGTTAGAAACGCTAACCTTTCTTTTTAATCACCGCGTCAGCGATATTTGTTGGAGCCTCTAAATATTTTAAAAACTCCATCGTATAGGTTGCCCGTCCTTGACTTAACGATCGCAAGTCGGTGGCATAGCCAAACATTTCTGCTAATGGCACTTCTGCATTCACTAATTTACCGGCTGGATTTTCATCCATACCTTGAATCACACCACGGCGACGATTCAAATCGCCAACCACGTCACCCATATAATCTTCCGGTGTGACTACTTCTACTTTCATAATGGGTTCTAGAAGGACAGGGTTGGCTTTAAGCGCGCCTTCTTTAAAACCGATAGAACCCGCGATTTTAAATGCCATTTCACTGGAGTCTACATCGTGGTAAGAACCTTCGAATAACGTGACCTTGACATCGACAACAGGGTAGCCTGCCAGGATACCATTTTCCATCTGCTCTTGTACACCCTTTCCAACCGCTGGGATGAATTCTTTCGGAATAACGCCACCGACGATAGCGTTAACGAATTCAAAACCTGCGCCACGCTCTTGAGGCTCGATGCGTAGCCAAACGTGACCGTATTGACCACGTCCACCGGTTTGACGAATATATTTAGATTCATGTTCAACTGATTTACGAATGGTTTCACGATAAGCCACACGGGGTTTACCCACATTGGCTTCCACTTTAAATTCACGACGCATGCGGTCTACGATGATTTCCAGATGCAATTCACCCATCCCTTCAATGATGGTTTGACCCGATTCAGGATCGGTGTGCACACGGAAAGAAGGATCTTCGTGAGCTAATTTGCCCAAGGCAATGCCCATTTTTTCTTGATCGCCTTTGGTTTTAGGTTCCACTGCCACAGAAATAACCGGGTCTGGGAACTCCATTCTTTCTAAACGGATTAAATTTTCAGGATCACATAAGGTGTCACCGGTGGTGACATCTTTTAAACCCACACAAGCAGCAATATCACCCGCACGAACTTCTCTGATCTCTTCGCGAGTATTTGCATGCATTTGTAATAAACGGCCAATACGCTCTTTCCGATTTTTAACCGTATTGTAAACCGCATCGCCGGACTTTAAAATGCCTGAGTAGACTCGGATAAATGTCAAGGTGCCAACATAGGGGTCGGTCATGATTTTAAAAGCCAATGCGGCAAAAGGTTCTGTTTCAGAAGGCTTGCGTAAAGCTTCTTTACCATCGTCGTCTTCACCTTTAACAGGAGGGACATCTAAGGGTGAGGGTAAATATTCTATCACGGCGTCTAACAACGCTTGTACACCTTTATTTTTAAAAGCACTCCCGCAAAGTACGGGAACAATTTGATTGGCAATAGTCCGTTTACGTAAACCTTGGCGTATTTCTTGTTCAGACAACTCACCAGTTTCCAAATATTTTTCCATTAAAGAATCGTCGGATTCGGCAGCCGCTTCAACCATTTTTTCGCGCCATTCCTGACATTCAGCCAGCATATCTTCTGCGATTGGACGCTCTTCGAAGGTCATACCCAGGTCTGCTTCGTTCCAGTAAATGGCTTTCATGATAACCAAATCTACCACCCCTTCAAAACGATCTTCAGCCCCGATAGGCATTTGCACGGGAATAGGATGTGCACCCAAACGTTTACGGATTTGTTCTACACAAAATAAGAAATTAGCGCCAGCCCTATCCATTTTATTAACGAAAGCTAAACGAGGAACGGCATATTTATTCGCTTGACGCCAAACAGTTTCACTTTGTGGCTCTACACCGCTGACAGCATCAAACAAAGCGCAAGCGCCATCTAAAACTTTTAGAGACCGCTCTACTTCGATAGTGAAGTCTACGTGACCTGGAGTGTCAATGATGTTGATGCGATGCTGAGGAAATTGCTGACGCATTCCACTCCAGTAGCAGGTGGTAGCAGCGGAGGTAATGGTAATTCCACGTTCTTGTTCTTGCTCCATCCAGTCCATAACGGCAGCGCCTTCATGAACTTCACCCATTTTATGGGAAACACCAGTGTAGAATAAAACACGTTCGGTAGTGGTTGTCTTCCCGGCGTCAATGTGCGCCATAATACCGATGTCACGAATTTTTGTTAAATCAGTCGCCATTTTTTTATTACCAACGATAGTGAGCAAATGCTTGATTTGCTTTAGCCATACGATGAACGTCATCGCGTTTCTTTACTGCGCCACCACGACCGGCTATAGCATCCAAAATTTCTTGAGCCAAACGCATCATCATGCCTTTTTGACTACGTTGACCTGCGTATTCAACCAACCATCGCATTGCCAATGCAATGCGACGATTTTCACGAATTTCCACAGGAACTTGATAGGTAGACCCTCCCACTCGGCGAGACTTGACTTCCACCAGAGGAGTAACGTTTTCCAGCGCTTTTTTAAACGCTCTTATCGCCGCAGCCCGAGCCTCTTCGTTATTGCGGATATTAGCGCCGCTGGGTAGTCTGCGACCGCCGCCGCCTTGCCCACCATGACCGCCGCCGCCTTGACCGCCTTGGTCTCCACCGCCATCGCCTTCACCATCACCGCTAAAATGCCCTACGCTTTTGACCACTTGATCTAAGGCGCCATAAACCACTTTTTCAGCTATGGATTTTTTCCCGTTACGCATAACGGTATTGATAAATTTGGCCAGTAAAACACTGTGGAACAACGGATCAGGCAAAATTTCACGTCTTGGGGCTGCTTTTCTTCTTGGCATAATTTTATTCTCTTATTCTTTCGGTTTCTTTTCACCGTATTTAGAACGTCCACGTCGACGTCCTGATACTCCCGCAGTATCTAAACTACCACGGACCACGTGATATCGAACACCAGGCAAGTCTTTTACACGACCGCCACGAATGAGCACCACTGAGTGCTCTTGTAAATTATGCCCTTCACCACCGATGTAAGAGGTCACTTCTGCGCCATTGGTCAAACGCACACGGGCTACTTTTCTTAACGCCGAATTAGGTTTTTTAGGCGTGGTGGTATATACACGAGTACATACGCCTCTGCGTTGGGGACAACCTTCCAGAGCAGGAACCGTGCTTTTTTTAGCTTGGCTCTTGCGAGGTTTTCGTACTAATTGGTTAATTCTTGCCATGCAATTCAACTCTCCAAAAAAAAATTCCCCTGTCTAACATGACAGGGTGCGTCATTCTAAATAAGGTAGTCACCATTGTCAACGGCTTTTACCCTCTTTTTTTGTAATTTTTATTACCCTTCTTCGCCCGCGCCACGCTTTAAAGCTTGACTCAAGGCTTTTTCCGCTTCAGCAGCTGCTTCTTGTGAAGTAGGGGCCGCCGGAGCTGGTTCTGCTACTCCATTTTCAGCTTTCTTGCGCCGCATTGAATGGTAGGCGTGACCCGTTCCTGCTGGGATTAAACGGCCCACCATGACATTCTCTTTGAGACCTCGCAGTTCGTCACGTTTACCTGCCACAGAAGCTCCCGTCAGAACGCGGGTGGTTTCTTGGAAGGAAGCCGCTGATAAGAACGAATCCGTGGCCAAGGAAGCTTTAGTAATACCCAATAAAACCGGTTCAAATGTGGCCGGTACGCCTTTTTTCTTGGCAATTTCTTCATTTTCTATATCAATGCGATAGCGTTCCACTTGCTCGCCTTTAATGAAACTGGAGTCGCCAGGTTCTTTTACTTCCACTTTTCTGAGCATTTGACGGACGATGACCTCAATGTGTTTATCATTAATTTTGACACCTTGCAGACGATAAACTTCTTGTACTTCATCTACAATGTAATTCGCCAAAGCATTAACACCCAATAAACGTAAAACGTCATGAGGATCGGTTGAGCCATCAGCAATGACTTCACCTTTAGTGACCGTTTCACCTTCAAATACGGCGATTCGTCGCCATTTGGGAATCAATTGCTCAAATTTTTCCCCGTTTGGCGCGGTAATAATCAGACGTCCTTTTTCTTTGGTATCCCGGCCAAAGCTGATTACGCCCGAAATTTCTGCCAAAATGGCAGCGTCTTTAGGCCGGCGCGCTTCAAATAAATCAGCTACTCTGGGTAAACCCCCGGTAATGTCGCGAGTTTTTGACGCTTCTTGAGGGATACGCGCCAATACATCACCCACTTCGACTTTTTGACCGTCGTCTTTACTGATAATGGTGCCTTCAGACAAAAAGTAATGCGCCGGAATGCTAGAACCCGGCAAGCACACGTCTTTGCCTTTGTCATCTACTAATTTCAACATGGGCCGCAATTCTTTACCGCTCACGCCACGTTGACGGCTAGCGGTCACCACTATACTACTTAAACCGGTAAGCTCATCGGTTTGACGGCTCATGGTCACCCCTTCCACTAAATCGACTAATGCTAATTTTCCAGCCACTTCAGTAATGATGGGGTGGGTATGTGGATCCCATTGCGCCACGATTTGACCACTTTTAACTTCGCTGCCGTCACGCACGTTTAAGGTGGCGCCGTAGGGTACTTTATATTGTTCCCGCTCCGCACCATGGATATCGTGAACGATCAAAGCGCCGGAACGTGAAACTGCAACGATATGGCCATCGGCTTGTTTTACGGTTTTTAAATTTTGTAAACGCACCGTACCGTCTACTTTAACTTGAATGTTATTGATCGCAGTGGTCCGTGAAGCCGCACCGCCGATGTGGAAGGTACGCATGGTTAACTGTGTTCCGGGTTCACCGATGGACTGGGCCGCAACTACGCCGACTGCTTCACCGACATTGACTAAATGTCCGCGGGCTAAATCACGTCCATAACACAAAGCGCACACACCATAACGAGTTTCACACGTGATGGTGGAACGAACACGCACGCTGTCAATATTACGCGATTCTAAAATCGCAATTTCTTTCTCATCCAATAACGTGCCAATAGGCATAATTTCCGATTTTGTTTTCGGATCAATGACCGGTTCGGATAAAACCCGGCCTAAAACCCGTTCGGACAAGGGTTCAACCACATCCCCGCCTTCAATGTGAGGGCGCATTTCAATGCCAACACCCGTGCCACAATCGTTTTCCGTAACCATTAAATCTTGCGCCACGTCGACTAATCGGCGAGTTAAATAACCGGAGTTAGCTGTTTTTAACGCCGTATCCGCCAACCCCTTACGGGCGCCGTGGGTAGAAGTGAAGTATTGTCCTACTGTTAAGCCTTCGCGGAAATTGGCGGTAATGGGGGTTTCAATAATGCTACCGTCAGGACGGGCCATCAAACCTCGCATACCGGCTAATTGGCGGATCTGAGTAGCGGAACCCCGAGCGCCGGAATCGGCCATCATCCACACCGCATTAAATGCGCCTTCGGATGCCGAAATTTCCGACATCATGGCTTTGGCCACTAATTCAGTCGTATGCGACCAAATGTCTACCACTTTACTGTATCTTTCACCTCGGGTAACTAAACCGGACGAGTATTGTTGCTCAATATCTCGCACCTCGTTTTCAGCTCGGGCTATAATTTCGGCTTTTTCTTTAGGAACGACTAAATCGTTAATCCCGATAGAAACACCAGAATAAGTTGCATAACGAAAGCCGGTGTACATCAATTGATCGGCAAAAACAACAGTCTCTTTTAAGCCCAGTTGACGATAAGATTCATTGAGTAGATGCGAAATCATTTTTTTAGTCATGGGGCGATCTATCAGACTAAATGACAGCCCTTTAGGAACGATTTCCCATAACAAAACCCGGCCAACTGTAGTTTCTAAGACCTGATTTTCGCCGTTGATTTCCAATCGCACCTTAACACGAGCATGGATATCGGCTTGTTTACTTTGGTAAGCGCGCGCGACTTCCGCAGGACCGGAGAAGACCATGCCTTCGCCTAGTACGCCCGCTTTATCTCGAGTCATGTAATACAATCCCAACACCACGTCTTGGGTAGGAACAATAATCGGTTCCCCGTTAGCAGGATGAAGTACATTATTGGTGGACATCATCAAAGATCTGGCTTCCAATTGCGCTTCTAAAGTCAATGGGACGTGCACAGCCATTTGGTCACCGTCGAAGTCGGCGTTGTAGGCAGTACAAACTAAAGGATGGAGTTGGATGGCTTTGCCTTCTACCAATACCGGTTCAAATGCTTGGATACCTAATCGGTGTAGGGTAGGCGCGCGGTTGAGCAATACGGGATGCTCGCGGATCACCTCGGCTAATATATCCCAAACTTCAGGCACTTCGGTTTCTACCAAGCGTTTTGCTGCTTTAATGGTGGTCACTAAACCACGGCGTTGCAGTTTACTAAAAATAAACGGTTTGAATAATTCTAACGCCATACGTTTAGGGAGTCCGCATTGATGCAGCTTCAATTCTGGCCCCACCACGATAACAGAACGGCCTGAGTAATCCACACGTTTACCCAATAAATTTTGACGGAAGCGCCCCCCTTTACCTTTGATCATGTCTGCCAAAGATTTCAATGGTCGACGATTTGAGCCTAGAATAGCGCGGCCACGTCGGCCATTGTCTAATAAAGCATCGACGGCTTCTTGCAACATGCGTTTTTCATTGCGGACAATGATATCGGGTGCATTTAAATCTAATAGACGTTTTAAGCGATTGTTTCGATTGATGACCCGGCGGTATAGATCATTTAAATCGGAAGTCGCGAACCGGCCTCCATCTAATGGTACTAAAGGCCGCAAGTCAGGTGGTAGCACGGGTAAAACCGTGAGCACCATCCATTCCGGTTTATTGCCAGAAGCAATGAAATCATTCATGATTTTTAATCGCTTCCTTAATTTAGCGATTTTGGTTTCAGAGCTAGTCGTAAATAATTCTTCTTGTAATTTTTTAACGTCTTCTTCTAAGTTAATTTCACGCAATAAACGCTCAATGGCTTCAGCACCCATCAGTGCTTCAAATTCATCGCCATACTCTTCAATCGCATCTAAATAGGCTTCTTCTGATAATAATTGCCCTTTATCCAGCGTGGTCATCCCCGGATCAACGACGACGAAGGCTTCAAAATACAGGATTCTTTCAATATCGCGCAAGGTCATGTCCAGCATCAGACCGATACGGGAAGGCAAAGATTTTAAATACCAAATATGCGCTACGGGACAAGATAATTCGATATGGCCCATGCGATCACGGCGGACTTTGGTCAATGTGACTTCTACTCCGCATTTTTCACAAACCACACCGCGGTGTTTGAGGCGCTTGTACTTACCGCACAGACATTCGTAATCTTTAATCGGACCGAAGATTTTCGCACAGAAAAGTCCGTCACGTTCCGGTTTGAAAGTGCGGTAGTTAATGGTTTCGGGTTTTTTGACCTCGCCAAATGACCAGGAACGGATGTTATCGGGAGAAGCCAAGCGAATTCGCAATGCGTCAAATTCATCAACCGCGTGGTCGACTTTTATTTGTTTGAGTAGATCTTTCAAAGTATATTCTCCAGGGTGTTTTGACCCTCGCCTCGGCGAAGCCGTTGCGCGGAATCAATGGGTTTTTTAAGTTCTAATCTCGTTTTATTCACTTTCGAGAGTAATGTCTATTCCCAATGAACGGATTTCTTTCACCAACACATTGAATGACTCCGGCATACCGGCATCCATTTTGTGGTTACCATCGACAATGTTTTTATACATGCGGGTACGGCCATTCACGTCATCTGATTTCACCGTTAACATTTCCTGTAAAGTGTAGGCTGCGCCATAAGCTTGTAAAGCCCATACTTCCATTTCTCCAAAACGTTGACCACCGAATTGAGCCTTACCACCTAAAGGTTGTTGGGTCACTAAGCTGTATGAACCGGTGGAACGTGCATGCATTTTATCATCTACTAAGTGATTCAATTTGAGCATGTACATATAACCCACGGTAATCGGTCTCTCGAACGGTTCACCGGTGCGACCGTCAATTAACTTGGTTTGACCACTTTCAGGCAAGCCCGCTAATTTAAGCAACTCACGGATTTCCGCTTCACTGGCGCCGTCGAATACGGGAGTACTGACCGGTACGCCTTTTTTTAAATTACCGGCGAGTTCAAATACTTCTTTATCGGTTAAAGCAAATGAATCGATTTTATGTTCCTTACTCACACCATAGATTGGATCCAGTAATTTTCGCAGTTGATCCGCGCTGGGATTTTGCTGTAGCAAATCTCCAATTTTCTTACCTAATCCTTTCGCTGCCCAGCCTAAATGGGTTTCTAAAATTTGACCGATATTCATACGGGAAGGCACGCCTAGCGGATTCAATACGATATCAACCGGGGTGCCGTCTTCTAAATAAGGCATGTCTTCAATCGGTACGATAGTGGAAATAACGCCTTTATTTCCATGTCGGCCTGCCATTTTATCGCCGGGTTGAATACGACGTTTCACAGCCAGGTACACTTTGACTATTTTAATGATTCCAGGGGCCAAATCGTCGCCTTGCGCTAATTTTTGACGAGCGTCTTTCAAACGAGCGTCTCGCTCTTTACGTAAGTTTTTATAGGCATCTTGAGCGGCTTCCATGCGGTGTTGGACTTCTTCGTCGCGCACTCGGATGTCAAACCATTTTTCATGGGGAAGTTCCTGCAGATATTCTTGAGTTATCTTGGAACCCGCCTTTAATTTAGCAGGTCCCCCATCGGAAATTTGGTTAATCAATTGTTCCGCTAAACTACCGAACAAAGCTTCTTCCCGGATCCGCATTTCATCATTGGCATCTTTTTGCAACTTGGCAAATTTAGCTTCTTCAATCTCCAATGCACGGGCATCCTTTTTCATACCTTCACGGGTGAAGACATGGACGTCAATAACAGTCCCGTTCATACCAGAGGGCACACGCAAGGAGCTGTCTTTTACATCCGAGGCTTTTTCACCGAAGATAGCACGTAATAGTTTTTCCTCTGGCGATAATTGAGTTTCACCTTTAGGAGTAACCTTACCAACTAAAATATCACCTGCATCAACTTCAGCTCCGACATAAACAATACCGGATTTATCCAATTTAGACAGGGCGCTTTCACCTACATTGGGGATATCGGCAGTGACTTCTTCAGGGCCTAATTTGGTATCGCGCGAGATACAAGTCAATTCTTGGATATGGATGGTGGTGAAGCGGTCTTCTTCTACTAATTTTTCAGAAATTAAAATTGAGTCTTCGTAGTTGTAACCATTCCAAGGCATAAATGCAACTAATAGATTTTGTCCCAGCGCCAACTCGCCTATATCGGTGGAAGGGCCATCCGCTAATACATCCCCTATCTCAACCCGGTCACCGATGTTGACGATGGGTTGTTGGTTGATACAAGTGTTATAGTTGGAACGGTTAAATTTAGTTAAGTTGTAAATATCCACGGCGCCATTTTTTTCATTGACGGCATCCGCGTCCACTCTGACTACGATGCGGGAAGAATCGACATAATCGACCACACCAGGACGCACTGCACTCGCGGTTACGCCGGAATCCACTGCCACAATGCGTTCAATACCGGTACCTACTAAGGGTTTTTCCGGTAAAATGGTAGGCACGGCTTGACGTTGCATGTTGGAACCCATTAACGCACGGCTGGTATCGTCATGCTCTAAAAATGGAATCAAAGCGGCGGCAACGGATACCATTTGCTGCGGTGATACGTCCATATAGTTAATATTTTCAGGCAATGTCATCGTCCATTCATTTTTATTGCGGCATAAGACTAAATCACCCGTCAAATTGCCTTCTTCATCTACCGGGCTATTAGCTTGGGCGATGTAAAAATCACCTTCTTCAATAGCAGATAAATACGTCACTTCATTAGTCGCCTGGCCGTCGACTACTTTGCGATACGGGCTTTCAAGAAAGCCGTATTCGTTGGTGCGAGAAAATACGGACAGTGAGTTGATCAACCCAATGTTGGGGCCTTCGGGTGTTTCAATGGGGCACAAGCGGCCATAATGGGTTGGATGCACGTCGCGCACTTCAAAGCCAGCACGTTCGCGAGTCAAGCCTCCCGGCCCTAGGGCTGAGATACGGCGTTTATGTGTAATTTCCGATAACGGATTGTTTTGATCCATAAATTGAGATAGTTGACTGGAGCCAAAAAACTCTTTAATGGCGGCGGACACGGGCTTTGCATTCACCAAATCCTGCGGCATCATATTTTCAATGTCTGCTAAGCTCAATCGGTCTTTCACGGCGCGGTCTACACGGACTAAACCAATGCGAAACTGGTTTTCGGTCATTTCACCTACGCTGCGAACGCGGCGATTGCCTAAATGATCAATGTCGTCTACTTCGCCTTGGCCATCGCGGATTGCAACCAACACTTTCAACACAGCCACGATATCTTCTTTTGAAAGGACTCCTGGCCCGGTTAGTTCTTCACGCCCAACGCGACGGTTGAATTTCATTCGACCTACTGAGGACAAATCATAGCGGTCAATCGAAAAGAATAGATTATTAAATAAAGTTTCAGCGGCGTCTTTGGTCGGCGGCTCTCCTGGGCGCATAATTCGATAAATTTCAATAAGCGCTTCAAGTTGATTACGGGTGGTATCTAATTTTAATGTGTCGGAGATATAAGGGCCGCATTCAATTTCGTTAATGTAAAGCGTTTTGATACTTTCAATGCCGGTTTTTTTCAATTGCGCTAACAGGTCCAGGGTAATGTCCTGACCCGCTTGGGCTAACACTTCGCCGGTATTTTTGTCTACCACTACTTCTGCTATGACTTTATTAATTAAATACTCAACCGGGACTTCCAACTGCGTGAGTCCGGCTTTTTCCATTAATCTCACGTGGCGGGCAGATATGCGCCGGCCTTCTTCAATAATTAGTTCTCCTTTCCCTGAGGTGATGTTGGTGACCGCCAGTTCCCCACGCAAGCGTTTGGGGATTAAATCGAGGACAATTTTATCGTCTTGTAAGTTGAAAACGTTGGTTTCATAAAACATCGCCAGAATTTCTTCTGTGTTATAACCTAATGCACGCAAAATCACCGTGGCTGGCAGTTTACGGCGCCGATCAATACGTACAAATATGGCGTCTTTAGGATCAAATTCAAAATCCAACCATGAACCACGGTAGGGTATCACTCGAGCAGAGAATAAAAGCTTGCCGGAAGAATGGGTTTTGCCTTTATCGTGTTCGAAAAACACGCCAGGCGAACGGTGTAACTGGGAAACCACCACACGTTCTGTGCCATTGATAATAAAACTTCCGGTCTTGGTCATCAAAGGTATTTCACCCATGAACACTTCTTGTTCTTTAATATCTTTAATAACCGGATTATCTAAAGATTTTTCTTTGTCAAAGATCACTAGGCGCATTTTCACGCGCAAAGGAGCTGCATAAGTGGCGCCCCTTAGACGGCATTCTTGTACATCAAACATGGGTTCGCCTAGGGAATAACCCACGTATTCGATTTGGGCGTGGCCAGAATAGCTTGAAATCGGAAATACGCTTTTAAATGCGGCGTGCAAACCCAAATCCTGACGTTTGTTGAAAGGAACATCGGCTTGCAAAAATTGCTCATACGAATCTACTTGCATCGCCAATAAAGAAGGAACATTTAACACCTCTTCTTTCCCTTTACCCAAACGAAGTCTGATGCGCTTTTTTTCTGTGTTCGACTTAACGCTATAAAGATTTTGAGTTTTTTGCATTGCAGCCATGAAAGTACCTCATTTTTTGAAAGGCAAATAGAAAAAATCCCCCGGCAATTGCCCCTTCCCCCTGTAAGAGGGAGGGAGTAGGAAAACCGGTGGGATTTTTTCCCAACAAAAATTACTTAACTTCAACAGTCGCGCCAGCTTCAACCAGCTTCTTCTTGATGCTTTCGGCTTCGTCTTTAGAAATACCTTCTTTAACAGTTGCGGGGACGCCTTCCACCATGTCTTTAGCTTCTTTCAAGCCTAAACCGGTGATTTCGCGGATCACTTTAATAACACCAATTTTGTTGGCGCCAAAGCTAGTCATCACCACGTTAAATTCGGTTTTCTCTTCAACTACGGCGGCTTCTCCAGCAGCAGCAGGAGCGGCAACTACGGCTGCAGCAGCAGAAACACCAAATTTTTCTTCCATGGATTTAACTAGGTCAACCACATCCATGACGCTCATTTGTGAAATTGCTTCTAAAATATCTTGTTTTGAAACGGCCATTTTATACTCCTCAAATTAGATTATTGTTTTTTTTGATCGGCAACTGCAGCAACAACCCGAACGAGCTGCGCGTAGGTTTCCGTTAAAGTACGTGCTAACTTAACGACAGGTCCTTTCATGACTGTCATCAATTGCGCCAATGCCTCATCTCTCGAGGGCATGCTTGCGACCGCTTTGAGTTGGTCAGCAGGCAATAGTTTCCCTTCTAGTACCAAAGCTTTTACCACGAAATTGGCATGGTCTTTGGCAAAGTCTCGAGCCATACGCGCACTAGCAGCCGGTTCATCTTTAGCAAATACTAAGATCATCGGGCCGACTAATTCGCTTTGGAGACATTTAAAACGAGTGTCTTCGATTGCTCTGCGCGCTAAGGTATTGCGATAGACTTTAACTATCGCTCCCGATTTGCGAGCATTGTCACGCAGTTTTGTCATTTCCGATACGGTCAAACCGCGATACTCTGCAGCAATCACGGATACCGAACGGGATGCGACATCTGCTAATTCGGCGACAATCGCTTGCTTCTCTTCGATTCTTAAAGTCACATTGACCTCATTTTTTCCGTTTTAAACCCGGAAAATCTTGCGATTTTCCACCCTTGAGGTGGCCGTCTCAGGTATATTCAAGAACGGCGTCACCGTCTGCGTGGGAAATTAAGGCCTCAGGCCACCCACGGTCTTCGACGGCGAAGGCTGACAAAATACCAACCTCTACCGTGAATTCAAAATTATTCTCCTAGAAGCGTACCGATATCTAACAACAAGCCAGGACCCATTGTTGAAGAAACAGTCACTTTCTTTAAATAAACCCCTTTGGCGGTGGGGGGTTTCGCTTTTTGTAATCCGCTTATCAGTGCTTTAATATTTTCCGCCAGGGCTTTTCCTTCAAAACTGACATTGCCAACGGTGCAGTGAATAATGCCGTTTTTATCATTACGGTATTGAACTTGGCCGCTTTTGGCATTTCGTACTGCGCCAGCCACATCGGCGGTGACTGTCCCGACTTTCGGATTGGGCATTAAGCCACGAGGGCCTAGAATTTGCCCTAAGGTACCCACGATACGCATACTATCAGGAGTGGCGATTAACACATCAAATGCGAAATTCCCTCCCTTGATCGTTTCAGCTAAATCTTCAAAACCGACAATATCCGCGCCTGCTGCGCGTGCGGCTTCAGCTTTATCACCTTGGGCAAACACTGCCACGCGAACTTGGCGTCCAGTGCCGTGAGGTAATACAATGGCTCCTCTTACGCCTTGATCCGACTTGCGAGGGTCAATGCCTAAGTTAACCGCTAAATCCACGCTTTCTTTAAATTTCGCGGTAGCGCATTCTTTAACTAATTTTACAGCTTCGTTCACGGGGTATAATTTACCTGGAGCAACTTTTTCCAGAATTGCTTTTCTTCTTTTAGAGAGACTCATTAAATTACCCCTCCTTCTACGTCAATACCCATACTGCGTGCAGTACCGGCAATGGTTCGAATTGCTGCGTCTAAACTACTGGCGGTCAGATCCGGTTGTTTCATTTTGGCAATCTTTTCTAATTGAGCACGGCTAATTTTGCCAACTTTATTTTTATTGGGAACCGCACTACCTTTGTCAATCTTTAATTCTTTACAAATCAGTACAGAAGCCGGCGGGGTTTTAGTAACGAATGTAAAACTCCGATCGGAATAAACGGTAATCACCACGGGAATTGGCAATCCTTTTTCCATGCTTTGCGTGGCGGCGTTAAAGCCTTTACAAAATTCCATGATATTAACGCCGTGTTGGCCTAATGCAGGCCCAACGGGTGGACTGGGATTGGCTTCTTGGGCCTTGACTTGCAGCCTAATATAGGCTGTTATTTTTTTTGCCATTACTGTTTCCTCTTATGGGTGTTAACGCTAGTTGACTGAATCGCTTTGTAGCTCCCCGTTTATGCTTTTTCTACTTGTCCAAATTCCAACTCTACTCGAGTGGTTCGGCCAAAAATAGAAACTGCAACGCCTAAACGGCTTTTTTCATAATTGACGTCTTCAACAACGCCATTAAAATCGGCAAAGGGGCCGTCAGTGACACGGACAACTTCACCGGGTTCAAACAAGACTTTGGGTTTGGGTTTAGACTCACCTTCTTCTACGCGCCGTAATATAGAAGCGGCTTCTTGATCACTGATCGGCGCAGGTCTATCAGCAGTACCGCCGATAAAACCCAATACTCTTGGCACACTTTTCACTAAGTGCCAAGTTTGTTCATCCATTTCCATTTGCACCAGGACGTATCCCGGAAAAAATTTTCTTTCGCTTTTACGTTTTTGTCCCGCGCGCATTTCCACCACTTCTTCAGTGGGAACGATGATTTCTCCAAACCGGGCTTCAACGCCATGCATTTTTATTCTTTGATTTAAAGCATTGACGACGTAATTTTCAAAACCTGAATAAACGTGAACCACATACCACCGTTTGGTGCGTTCTGTTGTCATATTTCGTTAACCTCTTTGCCCAGACACTAAGCTGACGGCCCAAAAGAACAAAGTATCAATACCCCATAAAAACACGGCTGTCACTACCACCATCACAATCACCACCAAAGTGGTTTGCGTGGTTTCCTGACGCGTGGGCCATACTACTTTTCGCAATTCTACTCGGGCGGCCTTGATAAATTTCCAGGCTTTCTGGCCTTGCGAAGTCCATAAAGCTATCGCCATTAAAATCAGTAGCCAAACTATGCCGATAGCAGCCCTTATCGCCCAAGGGATTTGGGAAAAGTATGCGTTAGCAACCAATCCAGCCACCAACAAGAAGAGCACCAATATCCACTTCAAACGGTCCACGCTGCCGCTTGGCTGTTGTTTAACCGGCGATGGGTTATTCGTTTTTCCTTTCATGCCTCTCACTTCTTACATTTTACTGGCAGGCCAGGAGGGCCTCGAACCCCCAACCTGCGGTTTTGGAGACCGCCGCTCTGCCAATTGAGCTACTGACCTTTTTTCCTTGAGCCCACAACCGGAATTGAACCGGTGACCTCTTCCTTACCAAGGAAGTGCTCTACCGACTGAGCTATGTGGGCCTTAGCAATTGCCGCCGGATAGAAACGTTTTTTATCAACGTTCTCCGTATTAGCGGGTGATGGGAATCGAACCCACGCTATCAGCTTGGAAGGCTGAAGTTCTACCATTGAACTACACCCGCAAAGCACTTTTTGGAGGGGGAAGGATTCGAACCTTCGAAGGCAGAGCCGTCAGATTTACAGTCTGATCCCTTTGACCGCTCGGGAACCCCTCCATAAAATCAGCCGCACATTGTCATATATTTTTGAGACGTTGTCAAATGATCAACTCATGGAAAAAATCTATTTGCATTTGGTCAAATCGATTTGAATGTTGCCAGGCCAAAGCGGCGGTGTAAATAGGGCTGGGCGCAAAACTAATCATTTTAATTTCTGCCGAAGTTAAAGCACACGCCTGGCCCAACCTGCTTAAACCCCAACCAAATGCTTTTAAATAGGCTTCTTTGCGAGTCCATAGGTCGTAAAATGCTGATTGGCGCTGGGAAATAGGTAAAGCGGTCACTGCTTTGACTTCCTCCACTGAAAAGCAACGCGCAATCAATGGCTCAACTTGTAAAGATTTATTCAGATATTCGAGGTCTATGCCTAATTCCACTTGCCTACTGAAAGCATATAATGCCACATCTTCTGAATGGGTCATATTGAATTGTAAAGACCCATTTTGACTTTGTCCTATTAAGTAAGGTTTGCCATACTCCCCTTCTCGGAATTGCAGGTTTGATGGCGGTATTTTCAAATAATAAGATAAAATGTGTCTTAAAAACGCTTTGGAGGTGTAAAACCTGCGGCGGTGTAATTCTTGGATAAAACGCCGACCTCGGTTTAACTCTTCCTCCGAAAGGCTATTTAAAATAGAATGCGCTTGAGAGTCCCAGTGATTTAAATCTACGCGCCAAACGTGAATTTCACCGGGAGCTAAAGCCGATTCCACAGGGGGTTTTTGCCAAATTACTGGATTTTTAGGTACGATCATGGACTCTAATTCAACATCGAAGGTTATTTTACCACAGAAGCTGGCGCCGGGCGACCGAGTGGCTTTAATTGCTCCCGCTTTCCATCCCACTCCTGAGCAAATTAATCAGGCCATTGAGCAATTACAGACTTTACAATTGCAAGTAGTCAATAAAATTATTTCCAATAAAAATGATGGGTATTTTAATGCGTCTGGGCCTGAAATCATTTCCCAGTTACACGAGGCCTTTGCAGATCCCAGCATTAAAGCGGTGATTGCCGTGCGAGGCGGTTATGGTTGTGCTCGTTTATTGCCTGAACTGGATTGGGCATTGATTGCCAGCAATCCTAAAATCATTTTAGGATTCAGTGATATTAGCGCTCTTTTGCTCGCCATTCATGCGCACACCGGCTTGGTGACCTTCCACGGCCCTAGCGCTTCCAAGTCGTGGCCGGAGTGGACTTTAACCGGTTTGCAAAAAGTTTTATTTGAAGGCAAGCCGCACCGTTTTGAGTATATTCACCCTCGAGAAGTGAAAATTCTTCGCCCAGGATGCGCGCAAGGAACACTCGTTGGCGGAAATTTAAGTGTGATAGCTTCATTGATTGGAACTGGTTTTTTACCGAAATATTGGCACGACAAAATATTATTTTTAGAAGATGTCAATGAGGAAGTGTACCGGCTGGACCGTATGTTAATGCAATTACATTTAGCAGGAATTCTTCCGCAAATTAAAGGTTTAATCTTCGGCTGTTTTAATCATTGTTCTAATAAGGTTCCTTTTTCTTTCGATATACTGGAGTTACAACAACGCTTTTGCGAAAAGTATTCCTATCCCGTCCTCACTAACATGACCTTTGGTCATCAAGCGGAAATGCACACTTTACCTATTGGCAGCGAAGTGTTGCTTAATGCAGATGACGGTTATATAGAATTATTTCGTTCGGTAGTAAATTGAACTCATCAATTTTCACTATCGGATTTTGTCTCGTTTCTAAGAATCCTTTCTGATCAGTTTAAATGGTTAGAAAAATTTATCATTATTTTGTTAATTATTCTTTTGTTTAGTATATAAGCCAGAGGAATAGCTGACTCGGTTAGAGTCAAAAATATAGTTTATTTTGCTATGGATTTATTTCAAAACTCAACAATTTAAAACTTGGCAATTTTTATTCCACCTATATATCCAACAAATAGCAAGGGAATTAACGAGATAATTTTAATTAATTTAAACATTTATTTTTTATTATTTAATTTTTTAAGAAATTCTTAATATATATCTGGAACAATAGCATTCAAAATTTTATTAAATCTAAAAGATATAAAAGTTAAAAACACAAAAGCATATAGAGGAAGCAATGAAACAAAAAACCAAACTTAACAAATTTGATAAAAATGAAAAAATTGATAACCCTAAAGTAAACTCAAAAGCTGATAAATCCAAAAAAAAACAAGAAAAGGAATACAAAAAAAATCAAATTGGAACAAGAAAAACGCCCAAAAAGGAAAACAGCGATGCTATAGAGCGCCAAGAGTACTTATTAATAGTGCGTTCAAATGAAATAAAATCTAAAAAGGGAAAGGGAAAGGCAAAAGAAGAAACATTACATTTTGAAACCACGCCTATTTACCAGCTTTATAACATGCCAAGAGCTTCAAGCCTTACAGAAGCTAACGAGCTTGTAAAAAAATGGATTACCCACACCTACGATAAAGTTGAATGGGAGAAAACCCTGATGTGGGGGCAGAAAGGCACATCTGGAATAAACAGCCGCCAGAAAACTAAGGACAAGATGAAACAGAAAGATCAAGGCAAGAATACAAAAAAGGATTTAGCAGAAGACGGGATTGTAAACATGGGTTTAGTTATTGGCGAGAGATGGAAGGGAACATATTTAAAGAGACCCATTAAAATAGAAATACGCTCAGACTATGACCCAGATAAATTACTCCATGTAAATTTTGATGTCGAAATCGTTGACCACATTAAGGGCTTAAAACCAATGAAATATTTTCTTCCCTTTACACAGCCTCTTTTAAAGCCTGAAGATGAGAGTAATTTTATAACAAATTATTTTGTAACAAGCACTGTAAAGAATATTAATAAGAAGGAAAAAATGCCTATTGATGTTGCCAAAAAAGTTCTTATATATCGGGATATAATTATTAAAAACCACGAGACATGTTTACCCGAAATCAAAAAATGGTGCAGCATAGTAGACAAAGACACAAGGGTGATGATTTATAACCATGCAGAAGCAGCACTCGAGGAGCAAGAAAAAGAAGAAAAGCCAAAGGAGGAAAATACTATTGTCAACTCGATAATTCTTCACGGCCTAATCTCTGAAAGTCAATCAAGACAAACACCTTCAGAAGAAAAATTAAAAACAAATTCTTCTTCAATTCCGGGAAAGAAATAATATTCAATTCGATGAAAGAAGCAAGGATGCTTCATGATTTTTAGCAATTCCCGCTACACACGAATTGTTTCCTGGTTCTTATCCGGAGCTCAGGCAAAGCCCGTTTCGGAATGAAAGGGGAGATCGCTCCGCCCTTCTCCCCTTTCGAACCATCAGGATGAGGGGTTTTCTACGAAAAATATTTTTATTGAATTGTAATTCTTTCTATATTTCATCCGATTATATCCAATTTTTTCGTGGCGGAATTACTGCATGATTTTACTATATTTACATGAACTCAACGACCCGATCTTCATAGCCAAACTGGAAATTGAGATTTTTTTCTGAGTTTCCGTCATGCTAGGGATAATTAAACTTCGGAGGAATGCTTAAAATCAAAGGATTATCTGGTTTCCTGGTAAATATAAGGACAATTAGCCTATCGCCGAGACCACGAATTCTTCCGTCGTGCACACAAACTGCAACAACCAGGGTAAGGGGTTCCGCCCGATTGAGCGGCCTTTCCTTCTCATTTGAAAATCGCCAATCCCATAAGCAGAAATTTTCTTCTTAAAACGGGTTCACCAATATTCACCTTGCTACATTGAGTATCCGATCAAAAGCAAATTAACATTTAGGGCCTGTTGACATTTCACCGTCATTGCGAGCGAAGCGAAGCAATCCAGAGAACAATAACCAATTTACCGGTTTGATTTTTAATAATTTACCGGAGCTCTAGATGCTTAACCGTCAAAAAGAGTACCTTGAAGCAAGTTAGCCGAATGGATTGCTCAGTTACCCCCGTGCGTGATTGGGATGGAAGCCTGTGGTAGTGCGCATTACTGGGCAAGGAAATTTGAAAGTTTCGGTCATACAGTGAGGTTAATGGCGCCTCAGTTTGTGAAACCCTATGTACAGTCCAATAAGAATGACCGAAATGATGCTCAGGGTATTGCCGAAGCGGTGAGTCGCCCCCGGATGAAATTTGTGCCGATCAAGCGTATCGATCAACAAGATATTTTGTTGGTTCACCGAGCTCGAGAACTGGTGATCAAACAGCGTACAGCACAGGGGAACCAAATACGTGGGTTGCTAGCTGAATATGGGATTATTCTGCCTAAAGGTTTTAGCCAGATCCGTAAACAACTACCGGCTATTTTGGAAGCTCTGTCTCAAGATTTGACGGAAGGCTCTCGAGAAATATTTTCGGAATTATATGAACAACTGAAAGTGCTGGATGAGCAGGTCAAGAAATATGACGGGAGGCTTAACAAGATAGCCATGCAGGATAGTCGTTGCCGAGCGTTACTGGCTATTGAGGGTGTGGGAGACTTAACGGCAACAGCCATGGTAGCGGCGATTGGAGATGCCCAAGCCTTTCAGAAAGGCCGTGAAGTATCGGCTTGGCTGGGCTTGGTTCCCAAGCAGGACTCCAGTGGTGATCACATTCGGTTATTAGGGATTAGTAAACGTGGCGACCGATATGTGAGGAAATTACTCATTCATGGGGCACGCTCGGTTGTCAGAGTGTGTGATAAAAAAACGGATCCCAGAAGTATGTGGATCAAAGATAAAAAAGAGCGTTGCGGAGAAAATAAAGCCGCGGTAGCTTTAGCGAATAAAAATGCGCGGATTATCTGGGCAATTCTGGCAACGGGAGAATGTTATCGTGTATCCCAGCCAAACTTGTCCACAGCAACCGCGTTATAAAGGAGGCCATGAGTGACAACACTCAGGTTAGAACAGATTGTCATAGTCACTATAGTTAAATAAAAGTGACTGGATCAGCGAGGTGCAAAAGGTAAATTTAAGATTGATAGCACAATAGGTAAGACCGGCTCTTTCAAAACCCATACTCGTCAAGGCCATTAAAGGCCGTCGCAATGCTGAGGAGAAGGAGCGCAGATCCAAGTGAACGTATATCACTTATAGATAGAGGCCGAATATATGACTGCATCTCATCTTATTTTGCTAAATATCGAAAATTTAGCTTGCATAGTGCGCAGAGTCCATATATGACGGTGAAATGTCAACAGGCCCTAAAATAAATTAAACTAAGTAGAAATATTTAAAAGTTGACGAGCCTCTCCTAAGCTCTGTTCATCAACAAATAAAATAGGTAAAAATCGACTGTTTTCTGGAGCAATTTTATTCTCGAAAGAATTTATTTGGTTCTTATCAGATTTAAAAAATGTTTCAGACAAATTACTTATTAATTTACTTAGAGGAATTAAATATTTCGACTTAATAGGATTGTCAGTCAAATCAATGACTTGCAAACCGTCCACTAATCCACACAACTCTAATATAATGGTTTTTGCAATGTCTTTTCTTTTGAAGCCTTGTCGACTTATATATGTTATAAAAACCTTAGATAAATGCTCAATTGTTTTACTATTTTCCTGATTCAGTTCCTCCATTAATGTTAGCATTACAGTTGAATTTAATAAATTCTTTTGAGACTCGTCTTTTTCTTCTATATTTTCTTTATCTGAACCATCAGGTAATTGTGTTTCTTTAAAAAAAGTATTGGTATTCTTCATTTACTTCTCCAACTTTATTTTTTTCAATATTAACTATTACTAAAAAATAATGATATTAATCATTAATTGTTATTAAAATTCATAATATTTCACTAATTATTACAACTCGGTCTTTGGCGCTCTATTTAATAAACTGGCCACGACTTCTCGCGGCGGATGGCCGTGATATAAAATTCTGTGTATTTCTTCCGTTATCGGCATGTCAATCATATATCTTTTAGCCAACATACGCAAATGCTCAGTATTATTTAATCCTTCAATCACTTTGCCTATATTTAAAGCCGCTTTTTGTGGTGGATCTCCTTGACCCACCGCCAAACCAAAACGGCGATTTCTTGATTGGTTATCAGTGCAAGTTAAAACCAAATCCCCTACGCCGGCCAGGCTCAGCAGAGTGCTGGTTTTTCCCCCTATGGCGGCAGTTAAGCGATTCATTTCTGCCATTCCGCGCGTTATTAGAGCGCAGCGGGCATTCGCCCCCAATTGTAAGCCATCGGCGATGCCTACTGCTATCGCTAAAACATTTTTGAACACGCCACAGAGTTGCACACCAATAAAATCAGAATTTTCGTATACTCTTAGATTATCACCGTGTAGACGACGCCTTAAATCTTGCAAAAAGTCAGGCTGGTTGCCGCTCAAACTCACTGCAGTAGGCAAGCCTGCGGCCAACTCATGAGCAAAACTGGGGCCGGAGATCACCGCGGCTGGAGTAGTCGGAGAGAATATTTCAGCGACCATTTCATGTAACAAACGACCGGTTTCGGCATCCAAACCTTTGGTACCCCAAGCGATGCGCCAATCACTTGAACGGCGGGCTTTTAATTGACGTAAAACTGAAGTAAAAGCCTGACTGGGAACAGCGATGAGGATATCTTCAACCTCTGCCAGAATTGCATCTAAATCACTCTCTATTTGCAAGCTATCAGGTAAAATAAACCCCGGTAAAAACTCGGGGTTTTCACGTTGTTTCTGCATAATTTCCGCTTGCGCAGGGTCATAACTCCATAAACGCACCGAATTTTCATTGCGCAGCAGTAATAAGGCTAAGGCCGTACCCCAAGCACCGGCGCCTAACACGCTAATGGTTTTTTTTTTCAAATTCATTGCGCAGTTTGCCCACCGCCTTGCTCAGAAGCTTTTTGTTGACGCTCACGTTCATGTTGTTCGTATAAGGCATCAAAACTGACAGGGGTGAGATACAATTGCGGGAACCCGGCCCGAGTCACCAAATCGGTCACCGTGGCGCGAGCATAAGGATACAGAATATTGGGGCAAAATGCTCCCAACATAGGGCGCATTTGTTCTTCTGAAAATCCTTGCAAGCTGAAAATACCGGCTTGTTTCACTTCAACTAAAAACGCCACATTATTTTTGATTTTAACGGTAATTGTCAGCGTTAGCACCACTTCATAAGCCCCCCCTTCCAAAGGATCAGCTTTAGTGCCTATGTCCATGTTCATTTCCGGCTCCCAATTTTCTAAAAAAATTTTCGGGCTATTGGGAACTTCAACGGACATATCTTTGACGTAAATTCTTTGGATCCCAAATTGTCTCTGTTCTTCGGTATCTTGGGCTTTGCCATTACCATTTTGTTTATCTTGTGCCATTGGAACAATCTCCTTAAATTAAATAATGAAATAACTCAATCTGGGTTTTTGAGTCCAAGTTTCTTATTCAGTTCCCCGGACTTTTCTAAACCCCATAAATCATCAAACCCACCGATTAACTCACCGTCGATAAAAATTTCAGGGACAGTGCGTCTGCCAGCGGCACGCTCTATCATTTCCGTTTTCTTAGCGGGATCTAAATCAACTCGTATTTCGTGGTAGATAATTCCTTTACGATCCAACAACTGTTTGGCTTGCTGGCAATAACTGCAATATTCAGCAGAATAGATTTCCACATAAGGCTTTTCCATAAAATTCCTTTTATTTCTTAATCAAGGGCATGCTGGCGTTTTTCCAAGCTTGAATCCCACCAGCCAAGGCTTGGACGTTTTCAAAATTTTGTTTTTTTAATTTAACGGCCACTTCGCCAGCTTTCTGACCACTTTCACATATGATAATAATTTTACGGCCTTTATATTTGTTTAATTTATTAAAATCTTTTTCTAAATCAGATTTAGGTATGTTAACCGCGCCAATAATATGTCCAGCTTGAAAGGCTTCGCGATTACGTATATCTACTATGGCCACTGATTCGCGATTAATCACTTGCACTAAATCTTGCGGGTTCAACTGACCCATCAAACCTTTGGATCTCGCTTCTTCAATCATGAGTAAGATTAATAAAATAACAAACAGGCCGCATAACAGCCAATGATGCGCGGCAAATTGTAGAACATCTTGCACGAATAATTCTCGCTTTCAACCAGGATAGTTAAAAGTTAGAGTATCATAAGTGCGTTAAAAAGTAATCCCCTGATTTTTGGATCCCCAGCAATTCCAGCTTTCACTGAAATGACATAGGGATTTTATAAAAATTGAGGGCAAGTGACACTAGGGATGTTGATCGGCGCTTGCTAGAATTGGTTCAAAATGTCATCATAAGAAAAGTATTCAATGGAGCACTTCACTCATGACAAAACGTCCCAAGCCGGTCGCTTTATTCATTTTAGACGGATGGGGTTATCGTGAAAATCCACAACATAATCCTATTAAAAACGCACGAACTCCTACAATAGATTTTTTGTTTAAAAACTATCCTTGGACCTTACTCCAAGCGTCGGGACGCGCCGTCGGTCTTCCTGAGGGTCAAATTGGTAACTCGGAAGTAGGTCATTTACATATCGGCGCGGGTAGGCCGATTCCGCAGGACTTGACTCGTCTCGGCGATGAAATCGCCAATGGCGAATTTCAAAAAAATGCCGTGCTTTTGTCTGCCATTGATTACGCCAAACAGCATAACAGCCGGGTTCATATATTAGGATTATTATCCCCCGGCGGTGTGCACAGCCATGAATCGCATCTTATGGCTTTAATCAAATTGCTTAACCAACATGGCATTACCCAACAATATCTCCACGCTTTTTTAGACGGCAGAGATGTGCTGCCTCGATCAGCGAAAAAATCTTTAGAGACTGTCGAAAATTTATACCAACAGTTAGGTAGTGGCCGCATTGCCAGTATCATTGGCCGCTATTACGCGATGGATAGGGATAATCGATGGGATAGAGTTGCAATGGCTTATGATTTATTGACTGCTGGGCAGTCCAAGTTTAAAGCCGGCACGGCAGTAGCAGGTTTAGAAGCGGCTTATGCTCGCCATGAGAACGATGAATTCGTGCAAGCCACCGCCATAGTCCCTTCTCAATCCTCCACTATTAAGATTGAAGATAACGACGTGGTGATTTTTATGAATTTCCGCGCCGACCGCGCCAGACAATTGTGTTTTGCACTAACCGATCCCCACTTTACCGGCTTTAGCCGCAAACAATTTCCACAAATAGGTTTTTTCGCCACCCTCACCGAATATTCAAAAGACCTCCAAGTCCAAATCGCTTATCCACCGCTTTCTCTAGTCAATACACTCGGTGAATATTTGGCTAAACAAGGCTTACATCAACTCAGACTGGCGGAAACCGAAAAATATGCCCACGTGACTTATTTTTTAAACGGCGGCAATGAAGTGGCTTTCCCACAAGAAGATCGCATTCTCATCCCTTCCCCCCAAGTTCCCACTTATGATTTAAAACCGGCGATGAGCGCAGTAGAACTGACCGATCAATTAGTTGAGATTATTCTGCATGGTTCTTATGATGTCATCATTTGCAATTTTGCCAATCCCGATATGCTCGGCCACACTGGTGTGGAAGCCGCTGCCATTGAAGCAATTGAAGTCATAGACCAATGTCTGCAAAGGATTTACGACAGCTTACAAAAAGTGGGCGGAGAAATGTTAATAACCGCGGACCACGGTAATGTAGAAGAAATATATGATGAACAAAACCAGCAGCCTCATACGGCTCACACGACCAATCGCGTGCCACTCTTGTACATAGGCCGTCAAGCCAAGTGGCGCGATGTCTCTCATCCTGGACTCATGGATGTTGCTCCCACTTTACTTTATATTTTAGGACTAAATCCGCCCTCAGAAATGACCGGGAAAAATTTGTTGCAATGGGCTGCCTAAAACGAAAAAAATTAATTCTGGTCATCTTATTAAGCTGTATTTTTAGTAGCAATATTTTTGCCAACACCGAAAGTCAGTTGAGCCGATTAGCTAATCAGATTACCAATATTAAAAATATTTTAAAGCAAAAGCACGATAAACGGGATGCCTTACAACACGATTTAGATAAACTCGATACTCAATACGGGGAAGCCTCGCAGAAACGCCAACAAATCGAGCAGGATATTCTAAAGCAAAAGCAAAAAATCACGGCTTTAGAAAACTCCTCATTTTCAAATAAAAATCAAATTCAATTACAACAACAAGCGCTAGCTGAACAATTACGTTTGTCCTATTTGTTACAACGGCAAGGAGCGATGAAGATTTTTTTGGACCAAGAAGATTTGGCTCAAATAAACCGCATGCTTTACTATTATCAAACTTTAAATAGGTATCGCATTGCCCATATTCAGCAATTGCAAAATAGTTTAGAAAAAATTACTCACCGGCAACAACTTCTGTATGCAGAATATCAAAATTTGAAAATCTTACAGCAGAAATTAGCATTACAAGAAAAACAGTTAAATTCAATGAAAGATAATCGCACTCAATTAATTAATTCAATAAATAATACTATCCGAGATCAAAATCAAGTATTGGAAAATTTAAATATTAATAAAAAACGATTAGAACAAACTTTAATGCATTTATCCCATACTCCGGTTACTTCTAAGGAAAATTTCACCTATATTAACTTTGCGCAACAACGCGGCCATCTACCCTGGCCTACTAAAGGCAAAGTAATGCATTATTTCAACTCGCCTATTGCGCAAAGTGAATTAAAATGGACTGGAGAGTTAATTGAAGCGCCCGATGATCAACCGGTTTACGCGGTAGCCCCTGGCACGGTTATTTTTAGTAAATGGTTGCAAGGATATGGATTGCTTATCATTATCAACCACGGCCATGGTTACATGAGCCTGTATGGACGCAATCACAGTCTTTATAAACATGAGGGGGACAAAGTATCCGCAGGTGATCTCATCGCCACCGTAGGCCAAAGTGGCGGTTACGGTAAACCCGCGTTATTTTTTGCCATTCGTTATAACGCAAAACCCCTTGACCCTAGTCAATGGTGTACGTAGAGTATTGCCTCTAAGTCGGAGAGTATCTATGAAATTTAGGCAATTTGGTCTGCTTGGTCTGTTTACGCTGAGTTGTTTGATTTTTGGCTCATTGGCCAAAGCGGAAGAAAAAATAGTTCAACCTTCCCCCTCTATCCAAGAAATTAATATCCCCCGAGATCAAGAGCAGCGTTTCGTTAATGCTATTGCCATTATCAAAAATTATTATATTTCTGATCCAAGTGATAAAACTCTTTTTGATAATGCGATTAAAGGCATGGTTGAAAATCTAGACCCTCACTCCTCTTATTTAGATGCTGATGATTTAAAAGAATTGGAAACCGCCGTTTCGGGCGAATTTGTGGGAATAGGAGTGGAATTGTCTACTCAAGATGGCGTGCTTAAAGTAGTCAGTCCCATTGAAGGTTCTCCTGCAGAAAAAGCAGGTTTGAAGCCGGGTGATCTGATCATTAAAATAGATGATAAAATCGTGCAAAATATGAGTTTGCGTGAAGCCGTCAACCGGATTAAAGGCAAAAACGACACGCAAGTCAGCTTGACTATTTTACGCAAAAGTTATGACAAACCTGTTAAATTAACTATCACTCGCAACACCATAAAATTAATCACTTTAAAAAAGCGTATGTTGGATGATCATTACGCTTACATCCGCTTAACTTTCTTTCAAGGGCCTTTAGATCAAGACTTGGCTCAGGCCATCAAAGAATTGCAATCTAAGTATTCATTGAAGGGAATCATCCTGGATTTACGCAATAACCCCGGCGGTTTATTAGATGTGAGCGCCAAGGTTGCGGATACTTTCTTAGATATCGATAAAACTCAACAATTTCATAATTTGATCGTTTATACCAAAGGCCGCATCCCTGGAGCTGATATGTCTTTGAAAGTAACAGGACATGATTTGACACAAGGTCTGCCATTGGTGGTTTTAATTAATAATGGCTCCGCTTCGGCATCTGAAATTGTGGCTGGCGCTTTACAGGATTACCATAGGGCCATCATTATGGGTACGGTCAGTTTTGGCAAAGGGTCCGTACAAACCGTGCTGCCTTTAGATGATGGCGCCATTAAATTAACCACTGCGCTTTATCACACTCCCTCTGGAAGAATCATTCAAGCAAAAGGAATTGAACCCGATGTGGTGGCTCCGGCATTGGAGGTGAATGAGAAAAACTTAAGCGGTGTTTTGGATTTGGATGAAGAGAATTACCGCAATCATTTATCGAATACTGAAGAGAGTGATCAAAATGTTCAAAATCAATTGCAAATGTACCAAAAACAAAGAAACACGGAAATCGCTTTAGCTAAAGAGGATTATCAGATCTATGCTGCTTACATGATGTTAAAAGGCGTATCTGCTGCCAATCCAGTAGGCTCATTAAAATAAAAAAACCCACTTATCATGACTGATAAGTGGGTTTTCGTTTTTATATAAATTACTAATTAGATTAGAATTTACCTGATTGTTTTAACGCATCCAGGCTTTTCATCAATGAAGTCGGAATTGGGGCAGAACCGCCGGCAATCTGCTTCCATTGATATTCAGGGATATGAGCATCAACAAAAGCTTTTTCCACCAGCTTTTCATTATTGATGTTAGTTTCTGACATAATTCTTTCGATCACTTGTTTACGTAATAATTTATTTGAACTTGTTTCAGCCATTTTATACCTCCAAAAAAACCTGCGACCTTGTTCAAGTAAAAATATAGCACACACTTAAGAAAAATCCGAATTGTGTTAAAAATCAACTATCTAAGTTCCAAACCTTGCGTTTAATGGCGGTTTCATTATTATAACTATTCGCATTAAATATGCTTATATCCGTGGCTTTGCTTATTTGTAAACGCGTGGTATTACTAAACCGCTTTGCAAAATCCAATGGCGTGACGACAGTTTTCCCAATAACAACCCTGCCTTCCCGCCCTAACAAATCCGTAGTCCTCAATCCCCAAATCTCTTGTAGCACAAAAGGATTACCATCTCGCGACCCAATGTATAAAGTGATGTGGCCTGGGAAGTGTATCAAAGTCAGAAAAGGCACGCCTTTTTTCACAATGATTTTTCGTCTAGCCCGAATTTTTGTCGCATCCGGCAGGATAACCACTTCACCCAATCGAGACTGTTGACTTGAATTTCGCGGAAGCCAAAGTCCAAAACCTGCAAATATATCTTGAGTGGTAGAGGAGCAGTCGCGCAATTGATATAAATTTCCCCAACCATAAGGTTCATTGATAAAAGTTTTAGCCATCTCAGCCACATTTTTCTCTGTCAAAGGGATGGGAAAGTTCAATACATCGCTCTTAGCCACCGCCAGAGTTTCAATATGAGCATTGCCATCATTATCACGAAAAGGCCATAACACTTTAACACTGGTTTCATCTCGGCCAGGGCTAGGATAAATCATACCCTTACGCAAACCTGGCAAGGCGCTATTTTTGTTAGTGACGACAAAAGAATATTTATGCCATTCAGCCATAAATGCGGCGTCCACAAATCCTAAATTTTTTACAGGGATCCAACCAAACGCACTGCCAGTTCGTACAAAATACCACAACTGATCTTTGGAAATTTGCAACACTCTCACCGGCGCCCCGGGAAATAAATAACTCATCATCCAATTGTCAAATGGATAACCCTCCCCTGCCTTCTTGGGATCGTTATAGTTCGGTAAATTGGTGGGAAAGACCCGTAAAGGGGTAATATGCGTAATAATCGCGGGACGATTAATTTGGGGAAAACCGCTGAAATCCATGTTCGAAGTAATGTAATTGATTCTTTCTTGAGTGAAAGGGATATAGGTGAACATAAATGTTTCATGCGTGCTAAAGAAATCTTTATTAACTTGCATGGTTTGTAATAACTTGGTATTGATTTCTTGATTGAGATCACCGTTGTCTAACCAGGGTGAGAAATATAGACGAATGTATGCTTGTGATACTCGGGCTTGCTGCTGAGCCGTCATTAACGGTTTGTCGGGATCCTTGTCCACATAAAGAGTAGGATCTTGATCTATCGTATTCAGTTCATTTTGCAATCTTGGAAAAGTGGCAATGGTGCTTAATCTCCAGGAAGCACCCAACGTTAATAGTGCTATCACTAAAATAGATACCAAAATATAACAACATTTTCTTCTACAGCATTTCATTATAGCCTCCTTGAGCCGGTAACTGCCTTTTTGCCATTTGAGAGAATAATCCGGGTTGTTTGATTAACTCGTCGAAACGGCCTGCTTGCACGATATTGCCTTTATCCATGACAATAATACGGTCAGCATGAACAATGGTGCTTAAACGGTGCGCTGCAACTATTTGTGTCGCATTCAATTGACGCAAGTAATTTTGAACTACAGCCTGAGTGGTATTGTCCAAAGCACTGGTGGCCTCATCTAAGATTAATATTCGAGGTTTTTGCGCCAAAGCCCGCGCTAAAATGATGCGTTGGACCTCTCCTCCCGATAAACTTACTGCGCCTTCACTAATTAAAGTGTCCAATTGCATTGGTAAATTTTTAATAAAAGAAGCCAAACCCACTTTTTCGGCAATTTCCCACACCGCAGTTCGAGTCATTTTGGGTTGATTACTCGCGATATTGGCATAAATAGAACCCGGGATCAATAAACTATTTTGAATAACCACTCCAATTTGTTTGCGTATGGAAGACATTTTCAAAAAATGCGAATGAACGTCATCAAAGCATATTTCACCCGCTTCAGGTTCTTCAAACCCCAAGATTATGCGAAACAAAGTTGACTTTCCTGAACCAGAAGGGCCAACCACCGCAATAAATTCGCCTGGCTTAATTCTTAATGATAAATTTTTAAATAGAGCGGCTTCATCAGGGTGATAACGAAAGACTATATTTTTTAATTCAATTTCGCCACTCAACATTCCAGAGACTACTTTACCTCTTTCTACCTCAACCCCGCTGGTTAAAAGCGGATGGCTTTTTTTCCATAAAGGAAATATCCGCAAGGTTTCACCCAGAGCAGAAGTCGCATTCGCAAGCATGACAAACAATAAAAAATAGCCGATAAAAAAACCGATTATTTTTTCAAATGCCGGTTGAACCGATTGATTATGTAAAAGCACTAAAAAAATTAAAGGACTTCCCATTAACATGAATGCGTTTAAAACTTCCAAACATAAACCATAGTGTTTTAAAGCTAATTCAGTGCCGCTTCGGTGTCTTAAGCGTTCTAACCAAAGATGAAATATTCTGCCCATGGAGTTTGTCACTCGCACTTTAACGATAGCGGTAATAATTTCTAGTAAAAAATCCAAGTATTGACCAAAATATTGATATATTTTACCCGTGTAAACATGTTGGCGCAGATAAATTAAGGTAGTAACGCCACTATAAATAATGACCAAAATAAACGTAAAGCGTGCTATCTCGGAAATTAAAAAAAACAATAGAATAAATAGAAAAACGCTTCCCATGAGATTGACTATTAGTATCAACAAGCCATGCATAAAATTGTTTTGAACTTCGCTAATGGCATGAATTTGAAATGCCGTATCAGCCGTTGCGCGTTGTCTAAAAAAGCGCAATGGTAAACGCAGTATTTTATCCCAAATACTCGGAATGCTGATGGCTTCTAGCTTGTATCGCAAACGAAGACGTAGCATAGCTTGGGTTTGATAGAATAAAATAAAGACGCAAAAATTAACCATAAGCAAAACTAAAAGCTGCCATAATAGGCTGAAATCGTGTGGAATAATGGCAGCCTTAAAAATAAAAATCAGGATTATGGGCAATAGCACGATACTCAGATTCAACATTAAATCAGTTAAAATTAACAAACTCATTTCTTTTTTTACTCGAATAAAAAGCCAAGTAAAAAAATTCTTCAAGCTTTTCAGCTTATTTGGCAAGCTTGGATAAAAATAAAACACCGTGTTAGATAATTCCGCGGCGTTTTTATCGGTAATTTTTATACAGGCACCAGTGCTATTGTCCACCATTTCATAACCGCCATCGACAGCAGGCAATAATGCACAAACTTGATTTTGATAAAATCCGACTAAAGGTCCTGCCTCATTTTTCCACCATTGTGGAAATAAACTAACTTGACGAATACGAATATGGTTGAATTCAGCAATGTAATTGGCGTAATCAAATAAATCACCATCTTGAGGGGAATCTTCTGGTTTTTGCAATTTAATTTTTTTACGTTTGGCAACGGCGGCACAAACCGAAAAAAATAAATCGTAATCCTCGTTCATTGTCATTATTGAATTTCCAAACTAACCAATTCCTTGTATAAACCATCTGCTGCCATTAATTCTTCGTGTTTACCGCGTTGAATAATTTGCCCTTGATCGATAACCAGGATAGAGTGACAATCCCTTATTGCACTTAATCGATGTGCAATGATTATCAAACTACAATGCTGTTGTTGTAAGTTGCGATAAATTTGCTGCTCTAATAACGGATCCAACGCCGAAGTCGCTTCGTCTAGAATTAATAATTTAGGATTGGCGATCAAGGCGCGAGCTATTTCAAGTCTTTGCACCTGACCGCCGCTAAAATTTTTTCCGCGCTCTTCAACCCAGCAATCTAAGCCGCCTCTTTGTCGAACGATTTCGTCCATACAGGCTAAACTCAATGCATGATAAATCTGGGAATCTGAAATTTGCGAATCCCATAACGTGAGATTTTCTCTCAAGGTAGCAGAAAATAAATAAATTTCTTGATCCACTAAGCCCACGTATTCGGCTAATTGTTGTCGTGAAGTATGCGGCAAGGGAACGCCATTGATAATAATTTCGCCGGACCAGGGGGTATATAAACCGCAAATTAATTTAGCTGCGCTGGATTTACCTCCACCTGTCGGGCCAACGATGGCCAAACGTTCCCCTGCCTTTAATTCAAAACTGATATCGGTAAAAATCGGCGGCTCTAATCGAGAATATCCAAATAGCACATTTTTAAATTCCAAAACGGTCGAAGCAGACGCTTGCTGAAGCGATACCGCATTCTGAGGTGCACTTAAAATATTTTCTAAACGATGATGTTTCACATCATCAATTCGCGCCATATCGCTTTTTAGTCTATGCAGTTGATCCTTGCTGCTTGCCAATAAATTTAAGGGTTGAATGAATGCCAGAAATAATACAAGGCTCGCCAACCAACTTCCTGGACTCAGCTGACCCTGAAAAATCAATCCAACACCAACTCCAAATAAAGCCAATAAATTGAATCCCCATAAAGAGACAATGGCGATTTGTCTTTTAAGTTCTGCAATAGCTAGTGCTTGTTCATTGGCTACTTTTTCTGCATGTGCATTGGCCCAAAGATTAAAGAAATGGCTCTCTACCGCATTGACTTTTAATGTTTCTATAATTTGAATTCCATTGATTTCAATTCCCGATAATTTACCAATGGATTGTAAAAGCCGGCCATTTATTTCTGGTTTGGTCGCCAATAACCGGTTTAAAAAAATTCCGATTATGCCGCAAGCGATATTAATTAATGCTAAAGGCCAGCTGATAAAAAACATGAATGTTACTAAAATCATTAAATTAATGAAATCCACTAAATGAGAAGCAATTTTTTCTGCTAATATATGGGCGATTTGAGCAGGAGTCTCGGTCCGCTCGACCAAATCACCCGCCGCCCTTTGCAAAAAAAAATTAATAGGTAAATGTAAAAGTCGATAAAAAAACTGCACTACAACGCTTAATTTTAATTTCATATAAAATCGAGTTGTAAAAAATCGCCGCAATGTCGTTAATGAAATGATTAATAATCCAATAATTAATAAACCAAATACAAAAAAACCCGTCCACGCGCTTTGTTGTAATAAAACCGTATCAAAAAATAATTTAGTAAAAAAAGCCAATCCGATTACTGGCGCTGATAGAAACAATCCACTAATTAAAATAAACAAAAAAATTGATCGCGTCCCTACAATATATTGCCACACTAAATATCCGATTGACGGCCCCGGCTTCCCTTCTGGCTGAAATTCGGGTCCGGGATCCATAAATAACACGATTCCGGTATAGCCTTGGGCAAACTCATGCGCATTAATGGTCCGCGGCCCAGTGGCAGGATCGTTGAGATAAACCTTATCGGCATTAAATCCCTCAACAATCAGAAAATGGTTGAACTGCCAATAAACAATAAAAGGAGGCGGTAGTTGTTTAGTTTGTTCCAAAGTGAGCTGCATGCCGTGTGCATTTA
Source organism: uncultured bacterium (assembly GCA_965651935.1). Classification (GTDB taxonomy): domain Bacteria; phylum Pseudomonadota; class Gammaproteobacteria; order Coxiellales; family Coxiellaceae; genus JAFEDN01. Next base: position 50,509 of record CBFGTC010000010.1, read on the forward strand.
AACCATAGTGACGCGCAGCTTTGATGATATTGATAGCTTTACTACCGTCTCGGCTTACATCACAAGCTTCGCGCGCCTCGGATATGGGAATATAGCGGCCAAAATAAGCCAAAATAATAGCCAAAACTACTGCGCCACATTCGGCATTGTCCATTTGCAATAAGCTGGGGGTTTTTTCTCTTTTAGAATTGTTAGACATGAGAATGTCTCGTTATCAAAATTTCCCACGGTGTTTGGCGGCGCAAATGGATATGCGCATCAATCAATGTTCCTGGTGTGATTTTTTCATCGGTCTGCACCTGCAAGCTGATGACGGGGCCTTTAGCAAAAAAGTAATCCACTAAACTCTGATTTTGTAAAGTATCTAACGCCTGCGCGGGACTCACTGGGAGATTGTCCACACTCACCACTTCTGCTGAAATTTGTTTGCCCAAACCTTGGCCTTGAGTGCTTAAGCTGACAAACACTGTCATCTTTGGCGCTATTTTTAAATTATTCAATGCCGAAACATACACAATAGCGTCATGTTCAGACAGCATCATTCCCTTACCGGTTTGTTGGATAAGAATAGAGCCGCTAAAAAACCAGATTATTAGAGCAAAAATGCTTAAACTTAGACCCATTAATAATGTCCACGCGGAAAAGCCGGGATTTTGAATAAAATTCTCTAAAGGCTGGGCTGTGGTAATATACTCTAAAGCCTGTTGGCGAAACGGTGAGTTTGAAACTGAACTTTCCTCCGTCATTTGCTGCTCTCAGAGGTTTCTAGTAATTCGCGCAAACGCCGTGCCAGCACAGGCAATAATTGTAGAGCGATTTCTGGATACGCTTGCATTTGCGCTTTAAAATCCCACCGCTCTATCATCAAACATTGCGTTTCTTCTATGGCGACGACACTGGCTGAATGTGGCTGATCATCAATGACGGACATTTCGCCAATAATTTCACCTGTTGTCAGTTCAGTGATTAAACGGGACCGTGATGTATTAAAAGATTTAATGACTTGGACTCGACCGGACAAGATAATGTAGCAGCCTAATGCTGGATGGGATTCTTCAATAATAATTTGGGAAGGATTATAAGTCAGTAATTGCGCTAATTCAGCCAATCGGTAAAGCGCCGGTTGACTCAAGCGTGAAAATATCGATTTTTTAGTGAAAAATTCTTTTACATCCATGTTTTTTTGATTATACCCTACCTTCCTTTGAGGGTGTCAAGTAGATTCATCGCCTGGTTGGGGGCGTGGATCAGTTATGCTACAATAAGGGCATGACTATACAAAGCATCAATCCTGCCACAGGTCAGGTGATTAATACCTATGAAGAGATGAGTGTAACTCAAGCTGATTCCATCATCGAAGCAACTCATCGCGCTTTCAATTTATGGAAAGAGACTTCATTCAGCGACCGAGCTAAAAAATTATTACAATTAGCGGTGCTTTTGGAAAAAAATAAAACCGAATATGCCAATCTCATTACAAGTGAAATGGGAAAGCCCCTGAGCTCCAGTGTTGCTGAAATTGAAAAATGTCAAAAAGCTTGCCGTTATTTTGCTGAAAATGCAGAAAAATTTTTAAGTCCGCAACCGGTGGCGACTGAAAAAAGCAAAAGCTATATTGTTTATAAGCCTTTAGGAACTATTTTTGCTATAATGCCCTGGAATTTTCCATTTTGGCAAATTTTTCGTTTTATCACGCCTAATTTTATGGCAGGTAATGCGGTTTTACTCCGTCATGCGCCAATTTGCACCGGCACCGGAATCGCCATCGAAAAATTAATTCAGGACGCGGGTTTCCCGACGGATTTATTGCGCACTTTGGTGATTGATAACCGGACCGCGGCCCATGTCATCCATCATCCGTTGGTAAAAGGAGTCACTCTCACTGGCAGCCCACGCGCCGGCAGCATAGTGGGCAGCGCGGCAGCCGCTTCACTAAAAAAAGTCGTTTTAGAATTAGGCGGCAACGACCCGTACATCGTACTGGAAGATGCGGATTTGAAAAAAGCCGCTGCAATATGCGTGGCTTCTCGCTTGAATAATTCGGGTCAAGTTTGTATTGCTGCTAAACGCATTATTGTGGTTGACTCTGTGCGTGAAGCATTTGAACAATTCGTTTTAGACGAATTAAAAAAATATCGCATGGGTGATCCCACCAGTCCTGAAACCAATTTAGGGCCTTTGGCGCGAGCAGACTTGCGTGAAAATGTTCATCGCCAGGTGCAGGAATGCATTCAACAAGGCGCAACACTGATTACCGGCGGAAAAATTCCGGATCGGCCCGGTTTTTATTATCCGCCCACGGTTTTAAAAAACATTAAAATCGACATGCCGGTCATGCGCGAAGAGATTTTCGGACCGGTTATTGCATTAATTTCCGCAAAAGACGAACAGGATGCTATTCGCATTGCCAATGATAGTGAGTATGGATTATCCGCCGCGATTTTTACCCAAAACATTGAACGAGGCGAAGCCATTGCCGCAAATCATATCCATGCCGGATCATGCTTTGTGAATGATCTAGTTTCATCTGATCCGCGCCTACCGTTTGGTGGAATCAATCATTCGGGCTTTGGCCGAGAATTAGGAGAAGCTGGAATACGCGAATTTGTCAACATCAAAACGGTTTGTGTCAAATAATCGATTTGCAGTCAATTTTTCAAATGTTTAAATCGACACTGGAGCTTTAATTGTAGGTTGAGGATGATAATTTAAAAACTCAAAGTCATTAAATTCATATTCAAACAGTGAAGCGGGTTTACGCTTAATCGCTAATTCTGGCAAATTACCTGGGCTACGTCGCAATTGTTCGTGGACTTGTTCTAAATGATTCAAATAAATATGGCAGTCCCCCCCTGACCAGATAAATTCTCCCGGCAATAAATCACACTGCTGAGCAATCATGTGCGTTAAAAGTGAATAAGAAGCAATATTAAATGGCACACCTAAAAATGCATCCGCCGAACGCTGGGTCAATTTACAAGATAATTTGTTTTCCGCTACATAAAACTGAAATAATAAATGACAAGGGGGTAACGCCATTTTCGATAATTCTGCCACATTCCACGCGCTCACAATTAATCGGCGGGAATTAGGGTTCACCCGTATCTGTTCTATTAGTTCACGCATTTGATCAATCGGTTGAGCATCTGTACCCACCCAATTGCGCCATTGTTTACCGTACACCGGCCCTAAATTGCCTTGAGGGTCTGCCCATTCATCCCAAATGCTGACACCATGATCATTTAAAAATTGAATATTTGTTTCACCCTTTAAAAACCAAAGTAATTCATAAATCCAGCTTTTAATATGAATTTTCTTTGTCGTTAGTAAGGGAAATCCAAGGCTTAAATCAAAACGCATATCATAACCAAAGATACTGAGAGTCCCGGTCCCAGTCCGGTCTAGTTTACGCACCCCATGAACTAAAATATGATTTAAAAATTGTAAATACTGCTGCACTTTAATTTGCTCTTTTAGAATAAATAATGATTAAAGAAATTAAACCGGCAATTATCATCGGCACGGATAAAATCTGCCCCATTGTCAACCAGCCAAACGCCAAGTATCCGTATTGAGGATCGGGCTGACGGAAAAATTCAGCGATGGACCTTGCCAACCCATATCCTAAAAGGAATAGGGCAGACACCGCAAATCGGGGCCTAGGCTTAGAAGAAAACCACCATAAAATAATAAATAATAATACTCCTTCTAAAAAAAATTCATACAACTGTGAAGGATGACGCGGTTCTGGCCCCGCCGCAGGGAAAACCATTCCCCAAGAAACATTCGTGACTCGGCCCCATAATTCTTGATTGATAAAATTTCCCATACGTCCCGCCGCCAGGCCCACGGGAGTCAATGGCGCCACAAAATCGGTTAAATCCCAAAAAGACCGCTGAAACTTGCGGCTGCAAAAAAACAACGCCACAATCACACCTATTAAACCGCCATGAAATGACATGCCGCCATGCCAAACGGCGACAATTTGTGAAGGATTTTTTAAAAAAAAGGGTAAGTCATAAAACAACACATAACCTAAACGCCCCCCGATCACTACGCCGAGAGCACAGTAAAAAATAAGGTCCCCCACTTGATTTTGAGTTAATATCGCACCAGGCCGCCGCACTCGTAGAGAGGCCAAAGCCCAAGCCACGATAAAACTCAACAAGTACATGATTCCATACCAATATATTTTAATAGGGCCTAAGCTTAGCGCGACAGGGTCAAATTGAGGATATTGCATCATATCAGTATCTTCAACATTTGAGAGGCTACCACCAATAAAAATAAAGAAAAAATTCTCTTGAGAATTTTGGGAGATAAATAATGCGCGAGTTTCACTCCCCATGGCGCCACCAACATACTCACCAATGCGACAGGTAACCAAGCCGGCCAATAGACATATCCGGTTGACCAGTTCGGCATTTGTGACGAATGAAACATTCCACTGACGATGTAACTGATAGTACCGATAATGGCAACTGTAAAGCTTACCGCGTTAGAAATAGCGATGGAATCGCGAATCGGCACACTCCAACGGGTCAAAAACGGGATGGTTAAAACCCCACCACCAATTCCCAGCAAACCCGATTTCACCCCCACTATGGCGCCGAACACATTAACCCCCACTATCCCAGGCATATTGCCAGCCGCTTCCACTTTACTATCAGACCATAAGCGCCACGCCATATATAAAACGAAAAAGCCGAATAGGATTTGCAATAAACGAGTATCAAACACGTGAGCTAAAAATGCGCCAACAATCGCACCAAATATCACCGATGGGAGTAAGCGTGAAAAAACTGGCCAAACCTGAGCTTGATGTTTTAAGTGGGCAATGAGAGAGCGAATGGTCGTGGGTATCATAATGGCCAATGACGTCCCTGCCGCCATTTGCATAATATATTCAGGTGGAACGGGGGTAAATTGATAAATATAGGCCAATCCCGGAACTACGACTAAACCGCCTCCAATACCCAAGAGGCCAGCCATTAGCCCTGCAAAAGCTCCCAGGACCACAAACCCTATAATAAAAATAATGTATTCCAAGCGCTGGCCCTCCGATGAATTGAATACCAGCTCAATCTAATGCTTGCATTCGCTTTCGTCAAGCCTGGCTTTAGCTCGCTAATTTCTCAACCACAAAATCGGCAATTTCATCACTGATTTGCAAAGCAGCCCGATTTGCAGCAGCCGCTCCGCTTTGCGGGTTATTCCCCGGTGCAGCAACGACGACTTGAAAACGGCGGGCTGCCACCACCTGTCCTGCCGTTCCACCAAGCAACACCGCCTCCACGACACACCGCACTTGGCTTGTTTTTTCGTAAAACTCCTGCTGCAAGCTCACCAAACGGGTATCTAAACGGTAATCATTGCGGCCCATAAATGGCGCTGCCACCACCGCACGAAAATAATTTTTTGTCTCCAAACGTTCCAGTATCAATGGCACAAACATTTGCGCGGGCGGAGCAACCCAGGCATTCAAGGAATAATTGCGCAAATCCCCTGGAGTTTTGACATAAATCATACTACTGGTTTTATAAGCCGGGTCTGCCGCCATCGCGCTTACTAGCAAAACTGCATGAGTCCGTGGCGCTTGCGCCATCACCGGGAGAACCGGAACCACAAAAGAATAGGTAATAATTTGCGGCGTTTTTACTGCGCACGCCGCCAGGAATAAGACGGCAATGAAAAACCAATGCTTCATTTTCATGACTTCTCCCCCGGACCTAGGGCTGCCGGTTGTTTCCCAAATAAAAGCATAGATGGATTTTTCTTTAAATCTTGACTGAATTGCTGCAAATTGGCTGCGGTATCATTCAAGCTCGATACCAATTCATTGATACTCGGCATTAATTGCTGATTGACACTGCTGAATTGCAAACCAATTTGTTGCGTCGTCTCGCGCATCTGCGCGGCGGCTCGACGCGCTTCCGCCAAAGTCGTGCTAAATTGTTGGCTGGCCTTCGCGCTATTTTTCATAAAAATTTTCATGGATTTCAAACTATCGCTCACATTATTGGAATTTTTGTCCAGCATATCCATCACATTATTCAAGTGACTAAGCGTTTGGCTTAAATTTTCCACATTTTGTTCATTCACGATTTTATTGAGTTTATTGGAAATTTCACTCATGTTTTTGGTCATTTCCGGCAAAGCTTCACTGAGCTGCGTTAATAGCGGTTTTTGATATGGAATCACCGGATAGAGTATCCCCGGCTCGGCTTTTAACCGTGGCGCAGCAGCACTTTGGGCTTTTAAACCCACATACATTAATCCGGTGATCCCTTGAGGAACTAAAGTGGCTATCGTACTTTGCGTGATTGGCGTTGTCGATTCTAATTTCAAATAAAGTTTTACAAACTGAGGATTGGTGGTGTCCAATTGGATTTTATCTACGGTTCCCACGCGCACCCCATTGAATAATACTGGACTGTCTACGCTGAGGCCACCGACCCCGCCTGAAGCGTAAACTAAATAAGTTTGATAAGTTTTATGTTGAGTATAACCGGACAGCCACACGAATAAAAAAATCATGAGTGCAAACAGTATCAGCACTGAGAGGCCGACCAAAGCATAATTGGCTTTAGAATCCATGATCACTGGCCCCCTTTGAACTGCGTTGGGCCCATTGCGCACGTTCTCCGCTAAAATAAGAGGCGATCAGAGGATGTGTTTGCTTTACTAATTCTGTCATACTCATGGCAGCTAACACTCTACCATCACCTAAAAACATCACTCGATCAGGGACTGTCCATAAAGTATTTAAATCATGCGTGACTATCACAATGGTAAATCCAAAATAATTGCGTAGTTTTAATACCAATTGATCCAAATCATTGGCGCTATTGGGATCCAAACCCGCAGTGGGTTCATCTAAAAACAACAACTCGGGATCTAAAACAATGGCTCGTGCTAAAGCCCCCCGTTTTTGCATACCTCCGCTTAACTCAGCGGGATATTTATAGGCCGCTTCAGGCTCTAACCCAGTTTGAGTAATTTTAATCATGGCAAGGTCCTTTTGCAGATCTGGCGGGAAAGGGGTGTATTCTTGTAATGGGAACAAAACATTTTCCAGTAGAGTGAGCGAACTGAATAAAGCATTATTTTGAAATAATACCCCCCAGCGCTTACGAACTTGTAAAGCTTCTGCATCCGTGCAATTTAGGATGTCCGTACCAAAAATCCGTATTCTGCCAGCCGTTGGTTTGAGCAACATAAGCAGTGAGCGCAGTAGGGTCGTTTTTCCACAGCCACTGTCGCCAATTATAGCGATAATTTCTCCTTTTTGAATATTGAAATTAATATCCCGGTGCACCCAATGACCACCAATCCAATTTTTTAATCCCCTTACCTCTATCATAAACCTTGCCAACTATATAAGATTGAGAAGAAGGCATCGGCAACGATAATAAAAAAAATGGCTTGCACTGCTGCAATAGTGGTTTTTACTCCTACACTGTCTGCGCTAATGCCAGTTTGAAATCCTTGAAAACATCCGACTAGGGAAATAATCAACGCAAAGACCGGCGCTTTGACCATTCCCAAAACATAATGTTTGACCAGAACATTATCAGTGAAACGCTGTATAAATGTGGCAAAGGTAACTTCGAATTGACTGGAAGCCATCATCATACTGCCTAAAATGCTAAACAAGATTGACCAAATAACTAACATGGGTAGAGCGATGACTAACCCGGTCACACGAGGCAGTACGAGCCGTTCTATGGCTGATATTCCCATGGTAGACAGTGCGTCAAGCTCATCATTGACTTTCATTGTCCCTATTAAAGCCGCGAAAGAAGTACTGGTCCTTCCAGCTACGATGATGGCGGTCATTAATGGAGCAAATTCCCGCAAAATGGCAATACCGGCAGAATCGACCACGTATATGCTTGCGCCATACACTTCCAATTGAACTCCCAATTGATAGGTCAACACAATGCCGACTAAGAAACTTAACATGGCCACAATGGGCAGAGCTTGGCAACCGGCAGTTTGAATTATTCTTAAACTGGTGCGACACAAATGCGATAAACCGTCGCGGCTAATTTGTATGAACTGAATCAGTACTTCACCAATGAAAGCCAAAAATTGATAGGTATTGTCAATTTTTTGAACACCCCACAATCCCAATAACGATAAGCTGTTGAGAGTCGGTTCACTGGGTGGTTTTTGGATAGCCGCTTGCTGGTATTGGGATTGCACAAGTTCAAAAATAATACGATGGGTGTCTTTCAAACCGGTAATATTTGTTTTTTTTCCAAACTCTTGCGCTAAAGCGATTAAGCGGCATAAACTCACCGCGCCCAAGCTGTCTAAATTTTGAATATTTTTGGCGTCAATTTGTACGCTAGCGCCGGTCCTTTTTAACACCCCTGGAAATTTTGCAGGAATGTTTTGCATTCCCATTATGGTCCATTCGCCGATGCAATACAATTTTGATCCATCTACACTGGCTTCAACCTGAGCTGAACCCATTTTTTACTCTCCAATTAATTACTTTTAGAAAAGGGGGAATCACGATTCTGCCTCTTCCACTCCGAGCAATTGGCTTACCAATGCGCAGGATGTAAACAAAAATAAGCGTAAAGCAGTTTATTAATCAGTAATTCCAGTATATTATTATAGTATGGATTCTCAACTACCAACTGAAAAAGCCACCTTTGCTGCAGGATGTTTTTGGGGTGTCGAACAATTATTTCAAAAAACCACTGGCGTAATGAGTACTCGAGTCGGTTACATTGGCGGCCATACTCAAAACCCTTCATATAAAGACGTGTGCACGGATAAAACTGGTCATGCGGAAGCAGTTGAAATTATATTCGATCCTCAGCAAATTTCTTATGCGCAACTACTCGATATTTTTTGGAATAATCATAATCCCACTACTTTAAATCAGCAGGGGCCCGATTTCGGGAGCCAATATCGTTCCGCCGTTTTCTATCACACCCCAGAACAAGCTGAAATCGCTAAAAATAAAAAACAAATGTTAGAACAGTCCCAACGTTTTAAACAGCCCATCGTGACAGAAATTGTGCCAGCCACCGTTTTCTTTCCGGCTGAAGAATATCACCAAAATTACCTAAATAAACGCGGTCAATCGGGTTGTCAGCTTTAGAATATGCTAGATACTTTATTTGCTCTATTAACTCTCATTTTTTTGGAAGCCATTCTCGGTATTGATAATCTCGTTTTTATCTCCATTGTTAGTAATCGTTTACCTGAAGCGCTGCAAAAACGAGCGCGCCGCACGGGTTTGAGCTTAGCCTGGATCACTCGGCTACTTTCGTTAGGATTTATTTTTTGGATGATCCATTTGACAAAACCTATTGTTCAAATCCATGAATTTGACTTGTCGTGGCGCGATATTTTTTTAATCGGAGGTGGTATTTTTTTATTAACTAAAGCCACTTTTGAAATTCATTACGAAATGGATACCCAGCCTCACTCGCGTAAAATTTATAAAGCCGCTAATTTTTTTCTGGTAATCACCCAAATCGCTGTTCTCGATATTGTGTTTTCGTTAGATAGTATTTTTACTGCCGTCGGTTTAACTCAACAATATTGGATCATGGCCACTTCCATTACCGTTGCGATTATCCTAATGATTTTGGCTAGCGAGCCTTTGACGCGCTTTGTCAATAGGCATCCCACCGTTAAAATGCTGGCTCTCAGTTTTCTATTGTTAATTGGCACCGTGCTAATTGCCGATGGTCTGCATTTCCACGTTCCACGAGGTTATATTTATTTTGCGGTATGTTTCTCCTTATTGGTAGAATTTTTTAATTTAAGATTGAAGGCAAAAAAACAAAAGCAAAAATAATTTCACCTCTCCCCTTAGCGGGGGAGATGAAAAAATGGACAATAGGCGATGTTCATCTATTTATCCTGTTATCCTGTCAGGTTAGTCTACTTATTGCCGTAAAAATTATTCTCATTTAAAATTGGCGTTTGCTTTAGGAGTAAGAATGATGTTTGATTTAACAGGTAAAAAAATTGTCATTATTGGCGGCAGCTCAGGGATTGGCTTGGGTATCGCGAAATCCTGCGCAAAATTGGGTGCAAAATTAATCATCGCCAGCCGCAATCTGGACAAGTTAAATCGGACTCAAACAGAAATTGGCGGAAATGTTGACACTCATCAGCTCGATATTACTAATCTGAATCAAATTAAAAGTTTTATGGAAAAAATAGGTCAATTTGATCACTTATTAACGCCAGGCGCCCATGTTTCTTGGGGTCTTTTTGGATCTCTCGCTGAAACGGAAGAACAAGCCTCTTTTCAAAGTAAATTTTGGGGACAATATTACGCGGCTAAATTTGGCTACCGCCATATCAATGCAGGCGGTTCAATCGTGCTGTTTGCCGGGTGCTGGAGCCAACGCCCCATGCCCGGAGCAGCCATCCCGGGTTCTATCAATGGCGCGGTAGAATCCCTAGGAAGAGCCTTGGCCGTAGAACTTGCGCCCATTCGCGTTAACGTCATCTCCCCCGGGATTATTGACACTCCGGTTTTTTCCGGTTTATCACCTCATGATCGCCAAGTTTTTTTTGAAAAAACCGCGAGGACATTACCTGTCAAAAAAATTGGCGCCCCCGAAGAAATTGCCATGACTGCCATTTATTTAATCTCAAACACCTACTCCACCGGTAATACACTCTATGTTGACGGTGGTGAAAGCCTACGGTAATTCGATCATGTTAAGTATTGGGTTGATGAGCGGAACTTCCATGGATGGAATTGATGCCGCCTTATTACGCACCAGTGGCGCGGCAGATTCAATTGAAGAGTTGGGCCATTGTTCCTTCAATTACCCTGCCCCATTTAAAATTTTATTAAAAGCGGCGGAATTTGCTGTTCGAAAATATCAAGGCAATATGGATCTAGCCAAAATGCATTACAACCAAGAAGTCTGTCATTATCTACAACAAGCTTTGCACATTTCAGATGATGATTTGATGGAACAGTATCAATATCTGCTGGATTGGTTAAGAAAAGAAGATTCCGCTCCAGCCAATTTGAGCATGAATAAAATAATTGAACTATCGACTCATTTCCATGCATTAGCCGTCAAAAAATTATTATCAAAAACCGGTTATTCTTTATCCCAAATTAATGTAGTAGGATATCATGGTCAAACCTTGTACCATCAACCTCAGCAAAAAATTTCCATCAATATCGGCGATGGCGATACGCTTGCTCAAACTTTAAATGTCACTGTCGTTAATGACTTTCGCAGCCGCGATATTCAAGCAGGCGGACAAGGCGCGCCTTTAGCTCCTTTGTATCATCACGCTTTAGCTAGCAGAGATAACAAAATCCCTTTGGCAGTGGTAAATTGCGGCGGCATCGCCAATATAACGCTCATCTCAAATTTCAATGAATTAGACACCGTGGCGTTTGACACCGGCCCGGGTAATGGCCTGATTGATAACTTAGTAAGACAACGCACTGGCGGTCGCGAATTTATGGACGCCAATGCTCAATACGGTCTAACAGGCCGCATCCACGAAGAATTATTGCCATTATTATATGAGCGTTCGATTTTTAAAAATGGAGTGAATTATTTTACTACCCCTCCCCCTAAATCTTTAGATATTGGCGATATGGTGTTAATACCGGAATTAAATCAGCTCAGTCTTGCAGACGCCTGCGCTACTTTGGAAGCCTTTACAGCCGATTCCATTGTTAAAAGTTTGGAGTGGACTTCACAGGCAATCCCTACCGATTGGATCTTATGTGGGGGAGGATGGTATAATCCAGTAATACTGCGCGAATTAAATCGACGTTTACAAGCTACATTAAACCAAGAAATTCGCCTTCAAAGAGCGGATACGATTGGCTGGAATTCCCAAGCCATGGAAGCACAAATTTTCGCTTATCTCGCAGTGCGTAGCCTAAAAAACTTGCCTTTAAGTTTACCAAGTACAACAGGGGTGTTAAAGGCTACTTCAGGAGGACAAATTCATATTCCCAGCTAAAAGCAAAATAATAATGGATTTTTCTGATTGTATCTCCCTTTTTTTCAAGTAAAATAAGCTTTATAAAAAAATTCGCATAATAAAAATCTCCGCTGCCACTTTGCAATACGAGGTCAATGCACTAGATATGGAAAATGTAAGTACACACATTCGAGCTCAATCCGCTCCGCGCGCCGCTTGGATTTTATTTGCCGTCTGCATTTTAGGCATCATGATTCAAATCGACTACACAGCAGTCAACGTCGCGCTAATAGATATCGGTCGAACTTTAAATATCAATTTAACTACCGCTCAATGGGCCTTAAGCGCTTATGTGTTAGCCTGGGGTTCATGTGTTATCACAGCAGGGCGTTGCGCTGACCTCTTCGGCAAACGGCGCACTTTTATCTTAGGCACTCTGTTATTCATGTTAGGTTCCGTTTTAACGGGGGCGGCTGGGATTGCTTGGTTTTTAATTTTAGGGCGCGTCGTGCAAGGCTTAGGCTGTGCATTATTTTTACCCAGTTTATATACCTTAGTGTTTACCGCTTTCCCTGATAATAAGCGCGGTTTTGCTTTAGGAGTATTAACTTCTGCTATTTCATTGGGTATGGCAATCGGCCCGACTTTCGGCGGAATCATTTTACATTTGTTAGATTGGCGTTGGATTTTTTTTCTTAATATCCCTTTAGGAATTCCCGTGATTGGCATAATTTTATGGGCGGTAAAACGCGAACCGCTGAGGGTCATTAACGAGCCATTAGATTGGGTCGGTGCTTTATTAGTGGCGTTAGGCTTAGTAATTTTAATGTACTGCTTGAATAAAGTGAGCATTTGGGGAGCCCTGTCATGGCATTTTTTACTCGGCGTGTTGTCGGCGTTAATCATCTTAATTCTCTTCGTCTGCTATGAACGACAAAGCCAGTATCCTTTATTACAGCTGGATATGTTTTCCAACCGAATTTTTTTAGGCTGCAATCTAGCCTACATTATCATGGGTTATACTTTTTCCACGATTCTTATTGTCGGAGGCTTGTATTTGCAAAATGCTTTAGACTACTCCGCATTGAACACGGGATTTATTTTTTTAATCATGACGGCGATGTTTGCTTCTATATCAATATACGGAGGCCAGTTAGTGGATCATATTGATGCACGCATCCCCATCGTCATTGGATTGACCGTCAGCGCTGCTGCCACCCTTGCTTTAGCTTTTTGTACACCTCAATCGCCACTGTGGATGCCAATGTTAGCCTTAGGTTTGTATGGGATCGGCGGAGGACTTGGCTTTCCCTCGCTTAATGCCACCATGCTAAAAAGCATCCCCCAAAACAGTCTCAATACCGCTTCCAGTGCATTTACCATGTTTGGATTGATTGGCAATACTTTGGGTTTAATCTTAAATTCTGCGATCATTGTTGCTCTGGGCAAGGCTTATTTTAAAAATTGGTTAGCAGCGCATTCTTGGCATGTGGATATTGCTCAAATGGAACAATTGCGCAGTATTATGGCTGGTGTGCATTATCACAATAAGCAATTCAGTCTTTTCGATGAGACAAAAATCCCGACTTTACTCAGTTTAATGCGCGATGCTTTTGTCCACGGCATGTTTTATAGCATGATGCTTACGTTTCTCCTCAACTTGATCAGTATAGCAATATGCCTGTTTTTTATTAGAAATATTTCTCGAAAAAAGACCGCAAAACATTTACCAATGATCTGAGATAGGTTGATTGAAAAAATATTCCGCAATGCGCGCGCGCGTGCTTTTGGTAATGTCATTGGGCAAATTTTTTAAAGAAAACCATTCCACTGCCGCGATTTCACCTCCTAAAGGGATGGTCATCTCACTGAATTCTTTAATGATATACAAGGCTATGTAATCGTTGACTCGCATGACTTGGTGATAATACACACCGAATAATTCAATGTGTCCCAAGGCTAAAATTCCGCTTTCTTCACGAAGTTCACGAATGGCGGCTATTCTGGCTGGCTCGCCGGGAAATACCCCGCCACCGGGGAAATGCCATCCTTCCATATAGGTATGTTTTAGCAATAAAATCCGGTCTTTTCTATCCACAACCAAAGTTCGCACTCCCACGGTTGAAGCACCTAATAGCCATTGTAAAGTGCGCATACCCCGGGTCAGCGTATGATAATACAGGTTAACCAAAAAATTTCTTTTTTCTGGGGCCGGCATTTATGAATATCTCTGTTGTAGATGGCTAATAAAACTTTGCACTTGCAGTGGCTTACCGCAGGTCTTTTCTAATAGTTTATCCATGGGTAAAAAACGCCCTTGACTGTGAATATGGACACGCAACCATTGCACTAGGGTTTTGAAATTGCCTTGCGATAGTTCCATACTGATTTCAGGATGTTTATTTTTAGCGGCTTGATACAATTGTGCCGCAATAATGGCGCCAATGGTGTAGGCTGGAAAATAACCGAATGCGCCGGATGGCCAATGCACATCTTGCATTGGGCCATTGCGATAATCATTTTGCGTGGAAAGTCCGAAAAATTTTTGCATGTACTCATTCCACACTTCAGGAATATCAGCACAATTGATGGTTCCGGCTATTAGTTTTTTCTCCAACTCGTATCGCAAAATAATATGCAGTGGATAACTCACCTCATCCGCGTCTACGCGAATGAGACCGGGCTTGACGTGAGTATAAAATTGATAGAGATTTTCAGGGGAATAATGAGGGTTTTCTCCAAAATATTCACACACTAAAGGCGAGAGGAACTGCATAAACTCTCGGCTACGGCAGGCCTGCATTTCAATTAATAAAGACTGGCTCTCGTGCAATGCCATTCCCAAAGCTTGGCCGATTGGCTGGTCTAACCATTCCACAGGTAAGCCCATTTCATATAATGCGTGACCGGTCTCGTGACACACACCCATTGATGCGGAAACCAACTCGGTTTCGTTGTAACGAGTGGTGATGCGGACGTCTTGCGGAACTCCTCCACAAAAAGGATGATGGCTCACGTCTAGCCGTCCGTGATTAAAATCGAAACCGATGGCGCGCATCAATTGCAAGCCCAGTTGTTTTTGTTTTTCTATGGGGAAATGACCGGCAATAGATTGGGGTTGCACTTGCCGGTCAATCACCTTTGCAATAAATTCCGGTAAAAATAGTTGCAGTTCTTCAAAAATAGGATCAATCATGGCTTGGGTTAAACCCGGAGAGTAGTCCTGAATTAAACTATCATAAGGATTAACGCCAAATACCGCAGCTTTTATTGCCGCTATTTCGCGGGTAAGGGCGAGATTTTCTTCCAATAATGGCAAAAAATCCGGCCAATTATTTTCAGCGCGCAAAGTCCGCCAGGCTTGTTCACAACTTATAAATGCGAAATGAGCGCGTCTGACTAAATCTTCCGGGATACAACTGGCTTTGAGATATTGATTTTCCATCCATTGTAAATTGACCGGCTGCCACTCGGATTCCCATTGACTGGTTTTGGCCTCTTCCAGCCATTGTTTGACTTTAGGGTCCACGAGTAATTGATGTTCTAACACTTGCAATCCAGCTAAGGCCTGAGCGCGAGCTTCTCCCCCTCCAGGCGGCATCATTACCGCCTCATCCCAATGACAAATGGCGCGGACGTGATTTAAATGGGCCAATTGGCGAAAAGTTTTTTCTAAATGACGATAAGCTTGCATAATTAAAATATATCGCTATCACCCCAAAGCTGCAAACGCCAAGCGTTGTACTCAATTATGTTCTTGGAATTCATCATTAAATTAACTTGCGGATCGACCTGTTTTAAATACCATTTGAACGTTTTACGGGCTTCCTCATCTTCGGGCGAGACTTCAAACATCAGGTTTTCAATGCCGAATTTTTTAATTAATGCAAAAATAATATCTTTACGCCATTGGTCTGGATCAGCGATGCCTTCGGTGATCCCCTCGGACTCTATCATCAACATATATGCGCCTGCATCAAAAAATTTTTCGCCTTCTTCAATGAACTCCGACAAGGATTTGACCGCTTGAATTTTTTGTTGATAGCCAAACTCGGCCACGCCCGCTCCGACACCCGACATCATTGTTATTTCGGGCTTGGGTTTCATTCCTAATTTTTGTATCTTTTGCACAATTTCTAATTGCGCGTTCAAAGGAAAATCATGTGCGCTATGAAACATACCACTGGAAACTTCTACTACATCAAAACCTAAGTCGCGGGTTTCTTGCAAATACGGATCAACTAAATTTATATCTTGGGCCACCACTCTTTCAATAAAGCCGCCGGTATTCACATACACGTGGTGCTGGTGGGCAAGTGAGGTGAATGCTTTGACGGTTTCGGGTGGGAGTAAAGCCTGTGTTCCGCCGGCAAATTTAAAACCGTCAATATAATGACCCCAAGTGGACAATAGCGATTCAAGTTGTCCTAAAGTAAAAGCCTCATAATACGGGCCTCTGACTTCCGTTAATCCCAATCGCCTTGGTTTTTCAGGCAATTCCTTTAAATTAACAAATTTAAAACTGCGTTCATACATGTTACTATTATAGCTTAGAGTTGAGTACACACAAAGAATTGACGATGGATAATGCTGATCTTAAAATTCCGGAATCTTGGAAAGACGAAAATTTAATGCCTTTGCTTGCATTTTTAAAACATAAGCGACGGAATGTTTGCGATTGGCCGCAAATCAATTACGTTGATAAACCGAGTTTGCCTAGCCCTTATGATTTTCTTTTAACTCAACCACTCATGACCATGGCAATTGAATATTATTATCAGCGCACTCCCCAAATAAAAACTTTGCATGAATTCTATGAGGCAGAACAGCATTATCATTCACGAGTCGTACTGATGTATGTTGATCAAGATCCATCTCGCGATGAGGCTTTGTTAGCTCAAAAAATGGGACAAGCTGTGGTGGCTGAATTAGCCATGATTCACATTAACTTGTCCGGCTTAACTGAAGACATTGTACAGGAAATCGAACGGAGCACGAAACCGTTCGGGGCAATTTTATTGGAATTTGGTATAGCCAGCCAACGCATCCATAATCGTTATTTTCAACTATCGCACTCGAGTGTTTTTTCCGATTATCTTGCTTGTAATAAGCCCTTTTTTTATGGCCGCAGCAGTACTTTGTTACGTAGTGACAATCAGGCATTTTTAGCTCAGGTAGTGGAGATTCTGCCTTAGTTTAGCAAGATTTAACTGCAATTTGACAGTTTCTTAAAGGATTGTTAAAGTTAAAACTTAATTTTATAAGATGGGGTGAGGGAAATAGGAAATAATCATGCCAGTTGCAAGCTTGGATTCGATAAAGGAATTGATTGATTCCGTTGATTTGTCTCCCGTTCTAAAACGCCTGGTTGTGGTTGAAGGTTGGCGGCTAAAACAGGCTAAGCTGGCCATTCAACAATATAGGAATTATCTTTTTTTAAAGCACAAGTATCGTGCGCAATACTTGCCGGATCAATTGCCTCCTTCGTACGAAATTGACGAAGTTTGGCACGCGCACATTTTGCACACGCGTGATTATGTTCACTTTTGCAACCGGGTTTTTAATGAATATTTGCACCATTCACCCCATCATGGACAAAATCAAGAATTATCTTTAGAGCAGATGGCTGATCTATTTGCAGAAACGCAAAAATTGTATTATAAAGAGTTTGGCGATTATATTCGCTCAATTAAACGAGTACCGTTAAGAAAACGCGCGAATAAAAAAAATTTTTCTAAATTGATGGCTAAATTAAATATTGAGTGAGAAAAAAAGATGTATTGGTTCATTTGTAGCTTATGCTATGTGATTATTTTCCTTTTATTAGAAAATAAAAAATAGTTTTTTTATTGTTGATATGACAATAAAATTAGCGGCGCATTTTACTGCGTAATTTTAACATTTAAAATGGAGATGTAAGTATGATTAAAATTATTAAATCTTTTTTTAAAAAGAAGCCTGCTAAAATGGCTTTTTGTGGGTAAAGAGCGCCACCCTTTTTTTAGGGTGGTGATTTAAGAATTTAAATGGATTTCGAACGCATGTCTTTTTTTAATTAATAAATTTATTTTATCATTATCATTTTTAATAGAAAGATTCATTATATCTCCAATTTTTTTATACAAAGCTTGCAACTTATGATCATTATCATCACCATCCAAATCACAGACATTTTTAATTTCATAAATTTTTGACACTAAATTTGCAGTAAACCCATAAGCTTCAGGTCCAAAAATATTATTGATCGTTGTATTTAAAGTAGCAATATGTTTAAGGCTACTTACCCGCTCAACTTTCAATAATGCAGAAGAGCCTTTATTAATTTCACAAAGAGAATTTTGATTTAAAATAAGAGTTCTGGTATCTAAAACTGCTTTGTTAAACTCTTTTTGTAAGTGTATTTTTTCATTTTTTTGCAATTGTATTTCTGCTATCTGCATAGTAATAATTTCTTTATTCCAATTAACAAATCCGGCTATTAAAGAAGTAATGACCGCAAGGTATGCAAATATATAATTAATTTTTTTCCAGAAATTAATTTGCTCTGATTTAACGCTGCAATTCTGTTTCTCCTCGAATTTTTTCACACATTCGATCATAGCTTGCTGACAGGAATCGGCTACTATTTTTTTAATTCTCTCTTGGAAATCGTCACTTTGAATAATCGCTTGCTCTTCTATTACCGAATTCATTTTTTTACCTTTAACAAATTATTAATCTCACTTTCCGCTAATTTCTTTCATGACTTCTCAAAATTTAAAAAACTAAAATGGAATTGTTCTGGCTCTGGTATTAATAGGTAGATGCGGTTATAATTTATTTTTTATCCATTTTACCTCTCTTCAGATATTATTTTATTTCCCCCACAAGCTAAAATTTTCCTTCTCAAGTTGCATAATTTAACCATATTCACAAAAATATTGATGTAAGCTACGTACTATATTTTTGTAAGCAATTTCCTACAAAAAATTATTATAAAATTCAATTAATTAGTCGATTATTTCTCTAGCCAAGGAAGGCACTCAAGCGCATTCCCGTCCTGGAGCTGTGTAATTTTATATTTAGATAATATCGTGTACTTTTAAGCCGATTATCTATTTCTAATCCAAAGTTGCGGCGTAAGGAAGTCCGAGACATTTTCTTGGAAGCCGGTTCATTTTTTCGGCTAGTTCCATCTCACTCCTTTTGCGTTATTTTGTCTCACTATCTGAACCAAGACACGACATTGACGAATTCCAAAATTAGATTTAAGCTCAGGGGGTAAAAAAAATCAAAACAAAGTATAGATTCCATGACTGTAATAATCGATAAACAGAGTATCCGTGAAATTTCCCACCCAAGCTTTTTCTTGCCATTGTACAGTTACGCCGTACCAGCCGGTTTCCCATCACCTTGCGAAGATTACATAGAAAAAAGTTTAGATCTAAATGAATTTCTCATCAAGCACCCTGCCGCCACTTTTTTTATGCGGGTTTCCGGCGACTCCATGATTAAAGCAGGAATCCACGACAAAGATATTTTAATCGTAGATCGCAGTGTGGAACCCGTGAATGGCAAAGTCGTGGTTGCCGCCACAGACGGCTATTTAACCGTTAAGCGTCTCAAAATTATCAATCATCAGGCTTTCCTTATGCCCGAAAATGATGATTTTCAGCCGATTGCCGTGAACCCAGAAAATGGCATTTATATTTGGGGCGTGGTCATTCACGTCATCCATTCCATTTCTTAATCAGTACAATATGTCAATATTTGCGTTAGTAGACTGCAATAATTTTTACGTCTCCTGCCAACGAGTTTTTGATCCAAAACTGCAAAATAGACCCGTGGTCGTGTTATCCAATAACGATGGCTGCATTATCTCCCGTTCCAATGAAGCCAAGCAATTAGGAATTCCCATGGGCGCACCATACTTCCAATACCGCGCATTATGTGAAAAAAATAAGGTGGCGGTTTTTTCTTCTAACTATGAACTTTATGGCGATATGTCGCAAAGAGTCATGACCTCTTTGCGACATTTTTGCTCAGACATCGAAGTTTATTCGGTTGACGAAGCCTTTTTACGCTTAGACTCTATTCCAGGAGAACTCAATTCATTCTGTACCACTATCCGTGAAAAAACACTTCAGTGGACCGGGATTCCCGTGTGTATTGGAATAGGCCCCAGCAAAACTTTAGCGAAAGCCGCTAATTACATTGCCAAAAAACAGAAAATAAGTAGCGGAGTTTTGGATTTAACCAGCCCGTTAATACAAGATGCCATTTTATCACAGCTCGAAGTCAACCATATTTGGGGAGTCGGTCATCAACTTACTTCAAAATTACAGCGTTTAGGCATTACCACCGCTCAACACTTACGTGATAGTCCTCCCAGCAGAATTCGTAAACTTTTTGGCGTCACGCTCGAACGCACTCTATGGGAATTGCGCGGCATCGCCTGTCAAAATCTGGAAAAATCCAAAATGAACAAAAATATCATTTCATCCAGATCATTTGGAAAAAGCCTAACAAAATTAGCCGACTTAGAAGAAGCGATCAGTCATTATGCCGGAACTGCTTGCGCCAAGCTCAGAAAACAGCAGGCCAAGGCCCAAGGTATTTATGTTTTCTTGGAAAATAACTTATTCGATACCCATGACAAGCCTTATAAAAATGGTGTAGCATGCGGTTTAAGCCACCCAAGTGCAGATACTCGCCTAATCATTCAAACGGCCAAGCGCTTATTGAAAAGAATCTACTTGCCCTATTTAAATTACAAAAAAGCCGGCATCATGTTAATGGATATTTTACCGGATAATATTATCCAGAATGATTTACTTATAGATTTGCGTAATATGACTAAGCAAGATTTACTCATGCAAACTATAGACGCAGTCAATAAAAAAATGGGCCGGCAATCCCTTTTTATTGCTGCCGAAGGAGTGTCACAAGAATGGAAAATGCGCGCCCACCAAAAAAGCGGACGCTTTACTACCCAATGGTCTGAGCTTTTAAGCGTAAAAGCTTAGCAATTCCTGCTAAGCAGAAATTACCGATACCCGATTTAAAATCCATTAACCCCGGGAGAGCTAAAGATCGAATGCGCTTTTGACTACTGATACTGAAGAAGGTTTTGGAGTCTTTAAAGATTTTGCAATCTTGGAAGTCGCGGTCATCAAACTCATTAAGCTAATTTTGCCGGGAGGAGTGAGGGCAACAAATTCTTTATCCCATCCCCGATGGCTAAGCCACTCTAATGCCAAAGTTGTGGGCCAATGCGTTTGGAACGCTTCTGCTAAATTAATTAATAATTGGCTTTCGCTAGTAACAGAACTTAGCATTTTAGCTCCCAGATGCTGGTGCGCTATAGAATTCACCATTTGTAATATTACGCGACGATTTTTTGAATGACTTGCAAAATGGAGATTAAGCAGAGCAATAATCATTATGGTATTTATAATATTAATAGTAGATTCAACACCAGAGATTTTAATAGGATGCGCTAAAAATTCTTTGTGTATTTCTTTTCTAATTTCGTCAATACGATCTTGAAGATTCAACAATTTATTTACTACTGCGGTGATTGGATAAACGATTTTATTCTCAAGCGGTAATTTATTTTGAGCAAAGACAGCTTGACGCTGCATGCTTATTTTTTTAGATTCTTCATGAGTAACAATCGTCGGGGTTATTTTGATATGTTTTTCTAATATTGGATATGAAGCCCACGCTTCTGAAAAAGTTAACTTTCCTTGTTTTGCAATTTGAATAATTTTATTTAATGCCCGGAAATAATTGCGTGAATTTATTTTACCCTGACGTAAGGACTTCGCGTAGAAAAATCCATGGACGAAGTCATTAACCCGCAATTTATCATATTTTATCTCAGTTTGAGTGATTGCCTGCTCCGCAATAGCTTGCAACTCATCTTGCGAATACGCTAGCAAATAAATTTTGCGAAATCGGTTTTCCAAATCCAAAGGCAGTTTTTCCAAGCCTGAATTCTGACTCGCCAACAGACAAAATCCAGAGCGATACGGTTTGAGCCGCTCAGGAGTGGCGCCCGTTAACAAATGATTTAATAGCTCCGAAAGCGGCTGTAAATTGATTTCATC
>CBFGTC010000011.1:0-65723 GCA_965651935.1 uncultured bacterium
CTTTGTTTTCGTCGGGGAGCAGTGCGCAAACGACTTCAGTACCCAGCAGTTCCAGTCTGACTCCGTAACCAGAGTTATTAAAACCGTGTGATATCGAGGAGCCTGTAAATAATGCGCTTGGTCTCGGCGCAGACTTGCCCTCAGTGGCCACGATACAGAAGCGTATTAGGAGTCAAGTCCTGAATTCTGATAGGAGATTTTTCTTCAAATTTTTTCAAAATCGCCTGATTGCGATGCGCATTGACAATATTTCAAATGTTTAGGAATTAAAGAACTTGTCCCTATTATTCGTTGCATATTATTTATTCAATCCGGTCTTCGGTACAATTTGTCATAGCGAAAGTCTCCTGCTTTTCCTCATTTTTTCGTGATTTAACAACTTGAATTATAAGGAAAATGTTAGATTTTCGCTACTCCTTTTTAAATCTTACAATGAAATATCCGGGCTATTGGTATACAAAAGAAGAAATTTTGCTTGTTATTAATGAAAAAATAGTGCAAAACGGTAAAAAAATTTTAAAGTTAAAGCGTACTTAACTGATACATCAAATAAATCGAATTTTATCGAAATTTATCGTTATCACCCGGAACGGTCACGGGTGGGTTAGCCCAATTATTACCGCTATTAACGCCGGTATATGATGCGATTGTTTTACATAATTTGGCAGCAGGCCACTGGCACGCAGATGAAACGGGCTTGAAAGTGTTTGAGAAGATAGAAGGGAAAGAAAGTTCGCGATGGTATTTATGGGTTTTTCAAAATGAGGAATCCGTTGTTTTTAAAATCCGTCCCAGCCGATCTTCGCGGGTACTGATAGAATATTTTGGTGAAGATCACGCGGGTGGCATTTTAAACGTAGATCGTTACGGCGATTATGAAGTGATTGCGAAATCGGGATTATTTTTATTGGCATTTTGCTGGGCCCATGTTCGTCGGGATTTTATAGAGCATAGTAAAGCGTACCCCAAACAAGAAGCCTAGGGTTTAGCATGGGCTGACAAAACATGAGCAGGAATCCTCCGCTTAAAATGGGTTCACCGATATTTACCAATTCAATATTGTTAGGTATTCCATCCTTAGATTTTGATGTTAAAAAAATCAATATATCATATAATCAATCGGCGTTTATGATACTGATAGGATTTATCTATGTGTCTAGCTATGCCTGCACTTATAGTTCAATTAGCAGACAATAATCAAGCGATTATTGAGCTAGCCGGTGTGCAGAAGACTATTTCAACGCTCTTGGTGGAAGATGTCAAAGTAGGAGATTATGTCATTATTCATGTTGGTTATGCTTTATCCAAATTGGATCAGTTAGAAGCTCAAAAAACATTACAATTGTTTCAAGCGGTTGTGAAATGAAATACATTGATGAGTTTCGTGATCATCGAGTTGCTAATGCTTTCGCTGGAGCGATATCCGTTCAGGCTTTAAAAAATCGTTCTTATTATCTCATGGAGTTTTGCGGAGGCCACACGCATACTATTTATCGATATGGATTACCGAGCTTATTACCCCCAAACGTAAAGATGATGCATGGACCGGGCTGCCCGGTTTGCGTACTGCCGATTGCTCAAATAGATTATGCCATTGCCCTGGCAAAAAAACCGGAAATCATATTGTGCAGTTATGCCGATATGCTACGAGTACCGGGTTCTCATCAGCAAAGTTTATTACATGCTAAAGCGAAAGGAGCGGACGTACGAATGATTTATTCCGTCGATGATGCGCTGCAAATAGCGCGTACTTTCCCCGATCGTGAGATTGTTTTTTTTGCAATTGGTTTTGAAACCACTACCCCACCGACCGCCGCAGCGATATTAATGGCTAAGCAGCAAAAGCTGAAAAACTTTTCGGTGTTTTGCAACCACGTTTTAACTCCTATTGCTATGCGCAGTTTATTGAGCCAAACATCAAATGAAGTCAATTTAGACGGATTTATTGGGCCTGCTCATGTCAGTATCATTGTGGGTAGCCAAGCTTATCAGTCTGTCGCCGATGATTACCGCAAACCTATTGTGATTTCTGGATTTGAACCGCTGGATGTACTTCAATCTATTCTCATGTTAATTAATTTAATTAACGAAAATAAGCATGGGGTATATAATCAATATACCCGTGCGGTTTCAGCCGAAGGCAACCAGAAATCTCAAGCGATTATGCAGCAAGTATTCGAGTTGCGTGATCAATTTGAATGGCGTGGCTTAGGTTGGATTCCTCTCAGCGCGCTTAAGATCAATGCTGCTTATCAAGATTTTGATGCCGAACGGCGATTTCCGATCACTGTTCAGAGCAGCCAGGAACATCGCGCTTGTGAATGCCCGGCCATTTTGCGCGGTGCTAAAAATCCACTGGATTGTAAATTATTTGCAGCGGTTTGCACGCCGGCCAATCCATTAGGCGCGTGTATGGTGTCTTCTGAAGGCGCATGTGCAGCCTATTATTCCTATGTATCTAACCAAAAAACGAAGAACCATCATGAAAATAGGTCTTAAAAACAGCACAATTAATTTAAGTCATGGTGCAGGCGGGCGCGCGATGTCCGAGTTGATTGATCAATTATTCTTAAAATATTTTAACAACCCCATTCTCGCAGAAAAAAACGATCAGGCTCGCTTTTCAATAGAGAGCGGCAATATGGTGATGACTACCGATAGCTATGTCATTTCACCGCTGTTTTTCCCTGGAGGAAATATCGGTAGCCTGTCTGTGCACGGAACGGTGAATGATATTGTTATGAGCGGTGCAAAACCGTTATACATGTCTGCCAGTTTTATCATAGAAGAAGGATTTCCATTGCAGGATTTGCAACAGATCATCCAATCGATGGCTCTGGCTGCACAACAAACCGGTGTTCTCATTGTTACCGGCGATACTAAAGTAGTGGAACGCGGCAAGGGTGACGGTGTGTTTATCACCACTACGGCTGTCGGTGCTGTTCCCAAAGGGATAGAAATATCTCCTAATCGTGCGAAAATCGGCGATCATGTGCTGATCAATGGGTTTATAGGAGACCATGGTGTAGCGGTGATGTCACAGCGGGAAAATTTACAATTTACCGCTCCAGTGGTTTCCGATACCTGCGCCCTGCATGATTTAGTTGCCGAAATGATCAAAGCGGTTCCTAATCTACATTGTTTACGCGATCCGACACGCGGTGGCTTAGCCAGCGTTTTAAATGAGTGGACTCAGCAATCACAGGTGGGATTTATGCTTGAAGAAGCGCGAATCCCGGTCAGACCCGCCGTGGCAGGTGCTTGCGAACTGTTAGGTTTAGACCCTTTATACATCGCCAATGAGGGAAAGTTGGTGGCCATTTGTAGCGCTGATGATTCAGAATGTTTATTATCAGCGATGCAGGCGCACCCCTTAGGCCGGGAAGCCGCCATTATCGGCCAAGTGGTTGCTGGGCCGCCCTATTGTGTGCAGATGCAAACCAGTCTGGGCGGCGTTCGTTTGGTGGACTGGTTGACGGGAGAACAGCTACCAAGAATATGCTAGGGACAGCGAATGGAAAATCAGAATGATAGCTACTTTTTAGCGTACGAGAAACTGACCGAATTATTAGATGGGCTAAGAGCACATGGCTATCGTTGCATGGGTCCACAAGTTCGGGATGAAGCCATCGTTTATGACGACCTTGAATCTATTCAGCAGTTGCCCTGGGGAATTCAGGATGAACAAAAACCCGGCAGCTACCGCTTAAAGCAAATAGATACCACTCAAGCATTTGCCTGGGCCAATGGCCCGCAAGCGATTAAACCGTTCTTATTTAAACCTAAAGAATTACTCTGGAAAGTTGAAAAAAATCAGGAAGGTCGACTCATTTTTCAGCAAATTCCACCTCAGCCACAACAAATCGCATTATTCGGCGTGCGCGCCTGTGATTTAGCGGCCATGATGGTTCAGGATAAAGTTTTTATTCAAGATAAATACGTCGATGCGCGTTATAAAGCCCAGCGTGAGAGTTTGTTTATTATCGCGGTTAATTGCAGTTATTCCGGGGGCAATTGTTTCTGTGTTTCAACCGGAGACGGACCTGAGGTTAAACAAGGATTCGATATCGCCATGACTGAAATTAATCATGGATTTGTGATTACTCAAAGCAGCGCCAAAGCTGAAAAAATATTAACGGCATTAAACTTGATGGCTGCCACGCCTGTGCATCGGGAACAGGCATGCCAGGGAATAGCCAGGGCTGTCCAAATGCAAACTAAAAAAATGCCGTCGGTGAATGTTCGTGATTTATTATTTGCTAACCTTGATCACCCTCGTTGGGAGGATGTGGCGAAAAGATGTTTATCTTGCGGTAATTGTACTTCCGTTTGTCCTACTTGTTTTTGTCATACTGAAACGGAGAAACCCGCGTTAGATGGGACAATCAGTGAACATGCCCGCGAATGGGATTCGTGTTTTACCGCAGATCACAGTTATATTCACGATTCCGTGATCCGCGACACCACCAAAGCACGCTATAAGCAATGGTTGACACACAAATTAGCCAGTTGGTGGGATCAATTTGATACCAGCGGTTGCATTGGTTGTGGACGATGCGTCACCTGGTGTCCGGTTGGAATTGATCTAACCGAAGAAATCGCAGCCATTTCCGGAGAATCTAATCAGGTGATTCCAAACGAGGGTGACAATGATTAGAGATCCTTACTTACCTCAGACCGCGCAGATTATTCAACGGCGGACAGAGACAAAAAATATTTTTACCCTGGGTTTGAAGTTTATAGATGAACAATTTCACCGGAATTATCACTTTCATCCCGGTCAATTTAACATGCTATATTTATATGGTGTGGGCGAAGTGGCCATATCCGTCGCCTCAGACCCCGAAGAAAAAGAAATATATTTTCATACGATTCGCCGAGTCGGACAAGTGACTACCGGATTATGGCAATTACGTGAAGGTGATTATGTTGGAGTACGCGGTCCCTATGGCGCAGGATGGCCGTTATCGCAGGCCAAAGCACAAGATGTGGTCATTATTACCGGCGGTTTAGGATGCGCGCCTTCCGTATCTGCGATCCACTATATCGTCAAACGCCGTACTCAATATGGAAAACTGTTTATACTCCAAGGGGTCAAACATAGCGACGATTTATTGTTCCGTCAACAATACGACTATTGGTCACAGTTGCCTAATACTCAAATTTTATTAGCGGCGAGCAGCGGTAAGACGCCACGATCTTGGTTGAGGGGATATGTGACCCAGTGTATTCCAGATTTACCCCTTGATGTCGACAAAACCATGGTGATGATGTGCGGGCCTGAAGCGATGATGCTGGCCGCCATTCAACCTCTCATGCAAAAGGGTCTGATGGAAGAAAAAATCTATATCAATATGGAAAGAAATATGGAATGCGCATTAGGGCATTGTGGTCATTGTCAGTTTGGCGGTCAGTTTGTTTGCAAAGACGGGCCGGTTTTTGCTTACCCCGTTATAAAAAACTTATTTGGCCGGAAAGGATTTTAATGCAAAGCGATAAACCTAAATTAGCTGTTTACAAATTCGCTTCTTGTGATGGTTGTCAATTAGCGTTTTTAAATTTGGGTGAAATACTGTTGGAACTGGCTAATTTAGTCGATATTGTCCATTTTCCCGAAGCAGGCCCTGTGAACTTGGAACAGGAAGTCGATATTGCTTTTGTGGAAGGCAGCGTCTCTACTCCCGAGCATTTGGAGAGAATTCAAGCGATCCGGCAGCATAGCCGATATCTGATCACCATCGGGGCATGCGCCACTGCTGGCGGTATACAGGCGCTACGTAATTTTGCTGATGCCAAGGAGTGGACGTCGATGGTTTATGCTAAACCGGAATATATTCAAACTCTGGCGACTTCCTCCGCCATTGCCAAGCATGTGAAAGTGGACCTAGAGTTATGGGGCTGTCCGGTCAACAGCGAACAGGTTTTATCAGCCATTCGAATATTATTGCAAAAAGTGACACCCCGAGTGCGGCGAGACAGTGTTTGCATTCAATGCAAACAGGCTGGAAATATTTGTGTGTTGGTCTCTAAAGGGGAGCCGTGTTTAGGTCCTGTGACCCAAACCGGTTGTGGCGCGTTATGCCCCAGCGCCGGGCGTGATTGTTATGGCTGTTATGGTCCGGATGAAAATCCTAATACAGCCAGTTTAGCCCGGCGGTTTGATGGTTTAGGACTAATGCCGAAACAAATTGCGCGGCGCTTTTTATTGATTAACAACCAGGCTCCCGCTTTTCATGAAGCTGGAATCAAAGCGCAGGAAACGATAGATGACTGACCAAACTGTTCGTATCGATGTTCCAATATTAGCGCGGGTTGAAGGCGAAGGTGCTCTTAATTTAGTGATTCGCAATCAACAAATTGAAGCTTTACAACTTCGTATTTATGAGCCGCCGCGGTTTTTTGAAAAATTACTTGAAGGCCGCGAACCCAATGAAGTCATCGATGCGGTTGCGCGAATCTGCGGGATTTGTCCTGTGGCTTATCAAATGACGGCTGTTCACGCCATTGAAAATATTTTTAACATCGAAGTGAATCCGTGGGTGCGTGAAATGCGGCGTTTATTTTATTGTGGAGAATGGATTGAAAGTCACAGCATCCATATCCACATGTTAGCGGCTCCCGATTTCCTTGGATTTAATTCCATGATCGATATGGCGAAGCAATATCCTGAAATCGTGACTCGTGGTATGCAATTACATGTACTGGGTAACGAATTGATGTGCTTGTTAGGTAAACGCGCCGTGCATCCGGTGGGCGCATGCGTGGGTGGCTTTTATCGAGCGCCGGATAAATCGCAGGTAGCTGCGTTATTAACAAAATTTGAGCGGTATTTGCCGGAGGCGGAAGCTTTAGTCAGATGGGCGGCAGCGTTACCGCTTGCCAAGATGGAACAGGATTTTATCAGTGTGGCGATGCAACATCCGGATGAGTATCCCTTTAACCAGGGTCAAATCGTCTCAGATCAGGGATTAAAAATCAGTGCTGAAGAATTCGAGAAACATTTTCAGGAACATCAGGTTTCTTATTCCAATGCTTTGCACTGTTTGTTAGATGGTCGACCCTACTTAGTGGGTCCTCTGGCGAGAGTTAATCTAAATCATCATTTGTTTCCTACTGCGATACAGGAATTAATTAAGGATATTGGTATCCAGTGGCCGGTTAAAAATATGTTTTATAGCATTGTTGCCCGAGCTTTAGAGATTTATTATGCCATGCTGGAAGCAGTTAGATTGATGCGTCAATATCAATCGCCAAACGTTTCAAGAATTAAATTCACTGCCTCAGCCGGCGTTGGATCTTGGTGTACTGAAGCGCCGCGCGGTTTGCTTTGGAAGCGCTTCGAATTGAATGAGAGCGGATTAGTGCAATCAGCACGGATCGTACCGCCCACTAGTCAAAATCAGGCGCGGATTGAAGCCGATCTGCGGTGGTCATTGCAAAATTATGGCTTAAAGAAAAATGAAAAAGATCTGCGTGAATATAGCGAAAAAGTCATCCGCAACTACGATCCCTGTATCTCGTGTTCTACCCATTTTTTAACGTTAACTTTGGAACGAGAATAATAGTCATGATACGTATTATGGGCATAGGTTCACCCTTTGGAGATGATCAAGTGGGATGGCGGGTAGCTGAGTTATTGCAAAAAGCGCCGCCGTTAAAAAATTATTTAAATCAATTTCTCGATATTCAAATCAGTGACCGTCCCGGTTTAGGACTTACCATGATGATGGACGGTATAAAAACTCTTTATTTAGTGGATGCATTAAAAGGTTTGGATAATCAAATAGAGCAAATTTACCGAATAGATAACAAAAATCTGATGGCAAAAAAAGAAATATTTTTTTCGACGCATGGATTTGGGGTGGTGGCGGCGCTTGAACTCGCTCAGGTGTTAGGAAAGCTCCCTGTCGAGACTATTATTTACGGAATAAAAATCGACGTGATCGATTACCGAGTTTCATTATCACCGCATATTGCGAAAGCTTGCAATGAACTGGTGCATCAAATGACTCAAGAATTATTAAGCAAACTGAGAGATAGCTGATGCATGAACTTTCTTTGTGTCAAAGTTTATTACGAATTATTGAGAAAAAGATGAGTGAACTGAATCATAGCGCAAAGCGTGTGACGGCAGTTTGGCTGGAAATGAGCCTATTATGTGGAGTGGATGTGAAATCATTAGAATTTTATTTTCCCATTGTCACTAAAAATACTTTGGCTGAAAATGCTTGCTTGCATATTACCCTAATCCCCATGCCTGCTAGATGCACGGTTTGCCAACAAGATGTCAATATAGAGGGCTTTTTGCCTTGTCCGTCCTGTGGCAATTATAAATTGATCATGGCGCGGAAGCCGGAATTAATCGTTAAACGTGTGGAGATTCATTAATGTGTGGTATTTGCGGTTGTGATAATCATTCCCATCCTCATTCTCATTCTCATTCCGAGATAGTAGATATTGGAAAAAATATCTTATCGGAGAATGACCAATATGCGGAGAACAATAAACTTTTTTTTTCTGCAAAAAATATTTTTACCATTAATCTGGTATCCAGCCCTGGTTCTGGAAAAACCACACTATTAACTAAAACCTTACAGCAGTACCGGCATCAAATTCCTATGAATGTAATCGTAGGAGATCAACATACTCATCTTGACGCCGAACGATTAGGAAAAACAGGTTCTCCGGTAATACAAATTAATACTGGAAAAATGTGCCATTTAGATGCGCATCATATTCATCATGCCGTAGAAGATTTATCAATTGATTCACACGGTATTTTATGGATTGAAAATGTCGGCAATTTAGTCTGTCCGGCTTTATTTGCCTTAGGTGAAGCTTCCCGCATTGTTATTTTATCAGTAACGGAAGGGGAGGATAAACCGCTAAAATACCCATATATGTTTCAAGACTCGGAATTAATGATCATCAACAAATTGGATTTATTACCCTTTGTGGATTTCAATGTTTCTCAGTGTATTGAATACGCTAAGCGCGTTAATCCTCAGATTCAGATAGTGGAAACTTCGGCTGTAAAAAATGAAGGGTTACAAACATGGTTTCAGTGGTTAACGCAACGATATCAACAGCAACTACAACACGCTGGCGTGTGCGGATAAATGGTGTAGTACAAGGCGTTGGATTCCGGCCTTTCGTCTACCGCTTGGCTTGCGCCATGCATTTAACCGGCTGGGTCTGCAATGAGCCACAGGGAGTGCAGATTGAAATTCAAGGTGCGGAATTATCTCATTTCTTAAATAGATTATTAACAGAAAGCCCTCCATTAGCTTCCATTTCTTACGTCACGCATGAAACAATTCCAATACAAACGGCTGAGCAGCATTTCCAAATCTTGCCTAGTATGAGTGGACAGGGACATACTCATATTTCTTCGGATAAAGCGATTTGTAATTCCTGTTTGCAAGAACTATTCAATCCTGACAGCCGGTTCTCTCATTATCCATTTATTAATTGCAGTGACTGTGGCCCACGTTGCACGTTAACCGAGCAATTACCCTATGATCGCTGTCAAACCAGTATGCGTGATTTTCCGCTTTGCTCCGCTTGCTTAATCGATTATCACCAAGTTGCTAACCGCCGGTATCATACTGAAGCCATTTCTTGCCCGGATTGTGGGCCGGAGTATACTTTGCCAATCTCTGATATGGCGAGATTAATCAGAGAAGGCGAAATTCTGGCGATAAAGGGTTTAGGTGGATATCAATTGATTTGTGACGCTAATCAGCCTAAAGTCGTGCAAAAACTGCGGGAACGTAAACGGCGGTATGCGAAACCCTTTGCGATCATGGTGTTAAATATCAGGAGTGCAGCATCCCTTGTAGAGCTTAAACCAACGGCCGTGAATTTATTATTATCTCCCGCTCGCCCGATTGTTTTATTGCCAAAAAAATCATCTGTATTAGAAATTATAGCGCCGAAGTTAGGAACTTTAGGTGTTATGCTGCCCTCAACCCCGATCCATTATTTATTATTTCATCACTTGTTGAATAATCCGTCTGAGGATGATTGGTTAGAACAATATTGTCCGATCACTTTAGTTGTCACCAGCGGCAACTTGAGCGGTGAACCTTTAATTAAAGATGATCTTGAAGCAGCCGAAAAACTCAAATTAATTGCTAACAAAATCATTGGGCATTCGCGCCGGATTATTACGCATGTCGATGACTCGGTAATGGCGCTCAATCATACTCAAGCGTTTTTCATTCGTCGAGCCCGTGGTTTTGTGCCCGAACCGATTGTATTATCTCAAGAAGTTCCCACTATTTTAGGGCTGGGAGCGCTTTTAAAAAATACTTTCTGTGTGACTCGGGGGAAAGAAGCCTTTATATCGCAACATATAGGCGATTTAAGCAACGTCGCCAGTATTCGTTATTACCACGATACTTTGTCACACCTGTTAAAATTGCTGGGTGTTAAACTTGATTATGTGGTGCATGATTTACATCCCGATTTTTACACTACGCAAATTGCCGCTCATTTTGGCGTAGCGCAATACTCAGTACAACATCATCATGCGCATATCGCCAGTGTAGCTGCTGAATATCATTGGCAGGAGCCGGCGCTGGGATTAATATTAGATGGATTTGGTTTGGGAGAAAATCGAGAGCATTGGGGTGGTGAATTATTTCTTTATCAAGGTCCCACGTATCAACGCTTAGCCTCTCTACGACCATTGACGCAACCCGGCGGTGATCGTGCCGCCAAAGAACCTTGGCGTATGGGCGTCAGCGCCTTATATGCTCTTGGTTTAGAGAAAGAAATTTCCCGTCGATTTGCTGAAGTTAAATATCATCTACAACTGATTGAATTATTAAAACGCCAGACCTATTTTCCTCCCACCAGTAGTTGTGGACGTTTATTTGATACAGCGAGCGCGTTATTGGGTGTGTGTTTTTTCAATCATTACGAAGCTCAAGCCGCCATGGAATTAGAAGCTTTAGTCAATAATCCGCAGGTTTTAAAAGGAGGGTGGGTGATCAACAATAATCAATTAGATTTATTTCCTACACTTCATTATCTGCTGAATTCTGATCCAGTCAGCGGTGCTAATATTTTTCATGGCACTTTAGCGGCAGCGCTCGCTGATTTGGTAATAAAATATGCTGAAAAATACCAGATAAAAACTGTTTTATTAAATGGTGGTTGTTTCTTGAATGAGGTGTTAGTTAGTTTATTATTACCTCAATTGACGGCGGCAGGCTTGAACCCGCTGTTGCCTAAACAATTGCCGCCGAATGATGGCGGCATCAGTTTAGGTCAGGTGTGGATTAAAGCTACAACAGTCTCAACCTGAATCACAGCTGCGCCGGTAAGTCGTCCATGAGGCAGATCATTCAAGGCCTCATTCATAGTAATTCACTGTTTTTCTTTTAATTCATCAATAATTGTGGATGGTGTTAATTGGATCCCGTTAAAGTAAGCTGCTCGGGCAATTAAATGCGAAGCAATCGGCGCTGTAATAAAAATAAATAGCACTGTCGCCAGCGCCTCTAAAGTTAAAGACGTTTGGTGAAAATGAAACGCCACACCGATTAAAATTAAAGAAACGCCTAAAGTCCCCGCTTTTGTTGCAGAATGCATTCTGATCAATAAGTCAGGCATACGCAATACTCCGATAGACGCGATTAAAGTAAATAGAGCGCCAATCATAATTAATATCGAACTTATTATATTACTCATTTTTTCTGCGTTTCCGATAGGAGTGCCATTCAATGAACTGCGCAAAAGAAACTGTACCTAGAAAGATAATTAATGCCATAGCAATTATTACATCAATATAAATTGACTGGGTGGTTATTACACTGTATATAGCAATCAAAGAAATAACCATATTTACGATTAAGTCTAAGGCTACAACCCTATCCGCCAATGTCGGACCCATACACATTCTTAAAAAGCAGGGCGCAAAAGCTAACATAATTATGCCTAAAGATACCCAGTACATCACTGCATAATCTCCTGAACCCGCCGTTCGTAATCATAAACGATATGCCTTTTTAGTTCATTAATATCTTTAATAAACATGGCATGGAAATATAAATAACTTCTATCGGAAGAGATATCCAAGGTAAGAGTTCCCGGAGTTAAGGAAATTAAATTGCTGAGTATTGTAATTTCAATATCTTTTTTTATTGATAAGGGAATTCCAATAATTCCTGGCTTCGAGCGAAATCTTGGTGTTAATACATCAATAGCAACAAGAATATTGGATTTTATAATTTCTTTAACTAAAAAAATTAATAATTTTACCACCAGCCAGATTTTTTTTATGAATATCCATGCTATCATGGCCCACCTCCTAATATCGCACGAATATAATTTTGTGGATTAAATAGTTCAGTCGATGCCTGAGTTGAGGCTTGAAATAGAAATTGCGGGCTAAAACTGAGATACAATGTCAAAATAATTAATAAAACAAGAGGAGAAAACATAAAGATTTTTTCATTTTGACTTAAAGGTTTAATTCTATGATGACTTTTTTCAATTTCTGCTTTCCAAAATACTTGATGCCAAATTTTTGTCATCGAGTAAAGAGTCAAAAAACTAACTAATAAAGCAATCGCAGCCAAAAAGAAATGAGATTGAATAAAGGCAGCTTTAAGTAAAAATAACTTACCCCAAAAACCGGAAAACGGCGGAAACCCTGCTAAAGAAAATGCCGAAATAAAAAAAAGAAAACTTAAAAATGGTGCATTTTTTAAAAGTCCTCCCAGTCGGTCTATATTAAAACTGCCTTTAAACTGACGCACAATGCCACTAATTAAAAATAAATTAGTCTTAACAATGATATTATGAATCATAAAAAACAAGGCTGCGGATAGTGCAAGAGGTGTAAAAATAGCCAAGCCCATTATCATATAACCGATTTGACTGATAATGTGAAAAGATAAAATTCTGCGCAAATTATGTTGGGCTGCCGCTCCCAATACGCCAATTAACATGCTCATTGCTGCTGCGCTCAATAATAACGGATGCAAAAAATAACTTTCTTTTATGAAAAGTAAAGTACAAACTCGAATTAACGCGTAAACTCCAACTTTGGTAAACATCGCAGCAAAAATAGCCGAAGCCGACACGCTAGTAGTATGGTAAGATGCCGGCAGCCAGAAAGATAATGGGAATACCGCCGCTTTAATTGCAAAAGCCAAGCATAATAATACTGCGGCTGAAACAATAAAATTGGAAGCGTCAATTTCCGACAATTTTACTGACATGGCTGCCATATTTAAAGTGCCAGTTATTCCGTAAAGCATAGCAATGGCGGAAAGCATTAAAATGGTGGCTATTAAATTAAGTACGACATATTTCAAAGCGCCATCTAATTGGATCTTATAATCACTTAATGTCATTAACACAAATGACGAAATTAACATGATTTCAAACCAGACATATAGATTAAATAGGTCACCGGTCGAGAAGCTGCCACAGATACCGGCCAACAAAATCCAATATGTGGGATAAAAAATCGTCAAATGTCGAGTTAAATCTCTGTCTACTAACGAGTAAAGTGCAACGCTTAATCCCATAATTGCGGTAATTAACAACATTATTGCACTTAATTCATCAATCACAAAACTTATGCCAAATGGTGCTGGATAATTTCCCAGTTTCAATATTAAATAATGATTATTTAGAGTGCTATAATAAACAAAAATAACAGTGACTAATAAGAAAACAGCGCCGATAATATGTAATATTTTTTTCCCTGTGGGGAGGGGCCAAAAAAAACATTGCAATATTGCTGTCATCAAACAAATAAAAACCGGTAATAATGGCAGCATTAATGAGTCTCTTCGCCATGATAACCTTTTGGCGCCGGTTCTGCTAAACGCAATTTATCTGTGTCTAAGGTCTTGAACCCTTGCCAAATTTTGCGAACTAGCACTAATGAAAAAGCCAACAAACCAAAACCAATAACGATAGCGGTTAAAATTAAAGCTTGAGGTAAAGGATTGGCGACTAATTGTGGTGGCGCCACTGAGTTAGCGGAAACAAACGGAGGAATTATTGTCTGCAATCGCCCCCCAATAAAAATAATGAGATTAATCGTCGAACTTAAAATAACGATACCAAATAACCAACGCATTAATTGCTGACTTAATATTAAATAAATACTGATAGCGACTAAGCATCCAACTAACCAGCATAATAAAATAGTCATTGATTTATTGACTCAAAGGCAGTCGTTATCATTAAAACGCTGCTTACTATGACTAAATAAATACTGATGTCAAACAACAATGGGGTACCTAAAAACAAGTTGTTCATCTTCAGCCAATAAGAAGTAAAAAAAGGAAACCCTGCAATCCAACTTTGCGCTCCACTCAACAAACCGCATAATAAACCAATAGCCAATAAATAATGGAAGTCAAGCTTAATTAATTTTTTTAATTGTTCTACTCCATAAGCAATCAAGTATAAAGAAAAAGCACTGGAAGTCATTAATCCGGCAATAAAACCACCGCCGGGTGAATTATGACCTCTTAATAAAACCCAAGCGGACATAATTAGTATTAGACCCAGTAAAAATTTCGAAGCACATCGTAAAATGATCGAATCCATCGTACTATTGTTTCACCTTATCAAATTTTCCATGCAGCAATCCATAAATTCCCAAAGCGGCAAGAGCAACAACGAGAATTTCACCCAAGGTATCCATTGCTCTAAAATCAATCAAAATAAGATTTACAATATTTCTTCCATGGGCTTTAATTAAACTGTTTTCAATAAAATATTGGCTATTAGAGTCATCAAATGAATAACTAGTTATATAAATTAACAGTACACTGACTAATAAACCGATACTTACGGCAATTGTAGCTCTTAAAAAAGAAAATTTAAATCCTTCTCTAGTTATTGACGGCAGAGGTGATTGACGATAAAAATTTAAAACCACCACAATAACTATAAGAGTTTCTATCAATGCCTGGGTCATCGCCACGTCTGGAGCACCATTGATCAAAAAAACTAAGGCCATACCCATACCAAATAATCCTAAAAAAACCAAACCGGATAAATAATTTTTGACCCACAATGTTGATAATGCCGAGGCCATTAACAAAAAAACTAGAAAAAAAGGAATTCCAGTAAAAGTGGGAATGAATATGATGCTGGGTACGATAGGCCGCGAAAAAAATGCCATATACATTACTACCGTTGTAGTTAATAATGTGATCATCAAATAAACTCGCAATAAGCCACATTGTAGCCATTGGAGCTGCCAGTGGGCTAGCTGAGCAATACCAGTTATTGATCGCGCATACCAATAACTGGGGCCTAAACTAAACCATGGACTTAAAAATGCTAGGATTGTTTTCACTTGATTCCGACGTAAATAAAGTATCAAAGCGCCTAACAGGGTTACCAAACTCAGGACGAAAGAAGGTGTCAGCCCGTGCCAAAGCGTCAAATCATTCATTTCTTGTTGATGATAATTGACAGGAATGACGGCTTTAACTGCTGAGGCAATTAAAGTTCGATACAAATTCTTAGGGATAAAACTTAAAAAAATGGTCAATATGGCTAGAAAAATTCCTCCAAACCACATTTGTGGATCGGCTTCTTTCACCCGTACAGACGGTTTTTTACCGAAAAATGGTTTAATTACTAAAATTAACCCCAATGCAGCCATCATCATATTGGAAAATACTACCACTACAGTTAAAAAATGAGCTGCAATTGGCGCCGCTAAATTTGCTTCGTATACAAGTTCTTTAACATAATAACCTAATAATGGCGGTAGCCCTGACATTGATGCACATGCAATGCATATAATACCGAAAGTAATAGGCATTGTTTGGTATAAACCGTGAAGCTTTTTTAAATCAAGCGTAGATGTACGATATTGCAAATCGCCCGCTGCCATAAAAAGGGCTGCTTTATACATGGCATGGGCAATCAAAAATATCATGGCTGCTTTGATGACTTTTTCTTGTTCTGAGGCAAGCAAAAAAACTAAAGATCCTAAGGCTGTAATAGTTGTATAGGCTAATAACGTTTTAATATTGGTTTGTTTCATGGCTTTTATAACTCCGGTCAACATAGTTAATCCGCCTACCGCTGTTAATGTAACAAACCAAAGTTTGGTATGACCAAAAACCGGATGTAAACGTGCCAATAAATAAATTCCAGCTTTTACCATGGTTGCCGAGTGCAAGTATGCGCTTACCGGAGTTGGACCTTGCATTGCTCCAGGAAGCCAGAAATGAAACGGTGCTTGCGCTGACTTTGTGAATGCTCCAATTAATATTAAAGTTAAAATTACGTGATATAAAAAAACATTCTGAGATACACTTTTTCCTTGAATAATCGTCTGCATATCATAAGTTCCGGTTTTGATTCCCATCAAAATAATTGCTGAAAGTAATGCAAATCCCCCGACAGTTGTTACAAATAATCCTTGTAAGGCAGCTTTTCTAGCGACAAGGCGTTCATGATCAAAACCTATTAAAAGATAAGAACTAATCGTAGTTAACTCCCAGAAAATGAATAATAAAATTAAATTATTGGCTAATACCAGCCCCAACATGGAAATCATAAAAATAAACAAGTAACTGTAAAAGCGCCCTAAATAACGGTGATTAGCTAGATACGCCCAGCTGTAGATAACGATTAATATACCAATTCCAGTGATTAACAATGCAAAAAGTAGACTTAAGCCGTCCACATAAAAAGAAAAGTTTATTCCTAGAATGTCAACCCAAGGGGTATTCTCGGTAAAATTTTCCCCATGCATAATTTTAGAAACCAATTTGATAAAATAGATAAACAACGCGGCGGGGAATAATGCCAGTATCCAGCTAATCCAGCGGCCTTTTAGCTGTGTCATTATCAATGGGATCAAGGCTGCAATTAAAAATCCGGTTAAAACCGCGAGCAACATTCGCAAATCACCTGACTACAAGCAAAGAACATGGTGTATACTCTAAAACCTTTTCGGTAGTACTACCTATAAAAATGTGATGTAATTTACTATGACCTTTAGCTCCTAAAACAATCAGATCTATTTCTAAATCTTCAGCCAGATCCAAAATAACTTCAGCAGGTAACCCCCATAAAAAATGTTTGCTGACCTTAATACCCGAAAACTTAAATTCTTTTAAAAAAGGTTTCATTTTAGCAATATATTTCTTTCTGAATATGTTTTCTTCTTTTTTTATTTTAACTTCGCTAAGCCCTAAGGGATTAAAATCAACAGGCGGTAATACCAAGACTATATGGAGTTGGGCTGAAAACTGTCGACAATAATCAATCGCCTTTTGTAAGGCTTTAGCTGAATGAGGAGAACCGTCAATACCACACAGTACTCGCGAAATTGTTTGAGACTTGCAAACTAAAACTGAAATTTTTTCGGCATATCTGACGACATTTTTTGCGGTATCGCTAGTTCGGTAACGCGTATTTCTTTTATGTTTTTTTACCCCGATTAAAATTAAATCGGGCTTATTCTTGTTAGCAAAACCAATAATTTTTTCCGCAGGATTTCCCACTAAAACTTTAAGTTTTTTAGAATTATTTTCTTTTAGAATCTTTTTTTGCCATAAATGAAGTCTTTGTAAAGCTTCCTTTTCACAGTTCCCTGAAGAAAACCAATTTGTCCAGAACGAAACTACTACATGGACCAGCGTTAAATTAATTTTATATTGTTTCTGTAAGAGCTTGTAAACTTCTAAAGCCGGTATACTATTTAATGAAAAATCAGTGGCGAAAAGTATTTTTAAATGTTTAAACACAACTGCAATCCTTTTTTGTTATGCATCATTTATGCCTGAAAAGGCCGTCGATTTACGATACATGAGATAAAATTTCATGTCAACTTAACCGTGCGGTCAACTTTCTGAACTTATCGATTTGGCTGTGATCTAAATTTGTAAATAATGATATTATTACGATCGTTAAGGAGATTTTTTTGCCAGATTCAGCCATGTGGACACTATGGAATCAGGATTTAAGGAAATACTGGTAATGCCTTCCTGCATTAGCCAATGCGCCAATTCCGGGTAATCCGAAGGGGCTTGACCGCAAATACCGATATATTTATTTTGACGCTTTGCAGCTAAAATGGCTTGATGAAGTAAAATTTTAACCGCTTGGTTGCGCTCATCAAAGATGTTAGCTACTAACTCTGAGTCTCGATCCAATCCTAAAGTCAGTTGGGTTAAATCATTTGAACCAATAGAAAACCCGTCAAACAATGCTAGAAATTCATCCGCTAATAAAACATTTGAGGGGATCTCGCACATCATATAAATTTTTAAGCCATTTTTTCCACGCTCTAGACCAAAATCTTTCAATATACCAATTAAGCGCGTCGCTTCCTCAACGGTGCGGACAAACGGTAACATAACTTGGACGTTGGTCAAACCCATATCCTCTCGTACTCGGTGGATGGCTTGGCACTCCAATGCAAAACATTCACGAAAACGATCATTGATATAACGAGAACCGCCGCGAAAACCGAGCATCGGGTTTTCTTCTTTGGGTTCAAATAACCCTCCGCCCAGCAGATGAGCATATTCATTCGATTTAAAATCTGAAAATCTAACGATGACTAGTTTAGGATAAAATGCTGCACCAATAGTAGCAATACCTTCACATAATTTACTAATGTAAAATTCAACTGGTGATGGATATGCACTAGTTTCTTTCCTAATTCTATTTTTTAAAGAAATAGGCAGATCAGAAAATTTTAATACTGCATTCGGATGTATACCAATCAAATTACCAATGATAAATTCTAAACGCGCTAAGCCAATGCCGTCATTAGGCAAAAATTGTAAGTTATACGCTTGTTCAGGATTGGCTAAATTCATAGCGATTTTTACTGAAATTTCTGGCATATTTTTTATTTCAATATGTTCAACGTTGTACGCCAATATTCCGGCATAAACATAACCGCTTGCACCTTCGGCGCAGGATACCGTGATAGATTCTCCATCTTGAAGTAGTTTTGTCGCATTGCCACAACCGACGATAGCAGGGATACCCAATTCACGCGCCACAATCGCTGCATGGCAGGTTCTCCCGCCATGATCTGTAATAATCGCTTTCGCCTTTTTCATAATTGGCTCCCAGTCGGGATTAGTAGTATCCGTTACTAATATTTCCCCCTCCTGAAGCACATCTAGGTCGCCTGATTTAAGAATTAAACGAGTTGTACCACTACTGATTTGATGTCCTACACTCTGTCCCTGAGTTTTTATCGTACTTTTTTCTTTAAGAATATATCTTTCAATCTTAGTCGGAGATTGACGCGATTTAACGGTTTCCGGACGGGCCTGAACGATATATAAATTACCATCTTCTCCATCCTTAGCCCATTCAATATCCATTGGCTTGCCGTAATGCTCCTCGATGATTAAAGCCATTTTAGCTAACTGTAGTATCTCGATATCTGTCAAACAAAATTGTTGTTGATTTAATAAACTAGTTTTAACTCGTTTCACACCAGTTCGATTTTTATTTTTAGCATAGATCATTTTATAAGATTTTGAACCGACTTTACGGCTAATAATCGCTGGCTTGCCTAACTTAAGTAGCGGCTTGAAAACATAAAAAGCATCAGGATTAACGGCTCCCTGTACAATTAATTCTCCCAAACCGTATCCGGCGGTAATAAATACGACTTCACGAAAACCTGATTCAGTATCGAGAGTAAACGTCACTCCGCTGGTCGCGTTATCACTGCGTATCATGTGCTGTATTCCAGCTGAAATAGCGACTTTTTCATGTGCAAATTGATTATTGACCCGATAAGTGATAGAACGAGGCGTGAATAAGGAAGCATAAACTTTTTTTATGGCTTGCAAGATATTTTGAGCTCCTTGAACATTCAGGAAAGTTTCCTGTTGCCCAGCAAAGGAAGCTTCCGGAAGATCCTCAGCAGTTGCAGAAGAGCGCACCGCCATACTCATTTTTTTTGCTGCAGTCAATTGATCATAGGCTAGAGTAATTTCCTGTCGAAATTTTTGAGAAAATTTTGCATTCATAATCTTTTTTTGGATGTCGGAACTGACCTCATTGAGCTGCTTTAAGTTGTGAATATCTAATTTTTCTAATAATGGATAAATCACCTCCGTTAAATTATTTTCGTTTAAAAAAACACAATAAGCTTCGGTGGTAGTCGCAAAGCCACCCGGAACTCGAATACCCTTTTGAGTTAATTGCTGTATCATTTCACCCAAAGACGCGTTTTTCCCACCGACTATATTGACATCGTTTATTGATATTTTTTCAAAGGGTATAATAAAGTCCATAATGTTCCTTAAACTAATCGAATCAATCCTATGGTTCCGGTTATCAGACTAAACGA
The DNA here is from genome assembly GCA_965651935.1 of uncultured bacterium. Classification (GTDB taxonomy): domain Bacteria; phylum Pseudomonadota; class Gammaproteobacteria; order Coxiellales; family Coxiellaceae; genus JAFEDN01. The sequence goes on from CBFGTC010000011.1 coordinate 20,333, forward strand.
GGCAATACCAGCCCCAATGATTTGTGAGGCTGTCACGGAGATTTTGTTGCCACGAAAAATGACTTGTGCTATCAGCAAACCATTTACGCCATCCGCCAACATCATTCCCAACATAAATAAAACGCCAATCACCAATGCGAAAAGCCATCCTGCTTGTATTGATGCTGACAATGCTAATAATGTAATTTGACTCAGGGTATCGAATGATATGGCAAATAAGGCTCCAATTCCAAAAATTGATAAAGCCTGATAATAATTTTTAATTAAATGTCTTGATATCCACAGAGTTATTTTTATTTTAACGCTTCCAGTTTTGAAGAAAAAAATGTTATATAGATTAATTAACCCCAAAACAAATAAAAAAAAGATAGAAACCCATTCGCCAAAAAGTTCAAGTGTGTGAGAAGGTTTAAATTGAGATAATCCACCACCCACCATAATGCTCATGATAATCACCACCGCCCCATGCCCAAGAGAAAATAATAGTCCAGTGGATTTGGAAATAAAAATATTATTTGCTGTTGTCCGGGTCATGGCATCAATGGTAGCTAAATGATCCAAATCAAAACCATGGCGTAACCCCATCAATATAACAGCGGTTATAAGATAAAAAAGAGAATTATTTAAGAAAATATTATTGGCCTCAAACATAACCCACCTCTTTCGCTGCATTTAGCAAAGTTTCTTGAAATTCTGGATGTGCAATTTCAATGAGCGCCAGCGCTCTTTCTGATATAGATTTCCCACGTAAATTAACCACTCCGTACTCGGTTGCTACATAGTGGACATCAGCCCTGGGAGTCGTCACGGGGCCATCCAAATGCGGAACAATGCGTGATAAAGCACTGTTTTGAGCAGTCGAATAAGCGGCTAATATAGACTTACCATTTTTAGATAGTTGCGCGCCGCGAACGAAATCCAGTTGCCCTCCAGGGGCACTGTACTGCCTACCGCCAAATCCCTCTGAGTTGACTTGACCGGTCAAGTCAATTTGTAAAAATCCATTAATGGAAATGACATGATCGTTTTGGCTGATGACATGCGGATTATTAACATAACTGACCGGATAAATTTCCATAATGGCGTTATCATTTAAAAAATCATAAACTTTCTTATCGCCCTGGGCAAAAGTATAAATATTCTTGTATTTGTTAATATTTTTATATTTATTGGTCACTGCTCCCGATTCGATTAAATCCACCAAGCCTGACGTAATCAATTCGGTATGAATGCCCAAGCCGTGATGATTACGAAGTTTTTCACATATTGCATTAGGGACTCCGCCGATTCCCATTTGTAAAGTAGCCCGGTCTGGAATCAAATTCAGTAGATGCGCACTGATTTGCTGATCTATAGACGTGCTGGTCCTGACTAAAACTTCCGGCAATGGCTGATTATTTTCTACAATGGCTTTAATTTCAGATAAATGTAAACAGGAATCGCCGAAGACTCGAGGCATATTGGAATTGACTTCGACAATCAAATTTCTAGCAATACGAGCGGTGGGAATGGTGTAGTCACAGTTGGTCCCGCAACTGAATAATCCTGACTGATCCATAGGAGAAACCATGACGATAAATGCATCTATAGGAACATCGGCTATTAACTCGGGAACTTTGCTAAAGTTAGCAGGGGTAAAATAGAGAATTTTTTCTTTATTTATTCTTTCTCGTTCCAATAATTCTCTTTCGGTTTTACCGAAAAAAAATGGATGGGGCTTAAAAATTTGGGTATTTTCATACTTAAAAATAGTGCTTCTAGACGCACGCTCTGAATGCATATAATAAACGTTTAACGCCTCAATTGCCTTGCTTGATCTGGGGCGGGCTCTTCTTTCCAAAGCCTGCAATAAGAGTGGAGGTTCACTCATAGCCATGCCGATGGAAAGATTTCCCCGTTTAGGAATCAGTTGCACGGCTGCTTCAGCCGTCATCAACTTGGACTGATATTCAGCTTGGAGATTCATAATAATCCTTTATTACAATCAGGATCAGTGTTGACAATATGTTACCCTAAATGCAACTAGGGAAAGGTTGGTATTGATATGAGCCGATTATAGAGCGCGGTCAAAATGCCTCTGGCGCTATTCCTTTGGTTCATGCGTTTTTTGAGGATATATTGCTTTTGCGGGGATATCCTGGCTTGAATAAAAACTCATGATTTTCATAGGTGCATTATTGGGCGTTAAGTTAATAACATTATGATGCACCCCTTGTGGAATAAAAATCAAATCGCCCTGGTTAATTTTCCAGCTTTTTCCTGCCAATATTGCCTGACCATTGCCCTGTACCACCAAAATAACTTGATCAAATGGATGCACTTCCATGCCGATTTCATTTTTCGGATTGGTAGAGGAGGAAATATTCATAAAAACTATTTGTGCATGTTTTCCAGTTAAAAAAGCCCATTTCCAATTCTCATTGGATCGAGCTTCATTGAATATTTGTTGAATGACCCCCCCATTTTTTTCATCAATTGGGTTGGTTTCTGCAAATAATGTTGTACAGGTACTTAAGCTCATTATTGAAATGAGATATATGAACAATTTATTAACAGCATGTTTAAACATCATCATCCTCCTCCTTGATCTTCAAGTAAAAATAGCATAGAAAGTATCTTATAGCTAATGAGATTATCTAAATAATTTTTTCACTGTTAGCGGTCACTTTTGGAGAGTGACGCCGTTAAGACTGGATTAGAAATCATGGAGCGAAATAAATTTCAGCTAATACTGGTTGCGATTTCATTAATTGCAATTATCTTATCTATTGTATTTCGAATAACAGCCTTTGCGCCCCCCAATTTACCCTTGTGGATGGCCATTATTTTGGCAGGTATCCCTTCTATTTTCTTCATTTTTAAAAAATTACTAAAAGGAAATATTGGAGCGGACTTGCTAGCAGCCATCGCGATCATTACGGCTGTGATCATGAGCCAATATCTTGCCGCTGTCATTGTTATTCTCATGCTGACTGGTGGTCAACTACTTGAAATTTATGCTATGCGCAAAGCATCCTCGGTTCTATTGGCGCTGGCGGAGCGCATGCCGGCTACTGCGCATCGTAAAATTTCCGAAGGCATTGAAAATATACCTTTAACAGATATTCGGATTGGGGACGAAATTGTGATATATCCTTACGAAACTTGTCCTGTCGATGGCGAAGTCATTGAGGGGCTGGGAACGATGGATGAGTCTTATCTTACCGGTGAACCCTATCAAATTTCAAAAGCCCCGGGCGTATCCGTCATATCCGGCGCAATCAATGGTGACTCCGTCTTAACAATATGTGCTCAGAAGTTAGCCACTGATTCCAGGTATGCTTCCATTGTTACAGTGTTAGAAGAAGCTCAACAAAAGCGGCCCACGCTACGGCGTTTGGGAGATCAAATCGGCGCTGTTTTTGCTCCCGTAGCGCTTATTTTAGCTTTGGCAGCCTGGTATTTAACAGGTGAATCTATTCGATTTTTAGCAGTGTTAGTCATTGCGACCCCCTGTCCGTTGTTGATCGCCATACCCATTACCTTAATTAGCGCGATTTCCATGGCCGCCAAACAATCTATCATCATTAAAGACCCCACTGTATTAGAGAGATTACCGACCTGCCGAACTGCCATTTTTGATAAAACCGGCACTTTAACTTATGGTAAACCGGTATTGACAGAAATCATTACCGGTAATCATTTTGTTGATAATTTTGTACTACAGAATGCTGCCAGCTTGGAACAATATTCCAAACATCCACTAGCCGGCGCTATCTTACAAGCAGCAGAAGCCGGTAAACTAATACTATTGGACGCGAAGAGCGTTTCCGAAAAGCCCGGTCAAGGATTGAACGGCGTCATAGGAAATCATCAAATTAAAATCACTCATCGAAAAAAATTATCGCAAACTCATCCTCAATTAATGGATTATCTTCCACCGGTTGCGGCAGGGTTAGAAAGTATCATTTTATGTGACGATCAATACGCTGCAACTTTTCAATTTCACGATAGTGTGCGCAAAGAAAGTAAATCATTTATCAGACACCTTAAACCGCAGCATCAGTTTAATAAAATTATGTTAGTGTCGGGTGATCGTGAATCTGAGGTAAAATATTTGGGAAATATGCTCCATCTTACTGAAATTTATGCCTCTCAAACCCCCGCACAAAAATTAGAAATTGTACGAACGGAAGTTAAGGCAGCGCCTACTTTATTTATGGGTGATGGGATTAATGATGCACCCGCTTTAACTGCGGCAACGGTTGGAATCGCATTTGGACAGTATAGTCGCGTAACTTCAGAGGCGGCGGGAGCAGTTGTGATGGAAAACTCGTTAACTAAAGTGGATGTACTTATCCATCTCAGTTTATCGGCTCGGAAAATCGTATTGCAAAGCGCTGTAGGAGGCATGTTACTGAGTATCATCGGCATGGGTTTTGCCGCTTTAGGATTTATTTCCCCAGTATGGGGAGCTATTCTCCAGGAAGCGATTGATATTGCCGCCATAGTAAATTCACTCCGGCTTTTTTGGAAAAGTGAAATTGAACCGGATTTCTTTTGAACTGAGTAATAAACTTTATAAAAAAATTGGATACTGAGGCACAGAATGGGGTATCATGAATAAAATTTTCTTAACATGGATTCTTAACTATTGCCTCGGCAGGGTGTTAATTGCGGCATTCATCCAGTTAATCGGATAACAAGGAAAAAAGATTCATGTTTAATGGACAAATTATTCTTTGGTTGGGATTTACATTATTTATTTTAGCTATGCTCGCCCTCGATCTTGGCGTATTCCAACGTAAACCCCATGTCATAAAAACGAAAGAAGCGCTAAGCTGGTTTGGGATTTGGACTAGCTTGGCTTTATTATTTAATATCGGTATATTTTTTTTTCACCCGCGTGGCATGCAAGCAGCGATAGAATTTTTTACAGGTTTTTTGGTAGAGAAATCATTAAGCTTAGACAACATTTTTGTTTTTATTTTGATTTTTCATTTTTTTGGAGTGCCTCCGGTTTATCAGCATAAAGTTCTTTTTTGGGGGATTATCGGCGCGATCATCATGCGCGCCACTTTTATTCTGGCAGGACTGGCCATTCTAAATCGTTTTCATTGGAGCATCTACTTGTTCGGCGGGCTTTTACTGTTAACGGGCATTAGCATGATCGTTAGAAAAAATAAAAATTTCGATCCAAAAAAAAATTGGCTTATTCTTTTTTTTCGAAGATTTATTCCTGTCACAGACAATTACCAAGGCAACAATTTTTTTACTCTAAAAAATGGAAAATTATTAGCTACTCCGTTATTTTTAGTATTACTCGCTGTTGAGTCAACAGATATTATTTTTGCGGTCGATTCAATTCCTGCCATTTTTGCTATTACACTTGATCCATTTATTGTTTATACATCTAATATTTTTGCCTTATTAGGATTGCGTTCGCTTTATTTTGCGGTTTCTGGATTGGTGAACACGTTTTATTTTCTTCATTATGGATTTGCAGCAATTATTATCATTCTCGGTGCAAAAATGCTATTAACGGATGTTTATCATTTACCCATTACTATTTCTTTGGCTTTAATTATTTTTATCCTTTTAATCAGTGTCATTGTTTCTCTGCTTTTGCCGCGCAAAGCCGATATTAAAATATTATTTGAAAGACTTGAACACTTAAAACTGATTTCATTTCGCCGCTTGCTCATGTTTGAAAATGTAATCGACCTTGGCGATATTAAAGTAAAAGATTCCATGCTGCCTCGTGATCAGGTACAAGTGATTAGACTTAATGCGCCATGGGAAAAAAATAAAAAGTTGATTAGTGAAACTGGTTTCTCACGATATCCATTGGTTGAACAAGAGGACGATCATCCCGTGGGTATTTTGCATATAAAAAACTTAATTTTTCTAAAAGATAATGAAATAACGCCGGAGCGTCTTAAACTATTGGCAAAACCAAATCTATTCATTCAAGAAAATTGGTTACTGGAGGAAGCGCTTAATCGATTCCAGCGCTCTTATGAACACATGGCGATAGTGGTTAATACACAGGACAGATGGACGGGAATTCTAAGTATTGAGGATATTCTTGAAGAAATTGTGGGAAAAATTGGTGATGAATTTGATATGGCGCGAACCGGTAAATTTATATCACTGGCAGATACATTAAGCCCGGCTCGCATCCTATTTGATCTAGAGGCAAATTCTATATCGGAGGCAATTCATCATATTGTTAATCGGATTCCCACAAGTGAATTTCCTTTCAATAAGCAAGAAATTATTCAGGATGTCCTTAAGCGTAGCGCTATAATGCCTATATTTTTTGGCGATGGTCTCGCTATACTGCGTGGACGTATTGAAGAAATTAATAAACCGATTTTAAGCTTTGCTCGCTCCAACGCAGGAATTCCTGTTGATGAAACGAAAAAGCGTGCTGAGTTAATTTTTTTACTGCTAACTCCAAGCGGTATCGGTCGTATTCAACTTCATTTGATGTCTGATATTATAGGGTTGGAAAATAGCGATTACGTCATGGAACGCTTGCGAAAGACAAATTCCCCTGAAGAAGTGATCGAAGTGATTCGGATTGGGCAACAATTGGCGATAGACTAATGGTTAATTAATTTCATAATCAGCAGTTTCTCTATTTCTAAAATAGCAAACCCAATTACGCCAATTAAAAAAATCCATCCTAATTGAATGAAATTAAGCGATTCAGTTTCAAAAATAAAGTGCATGAAAGGAGTATAAGTAAAAAATATTTGTAACCCGAAAACTAAAAATACAGCAATCAGTACCGCCGGAGTTCCCTGTATCCCGGTTAGAGTGAGCGACGGTCCGTGGACATAACGAGAACTAAATAGGTAGCTGATTTCCAGCATAACCAATGTGTTTACCGCCAAAGTTCTGGCAGTTTCGATGGAAAGTTTCTGATGAAGAGCCCATTGAAAAATTCCAAAAATACTGGCTAAAAAAAGTAAAGAAACCAGCACGAGTCGCCATATCAATCGCGGGGATAATAGTGGTTTATGAGCAGGAATGGGCGGTTGCAACATAATTCTATCTTCGGCAGGTTCAAAGGCGAGCGCCAGCGTAAGCGTTACTGAACTGATCATATTAACCCATAAAATTTGGAGGGGGATAATCGGCAACCAATATCCTAACAAGGTAGCAACAATCAAACTGATGGATTCTCCTCCGTTAATAGGCAACATAAACGTAATCACTTTTTTTAAATTATCGAAAACGGTTCTTCCTTCTTTGATTGCTGCTATAATTGAAGCAAAATTATCGTCCAACAATACCATGCCGGCGGCTTCTTTGGCGGCTTCAGAGCCTTTTAAACCCATTGCAATGCCGACATTTGCTTTCTTCAGTGCCGGCGCATCATTCACGCCGTCCCCGGTCATAGCGACTATATGGTCACGAGATTGTAAGCTCTCAACCAGACGTAACTTATGGGCGGGGTCAGTTCTGGCAAATACGTCAATTTGTTCAGATTTATCTATAAAATCTTGATCATTTAGCTGATTGAGTTCACTCCCTGTTAATACATGGCAGCCATCGCCAATCCCCATTTGAGTGGCAATCGACCGGGCTGTTATTGCATGGTCGCCGGTAATCATCTTGACACGAATTCCTGCTGTTTGACACTTCGCCACTGCTGTAAGTGCTTCTTCCCGCGGAGGATCGATAATACCCACAACACCTAATAATATAAATTCAGCATCAATATCTGCAAATTGAAGTGTTCGATGCTTTGCAGAAACTGATTTGAAAGCGATGGCTAAAGTGCGTTGACCGTTCTGAGCAATTTTGTCAATGCTTTTATGCCAATAGTCGTGATCAAAAGGATAATTATCATTTTCTACGCGCTGCTTGCTGCAACGCGATAAAATATTTTCTGGCGCACCTTTGATATAAATAATTCCATTCCCCTCATGATCATGATGTAGTGTACTCATAATTCGATGCTCAGATTCGAAAGGGATAATGTCAGTAACCGGAAACATCTTACGCAATAAATCAGGGTCAAAGCCCGCTTTCCAACTTAAAGTGAGCAACGCGCCTTCCATGGGATCACCATGTAACTCCCACTGGTCTTTTATAAAGTGAAGATTTGAATCATTGCAGAGCACCGCTGCCTGGCATAATTGCGCAAAGTCAGTCATCTGATTGACTTCAACCGGTTGCTCGTCTACACAAATGTCTCCATCCGGACTATAGCCTACACCACTGACTTGAAAATATTGGTTAGCCATGCAAACTGTACTGACAGTCATTTCATTACGGGTTAGTGTGCCAGTTTTATCTGTACAAATCACAGTAATCGAGCCTAATGTTTCTACCGTAGGCAAATATCTGATGATCGCGCGGCGTTGAGCCATGCGGCGAACGCCAATAGCCAAAGTGACGGTTAAAATGACCGGCAGCCCTTCAGGGATGGCTGCTACGGCAATACTCACAACGGTCATCAGCATTTCCTTAAATCCATAACCACGGATAAAAATCCCAAAGAGAAATAGAGCAACTGCACCGTTGATAATGGCAATACTTAATTGCTGGCTAAATTTTGCTATCTTTCGCAACAATGGCGTAGTCAATGGTTCAATTTCAACTAACAAGCGACTGATACGCCCAATTTCAGTATTCTGACCGGTACCGACCACCACACCTGTGCCATATCCAGAGGTCACTAAGGTGCCGGCAAACGCCATATTGACTCGTTCGTTGACGGGCGTTTCCGCAGGTAAAGTTTTTATAACCTTTTCGACGGGCGTTGACTCACCTGTGAGTATGGCTTCTCCAATTTGTAAATTTTTAAGATTTAGTAAACGTAGATCAGCGGGGACCTTATCACCTGGTCGTAGAATCACTATATCGCCTGGAACAAGAAATTCAGCAGAAATTACTAAGCGTTTATTATTTCGAATCACGGTGATTTGCACTGATAACAGCTTGTGTACAGCTTCCAGGGCTTTTTCCGCTTTCCCTTCTTGAATAAAACCAATCAACGCATTCACAAAAATTACGATAAAGATAACACTGGCGTCGATCCATTTTCTTAAAAATAATGTGATTGCCATTGCTACCAGAAGAATATAAATCAATAAATTTTGAGATTGCGAAAGGAAGCGCCGAATCCAATGCCGCTGTTGTCGTGGAACTGGGCGGTTATAACCGTACTGTTGCTGACGCTGTTGCGCCGTTTCTGTGGTTAATCCGTCAAGTTTGGTTTGTAGCAATGACAGGATTTGCGCCACATCTAATGTGTGCCAATTTTTTACCATGTATTTTACGACCAGTAATGAGTATGGGACATGGCGGAGGATTTTCCCGGTGGTGCTGCCGATTAAGATATTATACAGCAAGCTTTGTCCTTTCGCCCCAATCACAATTAAATCATAGCTAAAATCTTCAGCAGTATCCAAAATAACGTGAGCGGTAGTACTCCAAGGATAGTGATATTCCACTTTAATATCAGAAAAATCGAAATTTTGCAAAAATATCTGTATGGTTTCACTAATTTCCTTCGCTTTATTTCCAACTTTAATATGGTTTATTCCTGGAAGACTGACGTCCGGTAACAAAATAATACAAGTAACACATAATTTAGCAGAGAAAGATCGGCTAAATTCAATCGCTTTATTTAATGCTCTTGCCGATAATGCCGATCCATCTATTCCACATATAATTTTTGACAGTGAAGAAAATTTAGCGACACAAACAGATTGCTGAGCATGACGCACCACTGTTTCTACAGTAGTTTGCGTTTTATATCGACCAGAACTGTATATTTTATTCCCTAACAAAACTAATCCAGCTTTAATATTATTAGCAGTGTATAGATGAGGATATTGCCGTTCAAACTTTAATGTATGGATGTGAAAGATAAATCCTGGTTAATTTCAAAAATGGATTTTAAAAAATCTTAGGAAAGGCGGCTCGGCTTTCAAAAAAAGCATAGATAAACCTTATAGCGATTCAAACAAAGCGGCAAAAAGTGCATGATGCACACTGGAATATTGAAAAATTTGATTGTGCAATAAAACAGTAAAAGGCTAAATTGCCGTGCTACGGAAATAACGATACAATTTTCGATTTATTAAGAGCAGCTTAAAGTAGGTTTGCTTTCTGATTGAAATGAATTGATTTCATTTATTTGTTTTTCTATATCTTTCAACATGGTTTGAAACTTAGATTTACCCAATATTGATTTATTCAATCGCGAATCTTTTTTAAATATGGCAATTTTTGCCTTAAAACAAATCAATTTATTAATAGAGGGTTTGTCGGCTTGATTGATCAATTCAATTAGTTTGTTAGCTGATTCTTGTTTGATAGAATTTTTCTTCGTAGCTAAATAAGTTTGAATCCTGTATTTTATTTTAGAATAATCAATAGGCAGATCTTTTTTTAGAATTACAATATGATATCCTTCTTTATCATCATTCTTGATTTCATAATAGCCGACATTGATAATTTCAAGTGCTTTCTTGAATTTGTGAGGTATATTGTCTAGGCCCGTATTGACTAAGTCCTCAATTTCAGAGCTTCGTTCAAGCTTATTGACTGCAATATATACCAATGCAGCCTCATCCTTATCGATGAATCCTTTATCTGAATTTTGAAGGGTTGGTAACATGATCATTCTATTTTGAGATAATTTTTTATGTTCATCTAAACCTTTTTTTACTTCTGTTTTATCAGTTTCTTCGTTAAAAAGCTGAGTTTCTGGAAAAATGTTATTTTCACTTATACTTATTTGAACTCGGTCTTCATATATGTTTGCATTCTTTAAAGCTTCGCTATATTGTTTAACCGCTTCTTTAAAATCGGAGATAAAAGATTTTTGATTGGAGAGGTAAATTTTATCTTTTTGTAGATGATTAAATAACTCCGATAAATTTTTTACAGCCTTTTTAAGGTTATTAAAAGAATCTTCTTCTTTTATACGAAATACAGCAGATGTGAGTACTACAGGTAAAGGAACTTCTGGGAAGGGAGAGATATTGAAATCAAAAAGAGCTAAAGATTCATCTTTTGTTATTTTAAAGAAGCTTATTAATTTTTCACTACTGCGGAAATATCGAAAAACTTCAACTGAATAATTTTGTTTAAAATTGTTACTAACATCTTTATAAGTCGAATAGATAATATTACCGATTTTATTAATTTTTTCATTATTAAAATCATCGTCGTTTGGATATTTTAAGATATAAAGGGTTTCAAATTCCAATAAATCTTTCCATGTTGGGTGATCTCCTTTCGCAAAATTGTTCCAGCTTTTATCATCACGCCAATATAATGTATCTGGCTCTTTTTTCACAGCTAATGTTTTTTTGAGTTCAGGATTTAATAACAATTTAAGTTCTAATGGATTTTTAGCGCCAGAATCAATTGATGCGTTAAATATTTTCCCAATCAATTTCATGTTTTCCCTGTTGAAATTGTTAAATATGTTTAAGTAGTGATACTATAACAACATTATTCTATTATATCAACAAATTATTAATGACTTGCAGAAATTTCCGGTCATTTAATATTTACTTGATGAAGAAATTAAGCTTTTGTTTGGCCATTGATGGCGGAAGAAGTGGCTAATCAAGAAGGCCATGAAGAGGTCGAACCACGGCAGGTATTTTTTGCATTATCCAATCTATCCCATCTCCAAAGGCGGAACCGTTTAAGCGATGGTTAGCACAAATTGGTTGCGGGACGGGTGCAAGAAATAGAGAACCCTGAGCTAGCTACTCAACGTACTAGGCACTTGTATAAAGCTAAAGGTTATTCCGATGCTTGGATTAAAAAGCATATGCGAAAAATAGCAATTCGTGATGAATTGACTGAAGAATGGAAAAATCGCGGTGTTCAGAAATCAAAAGATTTTGCTATATTAACGGTTGAAATTTCTAAGGCCACTTTTGGTATGGCGCTCGCTGACTACCTCAATATCTAAAACACGGCTTAGGAAAACAAGTTGAATTTGTTAAGACCATCTCCATTTATCAATGAATTTTGGATAATAAAAAATAGTAATAGAAAAAGTGAATGCGGCCCGACTTAGAAGCGAAAGCGGTGCAATGACCCGACTAATGCTCACTTATGAGTGCTGGTCGAAGTTAAGGATAATCATGCTCCAACATGGGATTTATGATAAGCCTCATCGAACTATTGATTAATATAACGCCAAAGTAGGCTCAAGGCCGGTTACTAATTTATCGCCTCTTTACTTTATGGCTGCCAATGAAAATTTTGCTGCCCTAATGCTTTTAGCTGAAAAAGATAAATCCAAAATTGAAAATTACCCATGTTTGCCAAAGTCTGCTACAGTGTAGGTTTTTGTAACCCCCTTACCTTTAAAAAGATTGGGATTTTCAATTATCCACATGTTATTCAAATTGTTTGTGGAGTATACATAAGCACGGAGCTTGCTACAAGTAAAAGCTATGGCGTCGTCTTTCCAGCAATTGTTGTTTTTTTCTTTGATCTCTTTCTAATAATTTAAAGTCATCTTTTGATAATGAAATAGAGTGACGAGAAAAAAAATTTAAAGTTGCTAGACTATTTGAAGATTTTTCATTTTGTGATTCCGCTAAAGTTTGTGCAAGATTTTTTTTTATATTGTCAAGACCATCGTCAGAATTTGAATCCATAGAATTTTTGCGAAGAATAGACTCATCACTTTCACTATCGGAAGCGGGGTCTCCATCTTGAAAAGGCAATGAATTATTTGGTACTGTTATTAATTCTGCCAAAGATTGCAGTTGAACCACAAAAGGGTTTATGGAAAATACACCTTCAAATCTATAAAATAAAGACAAGCTCTCCCAAAATGGCATGGAATTTTTAATAGTATTTCCCTTAACACAATGAGAAATCGCTGCTAAAACTTCAGTTCGCTTTATTTCATTAGGAAGCTTTTGTTCTTCGGATAACTTCTTAAATTCTTTAGAAAATTGTGCTAACAAATCCTTGGCTTTTTTTTTCTTTCCAGAGCTAAGTTCAACTTCCTTGCGAGTAGCGCTGATAGCTTCTACTAGATATTCTAACTGAGTAACTTTTTTATCCAACAAAAAAATAACCAATGCCGATTGAATAGTGAAGCCAACAAATTCATCGCAACTAACACCACAGATTTTACTTAATGGCGCTTTTTTTGTTTTAGTTATCCCAGTGCGTAAAGCATCTCTTACTGATCTAAATTGATTAAGCTCGTTACTTTCACTTTGTTCTCTTACCATGCTATAAGGCGTGTAATTAATTTTTTTCTCTTTCCAAACATTAACTTTTTCAGGATTATGAGGTTTTACATTCAATTTTTTTAATTCTTCACGTTCTTCGCTTTTATAAACAGGTGCAAAACTTTCAGCAACATTTATAATGAGTTCGTTTAATTTTTTATTAATGCAGCGGAGAATAACCACTTTATTACTACGAAAAACTAACTGATCAAAAGAATGCCGAGTAACTCCTCGTATTCTTATGCCTATATCACCGCCAGTCGCAGAATGTGCTACTACTGGATCTTTACTGGCAAAAATCCAAGTATGTTTTGGTTCTAGTCCACCCTCAGAAGTAACTTCAACCTCTATGACAATATCTCCAGGTTGCAGATTGATAACTTTTATTTCGGTATCGCTTTCTATTTCTCTTTTCATAAGTTCACTATTTGATTTTGATTAAAATCAAAGCAATATATGCAATAATTCTTAATAAACAATTAAGTCTGTACATTATCGCAACAACTTCATCGCACTTTTTGAATTAGAGCATCAACTAGGAGCGTCATTTTGTTAAATGGAGTTTATTTGTATGGCAAGAGTGGGTATTGGTTTTATAAAATTTCAAAAATAAGAAGAATGGGCTCTATTCATGATCATAAATATAATGTACACGATAAATATAATGTACGCGATAAATATAATGTACACGATAAAGATAAATTAGAATCTGTCTTCACAGTTTAAATAAAATAACATGAAATATTCGGTAAAACGAATTTCGGTATATTGTTCATCTTATGTTACAATACGCTTTATTGGCGAAGCGTCAAAATAGAATAATTATTTTTAATCGATGTTTCTGCGCTGATAGTTCTCCATGTTAGTGACATCCAACGACTCTTGCATCACTCATTAACGGGGTAAATGATAATGAAAGTGGCTTTGTTTAGTATTAAGGATTATGAGAAACCGTTTTTAATAGCGGCAAATCAATCTCATCAACATGAGCTGATTTTTTTTGAGGCTGCTCTTAATGAACAAACTGCCTTATTGGCTGCGGGATTTTCCGCCGTAAGTTGTTTTGTGACAGATAATCTCTCCGCCCCCGTTTTAAATATACTCGCACAAAATGGAATTCGTTTAATTGCATTACGTTCAGCGGGTTTTAATCATGTTGATTTAGCTGCCGCAAATGATTTAGGTTTGACCGTGGTCCGGGTGCCTGCTTATTCCCCTTATGCCATAGCAGAATTTGCAGTCGGTTTAATTTTAACGTTAAACCGCAAAATTCACCGTGCTTTTAACTTAGTAAGAGAACAAAATTTTCTTTTAACAAATTTATTGGGTTTTGATTTACATGGCAAAAACGTCGGTATTATCGGCACAGGGAAGATAGGTAGTGTTTTTGCAACAATTATGCATGGTTTTGGCTGTAATTTATTCGCTTTTGACCCTTTTCCTAACGAGGCTTGTTTAGAGCTTGGAATACAATATGTTGCTCTAAAGGAATTATGCCAAAATTCCGATATCATTAGTCTTCATTGTCCATTAAACAATAGCTCATATCACATGATTAATGAACAAACCATTGCCTACATGAAGCCGGGGGTTATGTTAATCAATACAGGTAGAGGCGCGCTAATTGATACTAAGGCCATTATTCGCGCATTAAAAAATAAAGTAATTGGTTATTTAGGGCTTGATGTCTATGAGGAAGAAGAGCACTTATTTTTTCAAGATCTTTCAGAAGACATTATTCAAGATGATCTTTTTGCGCGATTACAAACCTTCCCAAACGTCATTATTACTGGCCATCAAGCTTTTTTTACTAAAGAAGCGTTAACCAATATCGCCATGGTGACAATGAATAATATTAGCGCCTTTGAACACGGTGACTCAGACCTATTTAAAGTCAATATATGAATGCGGAATCGCGATTCCTCCCCTTAAATGCGAGCATCGGCTTTGCCCGGCGCAGCATCAAAAAAAGATAGCATTTCTATATTAACGGGAAATGCTATAAAGCGTGCTGTTTTAGTTTGTTAATATCGTGAGGTAAGCATCCAAATCAGGGGTTCACGATATATCAATCGTGAAGGTTTAGATGTTTTATTTGCTTAGGCTAGTTGCTGTTCCAATTGAAATTGAGGAGACAAATGCGGGTTGAGCATATTTTCCAGGGAAGGGTAGTAAGTTTGTTCAAGCACGAATCGTCCTGCCAGAGCAGCATGAGAAACTAAATCAGTATATACTATCCAAGTGCTGCCTGGAGGAAAATTTACTGACACTGAATGGCAATTTTGTTGGTAGTTTAGATCTGCTTTCATATTATTATGAATTTGCAGCATGCAATGATCGTAAAAGCTGCGTTTTTTTCGAGTTGCTTTAATCGCATAGAGAATTTCCGCCTCAAAAGGCAAGCGGCGACGCACCGTAGGCAAAAATTGTCGGGCTACATCAGCAAAATTCTCTCCTAGATTCCATAATCTATTTTCGCCGTAAGGATTAATATTAGTAAATACGCGTAAAATTCTTAGCTGATTTACAGGGGTGGAAGGAAAAGCATCTACGTGCAGTCTAGTGTCATCTTTACGGTAAGATGGCGCTACTCTGCCACGAATTTCCACCGGACGAAAACTGGTCCGGCCACAGCTTTGCACCGGTAAATATTGAGGGCATAAATTATTAAGTAAGCTGGCGCTGTAATTAAAATACCGCTGCATCATTGAAATAATGAGTGAAACAATATAAGGTTCTTGGTATATCCCGCTTAATTGCTGAGTTTTGGGATTAAAACTAATATTTTTGGCTTTTTTGGGGCTTAAATCTAGAGTAAATAAATTTTTTTGCGCCTCGTCCAGACGAAAACTTAAGTTGGGTAAATAAATGACTTTCCCATTCTCTAACGCCTTAACGGCTTCGCGCGCTATTTCAGGAGAAATGATCGAATCCCATCGATTTAAATCCAATTCGAATAAATAATCCTTCACTTCTCGCTCCTACAAGTTCTTGTTAGCATAATACCATAAAATTTTTTATTTAGACTATATAGTTATCGAAATAGAAATGCATTTGTCGATTATTTGATTCCTTGAACATAGAATGCTAGTATTCCACACTGGTAAAACAATTATAACTATATAAAGAGATTATTATGAAGAGAGTTATATCGGCATTTTTATTAAATTTGATGTTAGCGTTCTCTCTACCGTGTTTTGCGGTTCCGCCAATTCCATACCCTTATCCTGTTGCCTATTTTGAATTTCAAAGTCAAAACCAAATCATCAAAATGGCTTACATGGATGTTAAACCTCAACAACCGAATGGGAAAACGGTTTTATTATTACACGGTAAACTTTATAACGGCCGCTATTGGGAAGGCGTCATTCCATTTTTAACCAGTAAAGGTTACCGAGTGATAGTTCCAGATCAAATTGGTTTTGGATTATCCTCTCAACCGGATCACTATCAATTCACTTTTCAAGATTTGGCTAAAAATACGAATGAATTATTAAATTATTTGCATATTTCTAAACCCATTATCATCGCTCATTCCATGGGCGGCATGCTGGCGACTCGTTATGCGCTCATGTATCCTGACCAAGTCTCATCGTTAATATTAGAAAATCCGATTGGCTTAGAAGATTGGAAACTTTATATCCCTTATCATTCTGTGGATGAACTTTTCCAACAGGAGCTCAAACAAACTCCAAAAAGTATTAGAGAATTTCAAAAAAAGGAACAATTTCATGGAGTATGGAAACCGGAATACGATCGCTGGATCAATACCGATTTATTGACACGATCTGATTTTCAAAAAATTGCTTGGAATCAAGCTTTATTGTCAGACATGATATTTACTCAGCCGGTTCTGTATGAATTTCAAAATCTGCGAGTCCCAACACTATTAATTATTGGCCAATTGGATAAAACAGCAATTGCAAAAAATTGGGCGCCTGCTGAAATCCGCGATAAACTAGGCAATTATCCGAAATTAGGAAAGCAAACTGCCTCTAGAATTCCTCATGCTCAGTTGATACCGATCGCCAATGCCGGTCATATCCCGCATGTTGAACAACCCCAAGCCTTTTATCAAGCGGTGTCAACATTTTTAAAATAGACTCAGTTAGGTTTCGATATCGATGGCAAAATTTAAACTTAAATGAGGTGTTTCATTTGAGCTGATTGGATTATTCTCTGAAAAACTGAGTAAAAGAGGTCTGCGCAAAGGATCTCTTTGTATTTTTTGAGTTAGTTGACGGTCAATTTTTTTCATAACACACCGCCCTAAGATATTAAATAAACCAATGTTAAGAAGTAGAATAGTTGATGAAAACGCCATTGTGGCCGAAGTTATCATCGGATTGAGTAAGCGGTGTGTTTGAGGATAAAAGATCCCAGAAGCCGTCAATATAGTTAAACTATTTAACCCAAAAGCCCAAAGCAGAGAGAGTTGGTAACCACGGCGATTAATTTTAGCTAAACGCATCAATTGACACAGGCTCTTAAGAGAGCCATTTAAAACCGCATCCGCTTTATCTCGAATTTGCGCAGTCGTATCAATCGCCAATCCATAATCTGCCTGCCTGATTGCGCCAGCATCATTTTTGTCGTCACCAATCATCGCGACTAACCTCCCTGATTGCTGCAGTTTCTGAATCCTTTCTACTTTACTGAGCGGAGTTTGTTCGCTTTCAATCTGTATTTTACAGTTTGGAAACTGTTCCAATAAAATTTGGGTGCGTTCTTTGCTATCTCCTGTAAGAAAATGAATGTTTTTGTTATTTTTCACCAGCCACTCAATGACCTCACGTGTAAATGGCCGAAGCAACTGCTTTTCTTCTAATTGGGATTCAAAGATCAATAAGCATGCTAGCTTTCCGTCAATGGCTAAAAAGATGGGAAGCTCGCTCCTAGTGGTATATTTCAGCGCCAATTTTTGCCAATCTTGGCTCACGTCAACTTGATAATGCTTTAGTAAACGGATATTGCCAACCACCACTTGATGTCCATCTATTTTTGCATAACCACCGCGACCTTGATTAAAAATATTATCGGAAAATTCCGTGCAAACCTTGTCTTTAATTTCTAAATCCGATTTGAATTCATTCCTCGTTTCTAAAATTGCTCGCCCCACTGCACTACGATCTTTTTTATCAATTTGAGATTCTAAAATTGCCGCATATTTCAAATATTTTTGCTGATCTTGTTGAGATAAAGAGTTATCGATACTGGCAATTTCTTTGAATTTGTATTCGCCTGTCGTTAATGTACCGCATTTATCAAAACAAACATCCGTGCATTGATCAATGGACAAAACCCGGTCTTTTTCAATTAAAATACCATAATTAAAAGCAATTAATTTGGTGACGCTGGCGCCGATATCAATTAAACCCAAGGTGCACGGACAGGCGCTAAGCATAACCGAAAGAAAAACTTGTGCTGCATATTGATCGCTGGGAGCAGGCCCCCATATGAACCATCCCGTTGCGCTGCCCAGGGCAATGCCTAAGACGCTTCTAAAAAAATACTGACTTATTTTTTCCAAATTTATTTTTGAATTAGACTTATTCATATTCACACTGGCATAGGCTTTGCGAATGTGGTTATCCTCGACTTGGCAAATTGTTTTTAAAAGCATGGGCTTGTCAGTTTTATTTATGCTGCCAGCATAAACCACCCCATTCATTTTTTTTAGCGTTAAACCTTTTTTTCCATAAAACGATTCTTGCACTTCGTATTCAATCGGTAAAATAATAATACCATCTATAGGAACTATTTCATTTGGATCAACACAAATGATTGAGCCTATATCAATTTCATGAACGTAGGAATTTTCCAGATTTAACTGATGTGCTTTCAACTCGGGCTTATCGATAATTTTTTTAATATCGTCTTCCCAACATGTGGGCACACATTTGGGTAAATTTTCTTTGGAATCCTGTATTAAGTCGAGGTTTTCTTCAATTTGAGCATGGAGCTTATCTCGAATGCCATGACTGAGTTTGAGCGAACCTAATGTGACTAAAGGCACATCAAAAAAAGTCATCTTTTCTTTATTGTTAAATATAGAGAAGGTAAAAATTTTAAAAAATGAATATAAAATTGCGGATACACAGCCTAAAACGATTAATGAGTCCATTGCCCCTTGAGAAGGAGCGCAACGATGTCTCCATGCATTTTTAAGATGATTTTTACCAGCTAAACCCGAAATAATAGAGGTCATAATACCTATACCGGTTTGAGCGCCAAGACCATAAATGGAAGATACCGATGGGATTAATTCAAAATGTTCAGCCAGCATTAAAAATATGCCGGATAATATTAAGGGTATAGAAAATAAAATTTCCCGATTGCTGGTGGCGCTCTTGTTAGAGTTGAAGATGACGGTTTTGGAGTCAATTATAGCTGAATTATTGATTTGATAAGACTCATAGTCAAATCCCACACCCGTTAGCACGGGTTGACATTCACTCACAATTGAATGCGCCTCTTCCTGGCTATTTAACATAAGAGAAAATCGGATTTGGTTCTGTCGATAATTGGTTGCTATGACAGTATTTAATGATTTTTCGGCAAAAAAATGGGTTAATGCGTTACTAATCGTTTTAGAACAATTAACACACGTCATTTGTCCTTGTTTAATGTTGAGAGTGAAATCAAATATTTTCATTAATACTCCTTAATTAAGTAAATCATTATAACAATTCCATCAGCAGATTGTACGGTCACGGCGAGTTATCGTATTGAACGATGTTCATAATTGTGTTAAAATATGACCACTTTTAAAGTGAGACGTAATATGAAAAATAAGTTGTTTATTATAGGCGCTCTAGCCCTATTGGTGGAAATCCAACCAGTATTGGCGTTTGGTCAGCAAGAACCAATAATAATTCCATATAATCAACATATTGGATGGTATGGAGACATGCGCGTCGGGACCAATTTTCTGGTGGGACCTCTTGTCACTCTTTATCACGGTGACTATTCCGAGTCAGGTGGATGGGCATGGGGAGCTGATTTAGGATATAGTTTTACCACGCATTTTGGTCTGGAGGGCGGTTTTGCGCAGAGTTATCGAAGTGAGCAACAAGGCCACTTAAATGTGCCTTACGCCGCTATCAAACTGAATGTGCCGTTCGCTCAAAGAGCGGCGATTTTTTTTAAATTAGGCGCGATGTATACCGATACCAGTTCTCTGGATACTGACGCTCAAAGCGAAACTTTGCCTTTTGAGGGGATGGGTTTAAGTTATGCTGTAACAAATAAAATTGATTTAACTGTCCAGCTACAAGGCAGTTTTTACGCTGTTTATAATTTGGGGGTAGCGAGCATAGGAATGACTTACCATTTTTGAGCAAAAAGACTACAATATAGGTAAATACATTAAAAATCGATTGAAACATCCTTTTATTGAAGATGCGCAAGTAAAATTACGCGATCAAGACCACATTATATTTGGTGAAGTTTTTTTAAAATTACAAGGGCAATCATCAATCACCACAAAGCAATTGACTATTTTAGTGAAACAACTTTGTAAATTAGATTGGCGATTAAAAGATCTAGTATTGACTATTCAAAACAAAACCCTGGTATAGGTCCTATAAAAATTAAATGGTTGTGCTATCTTTAAAGGTGGGGGTTATCTCTACTCCAGAGGTTTTTCATGATAAAAGTAGTCTTAATTGATGATCATGAATTGGTGCGCTCAGGTTTGCGTCAATTATTAGAAACTGAGGGAAATATTCAGGTCATCGGAGAAGCGGGTAGTGGTGTGGATGGTGTGCAAGTAGTACGCAGTCTTAAACCCGATGTCGTGGTTTTGGATGTCAATTTGCCAGATATTTCAGGTTTGGAAGTGACTCATCGTCTTCTGACTCAAGATAGCTCCATGAAAATTGCTGTCGTGTCGGCAGTAAGTCATGATTTATTTCCTTTTAAATTACTGGATGCAGGTGCTTTAAGTTATCTAACCAAAAACGCTACCCGTGACGAATTTGTCCAGGCATTGAAAACCACCCATGCTGGTAAGTCTTTTATCTATCCCGCCGTAGCAAATCGTTTAATTTTTTCAAAAATCGGTGTTAGATCATATAAAAAACATTTCTCAGATTTATCTGATAGAGAAATGGAAGTGATGTTGATGGTAATTCGAGGTGTCGAAGTTAAAAAAATAGCACAAAAATTGCATTTAAGTAACAAAACCGTGCATAGTTACCGCAGTCGAATTTTTCAAAAACTCAATGTCGATAGTGATATGAGTTTATTGCTTCTGGCGATTAAGCACGGTGTTGTCACTTTAGATGAAATGTAATTGTTTTTTTAGACTCGTATTGTGATAGTGATTTCCTTAAAATTAAGTTTATAATCGTGGATGTCAGCTGCTAAATACTGAACCACCCCCATTAAAATTCCCATGACGAGAAAAGTGATTTTTTGTATACGTCCCTTTTTTTTACACATATTAACCTCATACCTTGTTCCAAACAGAGTTGAGGTAATAACCTATTGCTTATTACATGAATTTTATATAAAATTCTTTGTATTGAAGGTAATAAAACTTAGGTCATTACCTAAAATAACGTTAGCCAGTGTTTGCGGCATTGGCTAACCCCTTTTTTGTGGTTCCTGCCACTTTCCAATATTTTCATTAAACTCTTTTTTAAAAACAAAATATGTCAGTTTGCCATCCCTTTTGATGTGCGATTTTGCCTACAAAAAATTATTTAATAATCATTTGTTTATAAAATTCGTAGGTAATATTCGATATTCTTGTAGTCATTCAGCGCAGACTGAAATCCACGGTTAGCTTACGCTGAATGACATACGGGAGTCTTGTTAAAATATAAAAGAGCAGGGCAGTTTAACAGTGACTTTATTGGGGAACTCTTTCGTATTTTTAGTATTTAAGAGAGATAATTTTACTTTAGGTGGTTGTCTAGTCGGTTTATTTTCAACGGGGTTATCAATCACTTCGATATTCATAGTCTTAAACATGTTGATTAAATGCATGACTATTTGCTCCCCGGTATGAATATCCTGCCAGGGTTTTTTCATGTTTTCTAAAAAATAATCATATATTTGCTTAAGCTCGGCTTTAAGATGGATATCTTTTGTTTCAATATAACGAATCGCGATTAATTCGGTCATAAGTTTAGAAAAAGCCCAGACATCATCCCGATGTGAGGCTAGAAATAGACGATCTTTATTTTCGTAAAAAGTAGCGGCTTTTAAATCTTCAATTTTAGTATACGAATCAATTATATTTATTGCCACTGCGATGCGATCTCCATATAAATATTGCAGGTATTTAGTTTGTTCACTGAAGGCTTTTTTGTATTTATAAATTTGACAATGAAGATTGTCAAAGCGGTCTGTGTTTAGTTCACTATTTAATTCATTTATGAGTTTAAATTCAATGTCTAATTCGTTTTGGTATTTCAATTCCATTTGTTTGAGTTTGCGCAATTCAATAAAATAATCATGCCAGGGTGAAATATAAGACAAAGTCCCAAAATCATTTTTTAATTTTTCTTTTGGGTCTTGGGTTGTTCGAGACAAAGAAAAATCAATAGGGATGGGTTTAAGGGAGTTTTTGGAGGAATTTAACACCATTAAAAAGTTTTCTCCTTTTAAATCCCGCCAGATCACACCGCTTTTTTGTAATCTCTGTAAAATCAAAGCTTGTTTGTACAATACGTTTAAAAAAGAAATATGATCCATGCCTTTTAAACCATAAGCACTGGAATCTCTGGACCAGCTTGTTTGATCGCTCACCGCCAATGGAGTGTAAAAATAACACTTTCTGTCGTTTTTGGAAGAACCGATCATCAATTTATTTGAAAAGTCTTTTCCTAATAGGTCTCTAAATCTTTTTTCTTGTTGAGTTTCAGCTAGGGCGTCCTTGTTTTTTAATTTAAAGATAGAGCTGGTATAAATCGATAGATCTTCCATCCCTGCCTGCCATTGGTAGCAATATTGGACTTCTTTATAACTGCCGTGCTGAATAACTTTACTTTTTTTCTTGTTTGCTTTAATTTCGCTAGCGGTTAATTCGGGGTCTTTTTGTCTTTCGCCAGTAGATGACGCCGCCCGTTTACTTTTAGAATTGAGCATGAGGTGGATGTGGCCTTCGTCATCCGTTATCAGTTCAAAGCTTAAATACAAACTGGTCTCTTTATACTTGCGCAGGACTTTATAAGGAAAAGTTTGTAGGAAACGAGTAATATCAGTCTCGTTGTCGCATATCCACTGGAATATTTTGCTTAAATCAGCAGGTGTGATTCGATATTGCCAGTTTTTTTCGTTATAATTCAATAAGCTAGGTATGTGAGTGGATAATTTTGCGGTCATTTTACCGCACGAAACAAAAAAATCTTTAATTTGCTCTGGGGTGGGTTTCATATTTTTACTCTATAGAAGTTTATTTTTAAATTTTATATAACTTACTTTAAAATTATTAATACAATCTTAAAAAGATCAATGAAAAGGAGCAATATTTGTCTATAAACAACAAGGGAAATCTTTTTTAAAAACTTGCCTTAATGGTTTTATAGCGTTTCCCATTAATATGGAAATGCTATAAAAACTGAATTCAAGGAATATGCTTTCAATGCTAAAAATTTTTTGAGTAATGAGCCAGGAGCAACTCCCTATTTTACCGTGACTTATAAGGTAACTGAGAGTGCTAGTCGTTGATCAGTCTTTTATCGGGTCTGGCTAAGAGAAAGCCAAAAGGTTTAAGCGGACTAATTTCATCAAAGACAATTTTTAAAATGGCCAGGACAGGAATAGATAAAATGATACCCATTAATCCAAAAAAAGTACCACTAAAGAATAACACCAATAAAACAGCAAAGGGGTTAACGCTGACTTGTTTTCCAACGATGTAGGGAGTAATAAAATTTCCTTCTAAAAGTTGGACAAACCAGAATACTAATATTACCCCAATGGGTTGCCAGAAAGAACTGGCGGTGGCTAAAGAATACAGAAATGGAATTAAAGCGCCTATGGTAATACCAATATAGGGAATGATTAAAAGAATGCTGCCCAATGTGCCGAAGAAAACAGCGTGTTTTAAATTTAATAATAAAAGCCCAATGCTATTTAAAATGGCCACAATCATCAGAACAGTAATGAAACCAATCAAGTATTTTCTAATAATGATTTGCGTTGTTTGTAAAATATTTTCGAGGTGGTCATGATTTTTGGATTTAATCGCTTTGTATAAAAAAAGGAGTAAAAAACCCCTATAATATAAGAAAAAAAATACCCCAATAATAAATAAAAAAAACCCGACAATAAATTGGAAGGTATTGGAAAGTGTGCTCTGAACGAATGAAATGCTATTTTTAATGAAGGTATTGGATGCATCTTTTAGGTAGTTCTGTTGATTGATTTCCGCTATCCTAAATTTAAGGGAAATCCAATTTTTTATTTTATCTATCGCGGCGTTGACGCTTTCGGTTATTCCGTTGATATCATTATTAATTTGTTTAATTTGAAGAATAACAAAATAAGTTAGAATGCCTAAAATCAACAACATCAGTATTATTGTCATCAAGGTGCTAATGATTCTAGGGATTCTAAATTTTTCAATAGTAAGACAAAGAGGTTTTAAGAGAATGGAAACAATTAAAGCAGCGATTAAAGGCATAATAATTGATTGAAGTATAATCAATACATAAAAAGTCAGTATAATGCTTCCCAAAGTAAAAACATATCTAACCGAAAAGGGCAATGATTTGTTGTTCATAATTGTTCCCTGGAATAAATCCAATTGATTATTATCATTTTAGCCGTCACCTGACATAACAGCAATAATGTATACCCTTGTTTTAAATTAATTTTATTGATAATCTTGCTAAATAATTTTCAAAATTGCAAGGAGCATGGCATGAAAAAAAATTCTAGCTGGTTCGGGATTAAAAGCGCAATACAGATTATCATTCCTACCCTAAGTTTCATAACTAATGCGATTGAAATCGTGAAAAATGACGCTGAGCCTAAATTGGGCTATGTGTTTTTATGGTTTGGCTATTTAACTCATTTGAAAGATAGTTTTTTAATGGTAGAGGCTTCCATAGATGTTTCCACTGGTTTAAAAGCGTCGAGAAAACAAGGCATCAATGAGCCGCTTAATTCAGACGAAGACTATGATGAACCAAAATCTGTAGTAAATAACCTTTTTGATACCACTATCGATAGTAGTGATTCGGATGAAGATGGGCCGCTGACTAGTTCCGAAACTAAAATTGTCACCTTGCCAAATGATTCCATGACCACTTTTAGAAATTTAAATATGCACTTAGTGATCACTGCCGATCTCTTATATTGGTTTATGGTATTCCCCAATTCAAGTAAACCTGAAACTACGCTAGAAATTCTTAAGTACATTTTAAAAATAAGCAATCATTCTGTTGATGGGATAGTGATGTGCACCACTTATTTAGTTTGTAATACCTCCCTGCGTACGGAAGGCAGCTTGCGCCAAAGAATGTTAAAGGAACTTGCACTGCCTTTCGTTTTGTTTTTAACTTATTCGTTTGGTTTTTATATGCCTTATCAATTGTTGGGAGGAACTGACTCAGAGGGAAACTCTCTTTATGATGAGTTGGATTGGAATAAGAAATCGACTTCCGCGGCTATTTTAAGTGCAACGCTTCCATTAGTGATGACTCTAGTCAACACTGGGGCAATGATTGTGTTAAGAAGCTTGCAAAATGGGATTCATTCTCAAAAAAGTATGAAGTCTAGGTGGCGATCATTAAAAAATAAAGCAAGCCATTGCCTTTATAGCATAACGAATTGTGTTTTCTTTCGAAATACGATTAACTTAACCGAATTACCTAGGCTTGAGCCAGGATTATCTTACTCACCGAATGGTGAAATTTAGGTATTTTATTTGATCTCATTTTCGATTAATTCAGGGTATTTTTTCATAAAAGCAATCATATTTTTGGGTTGATAATTCGATGAGATTTGATAGCGCAATTTCGCTGCATGGCTCAGCCGTTCATAGCTATTGGGTAGCTGACCCCCAAGAATTCGTGATATAGAACCGAATAAACGATAGTACCAGGTCATGGAATCTCTCAGCTTGCCTTGAAAATTTGGTTTTGGTTTTTGTTGAGAATCCAATCCTAAGCCGCAGCATTCCGCTTTCCGCCACATCCAATCTAATGCACAATCCGCTAGCCCGCAATCAGTATAACCCCCGCCAACGTTGCAATGAACGCCCGGGAACCAGGTTTGCTCAAGAACTTGCTCTGGAGGGGAGGTGGGTTGTTTTGTCCACAAACTAGGCACAAAAAGCTGGCGATTTTCATCTATGGCCAAAGCTTGGTAGGCAAAATCGACATGGCTGCTGAGTTCAACGTCATGAAATTCAAAGTATTTACAATGAGAGAATGGTAGACCTAAGGCGCCTACCGTATCCCAAACGCCTATGAATTTAATATTAAAATCAGGCCAGGAATAATTTTTTCGAAATTCCACCGATTGTGGTGCGCTAGGGTGCATTTCGCGATTACGGGTCCGGTAAAGTTCGTACGCTTCGCCATATTTTGCTGAATAGAGCGGTTTTAAAATCCCGCAATTTCGAATGAGTCCCGCTAAACTGCGTACAGTATAAGCTCCACGGCTAAAGCCAAACAAAAATAGCTCATCACCTGGTGCATAATTCTCGACTAAGAAAAAATAAAGTTCACGGATATTTTTAGACAGCCCTTCACCAAAAGCGCCGCCGAACACATGATCTTTAATGCCGCCGCGTTCCCCTACGCCCCAATGATAAAAAACGCTTTGAGGAGCCTGGTCTTGTCCATAAGGTAAAACTGCGGCAGCCAGTTTTGAGACATTGGTGGGACTGGGCATGCCTTGGTCGGTTTGCTCAGGCTCATTCCAGGTGCCGTCAGCACAAATAACCCATCGTTTTTTTCTCATTGACACACTCCTTGTGTCATCTATTTTATATAAGGGATACAAAAATTCAATTCGTCTGCTAAAATTTTAAACAGAAAATCAAAAATAGAGGGAGACAAGGATGTTAAAATATTTCGCATATATTAATCTTATTATTATTTTATTAAATCCCTTTTCCGCGCTGGCGCAAACTCAAAGCCCACTCGTGATTGATAGTTTGTATGCTGATATTGTGATAGAACCTGAAAGTGGTCGAGTTTTGCATGCTACTAATCCCAATAGCATTCGCCATCCCGCTTCGCTCACCAAAATGATGACACTATTCCTTACATTTAAAGCTTTAAATGAAGGCCGTTTAACTTTGGACCAACAATTGTTGGTATCGGAGAAGGCTGCTGTGCAATCGCCCACCAAATTAGGTTTAAAGACTGGTCAGACTATTTCCGTAAGAAACGCCATTATGAGTATGGTGACTCTTTCCGCCAACGATTCTGCTGTGGTGTTAGCGGAAGCTTTGGGCGGAAGTGAGGAAAATTTTGGTAAGACCATGACTGAACAAGCTGAACAATTAGGGATGAGGCAAACTCATTTTAATAATTCATCGGGTTTGCCTGATCCAGGTCAAACCACCAGTGCTTATGATATGGCTCTGTTAGGTTGTGCGTTATTCCGGCAATTTCCGCAATATTATGCTTTTTTTAGTTTGAAAAATTTTGATTATGATGGAACAGTTTACCATAACCATAATCATCTTATGGAAAGATATCCGGGGATGGATGGGATTAAAACCGGTTATATTCATAGTTCAGGTTTTAATTTAGTTGCATCAGCGAAGCAAAACGGAGTGCGGCTTATCGCCGTGGTGTTTGGCGGTTCCTCGCCAGCCTCGCGAGATCAGCGAGTAGCTCAACTCCTTAATGAGGCATTCAATAGTTTAAATACAATAAAAATGGATCGCCCGCCTGTGAATATTAATGTTTCGCAGGTCAAATCAGCAAATAGTCCTAGTTAAAAGCAATGGTTAGTATGGATCCGCTATTCGTTAGACGTTTCACCTTTGCCTTTAATTTTTTGAATAACTACATTAAGGAGTTTAAAGCGGTGCGCTACTTTATTGCTGGCAGCTTCTAAAGTGAAGCCTTCGTCTATGAGCTGTTTAATTAAAATGATGCGTTTAATTTCAGCATAATTAAACCGCCGGGTCGAATTTTTGGCAGAATCGTTTATAGTATGGATAATGCCTTTTTGCTCCCAATAACGTAATTGCCGTTGCGGAATGCCGGTAATTTCAGCTACTTCACCTATGCCGATGATCAATTTAGATAAAAATTCATAATCTTCGACGTCAGGTTTTTTTTTCATACTATATGGTCTCCATTATTGAATATTTTGCATTGCTTTGATATATTCTACCTGAATTGTAATATATCTACAATAAATGCAAAAAACAAAAAAAGAGGGCTTGATATGTCAACTCAGTCAAAACACTATTTATGGGCGGCAATGGCAATATGTTCAATTCCGCTATCTGGATTAAGTATAGATATTTATGTGCCGTCCCTACCTGCCGTGGCGAATTACTTTAATGTAGACAAATTTTTAGTACAGCTTAGCATTAGCCTTTATGTATTAGGTTTCGGAGTAGGGCAGTTATTCGCAGGCAGTATTACCGATACTTTAGGGCGCAAAAAACCCTTTGTTATAGCGATGGTAATTTATTTGTTGACTAGCTTACTGATTCCATTGTCCGGCAATATATATTTACTATTAACTTTACGAATATCACAAGGACTGGCCATGGCGTTTGTGAGCGTACCTATGCGGGCAGTCCTTTCGGATTTATTTGTCGGCAAAGAGTTTTATAAGATGATGAACTACATGACTTTATGCTGGTCAATAGGGCCGATTATTGCCCCGGCAATCGGTGGATATTTACAGCACTACTTTGGTTGGCAAGCTCCATTTTATTTTTTATTTGGCTATGCCTTAATCGCTTTTATTTTAGTGCTATTAATATTGCCAGAAACTTTGCCGGAAAAAAGAAGTCTGAATTTAAATCAAATCAAGCAAACTTTTGTAATGATGATGACTCACTTGGATTATGTGGCCGGAATAGTTTGTTTAGGCGTTTTATGGTCATTAGCCATTTTATTTAGTATAGTCGCCCCTTTCTTAGTGCAAAATGTTTTGCATTATTCCGCCATTGAGTTTGGTCACATGGCGTTGTTAATGGGATTGGCTTGGTTTCTTGGCAATTTAACCAATCGTTTATTAATTAACATCAACTTCCATGTCAAAGTGAAGTTTTGTTTATGGCTAATGTTGATAAATACCGTCATTATGGTGCTATTTGCATTTTGGCACGCCATTAATCTGCCTAATTTGTTGACACAGACATTTATTTTAATTTACTTTGGGGGGTTGGTGTTCCCTAACTTTTTTGCTCGCAATATTTCTTGGTTCCCCAAAAATGCCGCCACGGCCAATGCTTTAAGCGGGGCATTTATGACAATGTTTGCTAGTCTAAGCTCTTCTGCGGGAGCCTTATTAAAATCAAACACTCAATTGCCATTGGCCGGAGTGTATTTACTATTAGTTGTAATATGTCTAACAGTTTATATGCTAATTTCAAGGAAAGTCAGCGCAAACAGTATTTAATAATCATGGTTTAAATAGATGGTATTCTTTTCGTTAAAAACGGGAAACGCTATAAACTAGCCTGTTTGTGATAGCGGTGATTGGAAAAACAATAAAATAGGTTATAAAGAAAAAATAATTGCGCCGCTCCAAATAAATAAGCCCCTATTGTGGCTATGAAATTGAGATCAGTGAATTGCAGTGCATAATCAGGAATTCGGCGCGGCATACCGGCTAGGCCTAAAAAATGCATTGGAAAAAAAGTGATATTGAAAGTAAATGCAGATGTCCAAAAATGCCATTTCCCCGCCGTTTCAGAATACATGCGACCAGTCCATTCTGGCAGCCATAAATAAACACCGGCAAAAATGGCAAATAATGACCCTGAAACCAATACATAGTGCAAATGCGCCACAATAAAATATGTATCTTGATATTGATAATCAGCCGGGACTAATGCCACCATCACTCCTGTGCAACCGCCAATCGTAAATAACACAATAAAACCCAGTGCAAATAACATGGGGGTTTCAAAGCTGATTGAGCCCTTGTATAAAGTGGCAGTCCAATTGAAAATTTTAACGCCGGTGGGGACTGCGATTAACATGGTGGCATACATAAAAAATAATTGCGAAATGGGCAGGATGCCTGTGGTAAACATGTGGTGAGCCCACACGATGTAAGATAAAAATGCGATGACACCCAAAGCCCAAATCATCGAAATGCGCCCAAAAAGGGGTTGACGGGCGAAAACCGGTATGACTTCGGAGATCACGCCAAAAGCCGGAAGAATCATGACGTATACTTCTGGATGCCCGAAAAACCAGAATAAATGTTGAAATAATAACGGATCTCCGCCGCCCCCAGGGTTAAAAAATGCCGTGTTAAAATGCCGGTCAGTCAGCACCATGGTGGCGACACCAGCCAGGACTGGCATGATTCCAAGTAATAAAAAAGAATTAATCAACCAAGACCAGCAGAAAATAGACATTTCTTTCATTTTTAATCCGGGTTTGCGCATATTAATTATGGTGGTGATAATGTTGATCGAGGATAGAATGGAGGATATCCCAAAGATATGGATAGCAAAAATCATGTAATCCGTACTGGGAGGGCCGAAAGTAGTGGAAAGAGGAACGTAAAAAGTCCAGCCAAAATTGGGCGCGGAACCCGCCATGAATAAAGTGGATAATAATAGGATGAACCCAAAAGGCAGTAACCAAAAGCTCCAATTATTTAAACGCGGCAGGGCCATGTCTGGCGCGCCGATCATCAAGGGGATTTGCCAATTCGCCAGCCCAACTAAAGCGGGTACAATTGCGCCAAATATCATAATTAATCCGTGCATTGTCACCATTTCATTATATTTATTGGGTTCTAAAAATGGATTGCCGGGATGTATCAATTGAGTTCTAATCAATTCGGCCATGGCGCCGCCGGTAAAAAATAATATTAAAGATAATACTAAATAAAGCGTGCCGATATCTTTATGATCGGTAGTATAAAGCCAATATGAAATCGTTTTCCAAATTTTTCTCAGCATTTAAACATCCTTTTCATGTGTTCCGCGGGCTTTAGCTACGTCAGCGGCGCTAATATAGCCTCCGGCTTGATCGCCATATTTCAGGCGATTGTCATTGCCCCAGGAATTTCTTTCGTAGTTAATAATTGCGGCAATTTGTTCGTCATTTAATTGCTGGCCAAAAGCGGGCATAGCGCTTTGCAATTTCCCATTCAAAACAATTTCAATGTGAGCTCGCACTGGGCCTATGCTTAATTTACCACCTTGCAATGAAGCGACGTAGGGGGGGCGGCCTTTGCCATTTGCTAAATGGCAAGCGCTGCATTGGCTAAGATATAACGCTTTGCCATCGCTGCTGGTTGCGGAAGTAGCCATCATGGAGGATTTTTTTTCGGCTAGCCATTTTTCATATTGGTTTGGAGTGACAGCATTGATCACAATCGGCATAAAAGCATGGTTAATTCCGCACAATTCCGCGCATTGGCCGCGGTATATCCCTGGTTTTTCAATCCAGGCGGTGGATTCATAGATGAAACCGGGTATGGCATCGCGTTTGATTCCCAAATCAGGGACCCACCAGGAGTGGATGACGTCATTGGAAGTGACTAAAAAACGGATTTTGGTATGAATTGGCAATACCAAAGGCTGGTCAACTTCAAGTAGATACCAGCGGCCTTTGATATGATTGCCGTGCATTTGTTGCCAAGGAGTAGCAAGATTGCTAAAAAATTCAATTCCTGAATCCAAATATTCGTAACGCCATTTCCATTGAAAGCCCGTTATTTTAATGGTTATTTCACCGGAAGTGATTTTGTTAATTTGAAATAACATCGTTGTGGCAGGGACTCCCATAATGATTAATAAAATAAAAGGGACAATAATCCACGCCATTTCTAAAAAAATGGAGGGTTTTATCGTTTGCGAATGTTGATGGCGGGAGCGGCGGTATTTAATGAGAAGGATAAGCAAGGCTAGGTAAACGACCATGCATATTCCTAAGCATATATAAAAACTTAATAGCTGTAATTGATAAATTTGTTGACTGGTGGGGGTGACTCCAAAAGGGAACCCAGCAAAAAACAGATGCTCTTTAATCACTAAGGTGCTCCTTCAGGCAAGCTTTGTTTGAGAATATAGTCCACAGCGAGTTTAATTTCTTCGAAGCGACAATCGGTGCAAGTGCCTTTGATTGGCATTCCATCTATTCCAGTGAAAGCAAGCTCATAAAGCTGTTCTCTTCCTAATGACAGCAGAATTAACCAGTCACCTCTATCGCCCAATTTAGGTGCGCCGGGAATAGGCCCTTTGCCCTGATAATGGCATTGATGACAATATTGGTAATAAATTTTTTTACCGAGATCAGGGCTGGCTTGTGGTTTAGGCGGAGTTTTGCTGGGAAGGGATTGTAAATATTTCAGGATAGCCCGAATATCGTCGGCGCTTAAGTATTGCAAACTATCGTGTGTCACTTGCAACATCGGTCCTTGTACGGATCGTCCTTCTAATAAGCTATTCTGCCAAAAAATATTTTGAAAATTATTTAGGTTGGTATTTTTTAATAATAACCCGGTGATATTTGGTGCATAAAATCCACTAATATATGCGCCATGTAGATGATATTTTCTTTTGGGAGCTCCTAAAACTAAATCGTGAGAGAAGAGATAATGCATGGGAGTATGGCACATATCACAATGTCCTAACGATTGCACTAAATAAGCGCCACGGTTCCATTCTGCATCGTGCTTGGGATTTTCGATATATGCATCGGTTTTTTGGAAATAAAAAAATAATAATCGCCAACCGATTTGGAGAAAGCGGAAATTAAATGGGAAATGCATCTGATTTTTTTTATTTTTTTGTTGAATTGCAGGAATGGCATCAAGGTAAGCTTTCATGTCCTCTAAATCTGCATCGCTGATTTTATTATAATAAATATAGGGGAAAGCGGGGTATAGGTAACGATGATTGGGTGAGACACCTTGTTTAACCGCGTGAAAAAATTGCTGTTTAGTCCAAGCGCCGATCCCAGTGGTTTTATCGGGAGTGATATTAGGGCTGTAAATTTTTCCAAATGGAGTATCAAACCCTAAACCCCCCGCAAATGCTGTGCCATTTTTTTGGGTATGACAGCCAATACAATCGCCTAGTTTAACTAAATACTCTCCGCGCTTTATTTTTTTAGCGGTTTCGCCTTGTCCGTAATTGACAGTGGGATATTCAGCTAAACTTTCTCCCACATTATCAAAAGGAGCTCCGCTGGGAGATAAACTGATAGTGGTGTAATCAAGCTCAGTAGCAAAACTATCTGAAAATATCAGAGAAGATAGTATGATTAATGATAATCGGGAAATCCATATCACGATAATCTCCGCTCATTCATGCCATTGTGCCAGCACGATTGAATTTTACCTTTTTGTGCAGAAGAAGCAAAGGATTTATTATTCAGGTAAGACCATTTTAGCAGAATTTATGGCTAATTCGTTTAAACAGTTAGCAATATCTTGATGAGGGATATTACATAATAGGCCGGCTAAAACCGCGGGTATTAAATTAGGAATTGTCTCGGGTGCATGACATAGATTGTCTAAACGTAAAATGTTTGATTGATGATGAATAATTAGTTCATTGCCATCCACGTAGGCGCACATCCCTTCATTGAGAATATGGTTTTGAATACGTGGATTGTTAGCGTAAAGACTAAAAAGAGCGACATGACAATTTATCTCATCTTTTAAGGAATAAACGGCTTCATCATCGGCATTTAGGATAGCATAGCCCTCCCTTAAGGTGCTCTGCGCTACCACGGTATTCAAAGGGTTAAGTGCTTCGCTAACCATACTACTATGAGTAATAATACTAATGAAACAATGATCAAAATCTAATCCTGAATTTAATATATTTAAATGCTGACATTCTAAAATGGCAAAGTTAACTAAAGGATCTCGTAAAATAATTTTTCCAGCCGGTGTGCTCAGGGGATCAACTTGGCAGATAAATTGATTATCAATATAGACCCTTCCAGCGTTGGAATAACCGACGCAATAACCCGTGTGTTGAGCAAAATAGGCTAGTAGCTGAGGTATTATGGTTTTTTCATCAATGCGGCTGACAGCAATCAACGGTATTCGACAAACTGTACCCACGGGGTAAAACATATCAAGAATATTTTTGGCTACATTATGGCTAAGACCAATCGAAGGGTTTAAGTGCATTTGTAATTCCGGTGCGGGGACCACTTCAATAATAGCCCCATTTTTTTCAGTCAAGGGTAAATCTAGCCTTTCTATGATCATATCAATCCCACAAACGTCCAAATGAAATAATCTTGCTACTCTTTCGGCAAGGAGTTTGTTTTGAGGATCGACTTTTTCAGTGACATCGATAGAATATTTTAAAGATAATTTATAATCTTTGGGTAATATTGTCTCGGTAGTAAAACCGTGTTCTTTGAGAATTTCAGCAGATGAATCATCTAAATTAATTTTTGACAATATTGTTTCGTGAGTTCCATCGTGTAGCGAATCTCTATTAAAATCATCGATTAATTCTTTTATGGTAGAGATACCGTTAGCAATGAGGCAAACCGGTAATCGTTGTGCCACGGCGACGAGTTCATAGTTCACAACTAAAAATCGAAAATCCTGGCCTTGGATATATTTCTCAATAATCACGTGAGATGAGATTGTTAAAGCGTATTTAAGCGCCTGTTTAGCTTGTTCGGCAGTCAGGATATTGGTCGTCACCCCTTTGCCATGTTGAGAATCAACGGGTTTAATCGTTAAAGGGAATCCTATATCAGTTATGGCATGGTTTAGCGATGCTATGCTGCGTATGCTGAAACCGGGCGGCGTAATCAAATGTGCTGCTTGTAAGATATGTTTAGTTTGAATTTTATCGACAGTTAGGTCTACCCCAATGCAGCTAGTCTGTGAAGTTAAAGAGCCTGCTAAAAATTTTTGTTTACAACCTTGGCCAAGCATGATAACGCCTTCTTCCTTTAATTCCATAATCGGAATATTTCGAGCCAGCGCCGCAGAGAGTAATGCTTTAGCGCTGGCACTTAAATCTTCTTGGGATTGGATTTGTTTTAAGCTGAGGATGATATCATTAATGGGAGTAAAAACGGCATTTTCGACTATAGATTTAATTAGTTCTACTGTAACTTTTGCCGCATAAAGACCAGCGGTTTCAATTTCATAGGTGTAAATGATATTATAAATCTTTGGATTTATTGTCGAACGAGTTTGACTATATGAGCAGGCCATGCCAGCTAAAGCTTGTAATTCTACCGCAATATGTTCCGTGACATGCGCCAGATCAGCGCCTTCTTTTAAGAGTTGCAGAAACCCACCGCGTTGGCCTTTAGCACAATAATGTTGTTCTAGGCTGGGTAAGAGTTTAATTAATTTTTCTGAAAAATGCGGTATATGGTTAGAAAGAACATGGGCATGTTTTTTTAAATCCAGTTCAATGACGATTAATTTTTTCCAAAGATTCGACCAGTAATTAGCGCCTTTCAATACCTTTATATTTAGAATTTCCATAAACATTCCCAACTTAACTCTACAATTTATTTTTCTGTTAATGGTTTTTTTTATTTTATTAATTATAGCATTTCCCATTAATATGGCATTAATATGGAAATGCTATCTTTTTTTGATGCTGCGCCAGGCAAAGCCGATGCTCGCACTTAAGGGGAAGAATCGCGATTCTTCCCCTTAAGAATCCCCCATCGCGTAAGGAGGACCTGTTTCAATAAAAACGGAAAACGCTATAAATAGTGGATGATTGAAAACAAATCCAGCCAAAAGGCGTAAAATGCGCCCTGAACCATCGTTAGGGCGCTAGTAAACAAAATAATTAAATTGATTTTTTAATTCTGAGATTTGCGCGTCGCGGCGCCATCCGTCTACGACTGATGCTGCGTGCACGAGTAGTTAATTTTTTACGATTAGTAGCAGATTGGGAACGCAAAAAAGAAGCGCTACGGCGTCTGTTTAGGCTGCGGTTTCTGGAGCTCGTACTTCTTTTTGGCGATTTTCTGACCATAGTACTAGCCCGTTTACGGCTTTGACTGCCGCGCTGACTGACATTTTTGCGGGTAATTCTCGATTTATTTGCTGTGCTACGAGGAGAAGATGTACGGCGTTTATTCAGTGGATGTCCTTTTCTCGTGGAAGCGGCACTTTTTGCTACACTTTTACGGCGTGTGGTTTTTTGTTTCGCCGTGGTTTTACGCCCAGAACCGCTTTTTGTGCCGCCGCCTGACATTTTGTTCACGGTGGCCCAAGCGCGGCCCTTAGCTGTACGCGAGGAAACTCCTTTAGAGCGGTAACTACTCGCAATATGTTTAGCTTGACGCTTTTGTTTGCTCGAGTATTTCGCTTTGGAGTCTCGGCTATTTCTTTTGTTCATGTTAATTTCTCCTAAAAATAGATGATAACTGTGATAAGTATAGTTTATATTTTTAAATTTTTTAGAAAAATAGCGCAAAAAATAGTAAATTTTGCGTTTTGTTTGATCATTTTTCCTGTATTTTAAATATTTTTTGAATTTTAATTAAATTTTTGTCTATATTAATCGCATGATTTGCCATGTTTTCCCATAAATCACCTAATTTTTCTAAACGTTTGTAGGTATTTTTTATGGTAAATTTGTGCGGATCTAAACGTTTAGTAAGCTCACTCCATTTGATAGGAGTAGAAACAGTTGCTCCTGGCACGGGTCTCACTGAATAAGGTGAAGCTATAGTTTGGTGAGGTCTATTTTGCAGGAAATCCACATAAACTTTGCCATGTCGTTTAGCAGGCCGCCGTTCTAAACTCACGATTTTCGGAAGCTGTAGTTGCACTAAAATAGCGATGATTTCAGCAAATTGAGTAGATTGTTCAAAACTGTAATAAGGTTGTAAGGGGATGTAGATGTGTATACCTCTTTTACCTGAAGTCTTACAAAAACCGGTAATCTCTAACTTTTCTAAAATACGGCCAATTTCTTTAGCCACTTGGATCACTTCCATAAACGAAGTGCTGACCGGATCTAAATCTAAAACGCAAAATTCAGGATTTTCAGGGGAATGGATCTGCGATAACCAGGGGTTCATTTCAATGCAACCTAAATTAGCTATAAATAATAGGGTTTCTAAGTTTTGACAGAGTAAATAACAGACCTCGCGTTTGGCATGTTTTGAATAATAAATTTTAGTTTCAATCCATTCTGGTAAACCTTGAGTGTTTTTTTGATAGAAGTCTTCACCATTGATCCCATCTGGATACCGGTGTAAAACCTCAGGTCGGTCTTTGAGATGAGGTAATAACGCTGTTGCAACTTGGCGATAATATTCGATTAAATCTGCTTTGGTATAACCTTCCTTGGGCCAATAGATTTTATCCAAGTTGGTGAACTCAAATTTTCGGTCCATGCTGGAAGTTAATAATTTATTAAAAATGGGTTGACGAAGGTGTCCAGCCGAAGTCCATTCTGAAAATTCAATCTCCGCATGAAAGACAGGTTGCAGCCAAGTGACCGGCATGTTGGTTTTGAGAGGATTGTTGAATGGCGATTTCTCAGCAATATAGGGCTTAAATTTTTGTTTTAATTCTGCCAATTTTGTTTCCGTCAGTTTTCCCGCCGTATGACCAATATAAGTTAATTTTTTATTTTTATATTGGGCTAAAATCAAAGCTCCTAAATGTTGGCGGCTGCCGCGAGGTTGAGTATATCCGACGATGAGCGCATCAATTTTTTGTTTAACTTTTATTTTATACCAAGTTTTACTGCGTTGACCGCTAAGATAAGGGCTTTGCGCATCTTTAGCCATAATCCCTTCTAAATGATGGGCTGCTGCTGTCTTAAAAAAATCAACACCATCGGTTTCAATATATTCACTAATACGAACATGTTCCATATTTGACAACCATTCTGATAATATTTTTTTACGTTCTATTAGTGTTAATTGTCGTAAATCACGTCCGTTAAGCCACAATATATCAAATACCATGTACATTAACAGGCCGCTGGGTTCATTTTGATAAGTTTGTAATAATTGAAAATGCGGGTACCCTTCTTTGTCTAACACCACTATTTCGCCGTCTAGCACAGCTGAAAAACTACAACCTGATAAATTATCACTGACTGGCTGATACAACGACGTATAATCTTCACCATGGCGTGATATTAATTTAACTTGATTATTTAAAATATAGGCAAAGATGCGATATCCATCCCATTTAATTTCAAAAATCCAGCCCCTGCGAGTGAATGGTTTATCAATTAGATGAGCTAACATGGGTTTTAAATTGCTGGGAGGGTTTTTAAATGCAGTTAAAGGTTTTTTTTCCGATTTTTTAATTAGCAACCACTCATTCTTTTCGCTATTTTTAAGTTTAATGAGTGAAAACTCCCCCTGTAATTTTTTACCATTTAATTTAATATGAAGATGGCCTTTTTGAATACTGGAATCACCCACGATTTCATAGTCGCCTTTATCCCAAATGCTAACCTTACCAGCTCCATAATTTCCCGGTGGGATAGTGCCTTCAAAATCTTTGTAGTCATAAGGATGGTCTTCTACCATTATAGCTAAACGTTTATCTGCGGGATTGACAGATGGTCCTTTCGGAATAGCCCAGCTTTTTAAAACGCCATTCTGTTCTAAGCGAAAATCGTAGTGCAAACGCCTAGCCTGATGTTTTTGCACCACGAAAAATAATTTTTTGTGGCGAGTTTTTTTTCTTCGTCCTCGTGGCTCTGTGGTTTGAGTGAAGCGGCGTTTTTTTTGGTAAACTTTTAAGGTCATGTCATCTGCTAAATTATGCGGATTTTTTGCGGATTGCTGTAGTTTTCTTAGTGGTTTTTTTTAAGCTGGCACGTAAAGCCGTCATTAGATTTTTAGCTTTTACACTTTTTACTACCTTGCTTTTGCCTTTAATCGGTTTACCTTTTGACTTAGCCAAAACGACTTTTTCTAAGTCTTCATCGTAAGTATCGTGTAGCTTTTGTGGCTGAAATTTGCGAGTTAATTGTTTTACTAAAGTAGCGGCCATCTGCATTTCTTCAGGACGTAGATTAATTTTGCCAGGAATTTTAATAAAATCGGGATTGCGAATCTCCCGAGCATAACGAATCCTATTCAAAAGTAAAATATCACCTAACGGTATTAAAATTCCAATATGTTCGCGATTATGTAGCGCAAAAGTAGCGACGGCCACTTTTTTCGATTTTTTTAAAACTTCACGCAGTAAGGTATAAGCTTTTTCTCCGGCTTTATTAGGTTCTAAGTAATAAGGTTTATCAAAATAACGGGTATCAATTTGATTTTGTTCAACAAACTCAATGATGTCTATTGAATGGGAAGAGACGGCCCGCGCTTTTTCAAAATCTTTATCTTCTATAGTGACGAACTCATTTTTTTCAACTTCATAACCTTTAACAATCTCGGAATAGGGAATTTCTTTATCTTCGGCTTTGCAAATCCTGGCATAACGGATGGGAGAATAATCTTTGCTATGTAACATGGTCAGTTGTAAACCCGGACTTTCTGAGCCACTATATAAATTGACGGGAATACTCACTAACCCAAAATTAATGGATCCTTTCCATAACGAGTGCATGTTCTGTTCCCCCTTTTTTTTCCCCTTATATTGTTATGTTTTCTAATTATAGTGCATTTATTTTATTTTGATTGCCATCATTTCAATGATAATGATAAATCGCGCCGATAAACCTTTTTTAGACTCATATTAGAAAGCTTTCCGCTCTTAATTAATATGAGTTAACCATCTTGATGAGTTCTTTTATAGTTAAGTAAAATAGTTTAATATCGCGACAACTTATTTTAAATAAAATTAACCTATATGATGCAGAAACATATAAAAAAATTATGGAAAATGGCGATTAGCTTAATGGATTTGTATAATATAAGCTATTCAACGGAAACTGCTTACTCTAACACTGGCGTTAACTTATCAATAGAACGATTAATTGCACTAAACCCCGATTGTTTTAGTATAGACACCCAAATACAGAGAAAAGATAGTCAACGCCATCTCTTGATTGCCGACTGGCGCTTATATTATGGTGTAAAAAATTATCAAGAAATAATGAAAGTCTATCGTCAATTATTGGAGTATTTAATTCAAAATAATTTCTCTATTTATATTTTTGATGGCAAAAATTTAATTGAGGTTTTAGCTGAAAAAGCACTTTTACAAAGACAGAATTCCTCAATGGAATTGGTTTCAGATAATGAAATCAAAACGCAGTTATCATTATTGGGTCATGACCCTCAACAATTTTTTATATTTCGCGATTTTCATTTATCTCAAATATTGCAAACCATTCAATATCTCGATCGGCAACCTATTGATGAAAATGAATTAGATCAGTCTAGACAATTAGCTGAGTTAGAAAAGTATATTCGTGAGAATTTAGATCATACTTTAGTGATTAATTTAAATTGGAATGCATCCATTTTTGAAGCAGTTTTAAATGCTTCTGATAGTAAAAAAATTAGAACTATTGATATCGATTTATCATTGAGAAACGTTCCACTGAATGAAATGGGAAAAAATATAGAAAATTTTATTGCGCATTTGGATAATTGTTTTGGGAAAAACAAAAGACCACCGGTGCTTAAAATTGATTTTTTTAATTATTATTCTGAAGACGGCATTTTATTAACAAAATTTATGCAATTGTTGATGCAATTATACCCAGGGCATTGCGTAACAAAACTGACTTTATCTAATTTTTCGGGAAATTTAAAATTTTTACATGATTGTTCGAATTTAAAAAAATTGACGATTACTCCACATTTTGAATATAAATCGTCAGAAAAAGTAAAGAGATTTTTTTCAAATTTAGGGGACATCAGTTTAAACAATCCGCTATTGAGAAAATTGGATAAATTATCTATTATTTCAGATACTGCCGCTATTTGTTCTTATATGAGTCATGATAGTTTTATTCCAACGGGTAAACAAATTTTAGAATATAACAAATGTGACGATGCTAAGGGCTTAACACTTGAAGAATATTCAAAACGACGACTAGTTGATTTAATCTACTACGGCGCATTTATTCATAAAAATTTCGATTTCAATTTTTTAAAATGCATATCATTTTATTTAGAGAAGCATGAGCCAGATTTAATTAATTCATTAGAGAAGGCGATTGGGTTGAATACACTAATTATAGATATTGCATCAATTTCGATAACGATAAATTTAGAAAAGTTAATCAATTTAATTCATTTAAGAGTTCTAGGTAAATATATTAGCTTAAAACTTCCTGTTAACTTACGTAAGTTAAAATTAATAAAGTTTGAATGCAGCGAAAAACTGCAATTGTTTTCTTTAAAGAAATTAAATTTAACCACAGTAAATTTAGACAATATTAATTTTGAAAATTGTATATTTACTTTGGAAAGTCTAAGTATAATTAACTGTGTAGGAACAACCTCAATTCTAACATGTAACTTTCCTAATCTTACTGCACTACACCTTCAAGATTATAAGACTCATGCTAGCCTTGATAATTTTCCTAAATTGAATACTTTGTCGCTTGTAGACTCTGTCATTACTATTCCCAAAAAGAAATATCCTCAGATAATAAAGTTAAAATTAGAATTAACTAATTTTTCAAGTATTAAACACTTTCCTGCCGTTAAGAATCTTATCTTACACTGTCTATATTCTGATAAAAATTCATATGATATTAGTAATTTAGTAGGTGTAGAGATTTTAGAAATTTTTATAATTAGTCATGCAGGTGAGAAGAGTGGATCTTCTTCTCCAAGCTTAAAAATTAATCTGCCTAAAAATTTAAATTTTATTAAATTTCATATAAATAATGCTAAATATATGAATAAAGTATTTAATAATTTTTCTGATTTTTTTATTAATTTAAAAGAGTTTGTAAAGACAAAACCGATTAACATTACTTTTTTTACAGCAAATAATCCCGTATTTAATTTTCTTTTAACTGCCTCGGTATTAGCATATTTAAAAAAATCTGAAAATAAAGATATTCCGAACAATGATAATAAATCGAAATTTTTTAAAAAAACTTATCGTATTATTGATGAGTTTCATCAAGAAAGT
Organism: uncultured bacterium; assembly: GCA_965651935.1. Lineage (GTDB taxonomy): Bacteria > Pseudomonadota > Gammaproteobacteria > Coxiellales > Coxiellaceae > JAFEDN01. Next base: position 62,722 of record CBFGTC010000011.1, read on the forward strand.
AGATTTGATAAAAATATCAAATTAAATTCTCAAAATATAGAATATCAACCATATCATTTTATATTTCAAAGAAATTTTGATAGTCAATTAAAATCTGTGAATTCTATTTTATATCGATTTTCTGTTTCTCATTTTTCCAATGATTTGATAAAAAAAACAATATTTTCAAATAATCAAGAAGATTTTGTATTAGAAGAAAAAATATTCCCGAAGATACGGGTTCAAGAAATTGAGATTACACACAAAGATTTTAAGGGAAGTGGATATTATGCAAAAATTTCGGCTAAAAAACTCTATTCAATGTATGCCATCTACCATAAGTTGACTGAAGGGTGGGTACCTTTGCCAATGATAACGGTTAATGACCGTTTGTATAATATTTCCTTGCCTAAAGTCAGTCGTGTTCGTTTTAATTTGTTAACTCAACAATACGAAGTATTTATTCCATATAATTTAATAGAAAAAGTTAATATTACATATATTTTTCAAACAGAAAGTAAATATTATTTTGAAATCCCTCAAAAATTGATGTCTATACAGACGTACCCGGATAGTGAAACTTGTTTGCAAAAAATATTTTCAAAAGACAAATCCGCTGAGCTTCCGAAAAATTTTACCGATTTTAGAAGTGATTTTGTTGATGAAACTAAAATTAAAGACAAAATAAAAATTCTACAACAATACTTTTTGAAATTTAATACTGAAAATGAATTAATAAAATATCCAGAATACTTGCGTACACTAAATATTCCAGAAAAATATACTGATTTAGTGCAAGTCTTAATAGAATCCAAAGGAGTTTGTCGGCACCGCGCCCGTATTTTTAGCTTTATTGCCTATCATTATCTCAAAATTCCAGTGTGGTTGATTAGCCGGGCTGCACATGAAAATATTCAATGTCTTATCGATAATCAGTTTATAGAGATTGATTTAGGCGGTAGACCAATAACCCTTCTGCCACCCATAGAGAACCTCGATGATCCAATATTATCTGATGATCAGAAGACTATTGAACCCAAAATAACTCAGCTTAATCAAGATGCCAGCGTATTTATCCCAGCATTGCAATCGACCGTAGACCAGTGTAAGACCTGGCGTGAATTCATCATCGCGCTTCAATGTGTAAGACGATTATTATTGCGAACCGATAATGACAAACAAGCGCGGCAGCTCACTTTTGACCTGCAAAATCAGTTATCGGAAAGGGATTATGCTGTCGATTATGCCGAATCAGCCCAAGATTTGGAAAATGCGTTATATCAAATCCACATTGATGAAAAAGGCCATATATTAAAGTTACCTAGCCATTTGGCTAATTATATTAGCAAACAAGAGACTTCCACTCCAAAATATTTGCTGATCAACTGGAATCGTTTCGATGCCAAGCAGATGAATCGCTTTAAGAGTTTACTCGATGATCCGCCTATGTTGTGTGGCCTGTCGGTGAATAAAAACCTCAAAATTATTAATCTACTCAACGTTGACAACAATGTCAGTGAATTGTTTATTTCCCGTTGTGATGAAGAAATTTTTTGGCCGGAACAGATAGAGTTAAATCCTCTTCCATCGAGTCGTGCAGTTAAACAAGCAGCCCAAGTCAATTTATTTTATGGCGGTTTAGAATGGCGAGAAGCTCTTTTAGGAAGCCCGATGCTCGTGGATGGCAAACCTCAATTTATTCCGGGTGCGTTGATTCAAGCGTTAGAGGAAGGGGCGCCCGGACTAAACTTGCAAAATTTTCCTGACGTGCAAGATCGGCAAGCAGATGAATTAAATGCCTTCTTGACCCATTTGCGAGTCGCCGGTTATTTTACTGCTAATGGGATACATTACGATTTGAGACGCAATAAAAAAATCACTGCTGACGGCAAGAGTCACACGTTAAAACAAAAAGCGTTATTTCAAATAGGAATTCCAGAGACTCAATTGTCGGACTCTCCAGTGACAATAGCGTCAACGCAATTACTCAGCTTTATCAAAGATCAGACAAAACAAAAAATTTTCATTTTAAACTCAGCGAATTACCGAAGTTTCTTCAAACAAATTGAGATAAGCAAGGACGGCAAACCCAGTAACATCCTAGGATGGATTCAAGACTGTCAAAACGGAGACATCATTGCTCTTAAAGAAGATTTAACACCTGGTCAATGCCAACGCATCTTATCCAAATGCAGTGAATCGAAAAAAAATCTCCTACCCACACCATACAAGCACGTCGCCCATTTACTCAAACGCCCTGCGCCATTTGAAGAAAAAAGTCTGAATACCCCCGGCGCTTATTTATTACAAAGTTCCGATCCGGATTTTTCCGTCAGCGTTCTCAGAGCCTGGCTGAGACAACAGAAAATAGCTGCCCAACACGTGGTTCCCATCCACGGCAATATGCATTTTACTGATTTACTGACCCGTCTCACCGTGGTTTCCATCGACAACGGGGAAGACCAAAAACCACATGACTTTCATTGTCGTTTAAAATATACTCAAACTAATTTGTTAAATGCGCTATTGTATGGCGAGAGCGTGATTCTCCATGGTGCGCTGAACATCGATTGTTATGCTGAATTAGCTAGTTTATGGGCCAAACCGCCGTATTTACAACTCAATGGCCGGCGAATGGAAATACTCGGACACCTATGGATTGTCACGCCACCGTTAAATTATGGCGTGAGCGACGTGAATCATTGCGAAGTAAGCTGGGCGGATTATGAAAAAGCTTTGGAAACAGAATACGCAGAATGGAAACCCTTAGCCGGAAGGATCAACACGCGGCAAGCAATTGTCTGCTTGGCCGTCCTCTATCAATTTGCCCAAGGTTTGCCTTATGGCAAGCCAGGAATGCCTCGGAAATTATATTGGAATTACACTCGGCTATCCGATTGCGTGAAGCGGATACTGACTGAAAGTTATCCCCAAGGATTCTCCTCTGAAAATATCCTTAAAAGCAAGCTGCTTTTTGATTATGATCCATTCAGCGAAGAATACGCGTTTTTAAATGTCATGAT
>CBFGTC010000012.1:0-58433 GCA_965651935.1 uncultured bacterium
AGGGGGACATTTTCACTTTGGTAATAGAGGGGACATTTTAATTTTGGGTTGACAGCAGGGGCGCATTCATTGATTTTTCGAAGGTTATAGATTACTATACTCTTCTTTGGTTTAAATGAATAATAGAATAAAAAAGGAGCTGCTGCTATAAGTTGTATTGTATTGTATTGGATTATTGTTGAGTATTTCGAGTTCTCCAGTCCTGGCGTATACTTGTCCCACGGCAGATGAGATAATAACGGCTAATAACACTGCGCGTGCGAACGGACAAACTCAATATGTCATTCATGAGCCCTATGGCGATTTCGAACCAGTTCATGTGACTAATTCAGATATGGACGGTGATTTTATTTTTTCACAGGCTGCTGTTTTTCATGATAAAAATCTGATAAACAACGCTAATCTGGTTAACGTTGAATGTGTTTATCTAGTTCCTAGCAGGCAGAGTCCGGCATTTCTAATGCAAAAGGTTGCTTCTATCAACCAGCTAATAGCTTACAATGGGAGTGACCCAAGCAAATGGACTAGTGTAAATTCTCAAGATGCTTATTCACGTTGTGACGCAAATGACGCCGAAAGCTGCATCTTTATTCCAGCACCAGCAAGCAAAAAATAAAAAGTGTAAGGATCGAGAAGCTTCTCTCTGCACGACAAAAAAAAGGGGATGAGGAAGTTCAAAAGTGAGGGAGTGGAGAAGCAGAGAAGTTTCCATATACCACTATGTTGGGTGACCCTCATTTTAAATGGAAAATTCCTGCTCATTTTTTTTCATATTCCAGGGAAGGAAGGTCATGCATTGTACATTCTTGAAGATAAGTTTTTAGAATAAGTGAGCTCGTTGGAAAATACGAGCTCGCTTGTAACTACGGAATGACATATTACATTTTGAATAGCTGTTGTCCTTGCTCTTGATCAGGAAGTAGTTCAGAATCAAATGATATTTCTTCCGAAATTTTTTCTAATTTCGGAACTTTTGATATTACCATAGTCTCTATCCATTTGCGTAAAACAGTGAGGTCGAATTCTGGCTCATATATTATAACGGATTTATTTTTATTTAAGTGGGGCGGAGATTCTTTATTTTCTTTTTCATCGTCTGGAAGTGTTGTTTGCTCTGAGTCTTGGGTTTGCAAATATATACTATAGTTTATTAAACCTGGGTTCTGACCTTTATATTCAGCAACGCGTGCTCCAATAAATTGGTGGCCGCCTAAAATTCGCATTCTGTTTACAAAATCATGAATTGTATAACTTTCTCTTAAGTCTAAAGAAGATGCGCCAACATATGTCACCATATCTGATTTGGACTCAGTGGGCTTGGTTTTAAAAATATCGTTCACGGATTTTAAATGTAAACTCACTTTAAAATAGGGAGCTAATAATTGAACAAAATATTGATAATCGTTATTTAAATTTATACTTTCGTCATTAACTATTTCATCTTTAAACAAATTCTGTAAAGTGTATTCTACATTTTTTATACCAGTGGCTTGAAATAAAGGAAAAATTTCAATTGCTTCAAGGAATTGAAACAGGAAGTGAGGAGTCATGCAAGTATAATTAAGCGTTTTTTTGCTGGATAAGTGAGTGACAAGATTTATAGCGACATATTGTTTTATTTTTTGATAAACCGCTTTCCAGAAAAGCGGAGCATGTTCATTTTGATAAAAGGAACTTTCTATGAGACCTTGTTTTCCGAACAAAAGATCATAATGGTTAACTGAAAGAAAAAGTATACCATTTTTATCGAGCAATTTGTGGGCCTCAACAACAGAATGAAATGAACTTTTTTTATTTATATCATCAAAATCAACGATACTGACGAAATGAAATGTCTGAGGGCATTTGCTATCACTGATAATATCTTCGATTTTGGAGTTTTGATAAAAATAAATTTGGAGATCCTCTAATTCGTAGGTATTTTTCAAAATAGTCAATAATTCTTTGAATCCCGTTTGGGATGTGACCACTGTTTTATCCGGCTCAACTAATGCAATACAAAGTCGCTTATAACCTTTTGAAATGAGTTTAGCGATATTAAAAAAATCTTGCAGCAATCCACCGTTACCTAAAGAAAGGTAATTAAGAGTGAGATCCAATTTAGGCGGACAGTGCTTTATTAATTCTTGCACGCTATGATCTTCGCCAATTTTACGACGATTAGTTAGCGATTCGTTATATTTGAATGCTTTCTCAGGAATCCTAAGAAATGTTTTTTCCGTGCAAGCACATTCTGTTAAATTCCATAATCTGGTCATGTTGCCAGAGGATGTCTGATGATATTCTAACAAGCCATCTTTATTAGGATCGTCTAACCATGATTCTAATTGGTTTTTATTTTGTAAGATCAGTTTGATAATTTTAAATTCAATTTCGTCATTTGCTTGAAAAGATTCGTCCAATTCTTTTGCTAATGATGCAGAATTTTCGTCTGATTTTATCTTTGTTAGGGACAACTCAAGTTCATGGCGTTTTCTTCGTAATTCTTGTAAATTTGGCGCTAATTTTTTTATTACAGAATCAATATTAATTTTTGATTCTGTTAGAGGTGAGGATGCTTCATCGACTGATTGGACTAGACGCTTTTCTTCATTTTTCATATTTGCCCCTACATATCACTTGTTTATCTTTAAGTAAATTTAGCTTTACATCGATTTATCTTGACGTGATGAATAATTGAATCAAATATTGATATTAGAGTCAAGCAAAATGTCTTTTAATAATCCCATTTTTACTAAACGGAAGAAAGGCAAAACAGAAAGCAAAAGCTTTAATTTAAATTTTTAGACTGGGCGGAGAGAACTTTATAGAGACGTTCTGAGATCAGTCCTTGTTGGAATTTTTGCTCCACATCCATTTGCAGCGGTTGGCCATGAGTTTCTAACAGTTGGCGAGTCACAGCAGTGACTTTCTCGGGATCGGACTCCAGCAATTTGTCACGGACTAATTCGTTAAACACTAAATATTCTCGCAAAGCGATGCGTTTCCCATCAGTGGAGGGGACCAGACGTTGGCAAATAATCAAGCGGGCGGTTTCAATAATATCAATCGTGCGGCCCAAACGTTCTTCATGTGGGAAGCTGCCGACTAAACGGCGAATCGTTTCCGCTACGCCATTACTGTGCAAGGTAGTATAAACCGGATGGCCGGTAAGGGCCGCTTCCAATACCGCGCTCATGGTTTCAGTATCGCGGGCTTCGCCGACCAAAATCAATCTGGGTTTGCGGCGAAGCGCATTTCTCACCCCGGCGGCGAATGAAGGTAAATGACGCGGAATTTCCGACTGACTGACAATAGCGCTTGGTTTATAAACGCTATCGTAAACAAATTCAATTGGTGCTTCATAAGTTAAGATTTTACGATTGCTGTCGGGGTCTTCCGCCAATTGCTTGATAATGGCAGCCAATAAAGTACTTTTACCGGATCCCGTCGCGCCAGTCACGTAAATGACGCCTTCTTGTGGTGCGATGGAATCGAGAATATTTTGCGGCAATTGCAGCGAAGCCAAAGAAGGCGGCGCCGCTGGGATAGTACGGATGGTGATTTGAATACCTTCGTGGCCATCCACATGACAACCGGTGCCATTTACGCGGTGGCGGAAGCGCTGTTGACGGTTAGGGCGGACCTCATAATGAGTATCTAAATCTTCTCCACGCATAATTTGAGTGGTCCCATTAGGCCCGTAAATGGCGTTTAATAAATCGCTGACTTCCGCATTGGATAAACGGCGATGAGTAATTTTATATAATAGCCCATACACTTCGGCAACGATATGTTCATTAGTTTGAATGGTGATATCCGAGGCGTTGATTTGATGCCCAAACACCAGTAATTCATCAATGTGTTTAGGCTCAAAACGCGAAGGTTCTTGCGGATATAAATATTTTGCCGTTGTTTCCATCATATTTATTTTCACCGATTAAGGTTTAAAATCCTGTTGCGGATTCACCAGGATAGGCTGCCATTTCGAGCTGTCTGTTTGCAACTCAGAATGCGCGGTAATTCTTAAAACACGATCATCAATCCGCATTTCTTTGCTATCGCCGGTGACGCCTAAATCGGCTGTGGCCACAAACGGTGCGCTCACCATGCCTTGCGCGAGCATCTTTCGGTATAACACCATGCCGTTATAATCACGCCGCAACCGGCTGAGATTAGCGGAAAAAATGGAATTGGCTTGTTGAATACCGTTTTGCCAGCCTTCGCGGATAAACCGATTCCACACATCCGCTTCCATTTTATTTTTAGGCAATAAGGAGCGGTCTGGGACTGGGGGCTTGGGGTAACTCATCGTTAAATAACTGCGCCAATTCGGTGGATTGGTGACAAACCGAGCGGGACTCACAATTTTAAACGTTTTGGCGGCAATTCGAATCGCATCAGGACTGGCTAAATTTAAACTATTATCGGACTCCGCCAAAACCGGCGGGAGAACATTGTCTTTCAATAATAATTGATTAAAATCGAATATTTGATTGAGCTGGCCGGCATTTTTATCTAATGACATGTTAATTTGTTCACTGCGCCATGCTAAAGCACCTGTGGCGCCTAGAGAGAGCGCGGTTTCATAAAGCGCTTGCCAGCGGACGGGGTTAATTTGAGCTTGAGAATCGGGAAATTTATCCACTTTCACGTAGCCCATATCCGCTTCAGAGACTTCCACGCGAGATACTTCATACAAGGGCTTGGTATCACTATTAGTCGAATTGCTCGCGCTAACAGGAGGGGCTGACGAAGGGGGATTGGCGACTCCTCCGGCGGTGCTGTTGTTCGTGGGTGCACAGCCCGACAGCATGATTAACAATGCTGTGCTGGCAGTTAAAGCGCCTTTAGAACGTTTTAGGAGTATCATCACTTATTAACCTCTATTTATTCTTTTATACTTTTATGTACGAAAGTAACGCAATTCGATTATTTTTCTGGCCGGATAAACTTGAATATCCGCTTTGTTGTGCGCCTGATAGGCTACATTACGTAAAATATCCGCCATCACTTGGTTATTGACGGAAATGGAGACAATGAGGGGGACGGGAGGAGCATCACCCAATACTTGCACTTTGTAACCGGTAGCTTTGCCGATTTGTTCTAATAAAGGCAATACCGGACCATACCAATCCAAAGAAGCGGCCTGAGTCATCCCGGTTGTTTGGGCGTCTATTTCAGGGGCTGTGGTTTTGGGAGTAACCGCCATTTGCATGGCAGACAATTGCTGCAAAGATTTGCCAACGGAACTAGCGGCCTCGGCTAATTGCACTTGGGCGTCTTGGTTATTCAATTCCGCAGGCGCTTGGTTTACTGGCACATAGTGTAAGGCCACTTCATTTTTCACTGTGCTGGTGCATCCGCAAAGCAGCGCGGCGCAGCCAGTAATAAATACGATGTTCTTGATTTTCATAGCATTACCGTGTTAAATTCAGGATTATTTTATGATTCCGTTCGCCCTAGTGTTTACGTTATGTACAGTCATTGTAATGGATAAACCTTAAGAGAGCATTAAAGAAAGTTTATTTTACAACAGATTTATATAAAAGGGGAAGGCATCCATTCCTCGCCACGCCCTTAATACACCCCATTGAGGGGACATGAGGAGAGTCAAAGTTATGAAACCGCCCGCAGATGCCCATTGGCGAGATTCAGCCCGCTCAATCAAATTTTTTATTTGGGACGGGAAGGCGGCTTTTCCTTTTGTGATTTTTTTGCTCCATATACGGATATGGACTTTCATCGTTGCCTTTATCGCCATGGTGTTTTTTAGTATCCTAAATCGTTACGGTTTTACACCCATTGTGTTTTTACGTTGGTTAAGGTCTGTGGTGGCTGGCCCCCGCAAAATTGCCATTCCTTGGTGGATGGAATAAAAAAAACAGGTAGAATTGACGAATATGTTAGATATCAGCAAAAAACTCACTGCCATTATAAAAAAAATGCACGTGAGTTTTACTTTCAAAGATAAGCCGATTTCCTTGGAGGCGGTGTTCTCGGAGACCGGGTTGCTCCCGGGGCTGACCAAAAGAGCTAATCAATTGTCTTCTCTTTGTCTGGGATATGGACTAGGAGCAAATTTTGAAGAAGTAGAGGATTCTCTGCTGGGCAATCGAGTGATTTTCGATGAGTTTACTCCCGATGTCTTGCGGCTCTTATGCATCACTGACGTGGTAAACGAGCTAATCAAAAACAGCGCTAATCGTGAACTGGTCTCACTGGATGAGCTGATGTATGATTAAGGCTATATGCCCGGTCCGATTAAGGCTATCTCATTGAAAAAAATATGCTTTTTTTTGGTCTTATTTTTATACTTCTTTTCTCAGAGAATTTTGGCGAGTAATCCGCAAGTTTTTTTCAGGGATTGGACTAGGATAGATATCAATGGAGCCTTTAACAATGATTTTTCCGATTTTCGCTACGATACTTACTTTGAAAACCGTAACCTAGAAACCCGATTGGATGGTTCTATTGGATACAAACTAACCCCCTTGATTAGTTTATGGAACGGTTTTACTTGGATTTCACCTAACCGAGACCAGCTCCCTTTGATATACCGCCCTTGGCAGCAAGTGACATGGGAATTATTTAAAAAAAATCGAATCGTGATGTTTCAAACTCGAACACGGCTGGAGGAGCTAAAACAAGAATATGAACCTCAATGGGCCTTGCGACTCAGAGAGCGTTGGCGTATCGCCTTTCCTCAAAGACTGCCGCACAAATTCACCCCCGTGTTTTATGACGAAATTTTTTTTAACCTAACTCGCCCTACCTGGCTGGAAACAGGAACTCTGGACCAAAATTGGTTTTTTGCAGGGGTAGATACCCCTGTTTGGCATAAAACTTTCGTGGAAATGGGGTATTTAAATCAATACATTTTTTCTGAGCCAGTGCAGCGCATGGCCCACATTGTCTACGTTGCATTTATGATACAGATTTCTTAAGACGTCTCTTTTTTTAATGATTTCTTAAGGTTTATTCGATACAATAGTGCGTAACGGGTACATTCCGTACAGGCTTAAGAGGTTATAAATGGGCGATAAACAACAAATTTCTTCTGGATTCCTTTCCGTTGGGAATCTAAAAAATGCTCACCATGAAGGAGCTGAATTGGCTAAGCTAGTCCAAGAAATTCAAATTCATTTTAATGGGTTTAAAGCATCATTATTTGAAGAAACGCCGACAATACCCGCTTATAGATAATAAAGGCAAAAGCATGAATGAAATCAAACATCAATTAATCGAATTCCAAAATCGCAAGCAATTGTTAGGATGTTTACATGCCGAAAAACAAAATATTATTGATGCTATCGAAAAATTTTATTCTCAAAACACTCGACATGAAACCGCCGCGTTGCAAGCCTTAGAACAAATGATTCAAGCTTTTGATCGAGTATTGAATGCCGGTGATTGGGAAAGTTCTTTATTTTTGCGCAATACAGTCAGACCATTGAGAAATATGCGAGCTGAAGCTTGGGAGTTGCGAGAGCGCCTTATGGGCCGCGAACAGCCAATGATAGTCGATGCTCCTCAATTAGCTGCTGGGATGATTCGAGTTTATATTGCGATTTTTCAATATAAAGCTCAAAACGCCAAAGCCTGGGAAGCGCAATTGCGTTCCTTGCCTCAATATATCTTAGGCAGGCCGATATACAGAGAAGAATCGGCGGTACAGCAAGCAATCAGGGCTAAGCTCATCCAAACCTCCGATGCTTATGTGTGTGTTGGCATTGAAGAAAAGGCAATCCAAAGCGGAGAATTCCACCCTACACAAGTGGATAAACAAGGCAATACCCTATTGCAATTGGCGCCCGGTGCAGTAAAAAGTGAAAACATTTTAGAATTTGTATACCAGGATAAACAATATTTATTTTTGGAAGGAAAATTAATTGAAAAAAATAAGGTAGGTTAATTATTATGAAAGGTGGTGGTCAACAACAAGCAGGTGATCAAATATCCAGTTTTTTTTGGGTAATCTGCATTTTCGCTGGCGCGATTATCCTCACCTGGTGGTTGAAGCGTGATTGGATTGTCACACCTGTTTTCTTATTCCGAATCCAAGAAGTTCATTTGCTGGAGATCATTGCTGCCGGTTGGATTAAATTTACCAATTTAGTGCCTTGGCTGCATTTGCCCCAACCCGATGTGCGCGAATTATACGGCATCCGCGAATACATGATGACGACACCAGTTGACTATGTCAGATTCCCTCCGTTTGCTTATGTGAATGAAAAAATTGGCGATTGGACTCGTTTCCCCGCCATGCTCGCTTTGGGAGTCCTGGCCATTTCTGTTTATTTCCGCCATACCAGTCAACGTTTTCAAAAAGAATATTCTATGGAGCAATTGAGAAAGCAAGAAAGTCAAAATTGGCCGCAAATAACCCCGGTATTATCCCTGGATTTGCTCAAAGAAGATTTAGACCAAGGTCCTTGGGCGATGGCGAAAGTCCCATTAGATTTTTGTAAAGAACACGATATGTTAACGGTAGGAGAAGGGGAAGATAGCAAAGCCGTGTGGAAATTAAAATTGGAGCCGGCTTATCGCGTATTTGCCTTGCAAATTGGCGCGCCTTGGCGAGGAATTGATGTTTTACCGATCCATCTCAAAGCCATATTGGTGATTTTTTTAGCCCGTGCTTTGCGTCACCGTGATATAGCAAATCGCTTTTTAAAGCAAATTGCTGCCTCTGCCTCGCATGGAAAATTAGATTTTTCTGGAGTAGAAGAACAATTGCAATCATTTAAAGATGCCAAACCTTTAAAATGGCTGGAAGGCCGTCATGCTTATGTTGGCACGTTATTAGCCTCGCTTTTGGAAATGGCTCGGATTGACGGAGTATTGGCTTCAGCAGAATTTTTATGGTTAAAACCGGTTGATCGGCGCATGTGGTACATGCTTAATAGCGTAGGCCGGCAAACTGCAGTAGTTGAAGTGGCTGGACTGTTCGCACATTGGCATGCGGAGAAAAAAATGAAAAGAGCTCTTAAAAATCCCATGGTCAAGGAAGCCGTCAATGCTTTAGATGAAGAAGTACAGAAAATTCTGTATGTCTCGGAGAGTGAAAAATGGCATTAAAACGAAATCAGCGCGGTTTAGATTCGCACCAAGAACAGAATTATAAAAATATTATCCGTGATACACGCACGGTAACTCGCCGATTAATGGATTTTTGGCGCACGCCAAAAGGCGCTGCCGCTACTTTACTCATGTGCGGAGTCATGATTTATTTCATGAGTTACTTATCTGAAGTGTTTTTCTTTTTTGGTTTAGCAATATTTTTCTATTGTACTTTCCAAAAACACCAATTACCTTTCCGTATGCCTTTGGTTTCTGGCGCGAAAGATTATAATGATTTGCATCCTAAAGATGGTTCGCCTAACAAAGCTCGCGGCATTTATTTTTTAGGTAATGAGCTGAGCTCGAATTCGGAATTGTGGTTTAACAACGACGATATGCGTACCCACGTTTTAATCTTTGGCTCAACCGGTAGCGGTAAAACGGAAGCCTTAATTTCCATCGCCTATAATGCGCTGTTGCAAGCCAGCGGTTTTATCTATGTTGATGGTAAAGGCGATAACTCTTTATTTGCTAAAGTGTTTTCCATGGTGCGTTCCATGGGCCGGGAAGACGATCTGCTGTTAATCAATTTCATGACTGGCGCCCGCGACGTTTTTGGTCCGCAAGAGCGGCGTTTATCTAATACGCTGAATCCTTTCGCTACGGGCTCATCCAGTATGTTATCGCAATTGGTCATTAGTATGATGGAATCCAGCTCCGCCAGTTCAGACGGCGATATGTGGAAAGGCCGCGCGATGGGGTTCGTTGAGGCCATTATGAAAGTGTTGGTGGTGATGCGCGATGCCGGCCATATTTTATTAGATGCAAACACCATCCGTAATTATTTTCTATTGCCGCGGTTAGAAGCGATAGTGATTGATAAGTTATTTATCCGTGATGGGTTAGAAGCCATTAGTTTAGCCAATTTACCGCCTTCAATTTTGGAACCCATCAGCAACTATGTCTACAACTTGCCGGGTTACAACAAAGATAAAAAAGGTCAACAAGTTTCGCAAGTATTAGAGCAGCACGGCTTTATTACCATGCAATTGACTCGAATTTTCTCCTCATTAGCGGATACTTATGGCCATATTTTGCGGACTAATTTAGCGGAAGTGGATTTGAAAGACGTGGTGTTGAATCGTCGTATTTTATGCGTACTTTTGCCGGCACTAGAAAAATCTCCAGAAGAATTATCCAACTTAGGTAAAGTGATCATCGCGACATTGCGGGTGATGATGGCCAGTGGTTTAGGTGATGCGGTGGAAGGCACGTACGCGGATTTGATTACCAGTAAGCCCACTACTTCAGACACTCCGTTTTTATGTATTTTAGATGAATACGGTTATTATGCTGTTAAAGGATTTGCGGTAGTTCCGGCCCAAGCTCGTTCATTAGGTTTCTCGGTCGTATTCGCTGGACAAGACTTGCCTGCTTTCCAAAAAGCCTCTAAAGAAGAAGCGGCTTCTATTGGTGCAAACTGTAACATCAAGGTTTGCATGAAGTTGGAAGACCCGACTGAAACTTGGGATTTTTTCATGAAATCTGCGGGGGAATCATACGTGACTCACGTGGATAGCTTTCAGGTGGATTCCGGTAATGTGATGGGTACTTATGCTGACGCGAAAGGCGCTAAATTAGAAAAGCGCAATCGCGTAGATTTACTCGATCTCAAAGAACAGCAGCCAGGTGAAGCGCATTTCTTATTTAAATCCAAGATTGTGCGGGGCCGGTTTTTTTATGCGGCGCCGCCGCCAGTGAAACGGATGCGTTTGACTCACTTCTTGAAAGTGGGTGAGCCGGATGATAACGACGTTAAAAAATTGCGTAAGAGTTTTGATCATTTCAATAAATTGGTGGGTGAAGGTACGATCATCTTTAAACCAGAAGTGATGCCAGAGCAAGAAATTGATAATGTCACTCAATTGATGCGCCGTCATCAAGATTTAATGCCGATTGATCGTTCTGTAACGGCTTTAAAGAAATTGCGCCACGGTTTTTCTGTGGAAATCCCCGGTATTTCTGCTTTTGAAGATACGCCGGTGGAATTGGATGCAGAGGAATTGAATATTTTCGCTCCCATGAGAATGAGCGAACATTTACGTAAAATACTTTTGGACAAATCCGATCAATTTAAACAATCTTTACTGCCGCGCAATGGCACTCGCGAACAAATTGAATATTTGCAACGGCTTTGTGGTAAAAATAGCCAGCAATCCAGCAACATCGCTTCGGAGTTAATACGCGATATGGAGCAGGGTACTCATTATCCGCCTCAATATCGCGGCAAAATGAATGCAGGCGACGCTGTCTCGCTCGTCCGCCGGCTTATCGATGCAATCAGCTTAAAAAAGCAAGGCGCTAAAAATTAGACTAATCCGTCTATCATGCTAGAAAAGTCTTGACCATTCCGCGATATGCGCAATCATGGTCACATGGATCTCATCTATTCAAACATCAATGAATCATTTTTTGCCAATAGAAGGGGCCTTGACATTATAATCAGGACCCCAGAGAGTTAATGTTGTGGTTAACGTGGTTTTGGCATACCATTTTTATCGTCGGAAATGTAATAATCAGCAGTTAATTTGGCGAGATTGTTAAGAGGGTTGTTGTCATAAATTAACAGCTTAGATAATACCCGAACTGCTTCCTCGGCTGCTTCTTGTTGAAATAAAGCATATTTATGTGACGATTTTTTAAAAAACGGAGGCATTTCAAATTCATGTTGTGGAATATAGTCTATTGAGACTGCAGAATAATCCGTAATTATTTGATTAATGAGACAAGGGAGGTTAAGTATTGAATTTAAGATTTTAAAAAGATACTGTTTGTACAATGCGCTATTATCTGGATTATAAATGGTTTTCTGTATTGATAATGCCATTGCATAAGATCTACTGTTACGGTTATGATTTTTTTGAAGACTGAGAAATTCGTTAAGTTTACTCAAAAACTCAATCAAATCTCCTTTTGTCAGGGGGATTTTAAAACTTATCGCTTTATTTTTACTGAAGAATGTAAATCCGTCTTCGTATCTTCTTATTTTATCTGAAATAACAGGAATCGCAGCAAATATTTCATAATCTTTGATGAAAGGAATTTTATAATTAAGAACTTGTGCTGAAATTACGCCACAAATCAGTTTTCCGTCCATAGTCCAGAATAGAGTATTTTCATAAAAATCAATAAAATCATCAAGAAGAAACTTATAATCATCAAGAAGAAACTTATAATCATCTGTTGGTCTAAAAATTTTTTTTAATTCTTTAGTAAGCTTACTTTCTCTGAAAGGAAAATTGTCAGGTATATGAACAGTGAATACAGGGCATTGTACGTGCGCGTTTAAAGTTCCTGAAAAAGAGGGCAAATTTTCAGAGTATTTCAAGGCGACATATTCATTAGTAAATACTAATACCTCATTATATTTCTTATCAAGAATATTCTTAACAAGTGGCTCTAAATGCTTTTTAATTATATCGCTTGAATAATATGGGCTGTCAAATTCTGCAACTGGTATTACCTCTGGAATCATAACGTATACAATCATATTATGCCTCTATAAGTTAATTAAATCCTTGAGCAACATTACACTGCTTGTAATCAAGTGTAAAGAGATACGAATTGACCAAATGACTCATATAATGAAAATTGATCTTGACATTGGGGAGTACTTAATCGTAAGTATATTCTTTGCAAGGAGTATTTATTTTAAATGAATGCCAAGCCCTTTTTCCTCACCACAACACAATTCTTTTGATCTGTACATTAAGCAATCAATGTCATTTTCTTAATGATACCTTAAGGAAAATCTGGTAAAGTAATGGTTCTTGAGATTACTATTTAATCAGGTTTGTCATAGTGAAAAAAATTAAGTTTTTGAAAAATATTGCATTTTTAACATTAGGCGCAATGGCCAGTGGGATTTTAGCGTCCTGTAGCACGGATTATGATCAGGAGCCGCCTTCAATACCCCCGATTGTTGCCCCTAGCGCTGACACGGATAAAATTAAATTATATCAATATTTGTTGTCTGAACAAGGCATTGACGTTATCAATTTAGGTGAAACCCGCACTATCGTTATTGCCAGCGATCGTTTATTCGTTTCCGGCTCAGCCAATTTAAATGCCGATTATGCCCGGTATTTGAAAATCGTGGCGCAGCTTATTAACAAATATGACACCACCAGTATATCTGTAGCAGCCTACTCCTCCCAATCGGGAGAAGCCGCACGGGCGATAACGGAAAAACAAGCTCAAAAAGTCATGCAATTTTTGAAAAAAGAAGGCATAAACACTCGTCTGCTTTATGCTAAAGGCTATGGCAATTTATATCCCGTGGCGATTTCAGGGGGCAAGAATAGCCAGCAGAATAATCGTATAGAAATTAAGTTTCAATTTCATAAACCGGGTCAACGAGAATAAGCATGAAATCTTTTTCGCATAAAATTGAACAGCAAAAAAATTATGAATACCGCGATAGTTATCGCTGGGTATTGACCGGCTTAGTGATTATGCTAATTGTGTGTGGCATTTTAAGCGCCGCCGTGGCTTATAAAACAATATTTCCCGGAAAAATTAAATACTATGCTTCAATGACCACCGGTCAAGTCATCCCCTTGCCCACCTTAAGCGAGCCGGTAGTGACCGATAAATATTTATTAGAATGGGTCAGTTTAGCCACCCGGTCTGCACTGAATTTAGATTTCGTGAATTATCAAAAACAATTGCAAGATGCTTCAAAGTATTTTACCAGCCGAGGATGGGATGCTTTTTCTAAAGCCTTAGACGATTCCGGCCTTTTAGAGACGGTAAAAAGCAAAAAATTATTAATGAACGCGATAATTCCTGGCCCGCCTGTCATTGGCTTTAGCGGTATCATACATGGTCGCCATGTTTGGAAGGTCAACCTGCCGGTCTTAGTGACTTTTGGCAGCGCTAGCGACGAAAGACAGCGTCGGATTATCGTATCCCTGATTGTCTCTCGGGTCCCTGCCATAGATACTCCGGACGGCATTCAAGTCACTGATTTTGAGGCAAAAATTCCATGAAAGAAGACGGTTTGACATTAGTACTATTGCGTAATTTATTTTATCGAGATGGCTACCGCTGGGCGGTTTTTGCTTTATTTATTATAATCTTAATTAATTGCGGATTAGGTGCTTTGCTTTTTTATCAAATCACCAATCCCCCACAGCCACAGTATTTTGCCATTACAGCCGATGGCCGAATGATTAATAATTATCGCTTAGATGACCCTGTTTTCCCCGATGATCATATTTTGCAATGGACAGCGGATGCAGTCCGTCAAACCTTTAGTTTGGATTACCTGCATTGGCAGGACCAGTTGCAAAACTCCGCGAGTAAATTCAGTACCGCAGGGTGGAAAGAATTTTTAAAAGCGCTCAAAAACAGCAACAACTTAGAAACAATTACTAAATTAAAAATGGTTTCTAATGCAGAAATTACAGGGGCTCCTCGTTTACTGCAAAAAACAGTCTTAGGAGGTCATTATGTGTGGAAAGTGCAATTGCCCATTTTAGTGACTTTCAATAACAATGCTCAAGTGATCCCCGTGCCGATGGATGTGACCGTCATCGTGATGCGAGTGCCAGTAGAAGAAAGTCCGGAACGAATTGCCATCAATAACTTCTTGCCCGTGATTCAGAAGTCTCAATTGCAATAATTTATTCCGGGTTGAAGCAGCCTGCCAAGGTTCTTGCTCTAACCCGGCACAGCTTAAAAATAATGATGGATTTTACTGATAGGGAATTGCTGGGCATGGCCTTTATCTTAAGGCTCTGTTAAGGCAAATATGTTAAATTATGCACATATTAGCCTTTTTGTCAGGAAAAGACAGAGATTTATGAGGTAGAAATGAAAAAAGTTATTATCAGTTCCTTAGTGACTAGCCTACTCATGGCCAGCTTATCGGCTTTGGCGGCTAATCCTCCCAGTAATATCAGCGATCAAGATATGGCTGCTTTATTTGGCTCGTCTAAAAAGCCCTTGTCTGCCCCCGTACCGGTCCAAGCCTCTGCAGGTAATGGATCTACCGATAATAACAATAGCAGTTTAGGGGCGACTGATATCAGCCAAGAAGCATTTTCTAAAACGGCCCGTCAAATGATGCCGTTAACCCCCGAGCAAATTAAAACCTTACGCTATTTATTTGATCAGACTCAAAAAGCCGCCGCCGCAGATCCGGGCGACAAGCCGCCAAAACCCACCTCCAGTTCAGTGATGGTGAATTTATCCCCAGGTTCAGCGCCCCCAGTAGTCCGCTTACGCGCCGGTTACGTGACTTCACTGGTATTTTTAGATTCCACTGGAGAACCTTGGCCTATCCAAGCATACGACTTAGGAAATCCTAAAAGTTTTAATATTCGCTGGGATCAAAAAGGCAATACCCTCATGGTACAGGCGATGGACTCATATCAAGCCGGGAATTTGGCCGTAATTCTGAAAGACCACAATACGCCTGTCATGCTGACATTGATGCCAGGGCAACAAGAAGTGGACTATCGAGTCGATTTACGATTGCCTGGCTTGGGACCAAACGCGGCTCCCAGTATCAGCGGTTTACCCGATAGCGGTAATTCTCAATTATTAAATTTCTTAGACGGAGTTCCCCCTGCGGGCAGCCAAGAATTGGTGGTCAATGGCGGCCCTTGCCAAGCTTGGTTAGCCGGAGATCGTTTATTTTTACGCACTCGTTTGACCGTGCTGTCACCCGGTTGGTTATCCACTATGCGCAGTCCTGACGGCACTAATGTCTATGAAATGACTAAAGCGCCCGTGGTGCTGGCTTCGAGTCGCGGCAGAATTATTCAGTTAAACATTAAAGGGTTATAAGTAATGAAAAACCAGAAGTTAAAAAGCAGTTTTTTGAGTAGTGCAAAAGCCCGAGTCATTATTGCGGTGGTGGCGGTAATTGGCGTTGCCTCTGCGGGCATTATTGCTTGGCAGGTCAGTATAAAACGCAGCGCTTTAGATGGAAATATGAAAGTCTCTGGAGCGCCGCTCATTGAATCCGTTCCTGGCGCTGGCAATCCAACCACCGAATACGTGAAACAGCAGGACATAGATAATGTGAATAATGCCCTTAAGGCGCGTGAACAAGGCACTAGCTCAGTCCCTACCATTAATCGAGGCAGTTTTGTCGGCGCTATGGATACCTTTGGTCAATTGGCCCCGGCAACGCAATGTCCGTTAGACCCCCACTCATTACCGGCGCCGGACCCGCGTAACTGCACTGTGGATAGTTTACAACGCGCCCGTGAATCGGGAGTGCGTGCGTTAGAGTTACGTTGTAAAGGTTGTGCTTGTCCCGCGTTAAAAATGGCGGGTTATACTCTGGGAGATTTAAAAGATTCTGGTTTTGATGCCAAATCTCTGCGGGATTGCGGCTACAGCCTAGCCGATCTTAAAGCAGCCGGATTTTCCGCCGCAGAATTGAAGGCAGCAGGTTTTAGCGCAGCAGAATTGAAGGCAGCAGGTTTTAGCGCAGCAGAATTAAAAGCCGCGGGATTTAGCGCCAAAGATTTAAAAGCCGCGGGATTTAGCGCCAAAGAATTGAAAGACGCAGGATTTAGTGCCAAAGAACTCAATGACGCGGGTTTTAGCCCTGCCGAATTAGCGGCAGCAGGTTTTAGCGCCGAGGAGCTCAAGAATGCGGGGATAAGCGATGCCGATTTACAAAAACTCGGTCTCAGTCCGGCTCAAACAGGCTCTAAAGATAAAGCTTGCAGTCCCGAGGAATTAAAAAGAGCACGTGATGCCGGTGTGTCCGCTCAAGCTTTAAAGGCCAAAGGTTGCGGCTTAGCTGCTTTGAAAGCGGCTGGCTATACCGCGGCGGAATTGCGAGCGGCGGGTTATAGTGCCAAAGAATTAAAAGACGCAGGATTTAGTGCGAAAGATTTGAAAGACGCTGGATTTTCAGCCAAAGATTTAAAAAATGCAGGATTTAGCGCTGCAGAATTGAAAGCAGCCGGTTTTAGCGCGAAAGATCTTAAAGACGCCGGTTTCAGTGCGAAAGACCTTAAAGACGCTGGCTTCAGCGCCAAAGATTTAAAAGAGGCAGGATTTAGTGCGAAAGACCTCAAAGATGCCGGTTTTAGTGCGGGTCAGTTGAAAGACGCCGGTTTCTCTGCCGCCGAATTACGCAAGGCCGGTTTTCCGGACTCCGCTTTACGTGAAGCTGGATTTAGCGCTGAGGATCTGAAAAATGCCGGCGCTTCTGCTTCTGATTTAGCTTTGTCTGGATTTACCAAAGGAGATTTGCTTCGTGCCGGGTTCAATCCAACCGAAGCCGGCTACACGGCTAGCGCCCCAGCGCCAGTGTCTCCTGTAGAGGCTTCCAAGCCTAAAGACACGGATTCAATAAAAGACCTCATGCCTAAAGCCTCTAATTCTCCTGGTGATCAATTAGCTGAATTAGAGCGTCAACAACGTATGCGCATGAACCAACAGCAACGCCAAGACATGATTATGCAACAACAAGCAGGCATGACCATGCAAGCTCAGAAACTGATGGTAGGCTGGAGTAATTTTAATCAGCAGACCGATCAATACGCTATCCCTCAACTCGCCAACAGCGGCGGAACCGCGGGCAATATCAATGCCTCAATCAAGGGTGGTGCCGGTCTATCGGCGGCGGGTGGTGATTTGGTCAAGGCTGGCGATATCATGTTCGCTGTGCTGGAAAGCGCCATCAATAGTGATGAGAAAGGCACTCCGGTAATGGCGCGTATCGTGGGCGGCCCATATAAAGGGGGTAAGCTCATCGGTAAATTCTCTTTAGTAGATCAACGCGTATTACTCACGTTTAACATATTGAATTTACCCGACCGCAATAAAACGATTGCCATCAACGCGGTGGCAATTGATCCGGAAACCGCTCGCACGGCGATGTCAGGAGAAGTGGATAATCATTATCTATTACGTTATGGCACTCTATTTGCTTCTTCATTCATATCGGGCATTGGTAGTGCTTTGCAAGCCTCGGGTTCAACTACTGAAAACACTACCTATGGTTCAGTGGTGGTCTCTAAAGACCTGAATCCGACCCAATTGGCAATAGTGGGTGCAGGCCAAGCCGGTGCTAAGATTGGGCAAGCATTAGCTCCCACTTTTAATATGCCACCCACCGTCACGATACAGGCAGGGGTAGGCATGGGGCTCTTATTTATGAGCGACGTTAATATTCCAATGGCCGATAAATAATTGTAAAGAGGAAAAAATATGACTAATCAAACTCAATTCCACGACGAAGAATACCAGTTCCCCCAAGACGAATATATAGACTCGGCTTTGGAGGAGCCCACGATTGTACCGCAAATAGAGCCAGAGCAGGCGTCGGAGGAGGAAGAGAACGCTAAGCCGTCTTTTTTGGTTGAGTTTTGGGAAAAAAATAAACGCACTATCGTGATTGTTGGTGTGGTAACGCTTATCGGGGTGGTATTTGCCGTTATGCGCGCCGTGCATAAACCAGCGGGAGTGGTGCCCGTTAAAGCACCGGAAACCCCAGCGGTAGTGCAAGCGCCGCAACCGGTAATCGATCCTCAAATGGTAGATCAATTAACGGCATTGAAACAAGACTCCGTGAATACTTCTTCTGCTGTGCAGCAATTACAGGGTCAAGTGCAGCAATTGAACGATTCTTTGATTCAATCGCGTTCCGCCCAGCAGCAATTGGCGCAAAGTTTAATGGTTTTAGCTAGTCAAATGCAACAATTGAACGCAGAAGTCAAAGTATTGGCCCAACCTAAACCGCAAGCCAAGCCCAAGCCTGTGATCAAAGCCGATCCTGCCCCGGTTATTACGTTTCAATTGCGCGCCGTGGTGCCTGGTCGTGCTTGGATTGTGGGGTCTGACGGTAGATCTTTATCCGTTGCCATTGGTGATCAAATACCTCAATACGGTTCCGTGCAAAGCATTGACGCCGATACAGGTGTCATTATTACCACCAGTGGTAAAACGATTAAATTCCAATAAAGGAGTAGAACATGAGAATTAAGCCAATATTCCATGCCATATTTGTCTCTGCTGCCCTGGGCTTAGTAAGCCTGCCGGTTTGGGCAGACACAACCAGCGATTTGCCTGGAATTTTAATGGAAAATTTAGGCATTCTCTCGGTCATCATGCAGACATTGGCCATTTTGATTGGTTTATCTCTGTTTGTTGCAGGGATGTTCCAGTTAAAGCGTTACGGCGAAATGCGCACCATGATGTCTTCTCAAATGAGTATCAGCGGACCATTGATGACTATATTTGCTGGAGTGGCCATGCTGTTTTCCCCTTTGATGATGGGCACTTTGTTAGTGTCCTTTTGGGGACCCTCCGGTATTAGTGACTTGTCCTATCAAGGTGATACGAGCAGTAGCTGGGCTCAATTTATTGATCCCGTGCTGATGTTTGTGCGTTTGGTTGGGGTGTATGCTTTTATGCGTGGCTTCGTGATGGCGGCTAAAACGGGCAGTGGCCATGCTCAGCCGGGTACCACCGGTAAGGTGTTGGTGCATATTTTTGCGGGTATTTTATGCGTACATATTATGGGCACCGTTCAATTAATAGAAAGTATATTTGGTTTGAATTTTACTCTATAATACATTTTTAATTCTCCCTTAAGGATTGTGCTGTACAATAGGTTCATATTCGGTATTGGATTGATTCAGATTTTGAAATTTTACGAAAAGAGGGTATATGCAAAACAAAAAATTATTAAAGATATTATTGGCCGCTGGGTCCTTGCTGGTAACCGGTATCGCTTTGGCTGATACTTCTACTTATGTGAGTTTAGGTACTATATCGAGCTCGGTAAATAATACGGTAGCTGAATTAGCGACGGTTTTAATTGATATTTCCTTAATCGCGGGTATTGGGTTTATTATTGCAGCGTTTTTTAAATTCCATCAACATAAACAAAACCCCAATCAGGTGCAAATGAGTCAAGGGGTCAGCTTGTTGTTAATTGGCTGTGGTTTAACATTAATTCCATTATTGATACCAACTGCGTCCGTGTCCGTGTTGGGTACTGCAGCGAAAAGCCCTGCTCAAATCGGCGGTTCTACCATCCACAATTTAATTGGTACCGCAGGTAAATAATAGTCTTTCCTTTCCTCCCCAACTTGGGGAGGATTCTTTTTTAAAAACGATCAATTATTATTCATATTTAATCCCTTCTTAAGGGAAGCATAGACAAATTACACTTGTTATGGCATGATTCATAAATCAAATAGGAGAGAATAACTATGATTCATCGCCGATTTTTTCAATTTTTACTCTTTTCTGTGTCATTTTTGATGACAGGTTTGGCATTGGCAGATCCCTCTGGAAGTTCTTATGTGAGTTTGGCCACCATTTCCAAAAGCGTGGATAACACCGTCGCGGAGTTAGCTACGGTGTTAATAGATGTTTCTATTATTGCCGGAATTGGGTTTATCATTGCAGCATTTTTTAAATTCCATCAGCACAAACAAAATCCCAATCAGGTACAAATGAGTCAAGGGGTCAGCTTGTTGTTAATCGGTTGTGGTTTGACATTAATTCCTTTATTAATCCCAACTGCTTCAGTTTCGGTTTTAGGCACTGCGGCCAAAAAGCCTGCTCAAATTGGCGGAGATGACATCCACAAATTGATTGGTTCAAGCGTTTAATGGCGGGAGAGCATTTAAATATTCGGCTTTCAGCGACGGAAAGCAATTGGCGATTATTCATGACACGCAAAGCCGATCCGTCATTTAAAAATTTTGCTTTGCGGGTTTTGCAAAGAGACCATTACACGTGTCAGTATTGCGGTTTTCAGGCTAAAGAACTCCAAGAGATTATTAATAAAGATGGTAATTATCGAAATAACAAAGTCGATAATTTAGTTACAGCCTGTGTTTTTTGTGCTCAATGTTTTTTTTTAGAGGCCGTGGGAAAGAGTGATTTTGGCGGCGGTGTTTTAATTTATTTGCCCGAAATATCTCAAAATGAGTTAAACGCGCTCTGCCATGTTCTTTTTACTATCATGGCCAACGGCAATACCATTGATGATGTAAACGCCAAAAACACTTACCGCAGCATTCGGCTACGTTCCCAAGTGGTGGAACAAGAATTGGGAGAGGGTTTAAGTAGCCCTTCTTTATATGGTCATTTATTAATAGACTCCCAAGTCAATCCTGCACACAAAAACAGCGTTAATAAAGAATTGTCTTCCATGCTACGGCTTTTGCCAGATATTACCCGCTTTACAGCCCATCTCGAAATTTGGTTGCTACAAGCCCTCCAAGAGTGTTCTGCACTAAGCTTGGACAAATCAGTTTAAATGCCGACTTGGGTCTTTATCAGGGGGTAGCAGGATGAGGATTTTTCTACGATAAGTATTTTTATTGAAAGTAATTCTTCAATATTCCATGTGATTATATCCGATTTTTTGTGACAGGAATTGCTGGTTTTCTGTAATGGCTATGGCTTTACTAAGAGATATTTTGTTAAAATCGGAATTTTAAAATTCACGCAATAAATATGTTTAAATTCCTCGCTGGCATTCTGAGTGGTTTCAATGCTTTTTGGTCATGGTTAAGCACCATGCTCAAACAAACCACCATTTCGTATTGCGAAATCCAAACGGCGGATAGTCGCACTGCCTTGGTTGCCAATGACGGTTCTCTCATTACGGTACTACGTGTCGATGGCGTGCAAATGCTGATTGGACGAGAAGAGTTTCAGCGAATTTTGGACGGCTTAAGACAAGCGCTGCAAACTACCTTATCCCATCCGGGTTATTTAATGCAGGTTTTTTTTAGTTACAATAAAGACGAAGTTCAGGGAGTGATTTCAGAAATTCTATCGCCAGCAGAAGCCACCGCTGAAAGACTTGGGTTAAATCTCGACGATTTATTTCAAGAACGGATCAACTATTTAAGCAAGTATTGCGCTAACGAAGAAGTTTATATCGCCTTATGGACCCGGTTGGGTTCATTGACCACCGAGCAAAGTAAACGCGCTAAAAATGAAAAAACCAAATTTATTAAAAAAAATAAAATTCCTCCTTTTTTCCAAACCCAAAATATTTTAGCGGCTGTTCCCGATTTAAGAGAAAGCCACGATTCTTTTGTGCGCGCAGTAGAAAATGATTTCAATACATGGGGTATAGTGACTCATGCATTGGAAGTGCACGAGGCGGTTTATGCTATGCGTCATTCAGCTGACCCTGAGTTTACTGATAGAAGCTGGCGTCCCTCCCTGCCAGGAGACAAAATTACCATTAAAGAATTTAAAAATATCCGCGGTGAAATTTCCGATATTTTGTGGCCGTCCTTGGCGCGGCAAATTTTACCTAGAGATGCGGAAAATATTGATTTGCGCACGACCAGAGTGGGAGATCGAATATACGCTTCGGTGTTTATTGATTTATTTCCTAAGGAAGTACAAAGTTTTGTTCGTCTGTTTGCCAGGACTTTGCAAACGCATATCCCTTGGCGAATTTCATTTTTAATTGAAAGCAACGGTTTAGGGCATGCAGGCTTGCGCTCTGCAATTGCTTCGGTGTTAACCATCACGTCCCGCCAAAACCGATTGATTAGCGATTCCCTAAAGTTGTTAAGCTACATCAATTTAAGTGCAGATGATGCCGTAATACGCTTACGAGTCTCTGCCTCTACCTGGGCGCCGGAAGATGATAAGCGCCTATTAAGATCTCGAGCTTCTATGCTTTCCCGCGCAATTCAGGGGTGGGGATCTTGCGATGTGTCCGAAATTTCCGGTGACGGTTTTGAAGGGGTGGTGTCAAGTATGCTAGCCGTGTCCTCAAAAAGTGTGGCGACCCCCTCCATCGCGCCGCTTTCGGCAGCATTACACATGTTGCCTTTGTTTCGTCCAGCCTCTCCTTGGCATCATGGCGCTATTCTCTTTCGTTCACCAGATGGCAAACCTTGGCCTTATCATCCGGGTTCGCGTTATCAAACCACTTGGATCGATTTATTTTATGCTAGGCCTGGTTCAGGAAAATCGGTGTTATCCAATGCCATTAATTTAGCAGTCTGTTTATCCCCGGGTATCAACCGCTTGCCCCGAATCGCCATTGTGGACATTGGCGCATCCAGCAGTGGATTGATTTCGTTAATTAAGGATGCGTTACCTGCCAGTCAAAAACATTTAGCTGCTTACCATCGTTTAAGAATGCGAGCAGATTATGCAATTAATCCATTCGATGTGCAGCTAGGCTGCCGTTTTCCCACACCTCAAGAACGCAGTTTCTTGGTGAATTTTCTCACCTTATTAGTCACACCCGTGGGGTCCGAAAAAGCCTATGATGGCGCAGCAGATATGTCGGGGCTGGTGGTCGATGAATTATATAAAGCCTTTGCAGATGAAGGGAATCCGAATGTGTATGCCGTTAATGTAGACCCGGAAGTGGATGGCGTATTGGAAGAAATCGGTTTTGTCCATGACCCCCAAACGACTTGGTGGGAAGTGACTGATGCATTATTCGTAGCGGGGTTTAGTCACCATGCTTTATTGGCTCAACGCCATGCTACCCCGGTATTAGCCGATGTGGCCGCTATCTGTCGGTTACCCGTGATCACCGATTTATATAGCAAAATTACCACGCCCACCGGTGAGTCTTTAATCCAAGCCTTTTCGCGGATGATATCCAGTGCAGTCCGCGAATATCCCATTATTTCTCAAGTCACGCGATTTGATTTAGGTGAAGCACGAGTGGTTGCTTTGGATTTAGACGAGGTGGCGCGAAGCGGTGGTGACGCGGCGAATCGCCAAACCGGAGTCATGTATATGTTAGCCCGCTATGTTTTAGCTCGCCATTATTATTTATCCGAAGATAATATTAACGACATGCCGCTAGCCTATCGTGAATTTCATCGCACACGTATTTTGGAGATTCGAGAGGACCCCAAACGCATAGTGTTCGATGAATTCCATCGCACTGCCAAAGTGCAAGCCGTACGTGAACAAGTTATCCAAGACATGCGCGAAGGCCGCAAATGGAAAGTACAAGTCGCGTTGATTTCCCAGTCATTGGAAGATTTCGAATCTGTCATGGTCGAATTTGCCACGTCCATTTTTATTATGGAAGCCGGGCCCGAACAAGCCGTGCAAAAAACCGCCAAAATTTTTGGCTTGTCCAATACGGCCCAAACTGCCTTACGCAATCGCGTGCATGGCCCGCGCGAAGGCGGAGCCACTTTTCTCGCGCAATTCGCCACCAAACAAGGAGCCCATACCCAATTACTGACCGCAACCCTGGGTCCGGTTGAATTATGGGCGTTAAATACAACCGCGGAAGACGTCAACGTGCGAAATCGCTTATACCGGCGCATTGGGCCAAGAGAAGCTCGCAAATTACTGGCTTTAAAATATCCTAATGGTACAGTGACTAAAGTATTAGAAGATCGTTTAGCAGAAATTAAAGAAGAAGGCATTTTAATAGATGAAGATGTTCGTGCAAGCGTAGTCGAAAATTTAATAGAAGAACTTTTAAAGGATTATCATGTCAACGTCAAATAGCGATTTTATCAATGCATTATTACGGCGGCCCGTTAAACGGACTCCTATTTGGCTGATGCGGCAAGCCGGTCGCTATCTACCAGAGTATCGCGCCTTACGGGAAACCACGCCGGATTTTCTCCGCTTTTGTTCTACCCCGGAATTATGCGCCCAAGCCACCATCCAGCCTTTGGAGCGCTTTGATTTGGACGCCGCCATTATTTTTTCCGATATTCTGGTGGTGCCCGCGGCAATGGGAATGCAAGTCGAATTTATTAAAGGGGATGGCCCTCATTTTCCACATCCTCTGCGACATGTTACGGAAATCGAAAATTTAAATTCAGAAGATATCCCTGAACGTTTAGATTTTGTGATGGAAGCCATTCGTTTGACTCAAAAAAATATGCCTAGGCCCATTCCCTTAATTGGCTTCGCGGGAAGCCCGTGGACTTGCGCCTGCTATATGGTCGAAGGCGGTGCCAGTAAAAATTTTTCCGTTATTAAAACTTTATTATTTCGCCAGCCAGATCTATTACACGATTTACTTCAGCGTATTACGGTTGCCACCGTGGATTATCTTAATGCCCAGATCAAAGCCGGTGTTCAAGCTATTATAATATTTGATACTTGGGGCGGCGTATTGTCCTACACGGATTTTCCCGTTTTTTCACTGAATTATTTACGGCAAATTGCTCAAGGGCTCCAGCGCCAACAGCCTCATGCGACTACCCCCCTTATTTTTTTTACCAAAGGCGGTGGGTTATGGTTAAAATCCATGGCTGAAAGTGGCTGTGATGCATTAGGTTTGGATTGGATGACGGATATTAAAGCCGCCCGTGAACAAGTGGGTGGCAAAGTTGCATTGCAAGGTAATTTAGATCCTTGTTGTTTGCTAGCTGAGCCTGAAAAAATTCAGCAAGCTGCGCGGAAAATTTGCAGCGATTACGGTGTTGGTAACGGGCATGTTTTTAATTTAGGTCATGGTATTCTACCGGCCACGCCTCCTGAAAATGTCCAAGTGCTCATTGAAACCGTGCACCAATTTGGCAAACCCTTCCTGGAATGAGAGAGTTTTTATGAGTCTGCCGTTAGTGATTATTGGTTCTGGTCTAGCCGGTTATATGCTAGCCAAAGAGTGGCGCAAACTGGATACTCAAACCCCTTTAGTTATCATTACCGCTGACGAAGGTGATTTCTATTCCAAGCCTTTGCTATCTACGGCTATCACGCAACAAAAAAACTCAGAACAACTGGTGGTGAATACGGCGGAGGGGATGGCGCAAGAATTACAAGCCAAAATTTTGAATCATACTGTAGTTAATTCTATCGATCCCGTTGCGGGGATTATCCAATTCACTCAAGGCAATTTGGCTTATTCTAAATTGGTGTTAGCTTGCGGTGCTCACCCTATTTCTGCAAATTTGACCGGTGATGCCGCGGTACAAGTGCAATCAGTTAATAGCCTACGTGATTATCGCCGCTTTCGGCAATGGTTATACCCCAAAAAAAATTTAATTATTTTAGGTGCGGGGTTGGTAGCATGTGAATTTGCCAATGATTTAGTGAATGGCGGCTACAAAGTGACTATTATTGCCCCTGATTCCCACCCGTTGGCGACAGCTTTACCGGCAGAAGCTGGAAAATTATTGCAAAAATTTTTAGAAAAAAACGGGGTGACTTGGATTTTAGGTAATAAAGCGGCTGAAATAAATCAACTTAATGATAAGTTGAGTTTAACTCTGGAAGATCAACAACAAATCGTGGTGGACGGAGTGATATCGGCCATTGGTTTACGCGCGCAAGTGGATTTAGCGCGCAATGCTGGAATCATTGTAAATAAAGGTATTTGCGTTAACCGTTGGCTACAATCCAATTTCACTCATATTTATGCATTGGGAGATTGTGCTGAAATCGACGGGATGGTGCAAATGTATGTCGCGCCTTTATTGCAGAGTGCGCGCGCCCTCGCGAAAATTTTGGTGGGTGGCGATGAACCTGTCCATTATCCGCCAACTCCAGTGGTATTAAAGACGCCGGCTTTGCCTTTGGTTTTTTCCGCTGTTGCTCCGGGAATATTAGGAGAATGGCGAATTGAAGCAGAGGGGCATCACTTGCGAGCTTTATATCATGATCTGCAGGGTCAACTACGTGGATTTGTGCTTACCGGTGATAAAATCCGCGATAAATTGTCCCTCGCCAAACAACTGCCATTAGTGTGGGCGTGAATAAACCCGGTATTTTGTATGTGGTGGCGACGCCAATTGGGAATTTGGCCGATATAACCTTGCGCGCGTTGGATATTTTAAAAAGCGTTGATTTGATTGCGGCGGAAGATACCCGTCATAGCCTCGTTTTATTAAATCATTACGGTATCACCCGGCCCATTATTTCATTGCATCAGCACAATGAACAGCAAAAAATTTCGGAATTATTATCTCAACTTCAGGCGGGTCTGCGAATTGCCCTAATCTCGGATGCGGGAACGCCGCTAATTAGTGATCCAGGCTCTAGACTCGTGCAGGCCTTACACCAAGAAAATATGGCGGTGATTCCTATCCCCGGCCCTTGTGCTGCAATCAGCGCGTTATCCGTTTCCGGTCTACCTACCGATCGTTTTGTATTTGAAGGTTTTTTGCCTTCCAAAAGCGTCGCTCGGCGCCAGCGTTTACAAGCATTGGCGAATGAGACGCGCACGCTGGTTTTTTATGAAGCTCCGCACCGAATTGAGGATTTATTAAAAGATTTGATTGATTTGTATGGTGGTGAACGTTTAGCGACTTACGTGAGGGAAATGACCAAGAATTTTGAAACCATCCGTCATACTAATTTAAACAATTTATATGAGATAATCGGCGAAGACCCTAATCAACGTAAAGGGGAATTTGTTCTGATGGTGCATGGTGCAGATGAAATACATCATGGCGAGCAAGATGAAATAGAATTGCAACGGGTCTTGAATATCTTATTAGAGGAATTGCCTTTAAAACAAGCGGTAACTTTAGCTGTTAAATTAACCCGTGTTAAAAAAAATGATATTTACGCGCTTGCTTTACAAACGAAGAGAAATGAAGCTTAAAAGTGCGCTCCCCTCCATCGCGTAAGGACCCGTTTCAATAAAAACGGGAAACGCTATAAAACTTCACACTAACGCCGCCACACTATAATTTGAGATATTTTATTCATTGCGATAAAATAATGTAAAGTCAGCCAGACAGTCGCTGTTATGTGTTTATCGCATAATAGAGGAAAGTCCGGACTCCGTAGGGCAAGGCGCCAGATAACGTCTGGGCGGCGCGAGCCGATGGAAAGTGCCACAGAAAATATACCGCCAAAGGTTTGTCATCTTTGGTAAGGGTGAAATGGTGCGGTAAGAGCGCACCGCGTCGCTGGTAACAGCGGCGGCAGGGTAAACCCCGCCTGGAGCAAGGCCAAATAGGAATCCATCATACTGCGGCCCGCAGTTTGGATTTGGGTAGGCTGCAAGAGGTAGACGGTGACGTCTATCCCAGAATAATGACTGTCCACGACAGAACCCGGCTTATCGGCTGACTTTATCTTAAAAAAAATCGCTCCCTAGGGGATTTGAACCCCTGTTCTCGCCGTGAGAGGGCGGTGTCCTAGGCCACTAGACGAAGGGAGCTTAAAATTTGGCCCTATAGGTGTTTTGTATTTTATAGTAAAATATTCGCAAATAAGCGAGTATTTTACAAAATAACTCAATTATTCGCAAGAAAAACTAGGCCCTGCTTTGAACCAGGACAGCAGATGGATTAAAGCACAAATTGGTGCTAGAATTCTCTGCACATGACACACATTAAATTAAAAAATGACTAAAATAAATATTTTTTGCCGTGTGTAGGTTAAATTGCTTAAATTTTAAATTTCAGGGGTCATGGTTGATCTATCGTCGTTTAATTTCACGGTTCCGGCGCAAAAAAACCGTTGATTCTCCACAAGCGCAATATTGGGATAAAACCATTCCTGAACATCACATTAGTGCTAACGCTATCAAAGTTTTAGTCGCATTACAAAAGGCGGGTTTTATCGCTTATTTAGTGGGTGGGGGAGTGCGCGATTTATTGGTAAATAAAATACCTAAGGATTTCGACGTGGCCACAAATGCTTTACCAGAGCAAGTACGGCGTATTTTCCGCAACAGCCGTATTATTGGCAGACGCTTCCGGATAGTCCACGTTTTCTACCGCAATGAAATTATCGAAGTATCCACCTTTCGTGCGCAAGTGAGTGAAAACTCTCTTGCGGATAGTGTGAAGAATGTTCGAATCAATAACAATACTTTCGGAACAGTTGAAGAAGATGCTTGGCGGCGAGATTTCACTGTCAACGCGCTCTATTATGACCATAAAAATAGAAAGGTGATCGACTTTACTGGCGGAATGTTAGACTTGCAAAATAAATTAATTCGCATTATCGGCGATCCCGAGCAAAGATTTCATGAAGATCCTGTGCGTTTGCTACGCGCGATCCGTTTAGCTGCAAAATTACAGTTTCAAATTCACCATGAAACTGAAATTCATTTAACGCCGTTAGCGAATTTATTACAACACGTGGCTAAATCCCGCTTATTTGATGAAGTTCTAAAATTATTCTTCACCGGTCATGCTTATTTTACCTACCAATATTTGAACCAATATAATTATTTTGCGGCGCTGTTTCCTCAAACCTTCGTTGCGATTCAATATCCTGAAGCCATAATGTCTCGAGAATTTATTGAAGCAGCGATGCGTGAAACTGATCGGCGCTATCAGGAGCAAAGCTCGTTAAATCCCGGATTTTTATTTGCTGTTTTATTATGGCCAGCTCTGCAACAAAATTTAAAAGGAGCTAATTTTAAGCGCTTTCATTTAGCTTTAAAGCATGGCATCGATACCATTTTAAATGTACAAGCCGAAATTTTAGTCATCCCTAACCGATTATCCGCCATGATGCGCGCCATTTGGTTACTACAATATTATTTGATTAAACCTCGTAAACAAAGGGTTTATCGCACTTTGTTTCACCGCTATTTCCGGGCCGCTTATGATTTTCTGGAATTGCGGGTGAAAACCGGTGAGCCTTTCCAAGAAATATTAGATTGGTGGTCTCGATTTCGCGAAGCCGATACAGTAGTGCGTGAAAAAATGCTGGAGGAATTGCCAAAATTTAAATCGAATAAAGAGGCGCCATGAAAACGGAATCCGCTTTTATAGCGATTGGCAGCAATTTACAGAATCCTCTGCAGCAAGTGAAGAACTCGATTGTACAAATTCAGCAATTGCCGCATACCCACTTAAAAAAAGTTTCATCAAATTATCTGACCAGTCCACTCGGCCCGCAAAATCAACCGGACTTTATTAATTGTGTAGTAGAAATATCGACTCAATTAGACTCCGAACAACTGTTAGATCACTTGCAAGGAATTGAAAAATTGCATGGCCGAGTACGCAATTTCAAATGGGGGCCGCGCACCCTTGATTTAGATATTTTAATTTACGGTAATCAGGTTATTCAGACTGAGCGCTTAATTATTCCTCATCCCGGTTTAAAAGAACGGGTTTTTTTTATTGACCCGCTCTTTGAAATTGCTCCTAAGTGGATTCTGCCTGATGGTGAAATCATTGCCGATTTGAAAAAAAACCGGGTCGCAGCAGCTGGTTCTATACGTCAACTTATACCAGGAGAAGATCCTTATGCGCAGAACAGTGGTTTTTCCGGGCAGCTTTGATCCCATTACCCAAGGTCATATTAATTTGATCGAGCGTGCTTCTCAATTGTTTGATAAAGTGGTTGTGGCTATCGCGACAAATACTCGAAAATCAACTTGGTTGAGCGCAGATCAAAGAATCATCTTAGTCAAAGAAGCGTTGGAGCATTTTTCCAATGTCCAGGTTAAGCCTTGTGGAGGCGTGATTGTGGAGTTCGCTAGACAAGAGCAAGCTGTGGCGATGGTGCGAGGAATCCGAACTGCGGCGGATTATGAAATTGAATTTCAATTGGCAGGGATGAACCGAAAAATGGCGCCGGAAATTTCCACTATTTTTCTTCCTGCCAATCATGAGTATGCCTTTATTTCAGCGACTTTAGTCCGGGAAATTGTCATGTTGGGAGGCGATGTTTCTGGATTCGTTCCCCCGGTGGTTTTGCAACGTTTAAAACAATGGCATAAGATAAATCAATAATTATGGCTTTGCGTATCACCGAAGAGTGTATTAATTGCGATGTTTGCGAACCGGAATGTCCGAATGACGCTATTTCACAAGGGGAGACAATTTATCAAATTGATCCTAATCGTTGTACAGAATGCGTCGGCCATTTTAGTGAACCCCAATGCCGTCAAGTTTGCCCTGTCGATTGCATCCCTTTGGATTTTTTTGAAACCCCCGAGCAGTTGCAACTCAAATACCAAAAATTGAAAGGAAGCGAATAAATAGATATGACCAGCCAAAATCATTTACAATATGAAACTAGCCCATACCTGTTGGAGCATGCCAATAATCCAGTGGATTGGTATCCTTGGGGCGAGCAGGTGTTAGAAAAAGCGCGTCAGGAAAACAAGCCAATTTTATTGTCTATTGGCTATTCGGCTTGTCATTGGTGCCATGTTATGGCGCATGAATCTTTTAGTGATCCTGAAACCGCGCAGCTGATGAATCAGTGGTATATCAATATCAAAGTAGATCGTGAAGAACGGCCTGATTTAGATAAAATCTATCAAACTGCGCATCAGTTTTTAACAAACCGCCCTGGAGGCTGGCCTTTAACTGTATTTTTAACTCCAGATAAACAAATTCCATTTTACGCGGGAACGTATTTTCCGCTCGAAGAAAGCCATGGTCGCCCGTCATTTAAAACCTTATTAACAGAAGTGGCTCATTTTTATTATCAGAGACGCGATGCAATCGAAAGGGTTACCAAGGCATTGTATAGTGCGTTGCAAAAAATAGCAGAAACCTCTTATGAAGGCATTCAATTGAGTGAAATGCCTATCACTAGCGCACTGGATGAGTTGGAAAAAAGTTTTGATTTTATCCATGGTGGCTTTGGCCGGGCGCCTAAATTTCCTTTGCCCACGCATTTACATTTTTTAATGCAAACAAAGCAATTTCCAAAAGTCGAATTTTCATTGACTCGCATGGCGCAAGGTGGTTTGCAAGATCAATTAGGTGGCGGATTTTTCCGTTATTGCGTCGATTCCAACTGGATGATTCCGCATTTTGAAAAAATGCTTTACGACAATGCTCAATTAATTGAGATATATGCTCAAATGTCGTTAATTAAAGAGAATTCTTTTTTTAAAGAAACTGCTTTAGCTGCACTAAGCTGGGTTTTGCGAGAAATGCACTCGACACAGGGCGGTTTTTTTTCAAGTTTAAACGCCGATTCTGAAGGCGTCGAAGGCAAATACTATTATTGGGACAGAGAGGAGATTCGACAAATACTAACTCATTTGGAGTACACTGCGATTTTGGATTATTTTGCTCTGAATAAACCGCCGAATTTTGAAGGACATTGGCATCTTTATATTGCCGAACAAGATAAAATGCTTTATTCACAAGGGTTAACTTCGGCTAAGCAAAAATTATTATCGGTCCGGCAAAAACGTGTGCATCCGTCATGTGATAGAAAAATATTAACGAGTTGGAATGCTCTAATGATAAAAGCCATGGCGACAGTAGCGCAAACACTAGATCGCTCTGATATGGTTAAAACGGCTGAAGATTTGCTGGATTTTATTAAAAATAATCAATGGGTCAATCAACGCTTGTTAGCGGTATTTGCCGAATCACGAGCGCATACCACTGGATTATTAGACGATTATGCTTTTCTGTTTCAGGCAATATTACAATTTTTGCAGGTGCGTTGGCGCAACGATTTTTGGCAGTGGGCTATAGAACTGGCTGAGCAATTGCTTAAATATTTTTATGATGAAAATAATGGAGGATTTTATTTTACACCATCTGATCATGAAAATTTAATTCAACGTCCCAAAATCTTTACTGATGAAGCCACTCCTTCAGCCAATGGTGTGTTAGTGCAATGTTTTTTGCGTTTAGGGAATTGGTTGGGAGAAAAACGTTATCTAGAAGCAGGCGAAAATACTTTGCGTGCTGCGTGGCATTCGATTAATCTGCGGCCTAGCGAACATGATAGTTTACTAATGGGTTTACAAGATTATTTTAATGCGCCTATTTTAATAATATTACGAGGCGAAGCCAGTTTAATGGCGGAATGGCAAAAAGAATTTTTCCAACATTTTTTACCACAGCACGATTGCTTTGCCATTTCTAATGCGGTGTTAATCGAAGAGCTTCCTGAGGCTTTTCAAAAACCCGTCGCTAAAGAAAATGCGGTCACGGCTTATATTTGCCAGGCAACGGTATGCCGCGAAATAATTCATGATCGAAATGGATTTGTTCATTATTTGCAAGGTTGGCACGACGGGCAATAAAAACTGGCTCTTTGGTTAATGTTTATACGTTTCAAACGTGTTTGACAGCGGCGGCAGGGTTGATTCTCACGACTATAAACATATAAATTTTGGCTGAATTTCCCTGGGTCTCCCATAATATTTTGAAAATCTTTTAAAGTGGTACCGCCCGCTTTGATGGCCTTACGCAAAACTTGTTTGCAGCAGCGGGCCAAACTCTCGCATTGTTCGGGTGAAAGTTTCCCGGCAGGAGTAGAAGGATTTATCTTTGCTAAAAATAAGGCTTCATTAGCATAAATGTTTCCTATGCCGGCGACTACATGACTGTCCATCAAAAAAGTTTTAGTGGCTTGTTTGCGCCTGAGTGTGGATTGATACAATTGCTTGCCGTTAAACCGAGATGATAATGGCTCTGACCCCATGTTGGCCAATAAAGGGTGAGTTTCAGCAGGTCCGCGAGTCCAAGTCAGGCTGCCGAACCGGCGTGGATCTGTGTAGCGCAAAAGCAGGCCGTTTTTGAAAACAATGTCGAAATGATCATGGGGTTCTATGGGACGCTTATTTTTTAATAAATTGACTTTGCCGCTCATGCCTAAATGCAATATTAAATCCCCTTGGTTGGTATGAAAAATAAGGTATTTGCCGCGTCTAATGATAGAGTGTATTTTGGCATGATATAGCAGGTGCGATAATTCTGGTATAACTGGCCAGCGCAAATGGGGATTGCGTACGATGATTTTTTCGATGATTTGGTTGGTTAACAGCGGAGCTATCCCTAAACGAACGACTTCAACTTCAGGAAGCTCCGGCACGTACCGAGCCTATTTAGGCAATTTCTTTTCTTTGAAAATCACATGTTTGCCATATTTTCCAGTGGCCGGGTCCCAAGCCCTGGGGTCATATTTTTTTAATTCCAGTTTTTCAGTGGTATTACGTTTGTTTTTATATTTAGTGTAATAATACCGAGTGGGTTTGCCATTTTTCCCTACACCGGTAGATTCAAGCATTACTTTTTCGCGGACATTGCTGGCCATGTGTCTACTCCTGGTTTAGGTTGAGTTTTTCAATGGCGGCTTCTAAACCGATTTTATCGATTAATTTTAGTCCGCGCATGGAAATTCTTAAAGTAACGTGGCGTTTTTGGCTAGCCAGCCACAGCCTTCTTTTTTGTAAATTAGGCAAAAACCGGCGATTGGTTTTATTGTTGGCATGGGAAACATTATGCCCTGTTCGCGGGCGCTTACCCGTCAATTTGCATACTCTACTCATTTTTATTGCCTCTAAAATAAACTCTTTCCAAGGAGCCGATCTTTATACCAAATATTTTTTGAAAAATCAAATACTACCCCAAAAAATAGGTAAATATTTATAGCATTTCCCATTAATAATGGAAATGCTATCTTTTTTTGATGCTGCGCTCGGCAAAGCCGATGCTCGCACTTAAGGGGAAGAATCGCGATTCTCCCTCTTAAGAATCCCCCATCGCGTAAGGACCGTAGGCTCTTTGAGAATTTTATAATAAGAACCCTCTTTCGGCGAGAGAGGTCGCTTGATTATTGCCAATGACAAAATGGTCCAATAATTCGACGTCTATTAAGTGCAAAGCTTTTTTTAATAATTGAGTCACATTTTTGTCTCCCTCACTCGGTTCGGCTACCCCAGAGGGATGATTGTGGGCGACGATCAGGGCAGCTGCATTATGGAAAAGACATCGTTTAACCACTTCTCTTGGGTAAACGCTCGCGGAATGAATGGTCCCATAAAATAAATACTCGAATTGCAAAACCCGGTGTTTGTTATCCAAAAATAATGCGGCGAATACCTCTTGCTGGTAGTCGCGCATACAGGCAATGATGAAATTTTGAGCATCTTGGCTGTGTTTGATCACGCGGCGTTCTTTTAATTCTTCTCGTAGGCAACGGCGCCCTAATTCAACCGCAGCTTGGATTTGACAATATTTTGCTGCTCCAAGTCCAGGGGTTGAGCAAAAATGGGGGAGTTCCTGTGCCATAAGACTTCGTAATCCACCTGCTTGATGGATTAATTTATGTGCTAAGTCTAAAGCAGTCTGTCCTTGGGTTCCATGGCGAAGTATAATCGCCAATAATTCGGCATCGGATAATGATCCTACCCCTTTATCAATTAATCTCTCTCTGGGTCGTTCGTGTGCTGGCCATTGTGTAATAGTCATAGGGTTTATTTAAGCTTGAGTTTGGCGGCAGTGTAAATACAGTAATTTTTATGCTATCGTTGGTGGCCAACGGAGGATTTCAATGCACAAAATCCAATTAAAAATATTAGATAGCAGGTTGGGGGATGTCATTCCTTTGCCGGGGTATGCCACTAAAGGATCAGCAGGTTTGGACTTGCGTGCCTGTTTGGATGCCCCTTTAATTTTAAATCCAGGTCAGGCCGAATTAATTCCTACGGGTTTGGCTATTCATATCGCCGATCACCACGTTGCTGCTATGGTATTGCCTAGGTCCGGATTAGGCCATAAATATGGAATTGTTTTGGGTAATTTGGTAGGCTTAATAGACTCGGATTATCAAGGCCCGCTTTTAATATCTTGTTGGAATCGAGGCGCCCAGCCTTATACATTTGAGCCGGGTGAAAGGATAGCTCAATTAGTTATTGTGCCTATTTTAAGGGCAAGCTTTGAATTAGTTGAGGAATTTGCACAAAGTGAAAGAGGAGAAGGCGGTTTTGGAAGCTCAGGAAAAAAATAAATATTATCAAATCCCTAATGTAATACCTCAAGAAGTTTTTCGTGCTTATGATATACGAGGTCCGGTAGACCCAGAAAATATTACTCCGGATTTAGCATACGTCATCGGTTTAGCGATCGGCGCAGAAGCCAAAGCACAAAACGAACACGCGATTATAGTTGGAAGAGATGGGCGGATTTCCGGCCCGCAATTGCATCATGCCTTATGCGCAGGGTTATTAAATAGCGGACTCAATATTGCCGACATCGGTATAGTCCCCACTCCCGTGATGTACTATGCCACATTTCGTTATGGCATTAGCACCGGAGTCATGATCACAGCCAGTCACAATCCGTGGAATCACAATGGTTTCAAAGTGGTATTGAAAGGCAAAACCTTGTCTACCGAGGGGATTACCAGTTTATACCAACGCATTGTCCAGAAAAATTTCATCGAAGGAGACGGCCAGCACTCTGTCATCCCCTGCGTCATTGAAGACTACATACGTTACGTGTTAGAGCGTGTTCAGTTGAAACGGCGTCTCAAAATCGTAGTAGATTGCGGCAATGGCGTGACAGGATGTGTTGCCCCGGATCTGTATAGATCTATGGGATGTGAAGTCACTGAACTTTATTGTGAACTAGACGGTCATTTTCCCAATCATCATCCAGACCCTTTAGTTCCGGAGAATTTAACGGCTCTAATTGAGCGAGTTCGCAGCGAAAAAGCCGACCTAGGCCTGGCTTTTGACGGTGACGGCGATCGCCTGGGGATTGTCACTAATGAAGGCGAAATTATTTGGCCTGACCGGCAAATGATGTTATTTTCTAAACAAGTGTTGGCCAATAATCCCGGTGCGATCGTTATCTTTGATGTGAAATGCTCGCGATTTTTGCCCGATGTGATTAAGGAGGCGGGTGGCCAGCCCTTAATGTGGCGTACCGGCCATTCCATCATTAAAAATAAAATGCATGAAGTCGGCGCGGTTTTAGCGGGAGAAATGAGTGGTCATATTTTCTTTAAAGATGAGTGGTTTGGTTTCGATGATGGCTTGTATGTGGGGGCTCGCTTATTGCAGATTTTAGCGCAACAACGTAAAACTTCGGCTGAATTATTTGCAAAATTACCAAATAGCATTAACACTCCCGAATTAAAAATTTCCATGCCAGATAATCGAAAAGCCGGTTTCATGATGCAGTTGATTTCTCAATCTGACTTTGGTGAACAATCTCAAAAAATTACTATTGATGGTTTGCGAGTGGATTTTCCCTATGGTTGGGGCTTGGTGCGGCCTTCTAATACCTCACCTTATCTCACATTGCGTTTTGAAGCAGATACCGCTGAAAATTTGGAACTCATTAAAAATCAGTTTCGCCAGCAATTATTGAATATTGATAAAAGTTTAGCATTACCCTTTTAAAGAGTTATTCAATATTTTGGACTTGTTCGCGAATTTGCTCTATCAGCACCCGCATTTCTATGCTGGCATTGACTAAAGAAGTAGATAAAGCTTTATTACTTAGCGTATTGGCTTCCCGATGCATTTCTTGGCTGAGAAAATCTAACCGGCGGCCAGTAGGGCTGGAATGGGACAATACATCACGCATACTCAAGCAATGACTTTCTAATCGCTGGATTTCTTCGGCAATGTCGGTTTTTTGAATCAATAAAAGCATTTCTTGTTCTAATCGTAAAGGGTTGCTATCGTCTTGGAGTTCCGTCAGCCGTTTTTGCAAGCGTTCTCGTTCGGCAGCTAGCAACTGGGGAATTTGAGCGTGAATCTGTTTGACAATACCACTAATGGTTTCAATCCTTTCTAAAATAAATTGCCGGATTCGGGCTCCTTCGTTTTGGCGCATTTGTAGAATATCTCCGATAGCGCGATCTAACAATGCGAAAACTTCTTTTTCAACGATTTCACCTTGTTCAAGCTCGGATTCTACAATGATGCCGGGCCAATTCAAAATAGCTAATGAATCATTTTGAGCGTGAGGAAAATACTCCGTTATTTTGGTGCAGGCGGCAGCCAGTTGTTCCAATAGTTTTTCGTTAAGAACGAAATGGGGCGAAGTTTTATTGCCCGTTCCCAAACGTAACGTCGCTTCGACTTTGCCTCTATGAATTTTTTGACTGATTTGTTGACGCAGGTTTTGTTCTAAATGGCGTAAACATTCAGGCATCCGAATGCTCAAATCTAAATACCGGTGGTTTACAGTGCGAATTTCCCAAGTTAAAGTGCCATCTAAAAATTGATTGGTTTGCCTGGTAAAGGCTGTCATACTCTTTGTCATAAATTTATTTTAATGATTTTAACGGGAAATAGCTAATGAAAAAAAACACGAATGGTTCTATCCGCCCAAGCGGACGACAAAATGATGAGCTTCGCCCCATTTCTTTTGTCAGACAATACACGCGGTATGCTGAGGGCTCGGTTTTAGTGAGTTTTGGCCACACTCAAGTCCTATGTAACGCCAGTGTTTCTGACGTGCTGCCGCGGTTTTTGCGAGACGGGGAGCGTGGCTGGGTG
Source organism: uncultured bacterium (assembly GCA_965651935.1). Taxonomy (GTDB): domain Bacteria; phylum Pseudomonadota; class Gammaproteobacteria; order Coxiellales; family Coxiellaceae; genus JAFEDN01. Next base: position 38,198 of record CBFGTC010000012.1, read on the forward strand.
ACAGCAGAATATGGAATGCTGCCTCGGTCCACTCATGAACGGATAGATCGCGAAGCTCATCACGGGAAGCAGCAAGGTAGAACGATAGAAATTCAACGTCTAATTGGAAGGTCGCTGCGAGCCATAGTGGATCTTTCGCTTTTGGGACCTCGCTCAATCATTATCGATTGTGACGTGATTCAAGCCGATGGAGGCACTCGAACTGCCGCTATCAGCGGCGCCTGTGTGGCTTTAGTGGATGCTATAAACCATTTACAGCACACAGGTAAGCTTATGCAAAATCCACTGAAATCCTTAGTAGCAGCGGTATCAGTTGGAATTTATGAGGGAGTGCCGATTTTAGATTTGGAATACGCCGAAGACGGTCAGGCTCATACGGATATGAATGTCGTCATGAATGATGAGGGGAAATTTATTGAATTACAGGGTACCGCGGAAGGGAACACTTTTACTCCTTCTGAGCTCAATGAATTATTAGCTTTGGCGCAAAAAGGAGTCAATGAAATTATTGCTGCACAAAAACAAGCTTTAGCTTTCGATTAATTCATATTCAATAATTAAAGGGGCATGATCTGAAAAACGTTGAGCTTTATAAATGGCCGCGGCCTTGACGCTAGGCTTTAAATTAGGGGTTATCATTTGGTAATCGATACGCCAGCCTACGTTTTTATCCCATGCTCTACCGCGGCTAGACCACCAGGTATATTGGTCTGGCTCTTGATTTATGCAGCGAAATGCGTCAACGAATCCAATTTCATTGAATAATGAATCTATCCATGCGCGTTCTTCGGGTAAAAAACCGGTTCGATTTTGATTTGCGCGCCAATTTTTCAAATCAATATTTTTATGGGCGATATTCCAATCGCCACAAATAATAAACGGACGTTTAGATTGAATAATCTCTTTTAATTTGGGGAGATAGCGGCTCATAAAATCAAATTTAATTTTTTGTCTTTCTTCCCCGCTAGTGCCGGAAGGCATGTATAATGATGCCACACTCAGATTGGGGAAATCCGCTTGAATATAACGCCCTTCCTGATCGGCATAAGGCCACCCCAATCCTTTAATAATATTTTCGGGTTTATTGCGGCAATAAATGGCGACGCCGCTATACCCCGGTTTAATAGCATCAAAATAATAACAATGAAAACCTATGGGTCGAAAGCTATCGTCTAAAATTTTTTCTTGGGATTTAGTTTCTTGTAAACATACCACATCCGCATTTTGCTGGTTTAGCCAATCAAAAAAGCCTTTTTTAGCGGCTGCACGAATTCCATTCGCATTGAGGGTGATTATTTTTAACATAGACTATTCCCTAATTTTATAGTGTTTCCCGTTTTTATTGAAACGGGTCCTTACGCGATGGGGGATTCTTTACCTTAAGTGCGAACACGGAAATGCTATAATTAATTGATTTTCTCATTTTTCAGCCATTCCCAGATTTTACCTGCTGTGCTAAACCGTTGTTCGCTCCGGCGTCCCCCATGGTATCAAAGTTTACAGTAATTCCGGCGCAGCGGGAATTGACTCTACGCGATGTCTGTTGTGAATAACATTGCAAATATTTTTAATAAAGTTTATTTTATAAAAATAAAATTCATTTTTAAGGTAAAAAAATATGCTAGCGCAAGTCATTTATAAAACTGGAGGGCCTGAAGTATTTCAGTTAATTCATTTGCCAGCGCCGGTCTTGTCTTTCGGCCAAGTACTTATTAAAGTGGCGGCAACCAGCGTCAACCAAATTGATTGCAAAATTCGCAGTGGTGTGGTGACTGGAATTGGTCCTGAATTTCCAGCAATTTTACACGGTGACGTAGCCGGTGTGGTAGAAGCCGTGGCCGAGGACGTGAGCCATTTTCGAGTCGGCGATGAAGTGTACGGTTGCGCGGGTGGATTTCAAGGTTTGGGCGGAGCTTTAGCCCAATATATGGCTGCGGACGCCCGTTTTTTGGCTAAAAAACCTCGTACTTTATCCATGGCTGAAAGCGCCGCTTTGCCTTTGGTGGGAATCACCGCTTGGCAAGCCTTGTTTGATAAGTCGAATGTGTCGGCGGGAAAAAAAGTATTAATTCACGGTGGTGTTGGCGGCGTAGGGCATGTTGCGGTGCAATTGGCAAAATGGATTAAGGCTCAAGTTTACACTACGGTTTTGAACGAAGCCGATTTTGCTTTAGCGAAATCTTTGGGCGCTGATGAGGTAATTAATGTTAATCAAGAATCTCCGCTGCAATATGTGCAAAGACTTACCCAAGGGGAAGGTTTTGAATTTGTCATTGATACCGTGGGCGGAAAAAATTTAGATCGTTCTTTAGATGCGGCGGCTATTAATGGTAAAGTGGTTACCACCGCGGCACGCTCTACCCATGATTTAACTCCTTTGCATAACAAAAGTTTAACTCTGAGCGCGGTTTTTATGTTATTGCCGCTTATCACTCACCATGGTCGCGAACACCAAGGCGAAATACTAACTGAATTAGCCAAAATCGCTGATCAGGGACATCTTAAACCCTTACTCGACCCGCGCCAATTTAAATTAGAAAATGCCGCCGAAGCGCATGCTTGGCTCGAATCCGGAAAGGCCAAAGGCAAGGTGGTTATCACTCTTTGATCGCGTCGAAATAGATGAATTCTGGGGCGTCCGAGTTTGTTTCGTAAACTTTCTCATCGCTTAAGTATAGAATTATTGTAAACACTAACTTGGGGTAATATTTTGAACGATGAATTAGGGCATTTTTTTGTCATTGCCGCTCCCTCAGGGACTGGCAAAACGAGTTTAGTCCGCGCATTAGTGAATCACATTAATGACCTGCAAATTTCGATCTCATACACAACCCGGCCACCGCGACCAGGCGATGTCCAAGGAAAAGATTATTACTTCACTACTCGCCCCGAATTTGAGCAAATGATTGAAAATAAAGAGTTTTTAGAATTCGCGACGATTTATCAACATTTTTATGGCACCTCCCGGGAATGGGTGATGCGTAAACTGGCAGCCGGGATAGACGTACTTTTGGAAATCGACTGGCAAGGCGCTCGGCAAGTACGCCAAATTTTTCCCAGCGCGATTCTCATCTTCATTTTGCCGCCATCGCTAGATTCCTTGCGACAACGTTTGCAAAACAGACGGCAAGATCAAAACGCGATCATTGAAGAAAGAATGGCGAACGCCCGTTTAGAAATCAGCCATTATAAAGAATTTGATTATTTAGTGATAAATGATCAGTTCGAACAAGCCTTGGCTGATTTACAGCACATTATTCTGGCAGAGCGGCTCCGTTGCAATGAACAACTCAAGCGCCATGCCGACCTACTAGATAAATTATTGGAAAAATAGTATAATTCCATATAAATTATTTGAAATGGGGAAATCGCAATTTCTCCTTTCGTAGGATTTAAATTAAAATTAATTTGAAGTGAGATTATTTATGGCCCGTGTCACAATTGAAGATTGTTTACAGCACGTTGAAAATCGTTTTGCGCTTGTCATTAAAGCAGCCAAACGTGCGCATTTGTTAGAAACTGGCGCAGCAGATCCGCTTGTTCCAGTGGATAACGATAAACCCACCGTCGTTGCTTTACGCGAAATCGCCGCGGGTTTTGATGTGGAAAACGCCCCATTGCGTACTGAACATGGTGATAAAGACAACCTGTTTTTAGCCCCTGCTGGTATGAGCGCCATTTTACACAGTGATTTTTCCCGTTATGAAGAAGATAAAGCCTTATAAATTAACAGGTAAAATTTAGGGTATAATGCCATTATTCAAAAAACTGCGAAAAAAACTGGATTATTTAGAAGCCTCACAAATTGAATTAATTCATGAGGCTTATCAAACCGCATTAATTTCCCATCACAATCAAAAGCGATACACAGGCGAACCCTACATCAGCCACCCTGTCGCGGTGGCCTGTATTCTCGCCGATATGAAATTGGATTATCACACTATCATGGCGGCGTTGTTGCACGATGTGATTGAAGATACGTTAGTGACTAAAGAAGAACTGGCCGCAAAATTTGGCGACATCGTTGCCGAATTAGTAGATGGAGTCAGTAAACTCACTCAAATCGAATTTTTTTCACGAGCCGAAGCCCAAGCTGAAAATTTCCGCAAAATGGTTTTGGCCATGGCGCGTGATATACGGGTTATTATTATTAAGTTGACCGATCGGTTGCATAATATGCGGACCTTAGGCGCTTTACCTCCTGAAAAGCGCCGTCGAATCGCCAAAGAAACATTAGAGATTTTTGCTCCTATCGCCAAGCGTTTAGGAATGCACGATATTTCCGTGGAATTGGAAGAGCTGAGCTTTATGTCTTATCACCCTTACCGCTATCAAGTATTGCGTAAAGCGGTGGAACAAGCTCGGGGCCAGCGTAAAAAAGTGTTAGATTTGGTGACTAAAACTTTACAAGATGGCTTGGCAAACGCCAATTTACCTCCTTGTGCGGTGGTAGGAAGGGAAAAACCGTTGAATAGCATTTATCAAAAAATGCGTCTCAAACGCAGGCCTTTTAATGAAATTATGGATGTGTATGCTTTTCGCATCATAGTTGATGATGTCGATACTTGTTATCGAATTTTAGGATTAGTGCATCGTCTGTTTAAACCGGTGGCGGAAAAATTTAAAGATTATATCGCTATACCCAAAGCCAACGGATATCAATCTTTGCACACCGTATTGCTGGGTCCTTATGGATATCCCATCGAAATTCAAATACGCACGACTGAAATGGACCGTCATGCCAGCAGTGGTATCGCCGCGCATTGGCTTTATAAAAATAATGAAGATAAAACAGACCCGGCTCAAGTCTGCGCTCAGCGATGGGTAAAAAATTTATTGGAATTACAGCGGGAAACCGGCAGTTCATTGGAATTTATTGAAAACGTTAAACTGGATTTATTCCCCGATGAAGTATACGTCTTTACTCCTCGCGGCAGAATCATGCGTTTACTGGCAGGCGCCACGGTAGTGGATTTCGCTTATGCGGTCCATACTGACATAGGCAATAGCTGTGTTGCCGCGAAAATCAATCGTCAATTAGCGCCATTATCTTCACGTTTAAGCAGCGGTCAGACTGTCGAAATTATCACTAATTCCCGCGGTCATCCCAACCCGGCCTGGTTAGACTTTGTGGTGACTCGGCAAGCTCGCAATAGCATCCGGCAGTTTTTAAAAGACCAGCGTAAAACCGAATCTATTTCTTTAGGTGAAAGATTATTAAAACAGGCATTGCGCGGTCAAAAATTAATTTTAAAGAAAATACCGGAAAATGTGATTGATTATTTCTTACGGGAAATTGAGATCAATGCTTTATCGGAACTATTTGCCGAAATTGGTTTAGGAAATCGCTTACCTTCCTTAGTCAGTAAACGCTTAGCTGATTTAGTTGCAATGCAAAAGGGGGGGCAGGCAAAATATTTGGAATCTTCAGCCGATGTGCCTTTGGTGATTAAAGGCACGGAAGGGATGTTGGTAAATTATGCGGAATGTTGCAGTCCGATTCCCGGCGACCCCATTATCGGTTTGTTTGGGATTGGTGAGGGAATTGTGGTGCATGCCGAACAATGTTCACGATTAGACCGATTGCGAGGGCGTCCTAATGCATTTATGACATTGCGCTGGTATGAGCATATTCAACAAACTTTCCCCTTATTTATTCGTGTCGAAACCAGAGACGAGCCGCGGATGCTGGCCAATATAGCCACCGCGATTGCTGACGCTCGCTGTAATATTATTGACATTGGAATTCATCGGCATGATGATCGACATTTGCAATTTATTTTTAAACTGGCTATTCGAGATCGGGTGCACCTTGCCAATGTATTGCGCCATTTAAGGCATATTCCGGCGGTATCACGCATCTCGCGCGGCCTTGGTAAGGAGACTCACTATGAAGCAAATGATTAACACGGAACACGCACCAAAAGCCATTGGCGTCTATTCCCAAGCAATTAAATCAGGAAATTGGGTATTTATTTCCGGACAAATCCCTTTGGTTCCAGCCACTGGCGAAATTGTAGCGGGAGAGTTTAAAGCGCGCGTCCGCCGGGTTTTCGACAATATTAGCTCAGTGGCAGAAGCAGCCCATGGCGACCTGTCTCAAATCGTAAAATTAACCGTGTATTTGATCAGTATGGAAAATTTTGCTGAAGTGAATGAAGTCATGCAAGAATATTTTAAACCCCCTTACCCTGCTCGAGCAGTGATTGCCGTAGCAGCCTTGCCAAAGGGGGTTGATATTGAAATTGACGCCATCCTGATGTTGAATGAATGAATTTGCCAGGCCTTTAAGTGATTTAAACGGGGTTGGCCCGCGTATTCTTTCATTATTAAAACAATTGGGCTTGGCAACGGTTCAAGATTTGTTGTTCCACTTGCCATATCGATATGAAGACCGAACTCGTATAACGCCGATAGCGGCTTTACGCGAAGGCGATATCGCGTTAATCGAAGGTGACATTCGAAGCGTGATACTTAGCCCAGGACGAAGACCGGGTTTGTTATGCAAACTTGCTGATCATAGCGGTAGTATTTTTTTACGTTTTTTCCATTTCAATGTTTCACAAAAACAACAATTCATCAAAGGGACACGTTGGCGGTGTTTTGGCGAAGTTCGCCGCGCTTTTCGTCAGTTTGGTTGGGAAATGGTCCATCCTGAATACCGGCAAATTTTTCAAGCACAGGAAATTCCACTCGAAAATAAATTAACTCCGGTTTATCGATTAACTCAAGGTTTGTCACAGCAATTAATGCGAAAACTTACGGATCAAGCGTTACTGATTTTGCAGCAAGCGCTGGTTCCTTTGGAATTAATTCCACAATCCTGTCTAGCCTCGCAGAATTTTTGCAGTTTGGCAGAAGCTTTACTCTATGTACACCGCCCACCGCTAGAAGCGAATGTCGATTTATTATTAAGAGGCGAGCACCCTACGCAAAAGCGTCTCGCATTTGAAGAATTGATGGCATATCAATTGAGCCTACAAAAATCGCGTTATGTGCAGCAACAGCGTGTGGCATTGCCATTGAGCTGCGCAGAGGAGATGCGGCAACAATTTCAAAAGCAATTGGGTTTTACCATGACTTCGGCGCAACAGCGAGTCATTGCTGAAATCGATGCGGATTTGGCGCAATCCTTCCCGATGCTGCGTTTAGTACAAGGTGACGTTGGTTGTGGAAAAACTGCCGTGGCAGCGATGATAATGTTAAATGCAGTTAAAGCAAATACTCAGGTTGCCTTGTGCGCGCCCACCGAGCTTTTGGCTGAGCAGCATTTTCAGCAATTTAACCAATGGTTTTTGCCTTTAGGGATTGAAGTAGGTTTCGTCTCAGGCAAGCAAACCGCTAAAATTCGCCGGAAAATGTTGGAAAAAATGGCGAGTGGTGAAATAAAAATGATTGTCGGGACTCACGCATTATTTCAAGAAAAAGTTTGCTATTCGAATTTGTCGTTGATCGTCATTGACGAGCAGCACCGGTTTGGCGTGAATCAGCGCTTGGCTCTTTTGGAGAAAGGCAAGTTCGGCGCCCTGTATCCGCATCAATTAATTATGAGCGCCACTCCCATCCCGCGCACGCTGACTATGGCTGCTTACGCCGATTTAGATATTTCTATTATTGATGAATTACCTCCAGGGCGCACGCCGGTGGTGACAGCCCTAGTATCACAAAATCGGCGACAAGAAGTTATCGAGCGGGTTAGATTGGCATGTAGTCAAGGCCAGCAAGTTTATTGGGTTTGTACTTTGATTGAAGATTCCGAAGTCCTGCAATGTCAAACGGCGGAGCGTACGGCCACAGAGTTAAAAAATTTTTTGCCGGAAATGAGTATTGGTTTGGTGCACAGCCGTGTACCTGCTGAAATGAGAGTAGCACAAATGCAGGCTTTTAAGGCCAATCAAATCCAATTATTAGTAGCAACGACGGTGATAGAGGTGGGGGTGGATGTACCCAATGCTAATTTAATGATAATTGAAAATCCTGAACGTTTAGGTCTATCGCAATTACATCAATTGCGAGGGCGGGTAGGGCGTGGAACAGCGGCCAGTTATTGCGTTTTGTTATTCCAAGAACCCTTGTCGGCTCAAGCGCAACAACGCTTGCAAATCATGCGTAAAAGCCAAGACGGTTTTACTATCGCTCAGGAGGATTTGGTATTGCGAGGCCCTGGAGAAGTATTAGGGACTCGTCAATCCGGTTTAGCTCAACTCAAAATGGCGGATTTACTGCGAGATCAGCATCTTTTGCCACAAGTTCAAGCGGCTGGACAATATATGTTGCAACATTGTCCTCAACAAGCCGAAGCCCTGATTCAACGTTGGCAACGCTACACTCCGCAGTATGTGGAAGTATAACCGCAATTCCCGCCTATCCTTGACCGCAAAAGGGGCGATTGGTACCATTTAAATCTGTCTGTCGATGTTTAGGGGCTTTTATTAGGAGAATGTTATGAGTTTAAAAAAGGTTTTGACCGTCGGCGTTGCCTGTCTGAGTTTTAGCAGTGCTTATGCCGGAGGGCCCGACGTCGTTGCTCCGGTTTGTCCAGTATGCCCGACCTTTGTGCCTTATCTTTATCTCGGGCTTAGCGCTGGGTGGGCTTATTCCAACTGGCAAGATTTTATCGCCACTGGCGCGCCAATAAGCGCCGATACTAACGGTTTTACTGCTGGCGGTAAAATCGGTTATCAATTTCTCGATTTTTTTGGCGTTGAGGGGGGCGGATTTTATTTGCCAGAATCAGACCAATCCGTTACTTTTTATCCGCCAGCGGGTTCCAATTATTATCCGTTTACTCTTACTGGCCACGTAAATTCTTGGTTTGCCTATGGCGCCGCCACCATTCGCGCGCCTTTGTTTGACCCATTTTTCCATGTGATAGGCAAAGTGGGCGGGGTTTATCGCCAACTAGACCATAGCGGTAACCTATACAAAAATGTGGATGATAGTAATGACGATAATAATTATGCCACCGTTATTTTTGGAGCGAGCATTGAATACGATTTGGCTCCTTATCATTTACCGATAGCGGTTGGCGCCGATTATTATTACATTCCCGGATCCAACGAAACATTTTTCAAGTTTAATAACAATGTCGATGTAACGGTAAATGAGGATGCGGCCCCGCCCGTTCAAGTAGTTGTGGCGACGATCACCTTTAAATTTGCAGTTTAATCCCAAAAGTGTTTCCCGCTGAGCGAGAGTTGCTGTTCGGCTTACGCGGGGGGAGAATTATAATCTAAATCTACCGTTTCGATGCTCACTCGCACCAGAAATAATGAAATCCCAAAAAATGGCGGTTCTTCTGGTTTATCACTTGAAAATTGATATTCTCACCCCCACTTTATTTTAATCAAATATTGAACTTAAGAGGAGTATAATATGCCGTTTTCAGCTCAACCCGAAACGTTATCTTTTGAAGCCGAAGTAAAACAAATTCTCAGCTTGTTTGCCCACTCGTTATATAGTAATCGAGAAATTTTTCTCCGCGAATTGATTTCCAACGCCTCCGATGCGGCTGATAAATTGCGATATGCTGCATTATCCGATTCTGCACTATATGACAATGATTCTCAGCTCAAGATTTGGATTGATGTAGACAAAACTCAGGGAACTATCAGTATCCGCGACAATGGGATTGGTATGAGCCGTGAAGAAGTGGTTGAAAATTTAGGCACCATCGCCAAATCCGGCACCCGCGCCTTTAAAGAAATGTTAGAAAACAAACAAGCCGGAGCAGATTCGCAATTGATTGGGCAATTCGGCGTAGGATTTTATTCTTCATTTGTCGTCGCCGATCACGTTACCGTTCGCACTCGCAGAGCGGGTACTCAAGAAGATCAAGGCGTATTGTGGGAGTCCGATGGTCAAGGACAATATACCATTAAGAATATTCATTACCCTCGGCGCGGAACGGAAGTGATTTTGCATCTCAAAAAAGATTGTGAAGAATTTTTGGATGAATATCGTTTGCGTTCGATCATTACCAAATATTCCGACCATATTGTTCTTCCCATTGTGATGAAAAAACCCGAATCTCCTGAGAACAAAAACACACCCAAGACTAGCAAAGAAGCCATGGATGAGAAAAACGAAACGGTCATCCCTGAAGAAGAAGTGGTGAATCGCGCCAGCGCTTTATGGACTTTGCCGAAAAGTGAGATTACCGACGAACAATATAAAGAATTATATAAACACATTTCTCACGATTTTGAAGATCCACTAGCATGGACTCACAATAAAGTGGAAGGAAAATTAGAATACACTAATTTATTGTATATCCCTGCGCGCGCCCCTTTTGATTTATGGCATAGAGAATATCAACGCGGATTAAAATTATATGTTAAACGCGTATTTATTATGGATGACGCCGAACACTTCATGCCGAATTATTTACGCTTTGTTAAAGGTGTTATTGATAGCAATGATTTACCGCTGAATGTTTCGCGTGAAATTCTACAATCCAATCAAATGATTGAAAAAATGCGTTCAGGATGCGTGAAAAAAGTTCTGGATTTATTGGAAAAATTAGCCGGTGATGATGCCGAGACTTACAAAAAAGTTTGGCAAGAGTTTGGTCCGGTGCTCAAAGAAGGCCCGGGAGAAGACTACCCAAATAAAGAACGTATCGCGAAATTGCTAAGATTTTCCTCTACGCATTTAAATGATGATGCGCAAAGCGTGACGTTATCTGACTATATTTCACGTATGCAAGCAGATCAGGATAAAATCTACTATCTCATTGCTGATTCTTATATTAATGCCAAAAACAGCCCGTTATTGGAAGTTTTCCGTAAAAAAGGCATTGAAGTATTATTATTGACAGATAGAGTTGATGAGTGGTTAATGGCGCATTTAACTGAATTTGACGGAAAGAAATTTCAGTCTGTCTCTAAAGGCAAACTGGATTTAGACAAAACTGAGAATCAAGAAGAGCAAAAGCAACAAGAAGCGAAAGCGGCCACTTTCGCGGAAATTTTACCCAAAATTAAAAACGCCTTAGGTGAACGTGTCAAAGATGTGCGTTTGACTCATCGATTGGTGGATTCGCCTTCCTGTGTGGTATTTGATGAAAATGAATTGTCAGGCCATATGCAAAGATTATTGAAGTCGACTGGTCAAGCAGTACCAGAAAGTAAACCGATTTTAGAATTAAACCCTGATCATTCGTTAGTCATTAAACTGCAAAATCTGCATGACACGCAAAAATTAGCGGATTGGGCGGATATACTACTGAGTCAAGCTTTATTGGCTGAAGGGGAGCAATTACAAAACCCTGCGGCTTTTATTCGAAGCTTAAATCAATTACTAGTGCAGGTTTAACAGCAATTCCCCTTCATCGGAAATTGACTCTACGCGATGGAGTTTGCAAGGTGAGAATTGAGGATAAGGATATTCGATGGGAAAATTTAGGAGAAATCCCCATATTATTTTAACTTCGCACTGTGAGCAGATGCCCAAGCCAGTGATACCGGTTCGCTGGGGAGAAAATGATCCTCGCCAGCGAGGCCCTGTTATTAGCACTTTCACCGATATCACTGCCCGTAATGTGATAGGAGCGCACAGCGGGAGTTATTCTGTTTATCGCGCATTATCCATCGCCTCTAAGCGTTATTCTTCTGCCCATCGAGCTGATTTATCTTATACTCAATTTTCTCATGTATTGGGTCCTTATCCTTCCTGGAGTCAGCCTGAGAAAATAGTTTCTTTGGACCCCTGGGGACTGGTAGCAAGCGAGTATTTTGGTGAACAAACCCTAAAGGCCTATGACATTTATCCTAGCATTGCGATGACTGAAGCAAAATTAACTCTTCCGGAATTGACTCAATTAGTTTTAGAAAAACACTTAGAAATAGATGGTAAAATCTTATTACCCGATTATGGGATTGCCGTAACTAAAGTCGCCATTGAACCGGTTTGGTATTTACCGGGAATTGCGAAACGCTTAAATACCACCGAACAAGAGCTCCGCAATATTTTATTCCAAGAGACCGGTGGGATGTTTCCTGAGTTAATTACCCGTCCTGATCTCAAAGTTTTATTGCCGCCGATTGGCGGCGCCACGGCCTACATTTTAGGCGATCCAGCCAGTTTAGCCGACCCTAATAAAGAATTAGCTTGTCGAGTGCATGACGAATGCAATGGCTCGGATGTGTTCGGTTCAGATATCTGCACTTGCCGTCCTTATTTAATCCATGCTTTTGCGACAGCAGTAAAAAGCGCACAAAAAGGCGGGGTAGGAATTATTGTGTATTTCCGTAAAGAAGGCCGAGCCTTGGGGGAAGTCACTAAATTTTTAGTATACAATGCGCGCAAAAAACAAGAAGGAGGCGACACTCCCGATCACTATTTTTATCGCACGGAATGCGTAGCCGGAGTGGCTGATGCGCGTTTCCAAGAACTCATGCCAGATGTTCTCCATTGGTTTGGAATAACAAAAATAGATTATTTAATTTCGATGAGTAATACTAAATACCATGCGATTAAAGAAAGTGGGATTAGTGTGAAAGAACGTGTTACCATTCCCGACCATCTTATTCCTCACAATGCACAGGTAGAAATCCAAGCTAAAAAATCCGCAGGATATTTTTCTTAAAAATTTATGTTGATCTATTCTTCCTATTTTTGCTCAATCGAAAGTATTCATGAAGCTGCTCAAAATATGCTGGAACTGAGTTTAGCTCATCAAACTCTTTTTAGTCTCGATCTTAAAAAACTCGATAAACTAGCGGAATGGATCATTACATTAACCAAACAACAATATCCCGATTTTAAAATTCCTATCCATTCGCGTTGGCGGCATTTTGAGATAAAAGGTAAAAACCGAGCTAATTTTTTAGCAGTTTTAGCCCAGGAGGAGCGTTTAAAAGCCGAATTGGATTTGGCCACGGTCTCGGTTTTATTGGATGCTGGCGCTGGCAACGTTTGGAAATATCGTGATAAGTTTGGGGATTTATATTCACGATCAGAAGGGTTAGCGGTAGCCAGTTTAGAATTGTTTGAACAAGGGTTTTTTTCGCGCGATCCGCATCATCCTTGGATGGTAGAACATAAAGCGTTACAAGAACTGGATGCAGAAAGCTTGGGAAAAAAATTGCTATCAAATACGGATAATGAGTTAAGCGATATAGCTGCTCGTGTGGGTTTATTGCAGAAAGTAGTATTTCCAGGCGAGCGTCCCGGGAATTTATATGAATTAATTCATGAAAATTTAGGCAAATCATTTAGTGCGGCTGAATTAGTCAAGTTGTTATTATTAGAAGGATTTAATTTTAATGATATTTGGGAGCATCGCACATTAGGTTTAATCCCATTCCATAAATTAAGTTTATGGTTAATTTTTTCGTTTATCGAACCGCTGCAAAGAGCGGGATTTATCATCCATGAAATGGAAAAACTGCCTGGATTAGCCGAATATCGCAATGGAGGGTTATTTTTAGATGGGGGAGTGTTACTGATAAAAGATATCAATTTGTTACAACAAAATTGGCAAATCAATGACCCAATCGTGGTGGAGTGGCGTGCCTTAACTTTAGCTTTATTAGAAAAACTAGCACAATTAATTAGGGATAAAACTGGTTTAAAAGCCAAAGCCCTGCCTTTGATTTGTATTTTACAAGGAGGGACTTGGTTGGCTGGCAGACAATTAGCTTATCAAAAGCGAGCCGGAGGCCAACCGCCAATTCTCTGTCAAACAATGGGTTTTTTTTAACTGACACGATTACGCTAGGAGAAATGCATGGATTTTTTGCAATTGATAAAACATCCTGTTTTACAGCAAAAAATGGGAATTTTGCGAAATAGACACACCAATGCTGCTGAATTACGCCGTTTGTTGAATGAAATTTCAATTTTATTAACCTACGAAGCCACTAAAAATTTAAAATTAACTCCGATACAGATAGAAACCCCGTTTGGCCTAGGTGAAGTAGTTGAAATTTCGGCATTACCAGTGATCGTTTCAATCATGCGTGCTGGAAATAGTATGTTAGAAGGGGTGTTGACGGTTTTGCCCCAAGCTGAAGTCGGGCACATAGGAATTTATCGAGATCGTTTTTCCCTCAACACGGTAGAATATTATTTGCGGCTACCGAACAGGGAGAATCTGCAAGGCAGAGAGATATTATTGGTAGACCCTTTAATTGCGACGGGTGATACTATGGTGGCAAGCATAGACCGTTTAAAACAATTTAAAGTAGGGCAGATTTCAGTGTTGTGTGTACTAGCTTCACAATTATCTTTAGAAAAGTTAGCCTATTTCCACCCTGAAATTTATATTTATACACTGGGTGTTGAGGAGCAATTAAACGATCAAGGTTATTTAATCCCCGGAATGGGTGATATTGGTAGTCGATTATACGGTTGGAAAAGAGAGGAACATGAGATCGGACAGTAAACCAGATTCGGTATTTTTTATTGGCGTAACAGGTGGCAGTGGTGCAGGCAAAACTGTTTTTGCCAAACGTCTTCGTGAAGCATTTGGTGTAAATTTTTCGCAAATTATCAGTCAAGACGCTTATTATTATGACCAAAGCCAAAAGTTTGACAGCGAAGGCGGGTCCATTAATTTTGATGTCCCTGAAAGCATTGAGTTTGATTTACTGCAAAATCACCTGCATCAGTTACAACTTGGTTTCCCAATACAAATACCGGTTTATAATTTTTCCACTCATCAAAGGATGCCTGTTAAAACGACTATTACTCCCACGGATATTATTATTGTGGAAGGGGGATTAATTTTAACCCAGCCTAGTATTAGAGAAATGTTAACAGAAAGTGTGTTTTTAGACACTCCGGAAGAAATTCGATTACAGCGTTTAATTAGACGAGACGTTTTGGAGCGAGGCCGATCCATAGAAGGGATTCTGACTCGTTTCCGCAATCACGCGAAGCCCATGCATGAGAAATACATCGAGCCCGCGCGCTCATTAGCCTCTTATTGCGTATACGATGAACGGAGTTACTATGGAGTCATTGAAGAACTCGTTGAAAACTTAGGGGTTGATTCATAAACCCAATTTGTCTAATATATGCCTCATGCTGGCGTAGCTCAGTAGGTAGAGCAGCTGATTTGTAATCAGCCGGTCGTCTGTTCGATTCAGATCGCCAGCTTCTTAAAAATCAAACACTTACACCATTTTCCAAACTGTTCAAAAACTTACCGTAGGGACTTTTGCAGGACATAATCGATAAGGTAGTGTATCTTCTTATTTTTATTTATCTTAAAAATCAACCGCTTGACCTAGTCAACTGGCTGATAAAACATCAGCTGTTCATGACTCAATAAATGAACATTAAAATTCGAATATTTCCAGATCAAATAGTTTATTTATTTATTAAAAATGCCCACTTTAAGTAGTCGATATTGCAATATATAAACTTAGTATGGATTAAGTTTATATTTATCTATATAATGACTACTATGAATAGTCAAAAAGACAAAAAATTAAACTATCTGCTTCGACATTGGCCGAAAGGAATGATCGCTACCCAACATTGGTTGAATAGTATGGGTATCTACCGCCAATTGGCTGATCGCTATTGCCAGAGCCAGTGGCTAAAAAGAATAGGCTCGGGGGCATATACGTTGATAGACGACACTATAAATTGGCTGGGAGCAGTATATGCTTTGCAAAAGCAGCTAAACTATGGAGTCTATCTTGGCGCCAAAACTGCGTTGGCTTTGCAAGGTCACATTCATTATCTCGAACTAGGTAACAGTGAAGCCTTCTGGCTATTTAAGTTACCGAGTGAAACTCGTAAATTACCCAAGTGGTTTCAGGTCAATTTTATGAACCAATATAAGGTTCATTACTTGAATCAAGATTTGTTTCATCCGGCAGAGCCGCTAAATGGTTTAACCACTGTGATTTCTGAAGGATTGGAAGTGAGTATCGCCTCTACAGAACGCGCAATTATCGAATGTATAGATTTATTACCGAAATATTTTACACCGGAAGACATTAAGTTGCTGATGCAAGGAATGACTACTTTGCGTCCGCAGTTGCTACAATCTTTGTTAGAAAATTGTCGATCGATAAAAGCTAAAAGATTATTTTTATTGTTTGCCGAACATGAGGGGCATGCCTGGTTTAATAAGCTCAATTTACAGTCAATCTCGTTAGGCCAAGGTAAGCGCGTTATTGGTCGAGGCGGACATTATTATCCCAAGTATCAAATATCGATCCCCATAAAATTAGAGGAGCATGAAGGTTATGCGGATACAAAAAAGTGATTTTGGATCTCAATATGTTCGTCAGGTTGACTTACTATTAAAAATATTACCAATTGTTGCGAAGGAATCATGTTTTGCTATAAAAGGTGGTACGGCAATTAATTTATTTTTACGCGATTTGCCAAGACTGTCTGTGGATATTGATTTAGTGTATTTGCCACTAGAAGATAGGAAAACATCTTTAATAAATATTGAAAAGTCATTGTTAAATATCAAACGTGAAATTATACACCGATTTCAGGGTATTACATTGATAGAAAAACGTATCGGGAGCCCAGCTCTATTATCCAAATTAATTGTTGGCGAACAGGAAAAAATAAAGATTGAACCAAATGAAATTCTTCGAGGAACCTTGTTGCCTCCTGAAAAAAGAGATTTATCTTCAACAGTTGAAAACTTGTTTAAGCAATCAGTTCTGGACGTGCCGATAGTCTCTATTCCTGATCTTTTTGCTGGAAAAATTTGTGCGGCGCTTGATCGGCAGCATCCGCGAGATTTATTTGATATTCATTTGATGTATCAGAATGAAGGTTTAACCAATGAAATTCGGTCAGCATTTGTGGTGTATTTGGCCAGTAGTGATCGTCCGATGCATGAACTGCTTAGTCCTAACTGGCGCGATCAAGCCAATTTATTTATCAATGCATTTCAAGGTATGACTAGAATTCCAATAGAATATAATCAACTGATAGCTGCTCGCTCAAGACTGCTTAATGATATTCTTACTCAACTTACAGAAAAGGAGAAACAATTTTTGGTATCTTTAAAAATGGGAAAACCTGATTACACACTGATGCCTTACCTCCATTTAGATCAACTTCCTGCATTGCGTTGGAAATTATTGAACATCCAAAAAATCAGTTCAATTAAGCAACGGCAAATGGTTGGAAATCTAGAAAATCTATTGTATGGTAGTATTAATGTTGCTTCTGATTCGGAAATCCTAGAGGAAATTTAACGGATAAAAATGAGTTTAGAATTAAAAATGAGAAGACCTCATGTCGTTATCCTTGGAGCAGGGGCTAGCAGAGCTACTTGTTTGAAGGGTGATAAGAATGGCCAAACTTTACCTTTAATGAATGATTTCACCGAAGTGGTTGGGCTATCCAAATTACTGCGCAGTTGGAATATACCACCACCATACCAAAATTTTGAAGATATTTTTAGTAACTTACATTGTAAAGGAGAAACCCAAAAGGTTGAACAGCTAGAATATCTAGTCCGTGAATATTTTCAACAACTTGAATTGCCAAATTTTCCAACTGTTTATGATCATCTTATATTATCTTTACGTGAGACAGATTTGATTGCTACATTCAATTGGGATCCCTTATTGATGCAAGCATATCATCGAAATCGTCACTCTGGATTATCACTGCCTAAATTTTCCTTCCTTCATGGATGTATAAATATAGGATTCTGCCAAAAAGATAATACTTATGGTTTAGTTGGGGAAGATTGCGCGAAATGTTTTGAAAAAATTATTCAAAATGTTCCATTGCTTTACCCGATTAAGAACAAAAACTATTCTGATAATTATTTTATCTCTTGTCAGTGGAATCTATTAAAACGCAAGCTTAAAGAAGCGTTTATGGTGACTATTTATGGATATAGTGCCCCGAAAAGTGATCAAGAGGCGATTTCAGCCCTGAGAATAGCCTGGGGTAATGTTTATGAACGTAATATGGAACAAACCGCTTTTATATCACTAGATGATGAAGAAAAAATTTCATCAACCTGGAAGAACTTCATTCATTCACATCATTTTGAATTGCATAATGATTTTTATGATTCTTGGATAGCGAATCATCCGCGTAGAACCGGAGAAGCTTACTTAGCGCAATATTATGATCATGAATATTTAGACAATAATCCAATCCCACAGGATTTAGATTTTCCGAGGTTATGGGTTTGGTTTACTCAATGTGAACGAGAAAATGATATTCATTTCAAAAAACCTTATGGAAGCGAGGAGGGGGAATCTAAAAATAAGGACGATAATAAGCAAAAATTGTTAGAGAATGAAGTAATTTTATTAAAAAATATATACGACCATATAAATGATATGTTGAATTTTTCAATTGTGAACTTACAAGGAAAGGATCCTCGCTGTAATGTTATATTTCATGATGAAAATAGTCAAAAATTATTCTATATACTTTTAACTGATTTTCTTTCTGAAACAGATAAAAATTCTCCTATAGATAAAACAACTTTTCTAAATGGACTTTCAAAAATAAGTGCTAATCCTCAATTTTCTATTAGAAGCTCAGAAAAAGAATTATTGAATTATACTGAAAGTTTTATTAAGTGGATTGGTGAGGAAAAAGAGTATAATATTTGGATGCCATCGTTTGGGAAAAATGTAAAAATATTTATTTCTCGTATTGATGCGATCAAGATATGTGGTAATTTGATAAAACATAATGATTTACGTGTATTTGGTATAATTAAAAAATTTAAAGAAATTATGAGTAAATCAGATCTAACTATAACAGAGAAAGAATGTATAGCTGCTCTTAAAGATTTTTATGATATATTTCAAAATAATGTGTTAATTTATTTATCTAGCTATATTTGTGAGTTTTTGAATAACATTCGCTGGGGTATTCATAGTTATTTACAGCCAGAATTTAATAGAAGTTATTATGAATTAGATCCTGATTTACCTGATTATAATTATAAAATTCCAGAGATAATTAAGTGCGAATATGCTCGAAATTGCTATTGGGAGTTGATGAACATATTACGTAGAAAACCAATTATGAAAAAATTTATTGTTTCACAAAGTTTTAAATGTGAATATTAAAATTAGAGTTTTAAAAAATACTCCCTATTAATTCACAATTTATGCACATAACATAGTTCTATGGAACTTTAGTCGGTATAGCATAGTGCATTGATTTAAAGGATGATGGGGGAAAGCTATTAAGTCATTCGGCTGAGTTGGCATACCCTTAGCCAATTTTAAGGTGATAGCGGTGTTCAAGTCCTTTTGCTGTCAAAAATTAGATAAACTTGAGTTTTGGTAAAGTATTAAATTGTTTTATCCTACCTATTTCACTTCTTATACTTTCAAATTTATGACAATAATCTATGCATTCGTTAAAGGTTTCAGCTAGCCAGATCCATTTTTTTTTAACATGATTATCATTAAAGACATTTTCACTTGTTAAACCTTCTTGAATTAAAGCGCGAATATTTAAAAGCGCTGGTACTAATGTGTCGTTAATTACGGCTCCTTGACCCAGGATAACGGGAAAATGCCTTAAATAATCAATAAAGCATACGTTATCAAAGTCTTTTCGAACTGGTTCAGGCATATATTTGGTAAATGACGTTACTAAATCTGCTGCAATAACAACTCTAGGGTATTTTGCTTCTTTTTCGAGTTCTACTACATCTACCTGTGCTTTTCCAATTACATTATTTCCTGTATGGCGCTGCCATCCTTTAGTAATTGCTCCGCGCATCAATATTCCACGTTCTAATGCTAATCTATGAATTTGAGCAACTATTCCAACGAGGCTACTGATAACAAACATTTCTGTATTTTGGTTTAAAGGAAAAATGTTGGAGGCCGGAAATGATACATGTATATGATCGGAATCACTTGATATTTCGGGTTCAAAACTTGTGATGTCGAATATTCCATCGGAAGCTTTAGTGTATTGAATTTTATGTTCTCTTTTATTTGAAGAAAATTTCTCTATGACTTCCATAAGGAGCCAGGTCTTAGCGGATTCTTGTTCAATTAGGTTTTTAGTTCCTAATATATCCATGTGAAGGAATAATCTGGTAGGAGGTTTAGCCTTTTTGGTATTTTCTGGGTTTTCGCGCATAAAATATTCCCTTAATTTGTGATAGCTATAAAAATAATTTTGCACATATTTATCTCTATTAGGCAAGATCAGGCTCGTTCCATAGCTTCCAGCCTTTAACGCAGGATTAATTGTGACCTTACGCCCAGCTTGCGCAACTTAATCTAAAAAATCTGCTGTAATACTT
>CBFGTC010000013.1:0-52785 GCA_965651935.1 uncultured bacterium
CGATAGCCGAGTATTGCTTAACATGATTAGCCAAGCCCAAAAGAAGGAGAAACCATAAACATTCTAAAGATAGCTGAGCGACTGAGGAGAATCGCGATTTTCCCCTTTTCATTTCGAGAAATTGGCTTGCCAATGCGCAGAATATAAACCGGATAAAATGAGGAATTCAATTATGGCAGAAACGATTGATGATATTTCCATTGATTACAATGAAGACGGCATTCTGACAACTAAACAATTAGATAAAGTTGTTCTTACCCGTGGCGCCTGGACAACGATTTTATTCCGTTTCCAAACCTGGGATAAAAAAGCCCAAGCATACGGCCCGGAAGGATATAGTATTCGCCGCTATCAGAAAAAAGGCGGCATTTACCAGCAGCGTTCCAAATTTAATATCACCAATGCCGATCAGGCTAAAAAAATCGTTGAAATTTTGAACCAATGGATAAAAGATTAAAGTTAGTCAAATAATAAAAGAATATAAACAAAAAATAACAGCAAATGCACGGCGCCTTGTAATACGTTAGTGCGTCCACTCACAAAAGTGAGAATACTCATTATCGCCGTCAGAATCAACAGCGTGGAATCACTATAGTCTAGCCCTAAAATGACGGTTTTGCCAGTGAACAAACTGATGCTTAAAATAACCGGTATAGTCAACACGATACTGGCCAGTACCGAACCCAAAGAAATATTCACTGAACGTTGTAATTGATTTGCCAAAGAAGCCCTAATTGCGCTTAAGCCTTCCGGCGCTACCACCAGCACGGCTACCAAAGCTCCTCCCAGGGCCGCGGGCGCTCCCATTTTATTCATAATGAAATTAATGGGTATGGCCGATTGTTTTGCCAAAAATAAAGTCGGCATTAAATATACTAGGACCATGATAATATGGAAAGACAAAGGTTTAGGGGGATATTTAATATGAAACTCATAAGGAGTATAACTGTCCTGGGGTTGAAATGGCGAGACGAAATGAAAGCGGTGACTGATGGTTTGAATAACTAGAAAGATCGCGTAAATCCCCAATGAGGTGACCACTAAAAAAATGGCTTGGAATGTAGTAAAAGTAGGGGACATAGTGGAATGAGTAAAATTCGGTAACAGCAAGCCGATGACACCCATCAAAATAATAACACTAAGAAAAGCAATGGAACCCTGTAAATTATATTGCTGTTCACGATAGCGTATTCCCCCCAATAAAAGGCTAAACCCCACCACCCCATTTAGAATAATCATAATTACCGCATACATTGTATCTCGGGCCAAGGTCGGGTTGTCCGGCCCGGTCAACATAATGCTGGCTATCAATGAAATTTCAATAGAAATGGCAATAAAAGTCAGCATCAAGGTACTAAAAGGTTCCTGTAGCGACTGAGCCAGTGCTTCAGCATGGTGAGCGGTCTCAAACGAATTCCATAAGATTTGCAAAAATAGATAAGTAAATATCACCGTCATTAGCGAAGTGGTTTTGACGTGCATCATCCAATCGTGACCAAAAAATAAAAAGAACAATGCACTTAACCACGAAAGGAGCAGTGGTAATTCAGTGATCCAAATCGGTCTCTTAGATTTTACCGGCATACTATTCATAGTAGCATAGGCTAATCGAAAATCAGCATCACAAAAGAAAAGAATAATAATAAATGCAAAGAGCCTTGCAGTAGACTACTGCGGCCATTCGCAAACGTGGCGATGGAGGTAATCAAACTTAATGATAATAAAGTCATTGCTCCGGCATCCAGTCCTAAAATGACCGCTTGCCCTGTCCACAGGCCGATAGCCAAAATAATGGGAATGGTTAAAGCCGTGGTGGCTAAAACCGCTCCTAATGCAATATTGACAGAACGTTGTAAATGATTACTTAAAGAGGCTCGAATAGCGCTCACCCCCTCCGGGGCTAATACCAGGATTGCGACGATTAGCCCGCCTAGGGCTTGAGGAAGGTTGAGGACCATTAGTGCAGTATCAATAGGAAAGGCGATTTGCTTTGCTAAAAATAATGTGGGCACTAAATATCCAACAATAATCAGGCCATGATAAAGCGCGTTTTTTTTGCTGTATTTAATATGAATTCTCATTGGCTTAGAAGGTTGATGAGATTCAAAGGGTGAAATAAAATGCTTAGTATGACTAATCGTTTGCATCCCTAAAAAAATAGCATAGATGGCGATGGAAATGAGTAATAAAAAAACACTTTGCCCTTTAGAAAAAGTATGATTTGTGGTGGATTGGGTAAAGTCCGGCAGGACTAAATCAATAATCGCTAAAACCATAATCACGCTAATAAATTCCATGGAGCCGCGTAAATTATACCTTTGTTCTCGATAGCGAATTCCACCCAGCAACAAACTTAATCCGACCACGCCGTTTAAAACAATCATGATAATGGAATACATGGTGTCACGTGCTAATGTAGGATTCTCATTACTAATTAACATAACGTTGGCAATGGCGGTAATTTCGATGGAGGTCACACTAAAAGTGAGGACTAGAGTGCCTAATGGTTCGCGAATGGATTCGGTCAGCATTTCCACATGATGAGCAATTTCAAAGGAATTCCAAATCACGAGAGTAAAAAGCCAAAGGAACAAAAATAGAAAAACAGGTAGATGCGTCAAATCATGGAAAAAAGTTTCTTTTAATGGGAATACAAGAAAGGCCGTTACCGTTATCCATGCGAGCCATAACGGCAATTCATGGAAGAGCAAAATATCCTTTACTTCCCTGCGCATATCTTTGAAGTTAACAAATTTTAACGGTATAGGGAAGTATTTTCGACGTCTGTTTTGGTAATTTCGGATTTTTGGTGAAGCAAAAACTCCAGAATTGCAACTGGATTTGTGGTAAGATCCCGCATTATGTTAGAAAAACACAAAGAAGTTGTATCACAATTGTCCAGTATTGGGGATTGGGTGCGTTGGGCTGCCTCTCGCTTTAATGAAGCCAGGCTTTGGTTTGGTCATGGTACTGAAAATGCATGGGACGAAGCAGTAAATTTAGTTCTGACAGTGCTTCACCTGCCGCCAGATACACCGGTTAACGTCTTTTATGCTGCGTTAACTGTATCGGAAAAACAAGAAATTTTTGCAATAATTCAAGAGCGGATAGAAACCCGCAAGCCTTTGGCTTATTTACTCAAGCAAGCCTGGTTTATGGGAAAACCGTTTTACGTCGATGAGCGAGTGTTGATTCCGCGCTCACCCATAGCCGAATGGCTGGAAAAACAATTTTCGCCATGGATAGATGTGGAGCGCGTAGACCGTATTTTAGATATTGGCACGGGTTCCGGCTGTATCGCCATCGGCGCAGCCTGGGCGTTTCCCGAAGCTCAAGTGGATGCCGTGGATGTCAGTACGGACGCCTTAAGCGTTGCCGCCATGAACATCACCCATTATCAATTGCAAAATCGAGTCTTTTTACACCAGTCGGATTGCTTTGCCAATTTACCTTTGAAAAGTTATGATATTATTCTGACAAATCCGCCTTATGTGGGTGAAGAAGAATATTCCCAATTACCTCCTGAATATTTTCATGAGCCGCGTTTTGCGTTATTGGCGGAAGAAAACGGATTAAGCATCGTAAAAAAAATATTAGCCGATGCCAAACGTTACCTAGCTCCCGGAGGCATTTTAGTGATTGAAGTAGGAAATACAGACGCGGCATTGATGGAACATTTCCCCCATTTACCCGGAGTTTGGCTAGAATTAGAGAGGGGCGGCCAAGGAATTTTATTATTAACAGAAGAACAATTATAAAGTAAAACATGGGGCTGTAGCTCAGCTGGGAGAGCGTCGCGTTCGCAATGCGAAGGCCGGGAGTTCGATCCTCCTCAGCTCCACCATATTTCAATTAGTGATTCAGTATAAAGAGAAAGATATGACAAAAAAAATCAATATAGCTATCGTCGGCGCTACTGGTGTGGTAGGGCAAACCTTTATTGAAATTTTACAACAGCGAGAATTCCCAGTTGCTCAATTGTATCCTCTAGCCAGTGAGAGGTCTGAAGGCGAAGTGATCCAATTTAATGGCAAGAGTCACAGGGTTAAGAATTTAGAAAATTTTGATTTTTCCCAAGTGGAAATTGCTTTTTTCTCAGCAGGCTCAAACATCTCAGCCCAATACGTTCCCATTGCCGCCCAGGCTGGCTGCGTTGTCATAGACAATTCCTCCCAATTTCGTTACGAAGCCGATGTTCCCTTGGTAGTACCCGAAGTCAATGCACACGCTTTAGTGCACTATCGTAATCGTAATATTATTGCTAACCCGAATTGCTCCACTATACAAATGGTGGTTGCTCTAAAACCCATTTATGATCAGGTAGGGATTCGCCGCATTAATGTTTCCACTTATCAATCCGTTTCTGGAGCGGGCCGCAATGCCATAGAAGAACTCGCCCGTCAAACGACTGATTTATTAAATGGCCAACCCGCGGTAAGGAAACATTTGCCTCGTCAAATTGCTTTTAACCTGATTCCCCAAATCGATGTTTTTTTAGAAAATGGTTATACCAAAGAAGAAATGAAAATGGTCTGGGAGACTAAAAAAATATTTGAAGATGAACGGATTGAGGTCAATCCCACTGCCGTGCGCGTGCCGGTGTTCTACTCACATTCTGAATCAGTCTGGATAGAAACCGAACAAGCACTAAGTGCACAAGAAGCGATACAAATTTTAAGTCATGCTCCTGGAGTCAAGGTTATCGCAGGAGAAGATTATCCCACACCATTAACCGTTACCAACCAAGATGATGTTTTGATCGGACGGATACGCAATGATTTGGATAACGCACATGGTCTCAATTTTTGGATTGTGGGCGACAATGTTCGTAAAGGCGCTGCCTTAAATGGTGTGCAAATCGCCGAATTGCTGTTAGAACAAAATTTTGCCTTACACTAGGGTCTGTTCGTCAACAGGAAAGGCTTTATGAAAACGCCTTGACGACAGGATCTAGTAGGGCTAGCTGCGGTGTTTATAAGCGATAAATAAAAAAATGCTAATTAACACACTGGCGACAAGGCTGAGTAAGGGAAAAGTAATAAATCCAAAAACCTGCCAATCGATGGTTTCGCAGCTTACGCCATTGGCGTTTGCCACGCACGGCGTAAATGGCGCTAAAGCCGGTATCTTTTGAATCAAGTAATGATATGCCGCAATTATGGCGCAAAGGATTGCCAACGGGATAGCATAGGTCACAAAACGATAATCATTACGAAAAGTGGCTATACCCAGTTGTATAGCCAAAGGGAAAATGCAAACTCGCTGATACCAGCATAACGGACAAACCGGCATTTTTAGAATTTCACTGGAATACAATGCTCCGAAAGTGGCTAACAATGCCAAAAGCCACGACGTTAATAGCGCATATTCCCCAATTTTAGATTTCATCATTATTTGGCAGACTCAATGGCTTTTTTAATATTATTAAAATTGGGATTTTCCACCAAACGTCCATTAACATAAATTGCGGGAGTTGAAACTCCGCCTGAACCTTGCAAATTTTGAGCCATTTTAAAATTATTTTGAATAAAATCCGTATAAGGGCTTTCATAAATACAACGACTCAATTTATCCGTGTCCAGACCCGGTATCACACTCGCAAACTCCACTAAGCGAGGGATAGTAGCCCAGTCTTCTTTTTCCGGAGGTTGATTAAGGTAAATATTATCCACAAAAGTGAAAAACCATTCTGGATTTTCTTTGTAAAGGCAACGAGCTGCATTGGCAGCGGGTAAGGAGCCTGGTATAAATGCCACGTTAATCGAGGTGTATTTTGCCAGTCCTTTATCGATAAACTCACTTTTAATTTTAGGTAAAACATTATTATTGAAATTACGGCAAGCAATGCACTTAAGGTCCTCAAATACCACAATATGAATTTTGGCATTCGGATTCCCCATGGTGGGTTGATCATCGGTATTGATAGCCTGAGCCGGTTTACGTCCACTGCCGTATTTTCCAGCAACCCCTAAAAAAATCGCAAGGATGACCAAAACCCCGACTAAGATCATGATTTTTTTAACAATAGATTTATTCATATTGGATATCCATTTTCAAAAATTGAGCAAAACGTTATTTTAAGTCCCATACCCCTCGAATGCAACCCAGTATCTTGATTTATCGAGATAAGGTTTTGAGGAGCAGAAGCAATTCCCCTTTTCACCTCTCCCCTGCGTGGGGGAGGTCGATGCGCGTAGCGTCGGGTGAGGGGAATCGCAATTTTTCCTTCTTTCGAAACGTATGCGCGTATCATCGGTTGACCCGGAATTGCCGGTGAATATATAGTATTGCCGCTATGAATTTAAAAAGCATAAAGTTAGCTGGTTTTAAATCCTTTGTTGATCCAACGGTCATTCCCATTATCACCCATTTAACCGGCATTGTTGGCCCCAACGGTTGCGGTAAATCGAACGTGGTAGATGCCATTCGCTGGGTCATTGGTGAAACCTCGGCAAAACAATTGCGTGGCCAATCCATGGCCGACGTGATTTTTAATGGTTCATCTGCCCGAAAACCGGTCGGATTAGCTTCAGTCGAATTGGTATTTGATAATAGTGAAGGTCGCATCAGCGGCGAATTTGCTAAGTACAGCGAGATATCCATTCGCCGCGAAGTACAACGCGAAGGACAGTCCCAATATTTTCTCAATGGAGTCAGCTGTAGAAGACGAGATATCATTGATATTTTTCTCGGCACCGGTTTAGGCCCCCGCAGTTATGCCATCATTGAACAAGGAGTGATATCGGAATTAATCGAAGCCAAACCAGAAGAGCTACGGGCCCATTTAGAAGAAGTCTCCGGCATATCCAAATATAAAGAGCGGCGACGGGAAACCGAGAACCGCATGCATCATACTCAAGAAAATCTTGATCGAATAAACGATTTAAATGACGAATTAACTAAACAATTGCGTCATTTGAAACGTCAAGCCGAAGCCGCCGAGCGTTATACTGAATTAAAACAGCAAGAACGGCGTTTGCAAGCCGAAATTAAGGTTATGCAATGGCAAAGTTTGAAAGGAAAATTGAGCACAATGGATAATCAACTGCAACAATTTCAATTGCAGCAAGATAAAAGTATGGCAGAATTGCGTGAATTAGAGATGCTGATGGAAAAACAGCGTACTCAACACCATGAACTGAATTCAAAACGTGAAGAGATAAGGAAAAATTTTTATGGACTGGGCGCCGAAGTGACCGGTCTCGAGCAGCGCATTAGTCACGGTCAAGAACAAATTTTACGCTGGCGCAAAGAATTGACTGAAGTGGAGTCTGCGCACCAAGAATTGCTTGAACATCTTGAAGAACAAGAAGACACCATCCAAACTTTAAACCAAGAATTGGCCGAATTACAACCCGAAGCCGTCTTAGCCCAATCCGCTGCCCAGCGTGCAGCCCAAAACTTGCAAAGCGCAGAACAACAAATGCAACAATGGCAACGGCGCTGGGATGATTTTCAAAATGAAAGCTCGAAATTTACTGCTCAAACCGCTGCGCTCAAAACCAATTCACAGCATTACCAACAACAATTAGCCAATCTACAACAGCGTAAAAATCAATTATTGGAAAGACAAAATCAATTACCCATGACCGACCTAAGCGAACAGATTGAAACTTTGTCGGCAGTGAGCGAGCAGCAAAAAGAAGAACTGGCTGAAATGGAAAAAGCCTTAGCCAGGGTAGCTGAAACGATTCGTGACCAGCGCCAGCAGAACAACCAATCTCAACAAAGCCTTAATCAGGCCAGGACTCAAATCCATAATATACAAAAACGTTACTCTTCATTGGAAGCAGTACAGCGCACTGCTTTGGGCTATCACAATGATCACACCAAAAATTGGGTCAATGAGAGAGGGTTGAAGGATCATCCCCGCTTAGGCCAAGTACTGCAAGTCAATCCAGAGTGGGAAGCCGCTTTCGAAACAGTTTTAGGCGGATACTTCGACGCCATTTGTTTAGAGGATATTCAAATTGCCGTGGAGGGACTGCCATCGATCACGGCGGGTCGTTTAACTTTACTGGATAAACCCACATTCCCTATTAAATCAACTCAATCAAGCCTTCCTTTAGAGTTATTGTCCGACCAAATTCAAGGTCAGTGGCCAATCCCCGATTGGTTAGCCGGAGTTTACGTTTGCGCCAATCTGAGCCAAGCATTGCAATTCCGCGAGCATTTAACAGACATGCAATCCATTATTACACGCGATGGAATTTGGATAGGGAAGCATTGGGCTCGTGTTAATAAAGCAGTGAATCAAGACAGCGGTATTTTGCAACGGGAAAAAGACTTAAAACAATTGTTTCAAGAAATTATCCAT
Organism: uncultured bacterium; assembly: GCA_965651935.1. Lineage (GTDB taxonomy): Bacteria > Pseudomonadota > Gammaproteobacteria > Coxiellales > Coxiellaceae > JAFEDN01. The sequence continues at coordinate 8,318 of CBFGTC010000013.1, forward strand.
CAGCAGAATGAAGTTGAAATTGTGCAAGCTCGTTTAGAAGAAGGTGAGCAAACCTTACATGCTTTAGAAGAAAAACGCGAAAATTGGCACAAAGAATATCAAATTATCAGCAGCCGTTTGCGCGATAGTCAAACCCAATTGAGTAGCCGCCAAAGCAGACTAAATGAATTTCAGCAGCAACAACAACGTTTGCAAAAGGAAAGCCTGGAATGTGAACAATCGCTGCAAAATTTAGAAACTGTGTACCAGCAAAATCAGCAGCAATTGCAACAATCTCTACAAATTGAATTGGAATATACCGAAAAACGAACGCAATTAACTCAAGAACGCGATAAACTCCGCGCCGAGTTGGAAAACATACGCAATCAAACCAGTCAACTTCGCCGCACTGCCGATGAGTTATCCGTACGAATTGCCTCGGGAGAAAGTCAATTATCTCTGTTAAAGCAGAGCAGCATACGCGACCGCAGGCAATGTGATGTGTTAGAAGAAAAACAACGCACTCTTATCGATTATTTAGAAAAAAATATCGAACCCCTAGAAACATGGCGCATCGAATTACAAGAAAAATTAACCCAGCGTCAATACATTGAAAAAAATTTGCAAGAAGTGGAACAAATTTTAAATACAATCACTCAAGATTTAGAAAAATCCACTCGTTCTCTGCAAGAGGTCCAAAAGCAGATTGTAGAGTGGAAAGATCAAATCCAGAATTTACAAATGGAAAATCAAGCCATTGCAGTGAGGCAAACCACTATCCAAGAACAATTGCAAGAACAAAATTGGGTATTAGAAGAGTTATGTCAATCCCTCAACCCTGAAGCAACTTTAGAAGAGTGGGCCAAACATTTAGACAGTATCGCCACAAAGTTACAACGCTTGGGAGCAATTAATTTAGCGGCTATCGACGAATATCAAGTGGTAAACGAACGCAAAACTTACTTGGATAAACAGCAAGCTGATTTAAATGAGGCATTAGATATTTTGAAAAACGCCATTCAGAAAATTGACAAAGAAACTCGTACTAAATTTGCGGAAACCTTTACCAAAGTCAATGAAAATTTCCAAGAACTGTTTCCCCGAATTTTTGGCGGCGGTAAAGCCTGCTTGGAGTTATTAGAGGAAGATTATTTAACCACTGGAGTCTTAGTGAAAGCCCAGCCGCCCGGCAAGCGTAATGCGAGCATTTACATGCTCTCTGGGGGAGAAAAAGCGTTAACGGCGGTTGCCTTAGTTTTTGCGATGTTTCGATTGAACCCTGCGCCTTTTTGTGTGTTAGATGAAGTTGACGCGCCTTTGGATGACATGAATACGGGACGTTTTTGCCAATTAGTAAAAGAAATGGCAAAAACCACCCAATTTATTGTAATTAGCCATAACAAAGTCACTATTAGCATGTCGGAACGTCTTATGGGAGTGACCATGCAAGAAGCCGGTGTTTCGCGAATTGTTTCAGTTAATGTGGCTGAAGCAGTCGCTTTAGCTGAAGCATAAAGAAAGAGAGGAACTGATGATTCAAAGGATCTTGGCGATTATTTTAGGCAGACGCAAAGCGAAGCCAGAGACCGCTGTCTCTGAAAATCCTGATGTCATACTCGGTTTGCAAGAACAACTTAGCAGTACCTCGGAAATCAGGGTTGAAGAGTCTCCGCCATCCAAAATTGAGCCGGCTTCCGCAACACCTGTTTCGCCGTCTAATCTCCCACTGCAACGAGAAATTTTATTTATTCGCGCTGCTCGTGGACGGCCCTTTGGCGGATATGAGTTGTTACAATCTTTATTAAGTTGTTCACTAAGTTGGAGTGAAGAAAACCGTATTTTCCATCGCTATGAACAACACGCTGATAAAGACATTGAATTGTTCAGTGTAGCAGCAGCCACCAAAACGGGGGAATTAAATCCGGTAGAAATGGGAAACTTTGTCTGCCCTGGTCTAAGTCTGTTTGTGACTTTAAATAATCATATCTACCCCAGCGTTAATTTTGAATTGATGTTAGATACTGCACGGCAGTTGGCGGAAGATTTGGGTGGGGAAATCCTCGACTGCCAACAAGAATTACTGACTCCGGAAAAATTGCAGCAAATCCGTGAGAAAATTAAACATTTTGAAACCAAGCAACAAAATCTGGAGTTATTTGTTTGAGCGTACCTGACAAACTGCGTCAGCGCGCTCAAGAATTAGTCAAACTGATTCAAGAACATAATTACCGTTATTACGTGTTAGATCAGCCTACGGTACCGGATGCGGAATACGATAAACTTTTTAAGGAATTAAAAGAGTTAGAGCAACAATATCCCGAATTAATTAGTTCTCATTCTCCTACTCAAAGAATAGGGGGTGAACCTTTAAAGGCATTTGCTCATATCGAGCATAAAATTCCCATGCTGTCGATAGATAATGTGTTTACTTTGGAAGAATTAGCTGCATTTGATGAACGTATCCATCAACGTTTGAAAATCACAGCAGAGATTGAATACACCTGTGAGCCTAAATTAGACGGGGTGGCAGTCAGTTTAATTTACCGTCAAGGCGAGCTGCAACAAGCTGCCACCCGTGGCGATGGGTTTGTGGGGGAAGACGTGACTTTAAATGTACGTACGATTGCCGCAGTTCCTTTGCATTTACACGGTTCAGGATATCCTCCTATCTTGGAAGTGCGAGGAGAAGTATTTATGCCCAGGGCGGGTTTCGAAAAATTTAACGCAGAAGCAGCTAAAAAAGGTCTAAAAACCTTTGTGAATCCTCGCAACGCCGCTTCCGGGAGTTTGCGACAATTAGACCCTCGCATTACCGCGGCGCGGCCTTTGGGCTTTTTGGCATATGGTTTAGGAACGTTTGAAGGAAAAACACCGGCAACTCAATTTGAATTGCTGGAACGTTTTCGTCAATGGGGCATCCCAGTGGCTAAAGAGCATGAAAAAGTAAGAGGCGTGGCAGGCTGTGAAAAATTTTATCAAGAAATTTTGCAAAACCGAGAGAATTTACCCTTTGAAATAGATGGGGTTGTTTATAAAGTCAATGATTTTAAGCTGCAAAATCAATTGGGATTTATATCCCGGGCACCGCGCTGGGCTGTAGCACATAAATTTCCTGCCATTGAAAAGGCTACTTGGTTAAAAAACATTGATTTCCACGTTGGCCGCACGGGAGCCTTAACTCCGGTCGCGCGATTAGAGCCTGTTTTTGTAGGCGGAGCGACTGTGAGCAATGCCACTCTCCATAATTTCGATGAGATTGTGCGTAAAGACGTGCGAATTGGTGACCGTGTTATTGTGCGCCGTGCCGGCGATGTTATTCCGGAATTAGTCGCGCCGATTGTGGCGGAAAGACCACTTCAGGCTAAAAAAGTGAAATTACCTGAGCATTGTCCGGTATGCGGAGCTGACGTGATTAAGCCGGAAGGAGAGGCGATTGCACGATGTATGGGCGGCTTATTTTGCCGTGCACAAATCCATGAAGGTATCCGTCATTTTGCTTCTCGCAAGGCCATGGACATACAGGGTTTAGGGGATAAAGTGATTGGTTTACTATTGCAAGAAGGTTTAATTCAAAAGATACCGGATATATATCGATTGACCAAAGAGAAATTAACATCTCTACCGCGATTTGCGGAAAAGTCAGCTGAAAATTTAATTGCCGCGATTCAAAAAAGTAAGAAAACCACTTTGCCGCGATTTTTATATGCTTTAGGGATTCGCGATGTGGGTGAAACTACCGCCAGGTCTTTAGCTGAAAGTTTTGGTGACTTGCCGCCTTTGTTGCAAGCATCTGAAGAAGAGTTACAAGCGCTAGTGGACATTGGTCCAGTAATTTCAGCTCATATCCATGCTTTTTTTCAGCAACAACATAATCTTGAAGTGATCCAGCAATTGCTGGAGTTAGGGATGCATTGGCCAAAGTTGAATGTTTCTAGCGAATCCAAACCTTTGCTAGGAAAAACTTATGTTATCACCGGCGCTTTAGAATCAATGACTCGCGAACAGGCCCAAGAAGCTTTGCAGCAGCTAGGAGCTAAAGTCACGAATAGCGTATCTGCCAAAACCACGGCGGTGATTGCGGGTGAAAGCCCGGGTAGTAAGCTGAATAAAGCGCAAGCTTTAAAAGTCCCTATCCTTAATGAATCCCAGCTTATTACTTTGTTAAAAAGATAAATAAACCAACCAGTATAAGCTATTGTTTTTTTAAATATAATTTGTAAGAAATTTCTCGCATTGATTTTCAGAAATATATTACATATAAATTATGCATTTTATGATTTAATAATAATAATCCATTTTATTAAAGACATTCAAGGATATGAAAAAATATAAACTTATTTAACAATACTGAGAATAAACCATGAAAAATCAGAATATTATTATTGATTCACTTCAAATTTTATATCAAGAACTAAACGACTTTCGGGCTTTAATTGAAAATACTCAGAATGGATTAACCCAATGTGTTTGTAAGGATAAATTATCGCTTGAAAAAGTGATGGCGGATATTTCCATGCTTGTAAAGCGCCTTAATGAAATTAAGGTTTTGAAAAGTATAATATTATTTGAACAAGATTACATAAATTTCTGTCTTTTATTAGTCTATGGCAGCGAGATGGCGAAAGTTCTACCTAAACTAAAAAATTGCCCTGAAAATTCCCGCAAACATGCCAAAGCTTGGAATGAGATAGCAAATAAATTCGTATCTTTTTTAAATAAATGAGATTTTTTCATTTATAGTTTTGACAAATACGAATCATTAACTCAAATTCTAAGAACCTATTCAAAGATTTTAATAAATAGTGGATTTATCTTTCTCTACGCTGAATAGATGTGGGGGAACTGATTTTTAATTATCAAAAAAAGTACCTATTAAGTAGCCCACAGTGAGAAAAACCGATGTCCAAACTGCGGCACCGCTAAATGCAAATAAAGCAAAGCGGCTAAAAGGGATGCGCACAGTGCCAACTATATATCCAGTGAAATGCCGAATGCCAGGTATAAAGTATCCGATAAATAATGCCCACATTCCTATTCGGCTGAACCAAAGGCGGGTCCTTTCAATACGTTTTTCCGTTAGACGAACCCAATGACCGTATTTTTTTAATAATAAACTTCCGCCAAAACGGCCAATCACGTAACTTAAACTGATGCCGCAAACTGCCCCTAAATAGGCCGCCAGCACTGTAACGGGTAAATTTAACTTACCACGGCTGATAAGAAATCCTGCCGCCACCATTAAGGTTTCATCCGGGATCGGTAGAGCCAGAATCCCCAGGGCCAATAAAATAAATAAAGCAATGCTGCCATAGTGCAATAACGGCCCTGAATTAGCAGTAACACTGTCAATAATGTGATTAATTTCCGTATGCCATTCCATAGCTTATGTTAACCTAATTTCTTCCCATTTAATAATAAAGGCGAGAGCGTAATGTGTAATAATTTTTATCAATGCGAGTGTCTGCAACGGGAAGTTTATATTCCTCTTTGATATTTCTGATTAATGTTTTATTTTTATTAGGATCATGGAATAATGGATAATTATCAAAACAAAGACTGACGCTGTTCAACCTAAGCGAATCATCTTTAAATGGAAAGTTTTTATTAATTTTTCTAAATGTCAGCCGCGTTAAAATTTTATCGTGATGTCGAGAAATCATATTTGAAAAATTTAAAAATTTATCTTTGCCATTTTTTTGTATTTTAAAACTTTGGAAAAGCAATACTTTAAAAATTTGGATTTTTATAGAATCAACTTTAATATATTTGTGTAAGTCTTTAATTTCTCGAAAATAATACTCGAAATTCTCAGTGTTTTCGACCTCATCATGCCTGGTTAGTTTCGCAAAATTAATTTTATAAGCTAGCCACGGAGTGGGATTATTTAAAAAAAATAAAATCAAAATCACGCCTAACAAAGTAATGTTTTGTTCGACACTTTGATTTTTTCTGGCTAGAAATAAACTAAAACCCAGTTCATTTTCCTCATGCAATAAGCTAAGAAAAAATTTTTCGGTTATTTTGGCTTCTGTGAGTAAATTATTTCTAAAAAAAGGAGTATTATATGTCAAATCATGATAATAACAGTATAAAAATACAGCATCAATTAAAGTCCAAAGCTCAAAACTTAATAGTGGTTTACCTCCTAATGTCGGTTTGATGTCCTCCCCCCAAAGAGCTCTAAGCTGGTCTACTAATAATAAAATAGCTTGCTGCACTTCCCAGCCCAGGATACTCATTATTTCTGCATGGGAATAGTCATGTTGGATTGCCTCATACAAAGTGACATTGTTAAACTCATGAATCTTTGTGAACGGAATCGTCCCAGGAAAATCCAGGACTGAGTAGCGAACTTGCTTACGGATACCACTTTCAATTTGGTGGGGAGTTTTTTCGCCTAAGGTCGGTAACAGGCGTACATAATTTTTTAAACCAAACCTCACAATACCCAAAGCATCTCTTATCCCAGCGGTTATGTAATTGGCTCTTAGCTGGGGCTTGGTTTGATCATAAATGATAGTTTTATGGAGTACTTCTAACATACTCAAACCTAATGATTGCTCAGATTGACCATGCTTTAACAAGTTTTCATCCATTAGTTGTTTTTCTAAAATATATTGATTGATTTCAAACAGAAAGCAGGCACGTTCTGAAGCAGGTAAATGGCAAATTAGGCTCTTTAACATGATTAACTGCTTTTTTTCTAATCGTTTAAAAGTGAGATTCTCTATATCCTTTAGAATTTCCGCAAATTGTTCAGTAAATTCTAGATTTTTATCCAATACTTCTATAATGCGAATATCTTTTTTTTCCTTAGCGATTTGAACATATTCTAAAAGAGTCCTAATCTGTACTGAGGTTATTTTATTTGAATCAAACAAGGATAACGCCAAATAAGCTAAATGAGGGTCCATAAAAATTTTATCTTTCCAATTTCCGGCTTGGACCGATTTAAACAGTTGTTTTAATTTAGTTTGATTAATACTTTTTAACACTTTTTGTTCATTCACCAATTCCTTAAATTCCTCGGTATGGTTAGCATTTAAATTAACGGGAATTAAGGTATCGGAAGAGAGCTTTTTGCGCCAATATCGTTGGATTTTTCTAGCGAATTGATCGAGCGATTGCTGTTTTTTGTGTGCATTAATTTGAATCGCTTGCTGATATGCTTTTATTTCTGAATCAGACAATTTTTGATTGTAGCGTTGATGATATTTTAAAGAATGAGTTAGCGGGTATTTTTGATAAAATTCGTTCCAAACCTGCTCGGGGTTAAAACTATTTTCCTTTCGCATTTTTTTTACCTTTGTATAAATTTAGATTCATTCCCATTACTTTATACTTGAAAAGCTTAATAATTTCTTAAAACAGGAATATTTTTTTTAAATTCCTACCCAATAAATAGCATAAAAAACACATATTAACCAAGAAGAAAATGACACTAGACTCGATCATGATGAAACTTGTCAAAAAACTAATAAGAAACAAATCAAGCAAATTATTGGGGGTCAAGACCAAGAATTTAACACTATCTGTCATTCGATAAATGGTGGATAGTTTTCTCATCCAAGGGGCTATGCTAAGATTCATGGATGATCAAGCCCTTACCGCTGTACATCGGGTTACGTTACATCCGCGCCAAGCGCCGTAATCGTTTTATTTCATTTATTGCGTTTGCTTCTACTTTAGGTATCGCTTTAGGAGTAGCAGTTTTGCTGACAGTCGTTTCAGTCATGAACGGCTTCGATGAACAAATCCGCACTCATTTTTTTGCCATGGCGCCTCAAGTCAGCATTAGCAGCGAAGAAAATAGAGAGGATTGGACAACCCTGCAACAAAAAATAGCTCAACTCAAGGGAGTGAGCGCCAGTGCGCCATTCGTGAGTGGCCAGGGCATGTTGGTCAAATCGAATTTACTCAGAAGCGTTAATGTGATGGGGATTTTACCGGACCAAGAACCGCAAATTTCTCAAATCGTGCAACAAACTCGCAGCGGCAATCTTCAAAATTTACGTCCCAACCATTACGGCGTCTTCATTACTCAGAACCTAGCGGAACAATTAAGTCTAAATTTAGGAGACTCTGTCAATATTTTAACTTCGCAGGCCACAACCACTCCATTAGGTTTATTTCCACGTTATCGGCAGTTTACCGTGATGGGAATCTATCAAAACACCAACAATAATTGGACCCAAGAACCGATTTTTATCGCCATAGAAGATGCTCAAAGACTGTTTGCCGCTGGCACGCATGAAAACGGTTTGCATCTCAAATTGAAGGATATTTACCAAGCCCCTATAATTAGTGCGCAATTAAAATCACAACTCCACGGCAATTTTACTATCAGTAACTGGACGGAAGAATCTGGCGCTTTCTTTCAAGCATTGGCTTTAGAAAAAACCATGATGTTCCTTATCTTGCTTTTGATCATCGCGATTGCGGCGTTTAACTTAGTGTCTATGCTGATGATGTTAGTCAATGAAAAACAAGCCGATATAGCCATTTTACGCACGCTAGGCGCTTCACCTGCCATGGTGAGAAACATATTTATTATTCAAGGTTCGATACTAGGCATTTTTGGCGTCATAGCCGGTTTGGCGCTAGGACTGCTATTAACTTGGAATGTCACCGCAGTGGCTAACTTTTTACAACAATTATTCCACGTGCAATTTATTCCAATGTCAGCCTATTGGGAAAATTATTTACCGACCCGAATCATGGTCCAAGATATTTTCATCATTTGCCTCATGGCTTTGACGCTCAGTCTTTTAGCGACTTTCTACCCGGCGTTGGTCGCATTTCGAATTCAACCGGCAGAGGCCTTGCGATATGAATAATTTAGAATGTCACAATTTGTCTAAAACCTACCACGACGGTAATTTAACAGTGGAAGTGTTAAAAAAAGTTCATTTTCAAGTGCGTGCGGGTGAAATGGTAGCGATAGTCGGCACTTCAGGCAGCGGCAAAAGCACTTTATTGCATTTATTAGGCGGTTTGGATAAACCTAGCGAAGGCGAGGTGATTGTCGCTGGCGAAAATATGACGCATTTAAATGAAAAAAATAAAAGCCGCTTGCGTAACCGTTGTTTGGGTTTTGTATACCAATTTCATCATTTATTACCTGAATTTAATGCCTTGGAAAATGTTTGCATGCCCTTGCTGATTCGGGGATTAAACTCCAATGAAACGATTAAACGCGCCAAAGAAATGATCGATCTGGTGGGTTTATCAACCCGGTTATCCCATCGAGTAGGAGAATTATCTGGAGGCGAGCGTCAACGGATTGCCATTGCTCGCGCGCTGGTTACTAAACCCTTGTGTGTATTAGCCGATGAGCCCACCGGCAATTTGGACCATAATACGGCTGAACACATTTATGATTTAATGAAGCAACTGAATCAAACTTTAAAAACCAGTTTCGTTATCGTCACCCACAACTTGTTATTGGCAGACCAGATGGATCGAAAACTATTATTGAAAAATGGTGTGTTAACATGATCAAGCCTTTGGTGCTGTTTATTGGGTTACGTTATACCCGCGCTAAACGCCGTAGCCATTTTGTTTCATTTATATCAATGGCTTCCATACTGGGAATCGCCTTAGGCATCAGCGTACTGATCACGGTATTATCAGTAATCAATGGTTTTGATGAACAAATTCGTAACCGTTTCTTCGCTATTGCGCCACAGCTAACCCTGACTTCCACCCAAGATATCACCCAAACTTGGCCGCAATGGTCCGAGCAAGTTTTGAAAAATCCGCAAGTGGCGGCGGCGGCGCCTTTTTTAAATGGTCAAAGTATGGTGCTCAACGGCAATGTGCTGCGAGGAGTTAACGTGGTTGGCATTATTCCGCCAGCACAACGGCAAATCTCCCAGCTAAACGAACAAATCATTGCGGGAAATATGGAAAGTTTAAAACCAGGCAGTTTTAATGTCATGATCGGCAAAAGTTTGGCAAAGCAACTGGATTTGCAGTTGGGTGATTCCGTCAGTTTGTTTGTAGCGGAAAAAGACGATGATTTATTACCCCGTTTTGATTATCAACGATTTACGGTTTCCGCTATTTTTAGCAGCAGCAAAGGCTTCGGGTTTGATCAATATTTAATTTATACGAATATGGCGGATGCTCAAACATTGCTGACTCAAACCGAACATTGGAATGGTTTATATCTCAAGTTAAAAAATCTATATCAGGCTGGCTCTGTTAATCATGAATTGCGAAAAATTTTACCGAACGAATATAGCGTTAGCGATTGGACTCAGCAATTTGGCAGTTTTTTTCAAACCTTAGCGATGCAAAAAACCATGTTGTTTGTGATTTTATTATTTATCGTTGCCATTGCGATATTTAATTTAATATCCACTTTAATCATGGTTGTTAACGAAAAACGCGCGGATATCGCCATATTGCGTACCTTAGGCGCCACCCCCTTAACGATTATGGGTACGTTTATCATTCAAGGGGCAATCATTGGCTTAATAGGGACATTATTGGGATTGTTAGGGGGGATTTTGCTTTCCTTAAATGTCACCGCCATTGCCAACGGTATTCAACGCTTATTTAAAGTGCAATTGATTTCCGAGTCGGTTTATTTCGTCGATTATTTACCTGCTCATATTCAGTTTGCAGACGTTTGGCAGGTTTGCGCCATCGCCTTTGGTTTAAGTGTCTTGGCCACTATTTATCCCGCTCTAATTGCCTTTCGCACTCAACCTGCTGAAGTGCTTCGTTATGAGTAAAAGGTTTATATAATTAAATCATGACTCCTTTAGAGATTTACCGCGAGCAGATCAGCCAAGGAAAACTAACGTTTAATCCAGAACAGGAAGCGATTTTAGTCTATTTGGATCAGGTCTATGAACAACTTACCAAAAGTCAACCATATTTACGACTTTTAAACTGGTCATATGCCCCCAAAGGCTTGTATTTATGGGGTGGGGTAGGGATAGGGAAAACCAGGATGATGGATTGTTTTTTTGAATCGCTGCCCATTCCCAAACTCCGTTTGCACTTACATGCCTTTATGCAGCGGATTCATCAAGAACTAATCCATTGGCAAGGACGAAAAAATCCACTTGTTTATATTGCTAAACGCTTATCCAAACAATATCGAGTAATTTGTTTCGATGAATTTATCGTAACGAATGTGGCGGATGCCATGATCATGGCGGAATTATTTAAAACCTTGTTTCACCATGGCGTTTGTCTAGTCGCCACTTCCAATTTACCGCCGGAAAAATTATACGAAACCGGTTTGCAAAGAGAACGTTTTTTACCCGTGATTCATTTACTTGAGCAAAATACGCGGGTATGGCATTTATCATTGCAACAAGATTATCGCAGGTGTGCCACGGCACAGTCTAGCCATTATCATTGGCCTTTGAGTGAGAAGGCAGAGCAAGCCTTATATCATGATTTTGTTCAATTAGCCGGAGAAAATAGCATTACTTCTGAACCACTCAATTTATTAGAACGGGATGTCCGGGTCAAGTTGCGTTCTCAATCCGTCATTTGGTTTGAATTCGATGACATCTGTGGCAGGCCCCGCTCCAAATCGGATTATTTGGAACTGGCCCAACAGTTTTCAACCTTGATTGTCAGTCACATTCCCTGTTTGGAAAATGTCTCTAACGACAAAATCATTTCTTTTATTTATTTAATTGATATTTTATACGATGCCAAAGTCAAACTGTTTGTCTCCGCCGCAGTTCCTATTGAAAAACTTTACACCCACGGAGAATTGAGCAGTTTATTCTGCCGCACTGAATCCCGATTGATCGAAATGCAGTCTTCAGGAAATGGGTAGGCGTGGGAGATTCCAGGATTCCTGTAATCTTAAATATTGATCTTTCGGCAGTTGTACCAAAACTGGATTTTCATTTGCATTGATCCAATCCCATAAATTCGTCATAAAATCACTGTCCATTGCAGTGCACCCGTGCGTGCCGGTCTTATTGTTTTTATCTTTTAGGTGAATAAAGATGCAGGATCCGCCGCCGCTAAGCTTGCCGTCCAGATTGTAATTCACCACAAAACCTTGTTTGTAAACAGCAACGGTGCTCATGTTTTCACCGTCTTGCCAATCAATGGCGGGCACTTTAGAGCTATCCACAATCTGGCCGTAGTATTGAGAGTTCACATCGTCGACACACACGGTATTGCGGGTAATCGGATTATAGGTCATGTTAATTGCCGAGGGTGGGGTGTCAGCGAAACCAAAAGCGGATTCAATTTTAAAAGCGCCAGCCGGAGATTTTAAATCTCCTTCGTGTTTTACGGGACTGCCATTCGCGAAATTTTGTAAACCATTTTCCCATCCTAATCCTTTTCGGCCTACGACAATAGGCCAAGACTGGCCCACCGGTTGCCATTCTTGCGCTGGATCGCTGCGTTCAAAGCGTTGCATGCTGCCATTGGGATCCTCCCATGAGGGGGTAATGACCAATACCAGTTGTTTGCTTTGGTTTAATATTTCTGGTTTGGGAGGTAAAGACGAGTTTTCTTGGGCGATAACCGTTATTCCATAAAAAATAATCCCAAAACACATTAAAAATTTTAAGCATTTCCGCAGTCCGAGCATATATAGTTCTCCCTTTTCATTCTGATGGCAAATTCATTTTTAGAGCAATAATATGGGTTAAATCACGCAAAGAAATTATCCCATAAAGTTGGCCTGTTTCAGTCACGATAAGACGGCCTAATTTTTTATTCAGCATTTGTTGCAAAGCTTCCACCACACTTTTATCGGATTCAATCAGCATTTCTGGTGGGCAGTCTTGCATCATATCGGCTACTCGAGTGTGCGCCCAATTCTCGCGTGGCTGAGATTTGATTTGGTCAATCGAAATATATGCTAATAATTTATCCTGGTTACAGACCGGATACATTTTATAATAATGTTTATGGAAATAATCGTCGACTAAGGTCTGTATACTGATTTCAGGGCTAACGCTTATCGGGTTTGGTTTAGTGTATTTTTTAATTTTTTCGTGATGAAAAGTTTGTCGAATTAAAAAATTTTGAAATGCTGCTGCTGCGGTCACCTTTAAAAAATAGCCAATGAGGCCTAACCATATCCCGCCAATAAAACTGCCACGGATAATGATCAAAATTCCCCAAAAAATCAAAATCCAGCCCATGACTTCACCCCAATTGCAGGCAACCCGCGTGGCCCAGGCAAAGTCCTTCTTCCAGCCCCATAATATAGAGCGGAAAATTCTCCCGCCATCTAACGGAAATCCGGGTAATAAATTGAAAATGGCTAAGACCCAATTGATGATGCCTAAATAACGCAAAACGCCGTTAATGCTGACGGGCCATTGCAGCGAATTGCCTAGAAGATAGCTTAAATAAAAACAAGCGCCTAGAAATGCGCTGGAGATTGGCCCGGCCACGGCCATCAGGAATTCGGTTTTTGCATTTTCAGGTTCTTGACTCATTTCGGCGACTCCGCCGAATATGAATAATTGAATGCCGGTTATGGGCAAACCGTAACGCCGTCCAACTAATGAATGACATAGTTCGTGAAAAACAATCGAGACAAAAAGACCCGCTGCACCAAAAATTCCCATTATCCAATAAGTAAGGATGGGTAATCCTTTATATAAAAAAGGAAAGTAGCCAACTGCTAAGGTCCAGGCGATGAGAAACGCCAAAAAAAACCAGCTTGGATTTAGCCTGACTTCAAAACCAAGCAATTTAAATAAGTGGATATCTGAACTCTTGCTATGATTCATGGAATAATACTAGTAGTGATAGGTTTTTTTTTCAATTCACCTCTTCCTCGCGTGGGAGAGGTGAATTGAGAGCGGTGCGAGACGGTGAATTTAAGAAAAGCTTAACGTTGTAAAAATTTTAATTCGGGTGATTAATATTTTTAAATTTTTATAACGATTTGAAATATATGTATTTTTATTTTAAAAATGTCTGATTTGGCTATTTTCCATTTTTCATTAACGAGTTTATTTCAACTCATAAATACTTATTAATACCCGTTTTTTTAATAATCCTTTAAGGATAGCTGTTTAAAATAGTCATGTTAATCCGTAAAAGAAGATTATAAATATTCGTTAATTTAATTAGAGGTAAAATATGAAGTTACGGTTGGTAAAATATAGAAAATTCTTATTTATCAGTTCTTTATCAATAAGCTCATTAATATTCAACTCTGTGCCCAGTTTTGCACAAGACATGAGTGATCCCGAAGACGCTACTTTTAGCTGTTCTTCGGCGGTGAATGTCATGGATTGTATTAACCAGACTCAAGCCGCCCGCCTTACCGCAGCAGATCCTAAATCGTTGATTATAAACGGTTTAAACAACCAAAGCCATGCCATAACCGGACCAGTCAGCTTAAACGTCCGTTATGATGATCAATTATCCTGGATTATCGATGGTGCTTACGCAGAGAAATTCGGCAATCGTTTCGCCATAGGCTTAAAAGGCAGCTACGGCCCCAACGAATACCGCGGCAATGCCACTTTAGGCTTTGGTATCGCTCCTAACCAACAATTTAAACTTACCTACGAATATTTAGCTCAAAATTTACCGTTTGAATTTACCTCTGGCAACGTGAATGAATGGGTGAATCAAAATGCTTTTGGCGGCGCTTACCGTTATATGTTCGCCGATAATAAATTTTTAAAAGGAGTGGAAGTCAGTGGATCTTATACAAAAGCAAATAGTAAAGAATTAAGTGATATTGATTCTTATGATGCCAATGGAAATGTCACTCAGATCGATCAGCGTCGAATTGCTGGTGGTCAACAACAAAATGGCTTAGCTTCTGTCATCCTTACTCCTTTCAAATATACCATTATTAAAGCTGGTGCAGGTTATAGTGCTTCAAGCTTTGATACGAAATGGGATTCCAATCAATCACAATCCAGCATCGCTTATAATGTCGAAGCTTCGCATTTATTAACGCCTAAAACTTTAATTTCTACGAGTGTTAATAATACTTCAGCTAGCCGTTCTCATTCATTGAAAGTTTCGCGTATTTTACCAGCAAATTTAGAAGGCACGCTGGGTGCTCAGTACAATATTAGTCACGTAGATGGTATTAGCAATAATGGGAATATAACCGTTGGGTTATCTTATCCTGCCCCTAAAGCTTATACTAATATATTCTCAGGCTCATTAGGTGATTTAAAAGCGTGGGTGCAACAGCCTGCTGTTTACAATGCTCGTGTATTAGCCATTGCTGAAGAGCGAATAATACAAACGCAAATTGGCGTCAAACCTATCCCAGACACCTCAATTCCTGTAAATGATAATATTACTCAAGTGGTGACTATCAATACAAAGGATTATTTTACCTTTGATCCAAATGCGTTTACCGATATGAAGTATACGATTGCTACTTATCAAGCTGATGGAAAAACGCCTGTCAACTTGAATTTACAAATGCAAGCCGATACTGGATTTAATTGGATTGTAGGCTCTTCCGCTCCTATGCCTGCCAGCGCACTAGTCAATGGCGTTAGCACTTCCTATGTGGGAGTGATCACCGCGAATGGTATTCGCAATGGCGTGACAATCAATGTCGCTACTAATAAATTTACAATAAATGCTGCTCAGAATCCCGATGTACCTGCGGCGCAATGGGGTGATAATACAACTCTAAAAGCGGTTAATCCTGGAAGTTCCTATGATTCAGGATCTTTGGATTCCTATGTTAAAGGATTGGATGGGGAAACGTATCAATTTTCACTTAAGGACACTGAGCAGAACAAAAATCCGTCTTGGTTAAGTATAAAAGATGGGAAATCTATCACAGGTATACCGCCAGCTAATTTCACTGGAGCGAATGTTACTTTGCAAGCAGTTAGTATGGTCAGTAACCGACCAGTTACTAACCCTGATATTCAGACTTTAACACTGCCCTTAGCTACTACGTATAATCCTCCACAATGGAATGCTTCTACTTCCCAGCTACCTCAAGGTATAAATGGTATTCTTTATGATATCAATTTGAATCCTTACCTCAATGACACTTATTTAACTCAAACTACGAATGGAGTTGCAACTGTACAAGATGTATTAAAATTTGATCTCGTTACTGGTCAACAAGCTTGTGGAGATTGGTTGCATTTCAATAAGGATGCTCAAACTGAGCATAATGGAGAGGCAGGCGAACTTACCGGAACTCCTCCGGACAATGCTGGCGATAGTTGTTATGTTTATGTCCAAGTGACCAGTCAAGTTGCTAACACTACCTATACTCTGCCCGCTAGGAAGATCCCCTTAAGGCCTGCGAGTTATACAGCTCCTAATTGGAAAACAAATCTTCCTAATTTTGGCTCTGGTACATCAGTTACAATTAATTTAAACCCCTATGATATAACGGATGGTGATGCTTATTTATCGAAAACTTACAATAATGATACTAAACAAGATGTCGAGGATGATGTATTGTCTCAATTTGCGGGTAATACCAAAATCACCTGCAACGGATTAGATTCTAGCTTATTTACGGTTTATGATAATGGAATAATAAAATCAAATAACAATATTCCTGCTAATGCTCAAGGGAGTTGTACTATTATTCCTAAATTTTATAGTAAAACAATGGGAAGAATGACTAATGATAGTGATAATATAACAGGCAGAACATTTACTATCAATGATAGTACGCCAAGATGGACTGACAATAATCCTATCGTCAATCTATCCTACAATACTGATAATAATCAGGGTGATTTTAACACGAGTTATAAAATTAATATCACTAGCTACTTACAAGAGGCTTCTAAGAATGCTAAACTTAGCCCTCCCAAAAACGTTCAAGCTTTGCCGCTAGGTGGTGGCACTAACCTGACAACTCAAGTTTTGAGCGATAATAATACTTATGTTATTATCCAAGCCCCTTATCCAGGCCCGGATGAAGTCGTGTCTGAAGGAAGCACCTCGGATTCCCAAGGCAAATTTACAATCACTGCTACTTCTCCTGATAGTGGATTATCGCAGGATGCTACTTTTACCTATCAAATTACGGGTACTTTTAATAATCCGATCTACAAAAATGGAGACTTTTCAAGCAATATCAGCCCTGCAAATGCTGGAGATAATACATATAGTGTTATTATCAACCCTTATAAAAGTGGAGCGATTGATTATTTGAAGAAAACACAATTAGTTTACTCCACATCTACGGGGAAGCAATATGCGGATGTCTCTGATACTCTTGCATTTGCCCTTGATACTACTGCTAGCAGTGGAAACGATTCATGTCAATGGGCTCAGATTGACTCGGAAGGCACTATCTCGGTAAAAAGTGGACAGTTTCCGCAGGCTTCGAATGGCGTAGATTGCACATTCTATTTTACAGTGACAAGTAAAAAAAATGGAAACAAAACCACGAATTTAGCCGCCAAAATACCGGTTAATGTTACACCCCCACAATGGATTGCAGATGGAAAAACGGATGAAATTTATTTTGACACCGTTGATCCAACTGTTTCTGCTCAATGTGGAGGCAGCGGAGTTCCTGCTTGCATTAACCTTACATCTAAAATAACAAATGATTATTCCGGTCAGGGGGTAATTTTCTCAGTTTCCAAACATAATTGGGCCGTCATGACTACAGGAAGTGGTGTTAATCAGGTTGCATATTTAGTGAGAACAACTACTACTACTCTTGACGGCTCTAAGGTAATCGATGCAACAGATATTTCCGATGATGCTGCAGACGTCACAGTAACGGCTACTAACCAATATGGTGGAGCGTCTACCGCTACTCTGAAGGTAAAGGTTCTACCGCATCCTCAGAATGTGAATGTCACCTGGGTAAACGGTACGGCTTTGAAAACTACTCAACAAACTAATCAAAGTCAAGATATTGACCTCGGTAGTCATTTTGTGACAAAGATCAAATCTGGCTCGCTTGCAGATACCATAATAAGTGATAACTTGTATATGAGCTTGGATAAACCTATCACTACAACCTTTACAGGGAAATCAATAAACGCGACACAAAAGAGTAATCAATACTATATAACGGTGCCAGCGTTGCAAGCGAACGATTACGGAGTATACCCAAATATTTCTAATACTTCTGGCGGTACTAATCAGCTTGTCTTAACTGATTTCTACACGCAATCACAAGGCGAATCATATAAAACAACGCTGGATTTAGCGTCAAAATATGGGGTGACGCTTACTATGGGAACTTTAGGTTGGACGGAGGATAATGTATCCAAGACTCTGTATTTTGATGCTATCGCTGGTCTTGATGTTAAATATGGCCCTAGCCCTTCTTGTGAAGATAAGTGTGGAATCAATTTATCTAAGTTGTTAAATTTTGTTCCCACTAATAAAGGTTTAAGCAATCTTCAGATGGTAGTTACTCCAGTAGAAGGAAATTCATACAATACGTCCGAGGATTGGGACGTAATCCCAGACAATTCAGACCCCGCTACTTTTTATTTAGTGAGGAAAGCAAAAACGAAGGATGGTTACTCAAAAAAATATTTAGACGGAAATGTAATTCAATCTTCGAATAGTCAAATGCAGCTTAAAATTATCGCGAAATCAGATAATATGGACGCGAGTAATCCATTAACTCTTAATGTAACCGTGGTAGCGGATGACCGTGCAGGAATAAATAGGCCTTTTATATTTGGATGGGATGACGGCGCACCTCAATATGGTCAGGGTCTTTCCTTGACAATCAATGATACATTAAATGTCGCCGGCACCTCAACAAAACAGGTAAGATTAACAGGAACATATTCGGATAATAACTTAATTAAGCTCTGTTCAAGACCTAAAGGGGCTGATGCTGGCAATACTATTTGCGGAGACACTGTTGTAACTGGCGTTACTATCAGTGTACCTGTATATTCAACTTCAACTGGAACTGTTGACAGAGGGGGGCCGCTAGGTGTAACAAACGAAAATGGATCAATGCTTTCCTGTTCAGAGCGCATCATGACACAAGGTGAAACCGGCGCCAAGAACATAGGATTTGTTTATGATGCTCCCCTGTCTAATAGCAATAATAAGTCTGATATTTACCTTGGTATAGGAAAAGGACAAAATATTAATTGTTTTATGGATAGTATGGACAATTTCCCTATTACTAATAAAGAGACTGGACATACATACACAATTAATTTTCAGAGTATTACATTTGCTTCTAATAATAATAATAAAGTTTTAACTGAGTCATATGTGCAGTCGGGCGGTAGTGGAGATATAGTTTTCACTTTGAAAAATTGGCTTAAGATTTCTTAACAGCAATAAGGAATTGTTTAACTTAAAAATCCCAGGTTTAAACCTGGGATTTTTTTTATAAGGCGACAGGAATTATTTGACAGTAATTTATTTTAGAGTTAAAAAGCATTTCTAATTTGATAAATTCTCACGGGAACAAGAATGAACTCTTATCTTATCGCCCTAATACAAATGAGCTGCAGCCCCGACCCTGGCGCTAACTTGGACAAAGCCCTGGAGCGGATTCGCGCCGCCGCCAAAGAAGGCGCAAAAATCATTTGCCTGCCTGAATTATTTCAAACTCAGTATTTTTGCCAGCGGGAAGACATCGCTTTGTTTGATCTGGCGGAACCGATACCCGGTCCCACCAGCCAACGCTTATGCGCCCTGGCCCGAGAATGCAAAATTACCATCATTGCCTCCCTATTTGAACGCCGCACCGCTGGGATTTACCACAACACCGCCGCTATCATCCAAAGCGATGGTAGCCTAGCCGGGCTGTACCGCAAAATGCACATTCCCGACGATCCCTTATATTATGAAAAATTCTACTTCACCCCCGGTGATCTCGGTTTCAAAGCCTTTGATACTGAAAACGGTAAAATCGGCGCTTTAGTCTGCTGGGATCAATGGTATCCCGAAGGCGCGCGATTGACCGCTTTAAAAGGAGCCAATGTGTTATTTTATCCTACGGCGATCGGTTGGCATCCCGTCGAAAAAGCCGAGTACGGCGAAGCACAGTATAGCGCCTGGCAAACCATCCAACGAGCACACGCCATCGCCAATGGAGTTTACGTCGCGGCAGTGAATCGAGTAGGGCAGGAGCACGGCGATATCCGCGGCAATCGCGTGGAAGGCCCAGGCTTGGAATTTTGGGGCGGATCGTTTATAGCCGATCCGTTTGGGCGGGTCATCGCTCAAGCCCCCCACGACCGCGAAGATATCCTGATCGCTGAAATCGACTTGCAGCATCTTGAAAATACCCGCCGAAATTGGCCATTTTTACGTGACCGGCGCATTGATGCCTATCAACCCATCGTTCAACGATTTTTAGACCTGAGTATGGGTGAACGCGAATGAACTCCGCCACACCATATCAATTAGGTTATCGTATGCCAGCCGAATGGGAGACCCACACCGCCACGTGGATCGCTTGGCCTCATAATCCTGCCGATTGGCCAGGTAGATTTCAACCCATTCCCTGGGTCTATGCCGAGATTGTCCGACACTTAGCCAAAGAGGAAGACGTCCATATCCTAGTGAACGATGCCGCTTCGGAAAAACGAGTAGCCAAAGTGCTGCGCCGGGCCAACGTCAATGTGTCTCGAGTTTATTTCCATCATTGGCCTACCAACCGTATTTGGCTGAGAGACTCAGGCCCCATATTTATTAAAAACCAGCAAAATCAGTTAGCTCTCACCAATTGGAAATTTAATGCTTGGGCCAAATACGAAGATTGGCAATGGGATGATCGAATCCCTCAACACGTGGCTGAATACTTAACTCTACCGCAATGGCAGCCGCAATGGCAAAATAAACCAATTGTTTTGGAGGGAGGTTCCATCGATACCAATGGTGCAGGTGTTTTATTGACCACTGCCGAATGTCATTTGAGCGAGACTCAACAGCGCAATCCTGATTTGAGCCGTGAAGAATTAGAAACCGTATTCCAAAATTACCTTGGCATAGAACAAGTAATTTGGCTTAATCGGGGCATTGTGGGGGATGATACTCACGGCCATGTCGATGACATAACTCGTTTTGTGGGTGTTAATACCATTGTCACGGCGGTTGAGACTAATCCACAAGATGAAAACTACCATTGGTTAGCTGAAAATTTAGATATCTTAAAATCAGCTAAAAATCGCGAAGGCAAGCCTTTTGAAATTATTGAAATTCCCATGCCGGCGCCGATTATATTTGATGGTCAAAGGCTTCCTGCTAGTTACGCCAATTTTTACATTGCCAATAAACGCGTGTTAGTTCCCACTTTTAATGATCCACAAGACCGTGTAGTGTTGAACATATTAGCTGAAATTTTTCCAGATCGCGCAGTAACTGGAATTTATTGCGGCGATTTTATTTGGGGACTTGGCGCTTTGCATTGCCTGACACAACAACAGCCTGACTAAAATAGATTATCTGAATTTTTCCTGTCGCCAAACACAACCTAAACTCATCTCGTCATGTCATCGTTATTTCAGTCCAAGCCCGGAATCTCAGATGCTATACGCTAACGATAGGTTTTCCTCAATATCATTGATGTCATCAAAATTAAGCTTCGTTTACCTTGCCAAGTTACTCAGAATAGCTGTTTTTTTTCTGTAAAAAAAATTATAATTGAAACGTAAAATATAATTATGTATTTAATAATAAAAATAGGATGATCATGAGTAAAAAATTTGAAAGAGACGATTTAAATGAAGATGGAACTATCAAAGCAATTAATTTTCAATTTTCATTAATCACTTTGAGTTTAGCCTCTCGTTTTTTAAACTCGTTGACACTAAAATCTAAAATTACTATCTATACGTTAAGTCGAGCTGCACAGTTTGTTTTTAACTATTTTGTGCCGTACAAAAAAAAAGATAATCATTATAAAATGAATTTAGCACTATTAGGCTGTTCTTATTCTTCCTTAATTTTAGTGGACTACTTTTCAAGTTTTCGCATGTTAAATCTAGGGTGGCAGGAATTAGGTTTAGCGATCGGAGTGGATTGGATATCATTATTTATTGTAACAGAGTTAGCGGACTTTCTCAGAACTTATCCTGAAAAACGTAATGTGGATATCAAAAAAATTTTAAATCAGAATTTAAACCTGACATGGCTGGAATCTAAAACCGGGGCATTAATTTTCAAATTCAATGAGCAAAGTTTATTGGATAATTTGATTGTTCAGGCACTGGAAAAAAATATCTCCCAAATCTTTAACGCGAATTCTTTTAAAAAAAATGGGAATTATGTAAAAATTAAAACCTATTGGTATCAGTTATCCTTAAATTATTCCAAACGAGTCAAAAAATTAACCGCTCAACTCAGTATGGATATTTATAAAATCAAAAATTGTGTTGAGCTTAATGAAGCTAGATTAGCTGATTTAAACAAAGCCGCCTCAATCCCTTGGCAAGCTAAATATTTAATTAGTGATCACACCGTCACGGCACATTTTACTAATGAATCTAAATGTTCTGCTGATATACTCTTAGAACGATTTCCTTTTATTTGTTTTAGTACTTGGATTGAAGATCGAGAAATACCTTATGCAACTATACTTTTCCCAAAAATAAATGATGAAGAACCTGCATGTGGAATAGACATTTTATTTTTTTATAGAAATGCTTATAAAGATATTTTGATTTCCGTGATTGTGAAAGTAATTAATTTTTTAGCTGCGTTATTATTTTTTGTTTCGCCAAGCTCGCCTCTGAATTTTAGCATTTCCGCATTGATCCCTCAATTCTGTTCGATTGCAATTTATATAATGGAGTATCACTTTAGTTGCTCATTAAGAAAAATCGACATTTTCACAAAAAAAAATTATCTTTCTCTGTTTATTGAGTTATTAAGCATAGGAGGCTTGTTATTAAGTTGGGCTTTATGTAATAAAACTAAATTAATTACATTATTTTTGAGTAGTATTAACTCATTTTTATGTAGCTATTTTTGTGCAGTTTATCCTTTTGAACTTAAAAGGTTATGGAGACTTTCCTATCATATTAAAAAAATGGAAAAAATAGTTGATTTATTGTATCACTTTTTTCCTAATTACTACAAGAATATTAAATTATCGGATGAAACAGAATTCAGTACCCTGAAATTTATTTTTAGTAATAGCATTAATCAATCTGAGGAATATAAATTATTACTTCGCGTAATCAACAAATTACTGCCACTATTTGTTCCGGGAACAAAAACTCATTATTTAGTCAATGATAAGCTGATTTTACAATTTAATAAAGAAATAAGTTCTATCTGTAAAGAACCTAATTTTTTACACATGCTAATCACAAAAACCCAATATGCCTATATACTTGCTGATAAACTTACAAAGATAAACCCTAATATTAGTGATACTATCTGGAGTTTTGATTTATCACGTTCAAGCAATCCTAAGCTTGATTGCGGGGTCAGAATTTTAATTAATGTTAATGATATTAGAAATCGTTTTCGTCATAAACTGAAGGACAATTTCAATGCTTTAATCGTTAATGGTGGTATTTATCTTTCGATGCCTGACGAAATTTTGTCAAAAGTTAATTCCTCTAAAAATTCGAATCTTGCAAGCGCAGGAGGAAATAATCTAGGGGGTGATAGAAATGAAAATAAAAATAATCCATTGTATTCTGAAACTAAAGCGCGTTACTATGAAGAAAAAAACCAGGAGTTTAAAAAGATAAATTGGCATCAACATCAGTATTCTAAAATTGGTAATTTAATAGAAGATATTAATATCGGCGCTTCTAAAGCTTTTGATAAGAGAATGGAATTTATAAATTCGTATATAGAAAAGCAACGATTTATAGAAAAGCAAACTTCTCTTATGTTAAAAACTGAGAGAATTGGTAAAAATACTGTGGCTTATTATGAATCTATTGAAAAAATGTGTCAGTATCTATTGCCATTAATACAGAATAAAACGGCTTTGAAAATTACAAAAAATTTGAAAAAAAATTCTTTAAAATTAATTTTTTATGATTGTATAAAAATTATTATTGTTTGTCGTCCAAAAGAACAATATCAGAGATCAAAAATTAAACTGGTTGATTTTATGAAAATAAAGGGGGAAGAAAAAGAAAATGTGAATGAAAATGAGAATAACCCAGTTAACGAGAATACGAAGGAAAACGAGGATAAGAATGAGAATAAGAGTGAGAAATTGCCCCCGTCTTTCACTCATAACTGCAAAGTTATGCAGAAGATAATAGAATTGAGTCAAGATTGTCTAAGAGAAAACTTATCTATTGAATCGAAATTTTCAAATCCTTATTTAAATGAATTTATTTTTTTATCTATTTTAGCAAAAATATCCTATGCGGCACATTTGTTTGATTCTAAAATCTCAATTCAAGCCGTAGGAGGATTTATACGCTCTATCATACTAAAAGAACCTACTATTCATGACTTAGATTTGCGCTCTTTTTTTATTGGAACACACTATTTGCCTGAGGATTTTTTAAACTATCTTCAAAAAAATCATTTAATAGAAAGTTATTTACGATGTAATATTGAAAATGAGTATATTTATACCTTATCTATTAACAATATCATTATTAGTTTACGAGTTTTATTTGAAGAAAATTATAAAGCCGACGCAACTGCGAACGCTTTATCATTTAAGATTTTATGGAAAGACTTAAATCCTCATGAAGTAGAATTACATATTCCCGAATTTTGTCAAAATTTTATGAGGTCAATCCGGCAGAAAAAAATTCCTGAATATGAAATTTATCCTGATTTTTCTTGTAATCGGTTTTTAAAAAATAATAATGTTCAGTTTAATATTAAAAAATTAATTTCTAAAATTTGTAAATATCCTTTGAGTGAAATTAAAAACTCAATTTGCGAGCTAGAGAACTTCGATTCGTTTTTAGGAGACAAGCATAAAAACTGGGAAAAACTGTTAAATAAAATAATTATTTCTATACTCGGTTTAATCGCTGATGTTAAAATTATTTTTAAATCATTATTACGCCGTGATCAAAATCAGTTTTATTTCCCTGGCTGGCTGGATAAATTATTGACGTGTCATGTCGGTAAGTTATTGCAATTAGCTGCCATGGTATATTCTGGAAATGATAAATTTAGAAATTTAGTTTACTTATCACTTCATAATTATTTATATAGAAAAGTTGAATCCAACACTTATTTAGAGTTTAGTGCTTTTTTATCGCTGACTTCACAAGTTGTTTCAGGACTTCAAGAATCTAAAATGCAAAAAAAATTAATTTATCAGGTTCAAATATCTAAAATATCCGAAAGCCCCACTTATGCAAAGTATTACTATGAATTAATTAAGGCTCTAGAAAAAAAACATCCGCATACTACTTCGATAAATATTTTATTAATATTATTAAATTTAAGTCAAATAAGTCATCAGTATCAACTTGTAACACCTCACCATGTCGATAATCTAACCTACTTTTTTGTACTAGAAAACCAGTTGATAATGCTCTTTAAATCCAAATTACAGGAAATGACTAAATTTTATAATTGTGAAATCGACATTGAAACAATCTTTAATCCCGTAGATAAGAAGAGCTTTGATTATAAAATTTCCTTTATAAAAGAAAGCCTTTATCATAATTGGTGTATTTACCAACAACAATCATCGACTAATTATTACTCATGTTCGATTAGTTAGCTTAATCCAAAAGCTTACGTTAAAATACATACGCAATGGAAAGCGGTTGAAGAGAAAAAAAGTGATTCTCCTCAGGCTGCGTGGATTGGGATAGTCCAGGGGGGGGAAGGATTATGATGAGAAAATGGATTTTTTATTCGATATGTTTTTTCTTAATAGCAGGGAGCATCATAAAATATTGTGTTTTAAACAAAATTAACCGCACAATTACAGACCGATACACCCGAGTGCAAGAATTTCCCAAAATACTGGCTTTGGCTCAATCGCTGCCAAATATAGGTTATATTGAGGAGAATTCAGCTAATGCCATCACCGTTTTAAAAGTTTCTGATGATTTTATTCAAAGGCTATTCCCAGAATTGGAAAAAGAACTTAGTGATGAAGAGAAACGCTGTTTACACCCCAGCTCCCATCATGCTCATATTACTTTAAAAGGACATGTGCATGCCCCGCGATTACCAATAACACCTAGCCAAGCGTTTCGTTTCCATGTCAACGGTATTTTTAAAGAAAAACGCATTCGAAAAATTCATTCTGTCATGGTTGAAGAAACTTGGTATGAAACGGCTATTGAATCGCCGCAATTATTTCAGGCGTTTAAAGAAATTATACATCCGGAAACCTTGCATATTAGTTTTGGTGTTTCAAGTAGATTAATGGACTCATCTACATGTTTAGAAAATTAAAACCGCTGCTGAAAAGTTTTTTAATGGGAAATATTCTCAGTCTTTGCTTATTAAGTATTGATTTTGTCAATCGAATATGGCATCCCCATTTAGGTGGGGCCAACACGACTTCAGAATTTATGCTTTGTTTAGTCATGTTTATCTTACCTTTTATCAATAACAATAAACACTTTTTTATAATAAGCGTGGTTATCTTATTTATAGGTATGATTGAGCTAATTTATTTCGGATATTTTGGGACGCCTGTATCCCCAATGGATATCAGTTTGTTTTTTATCAATATGAATGAAACACTGCAAGCGTTTAGCCAAATGATTGAAATTATTTATTTTCCACTGTTAGTAATCCTGTTAGCAAGCGGGGTTTTTTATATTTCTCACCGTATTTTAATTGAAAGGATGCGTTACAGATACACATGGCTAATCCTAATTTTGATAATCGGATTGCCAGTGTATCCAATTATAAAAGTTCAATTATTCCATCATGGTATCCGTCAAGACCCTAATCGAAGCATTGGTGATTTTCCTGACATGGCCAATAGTTTGTGGATATCCGCCCAGAAGACCTTAATATATTATTTTGTTTACACTTTGCCGCATCAACTTATTTTCCATCACCACATAAATGAAATAATAGCTTCCACTCCCTCCGTACGTAAGAATGCGCCTAAATTAAATATTATTTTAGTGATGGGAGAAAGTCTCACTTCCAAACATGTTTCTGCTTATAACTATCCACGTAATACCACACCCTTTCTAAATTCATTAAAATACCGAAACAATGTTATTTTAAAAAATGGAATCTCGGCGGGGGTTTGTACGGATGTATCGCTATCTATGTTTTTCAATAGCGTATTTCAACCCGATGCGGCGCCGCAAATTGCCAGCACTCACAGAAATTTATTTAAAATGGCTAAAGAAAATGGATTTGAAACTCATTTTATTAGTGCGCAGGGAACTTTTTTTTTAAATATGATCAAGAGCTATCTGTTGCTTAAATTTATAGATCATTTTGCCGATGCTTCATTTTTTGGCGCTTCGCCTAAAGCTAATGTCCTAGATGAGAATTTATTAAGCTATTTTAAAAAGCAAAATTTTCATAAACCGGTTTTTATGGTGTTGCACCAACGTGGCTCCCATTTTCCCTATATTGATCGATTTCCTCAAAAATATGCGGTTTTTACCTCTAAAGAAAATACAAATCAAACTCAACAAATAAATAATTATGATAATAGTGTTCGTTACACGGATGTGTTATTGGCTAAGCTGACCAAGGCTATCAGGCATAAAACCCATAGGCCAAGCATTTTGATCATCACGGCGGACCATGGCGAATCTTTAGGTGAAAATGGCATTTATGGTCACAATAATTTAAGAGAAATGGAGCAATTTCAAGTACCTATCATTTTTATTGCACTTAATGGCGCTAAACTTGATTTTCTGAAACAAAAAGACCGGCAGGATATCAACTCTCAATATATGTCACATTATGAACTATCCAAAGTGATTGCTTACTTATTAGGGTATCAGATTAATCAATTTTCCACGCAAAAGACCTTAGGATATGTCGTAACAGGGAATTCATTAATGGGTTTAGCGGGATATGACAAAATCAGCATTAGCCCTGCAGGCCAATTGATCAATAGCTATCATTAAATATACAATTTTGGCAATGTCACAGTATCTAAATTATAATTTTATATATTTTTTTAAAATAAAAGGGATTTCAGTTGAAGAAAGACAAAGCTTTATTCGATCAAATGCCTAGCATTGAGGATTATGGAATCATTTCAGATTGTCATTCCGTAGCCTTAGTTTCCACACAAGCTTCTATTGACTGGTGCTGCATGCCTCAAATTGATTCGCCAAGTTGTTTTGGCAGGATCATTAATGTGAATTCCGGCTATTGTCAAATTTTGCCACAGGGTGAAGTGAAAATTACTAGGAGGTATCTAAAAAATACCCTTATTTTAGAATTTTATTTTGAATCCAAATCAGCAAAAGCAAAATTAACGGATTGTTTTGTTTTTGATAAAAAGATTGAATATCCGGTTTCGCAAGTGTTGAGAATTGTTGAAGGCATAGAAGGTGATATGGATTTTAAATTGGATATTCTGCCTCGATTTGATTATGGGCTGACTAAACCTTGGATTAGGAAATATCATAAAAATTTATTCGTTGCCATTGCCAGCGATCAAGGATTATGTGTTTCAAGTAATATTGATTTTAATTTTAAAAAGCGCCATCAAGTGCAAACATTTTTTAATGTAAAAAAAAATCAAAAAAAATATCTATCCATTCAATGGGGGATTCCTCATGCACTAGAACAAGGGAATTTTTATGTGTATGAACAATTTGAGTTGGATTTTCTGTTAGAGCAGACAATCAACTGTTGGAAAACATGGTCTTCGCAGTTTAGTTATAAGGGTAAATATGCCAATTTGGTTTTACGAAGTGCTTTAACTTTAAAAGCGCTAAGTAATTCCGCAACCGGTGGCATTGCCGCAGCAGCGACAACTTCGTTACCTGAAGCTTTACCGGGTAATCGTAATTGGGATTATCGTTATTGCTGGATCCGCGATTCTTATTTTACGATAAATACTTTATCTAAAATTGGTTTTAAAAATGAAGCCCGATTATTTGATCGCTTTGTTGATCGCACTAGCGGTGATACTGCCAGTGGCTTACAAGTTTTATACGGAATTGATGGAAGAAAATTTTTATTTGAATATGAGCTGAATATGTTATCTGGATACAAAGGCGCGAAACCGGTCCGTATTGGTAATTTGGCTTTTGAACAACATCAATTGGGTAATGACGGCTGGCTTTTAGAAATGTTTTATCGAAGTGAAAAATTAAATTTTCCCATTTGTGAAGAACGCTGGAGTTATATAAAAGGAATCGTCAAAACAGTGATTAAGAACTGGGAAATGCCCGATAGTGGTATCTGGGAAAGACGAGATCATGAAGAAAATTTTGTATTTTCTAAAGTACTATGCTGGGCTACCCTGAATAGAGCAATTAAGCTTGCTAAAAAATTGAATAAGAAGGTTCATAAATCTTGGATCGTTACCAGAAAGTTAATTTACGAAGCCATTATGGAAAAAGGCTACGATAAAAAACGCGGAGTTTTTATTCAATCATTTGAGTCTAAAGCCATGGATTCGGCATTGTTATTAATGCCGCAGTTGGACTTTATTAAATACGAAAATCCCAAAATGATTCGTACAGTGCAAGCTATTTGGAAAGATTTAAATGAAGATGGATTAATTAGAAGATATCGCACTGAGGATGATTCACTGGAAGGTAGGGAGGGTGTGTTTTTGCCTTCTTGTTTTTGGCTGGTTACCTGTTTGGCGAAGCAGGGTTTCCATAATGAGGCAAGGAAAATATTTAAACGGGCGATTAAAACCGGCAATGATCTAGGCCTGTTCGCAGAAATTTACGATAACTCCACTAAAAAAGCGCTGGGAAATTTTCCTCAAGCTTACACCCATTTATCTCTTATTGATGCAGTGCTGAGTTTACAAAGAGAGAAAAAATAATTTAAGCCCTGTTTAAGATATTTTTTTTGTGAATTTATAATCATTAAAATTTAGATACGTTTTAGTCCGGTATCTGACCAATAATTTTAGCAATTAAGATAATTTTAAGTTTTAGATGTTAATCTTCTTAAATAAATTTTGATTCAATTAATTATAGGTGTATAGATGCGTAAGAAACCAACTGAAGCAGAGATTAAAGAGATTATAGATTTAAATCAAAAAACTAAAGACTTAATATCAAAATTAAAGTTAAATATTGAAAATAAAAATTTTCCATCCAAAAATGATTTAGACTTTTTAAGTGATGCTTTTGATATTCAAGGAAAAGATGATGATTCAGAAGAGGAGATAAGTACTGCAGAAGCTATAAAAGAAAAATTTATAGTTATGAATTTTAACTTTGTACTAATGAAGTATATATTTTTTTATAAAAATAACTATTCTTTAGAAAATAATTTGAGCATTTCTGAATTAAAAAATTTAAAAAATCAGTTAGAGCCAAATAATTCACTTTTTGAAATTACTATTAAATTAATTAATATAACACAAAACCTCATCCATACTGATAAATCAGAAATTATTCCTATAAAAATAACTACTTTAGAAGAATTAGATTCACAACTCAAGAAACAAAAAGAATCTTTAAATAATATTATAATTTTAAATTTTAATGAAATTGAAAAACTTAATGATCAAAAGGGGATAGTAACCCAGTATCTTGCTTACTATGTTGAAGGATATGAAAATGGGTTAAATTTAAATATAGATCATTTAAATGATGCGTTAAAAAAAGAAATAGTATTGTTAGATAGTTTAGATAAAATTTTAAGCAATAAAATTGCAAATTTAGAAAATTTAAATATGGTTGCTCGTCAATTGCTTAAGTATTTCTACCTGATTGTTTTTGAGAAAGAGACTAGCTTTGTTGATTTTAATTCGCATATTCAATCAATTTATACAAGTAAGGAAAAAGAGACATTTTCTCAGTTAATTTCAGAGACAGAAGAAAAATCTAAAGAAAAAGAGTCAAAAAATAATTTTTCTTTATTTAATAATCAAATTCCAGTCAAGCCAATATTACCCGTATCTGAACAAAAAGTTATGACTTCATTAGATTATTATAAGATCGACGTTGAAGCTAAAAAAAATGTCGAACAAAACAGTCGATATTATATATTACCTGCAAGAAAGTATAAGAACAATCGTGAATCTCATCTTGAAATTTTAATGCCTTATCTATTTAGCGCTAAAACTCAGTCTGAGTTAGACAGTTCGTTAGACAAAATAAAAAAGTCAGAGTTCATGCATAAAACATCGATAGCTAAACTGTCTGCAAAAACTTCTCATGTTATGTCCCTTATTGAAACATATCATTTTGTTAAATCAGGATATGTTAACAGGAAAAATTATAAAATTATTGAACGATCTTTAATAGAAGAATTAGTTGCCGCTGAAGAGAATTTAAAATTTCACCTAAATAAGTATTATAGCAAAGTATACAAAGCGATTCTTAACGGCGAGAATTCATTAAACTTAGATACTACCAATAAAAATGAGATTTTTATCCGGCGTTGTTACTTTTTAGAAAATAAAGCTTTAACAATAATTAGCGAAACAAAACCGGTGCCCAAACAAGAACGTGTTATTATTTTGAATCATTTGTTTCCATTATTAATTTTCACAAGCGATGCATCTGAAATTGAAGACCTCTTCGTAAAATTTATTAATAATAAAACCGCATTTTATCAAAAAAACCAGCGAACATCTTTTGAATCTAAAACGAATATTCTGCAATTAATCGAAAAATTTGTCAGAGCTAAAATAAACTATCATAAAAATCCAAGTGACCAAAATATAATTCATAAGTTAGAAATTGCATTTGAAAATATTGTAAGGCATTTAAAAAATCCCTTATATGGTTATTATCAAGCTTATACTACAAATTTGAATATCATTGAACACTATCGTAACTTTTTAAAAAATACAGAAGACCAGCTTCAACAAAAAAGAACAAGTTACCTCCCATGACAATGATAATGATAATGAAAATATTTTCCATTAGAGTCTGTTGACATTTCGCCGTCATTGCGAACGAAGCGAAGCAATGACGGCGAAATGTCAACAGACCCTAATATGGAAACATTTTTTAATGCCGCGCCCGGCAAAACCGATGCTTAATTAGATAAAATATACTAATCCCATCAAAAGTAAATATTAATCCTCAAAATCTCGTTGATATCATTAAAATTTAGGTCATAGGAATTTATTATTACCTATGCTATGATTGACTTGGTTTTATTATAGCATTTCGCATTAATATGGAAATGCGATCTTATTTTGATGCTGCGCTCGGCAAAGCCGATGCTCGCACTTAAGGGAGAGAATCGCGATGATCCCTCTTAAGAATCCCCCATCGCGTAAGGACCCATTTCAATAAAAACGGGAAACGTTATAATTAATAAGGATTTTTATTATGTATACAAAAGAAGAATTGATTTGCAGGATTATTCGTAAACTACTTCCTGAGGTTTCTTCTCGAAAAGCTTGTTGCGGATGATTGTGGAAAGCGAAAGCATTAACCTGCCTCCGCTCAAAGAAGTGCTGGGTTATCATCATGAAGGAGTTATCAAGCGCTTTTGCTATGATAACTCGAATTTTTCTTTGGATCAGATTCGACGTGATTTTCAAGATTTATTGGCGTGGTTATGGCTTAATGTCAAGCGCAAAAAATCGGGGCGTAAGACTTATCTGTTTGGGCCCTTAAAACATCTGGACAATCTTTGGCATTTATTCATACTCCATACGCGCGATTATTTTGATTTTTGTACGCAATATTTTAATGCATACATTCATCATGAAACAGAGCCGCCTGGAGAGGAATATCTTCTTTCAGAATTGGATTTAGAGGAATTTCTTGCTGATGCTTATGAGCAATTAGGTCAAGACTGGATAATCAGATGGTTTGACATAAAAATCTAATGAGAGACTTGGCAAACATCCTCTCTATTTAAGGAAATTATCGCTGAAATAATAGACAAGTGGGTTAGGGCTTGCGGAAAATTTCCAAGCATTTTTTGATTTTTAATCCAGTACTCTTCAGAAAATAAATTTAAATCATTCCCGGCAGCGATAGCGTTTTGAAAAATCTGTTCCGCTTTTTCCTTTTTGCCTTGGCAGGCAAAACAACTCACTAACCAGAAGGTGCAAGCTAGAAAAACACCTTCCTCCCCATTCAGATCATCATTGCCTGTAGGATAACGAAGCAACAAACCCTCGTGGCCGAGTTCTTCATAAATGAGTTGCGCCGTGTTAACCATGCGAGGGTCTTGATAATCGATATATTCAAAAAATGGCAGCAAAAGGAGAGAAGCGTCCATGTCGGAATAACCAAAGGCTTGAGTAAAAACTCCTCGTTTTGAATCAAAGCCTTTCTCATCAATGGCTTTACGTATTTCGGCCCGAGCATTGCTCCATTTATCTATATCAATTGGTTTTTTCAATTCGTCCGCTAATTTAATGCCGATATCAATTGCAACCCAACACATGGCTTTTGAAAAAACAAAATGACGTGGCTCACCTCGAATTTCCCAAATACCTTGATCTGGTTTTTGCCAATTCTCAATGGCCATTTCTACAATTTCGGTTAAAAATTTCCAATAATCATCGTCTGGAATTTGCCCGCGTTTATAACAATACCATGCTAATAAAAGCAATTCACCGTAGACATCCAGTTGCGATTGTTTATGAGCTGCATTGCCTACGCGAATCGGTTTAGCGCTATGATAACCGGCAAGATTTTCTACATTCCGTTCAAAAATATGCCGTCTCCCATCAATGCCGAATAAAATTTGTAATTCGCTAGCGCTTCCTGCGCAACTGCGCTCAATGAATCGCCGAAATCCATCCGCTTCGTCTATAAAACCTAAAAAGCTTAACGAATGCACTGAAAAACAAGCATCCCTGACCCAGGCGTAACGATAATCCCAATTACGATCACCGCCAGGCGCTTCTGGTAAAGAAGTGGTGGGGGCCGCGATGATAGCGCCAGTTGGCGCATAACACAGGCATTTTAAAACCATAGCTGAACGCAGGGCGAGATCGGCATATTTACCCTGGAATTGATTTTGATCAACCCAGGAATTCCACCAGCGTAGGGTTTCTTGAGCTCTTAATTTTTGTTGACGCGCAGTGGGGACGTTGGTTTTCGCTTCTTCCAAGTTTTCGGGTTTGTCATAAATGATGGAAAGATAACGATTCTCAGTTGCCCTAATTGTAGTAATTGTCGATAATTGATGTGTTTGTTCCAGCTTGAGTGGGATATTAGACGAAATCAATAGTCCATCAGAGCCCCCGATCGCCATAAAAGAATTTTCAGAATATTCCCGTATCCAGGGTTTAATAAGACCGTAATCAAAGCGCGGTTTAACGATAATTTTTAATTCCATGCTACCACGAATCGGGGTGATTAATCTTAATATTTGTTGATGCGGAAAGTGTTCACCGCCGCTACGCATGGTAAATAAATCCAACAAATGGACTTCACCCTCAGTAGTTTCAAAGCGAGTTTCCAGTATCATGGAACCTTTTATATAAGCGCGTGAAATTTTTACGGGCTGGGTGGGAATAATTTGGCAAAATCCGCCTTGTTCCCAATCGAGTAAGCGCCCAAAACAGCTTGAAGAATCCATTCTGGGCATACAGCACCAATCAATAGAGCCGGTTTTCGAAATTAGCGCGCTGCTATGGCAATCGCCAATATATGCATAATCGTGGATAAAATGCGTATCTTGACCCATTATTAACCCCCAGTAGCAAAACCTGGGAAAAGGCACATGCCTCCATCAACAAATAAAGTAGTACCTTGAACATAATCGGAATCATCTGAAGCGAGCCATACTGCTGCTTTGGCAATATCTTCGGGGTCGCCAATTCGACCATAAGGGATCAATTTGAGTAATTTTGCAGCGGCCTCAGGGCTTTCCCAAGCCTGACGGTTAATATTAGTTTTAATGGCGCCAGGAGCAATGCCATTCACTCGAATATGATGTGCTGAAAGTTCTTGCGCTAAAGTTTTCATAAACATCATGATGCCGCCTTTGGTGGTAGCATAATTACAGTGATGAGACCAAGGGATCATTTGATGTACTGAGCTAATGCAAATAATTTTTCCAGCGGCCTTCGAAATCCGGGGGTTTATGCCGCGCCGCATAAATTCACGGCTTGCTTCGCGGGCGCAAAGGAAATAACCCGTTAAATTAACCTGTAGCACTGCATTCCATTTTGCTAAAGTCATCTCTACTAAATCAGCATCTTTTTGGATTCCGGCATTATTGACTAAAATGTCGATAGTGCCGAATTGACTCAAAGCCTTCTCAAACATATTTTTGACTTGATCTTCCTGGCTGACATCCGCATTTATGGCGATAGCTATTCCGCCATTTTTTTCAATATCCTTCACTACTCCCTCAGCGGAAGCAGGATCGCCTACGTAATTGACAATGACTGCCGCCCCGGCGGCGGCTAACGCTTTGGCTATGCCTTCACCAATTCCGGAACTTGCGCCGGTGACCAGAGCTTTTTGTCCTTGTAACGGTTGATGACTATTCATAGGACTAATAATAGAATGTTTTTATTAAATCACCAGCGACGTATTAATTATGTATTCAAAATCTTTAAGTATTGGTAACTTGGTTTTTGCTAATAATCTTATTCAAGGCCCCTTGGCCGGCTATAGTTGTGCACCGTTTAGAAGATTATTTTATCATTTTCAAGCGCCAGCTTATTGTTGTAGTGAAATGATTTCAGCTCAAGATTTAGTTCAAAATAAAAAAAGCAAAAAAAGATTTGTTTTTCGTGACTCTTTGGAAAAATACTTAAGTTACCAGTTGGGTGGCTATGAAATAACCTATCTTAAAGAGGCGGCTCAATATTTAGCGGATTTAGGCGCTGATTTAATTGATATTAATTGCGGTTGCCCTAAACCGAAAATTCGAAAAAAACGCATGGGGTCTTATTTGTTAGATCATCCTTATCATGTGAGCAAAATAATTGAAGCGATTAAAGGCGTCATCTCTGTTCCGCTTACAGTCAAGGTGCGGCTTATAAAACCAGAGGGTGAAAAAAATAAAAATTTAGAAATGGTTAAAATGTTAACTGATGCAGGAGCAGATGCCATCATCGTGCATGGGAGACATTGGTCTGAAGATTATAATGTGTCATGTCATTTAGACAATATTGCTGAAATGACCGCTTCCACTAAAATACCTATCATTGGCAATGGTGATATAAATGATTTAGATTCATGGAAAAAAATGCTTGAAACGACTCAATGTGCCGGTGTGATGATATCGCGTGCTGGTACGGGAAAGCCTTGGTTATATGAGGAAATTTTAACAAAGGCTCGCGGTGATAATTTCAATGCACCGGATCTGGCAAGGGTGAAATCGCTTTTTTTCGAACATATAGAAAAACTGTGTGAAATAGAAAATGAAACGGTAGCCCTATTAGAAAGTCGAAAGTTTCTTAAATACTATTTCGGCAAAAATATCAATGAGGAAAATTTTACCGCCTATTGTAGATTAAATTCTGTTAAACACCTTGTGCAATGTCTTGACTCTAGTTTTTAAAAAGTTTAAAGAAAATAAATCGTTTTCTTTGTTAACCTGATTTTCTTTTAAAATTATTTTTATTTCTAAGTTGGGATAATTTTTGATTTGAGTGAATCTAAAAAAGAGGGTGTAGTTGTAGAACTTTGCAAGACGTTGAAGCCATGCAGTGAAAAGTTGGGTTAGTTATATTTTCAAATATAAAATTGCGCTCGAAATCAGATAAATCAATGAAAGTGATATTCGGTATTAAACATATAAATTCATTGTTTACTACTATAAGTTGAATGTGTCTCCAAAATTTCAGAGTCCGAAGGGGCGGATCCGCCATGTTCTTTAGTCAAAACACGATTGCCATTTATTAATTCTAGTAATGTGGCGCGATACAGTTCGCCCTGAAATTGTCTAGCGATGTTTTTAGCTTCCATTGAAACTGTAGTTGACTGAGTGGATGAAGAAGAGAGACTTCTCTGGTCACTGTAAGAGTTTGAAGCTTGTGCTTGTAGTGGAGAATAACAAGATGAGCTTGCAGAGCTACTTGAAGAAGTAATGGAAGAAATGGATGTAGGCGTACTTGAAGAAATGTTCGAAAAGATGCTTGAAGGGATTCTTACAGAGCTGGATGATGAATAATGAGAACCGGACAAGGCGCTTGAATCCGAAGAGTAGGAAAGAGTTGATTGGATTTGAGAACTTAAATCGTATGCTTGTTTAAGCAAAATGTCACTATTTTTATTGATCTCCATTACAATCTGCTGAAAATTTTGATAAACAGATGAAATTAAAGTAACTGCCATTTTCGCCCTCATTAAGAGAAAGTCATTGATGTGGATATGGGAAGGGATGTGATGATTATTTAATTGCAGAAGTTGTTTAGATTTTTGATCGGTTATAATATTTATATCAATTGCCTTTTTTATTAATTCATTTTCACTTTCAGGGTTAAAATTTGCCAAAATATCTGGAATTTCTTCAGCATGAATATTTTTATTAACAACGGTAATTTTGTATTCATCTTGTATATGATAAAATTGCATAAAGTTATAAATAATTAAAAATTTATCAAGAATTTCAGCTTCTAGTTTATTTTTTAACATTAACTCTTGCATTTTTGGTCGTTTACTTATTCTATTAATGCGACGAGATATTACCCCAGACTTATAATTATCATTTAGAAAAAATTTCATAAAAGCTATAGTACTATCCTCAGCAACAAAACAAATTTTCCTGCTAAAAAAAGGTAAATTTGAGTTTTCTTTATTCCTATTCCTATATTGCAGCATGGCAATGTAAAAAAATTTAGCATTTATAAATGTAATAAAATTCTTCAATGCATTGTAAGTATGAAAAGCAATTTTTGGCTTAATATTCCTAATATCATCCTGGTTGATCATTTCTTTTTTACGTTTTTTGGGCTTGGAAGTGTTGGAGTCAGTTGTTCGCCGCTTGCTAATGGGGAAGGGTTTTATTTTTGAATCATTTGGTCTCATATTAACCTCAATAAATTATTTATTAGCATTTTTAAATCTTGAATTGATTTTTGTATTAAGAAACAAGATAAGCCGCATAAAATCGAAGCTATTCTAGTTTCGGATCCGAAGTATTTTTAAAATAAAACCAAATTGTTTGAAGCGGCTGATTTATTTTTCTTTTAGCAAGATGTTGGATCATTTTCTATTCTCTCGTTTAACTGTGATTATGGAAATCCTATTCCGCGCATATAAAATCCTTGACATTTCTATTACAAAATTTGTTGGAGGAATTTTACTTTAATTCATTATTTGCGTAAATATTTTTCATAAATTTTAATGATATTAATAATCAATAAATTAATGGTATTAAAGATGGATTTGTGTTAGATTGAAGCGTCTAGTTAATTAGACAAAGGCTGAATTTTTAGTGTCCACCTTCTTACTTTAATAGCTAAATCAGTTAATACCCTGATTAGCAGGATTTTATGCAAAATTTTTCGAATATCGGCTTGCCAGACGCATTGTTGACTTCCCTTAATCACATGCAATACAAAATTCCAACTCCCATTCAGATTCAGGCTATCCCGCCGGCTTTAGCTGGAAAAGATATCTTAGGCTCGGCTCAAACCGGTACCGGTAAAACGGCGGCGTTTGGTATCCCCTTGATTGCTGGACTTTTAAAATCACAACAAAGCACAGCCTTAATTTTATCACCCACCCGGGAATTAGCCACTCAAATTATGAACGTAATGCGGCAACTGATTGGCCCACGCAGTAATGTCACTTCGGCGTTGTTGATCGGAGGGGAGTCTATTATACCTCAATTCCGCCAGCTTAAGGCCAAACCGCGGATAATTGTAGGGACTCCAGGGCGAATCAATGATCACCTCCAGCGTGGCAGTCTTTTATTAAAAAACACTCAATTTTTAGTATTGGATGAAACAGATCGCATGTTGGATATGGGTTTTGGTGTACAGCTCGATGAAATCGTTAAGCATCTTCCGCAAAACCGGCAAACTTTGATGTTTTCGGCCACATTGCCACAAGAAATTATAGAGCGCTCTAAAAAATATTTACGTAATCCGGAAAGAATTTCGGTAATGCCTGCCCGTACCAGCTCGCTCCACATTTCTCAAAAAACAATCCAGCTTAATGATAATGAAAAGTATCCTACTTTGACAACTCAGTTGGACGAGCGCCAGGGCTCAATCATTGTCTTTGTCAACACCAAGCGTGGCGCTGAAAAACTTGCCTTAAAGCTATATCAAGATGGCTACGAGGCCGAAGCCATCCATGGGGATCTTAGACAGCGCCAACGCGACCGAGTTATTAAGGATTTTCGCAATAAAGCTTACCGCATACTCGTGGCCACCGATGTGGCGGCGCGAGGATTAGACATTCCCCATATTGAACATGTTATTAATTATGATGTCCCGCAAATTCCCGAAGATTATGTGCATAGAATAGGTAGAACTGCTCGCGCCGGTCGTGAAGGATGCGCTATTTCTTTTATATCGCCAAAAGATCGCGCCAAGTGGCAGGCTATTTATCACTTGCTTAATCCTAATGTGGCTAAGAAATCAATTCATCCACACCCCTCTGCTCGGAAACGGGGTTTTGCTTTGCGCCGACGAAAAAAATCTCCGAATACAGCGTAAGGCCACGTTAGCATTGACATTCTTTGCAAATAGAATTTTGATACTACTGATAATAGTAAACATTAATTTATTTAAGGAGAAAAAATGCTTAATTTAGATTTAGCTTATACTAATAGCACTAATTCCACAGACATTGTTGCCGATTCATCTCAGTCCAATGTAATTGAAATTTTATTTTGGAGCCAACTCGGCATTGTGGCTACCTCAGCCGCGCTCAGATTAATCAGTTTATATTGTTATAGAAATGGGAATGGCGAAGCTAAAAGAGTATCACGCGCGGCTTATAGTTTATTTGGAGGAGGGGTAGGGAGTATGTTAGGGTCTGTTATTTGCGTATTCACTGGCTCTCCTATTCCAACTTACGTTGGAGGCACCGTATTAGGGGGTGTTTTGGGGATGAGCGTAGGATGTTTGGTGGGAATAAACAGAGAAGAAAGTGACAGCACTGGTAATCTAAGACGGGTAATGCCAATTTAGTTGGGGGATTATTAATTAATTTAACTGTACAGACTTGCATTTTGTGTTCAATCAGCCGATAATACAACGTGTCAGATTAGGTGCTACCAACACCCAATCTGACACTGACCACATTAAACTTAATTAGGAAGTTAACATGGCTGTATCTAGTTTATATGAAAACCTTTCTTTTTTAAATCTCTTCTTGAGGATTCCAGATTATTTTTCTGTTGAACAAATCAGCGGCAGTACTTTGGCGTCTGATTTAAGGGAAAAGGCCAAAAAAAGAAGGGATCTTTTTTATAAATTTCGCGCGGTCCGTGCTCCAACGCTGCATTGGCTGATGGTCCCTTTAAATCCCATGCCGCGTTGGTGTGTGGTTATTCTTTGTTCATAAAATATTTTCAACATGGAAAGAATTTATGGATACGCCTGATTAAAAATATAGCAATATGATTCCCTCATGCAAGTGAAGGTGTGGGGAATTGCTGTAAGCGGATCTATTCAAATAGGTCCTTAGTCTTGTATTTCAAGGATATTTTTACGTATATGAATAATTTTATCGCGTAGTTGAGCGGCTTTCTCAAATTCTAAATTTTTAGCAGCCTGTAGCATTTGTTCTTCTAACTCATTTAATTGTTTACTAAGTTGAGCAGGTGATAACGCCAAATATTCCGCAGCCTCTTCGGCGATTTGTTGAGCGCGACCAAATCCGCCTGCCATAGGTGTTCTGTCCCGAGTGTTCTCAATCAAATCACGCACCGCTTTTACGATTCCGCGAGGTGTAATGTTGTGGGCTTTATTATATTCATTTTGTTTATAGCGGCGACGCTCGGTTTCCGCTAACGCCTTTTGGATAGAGCCGGTCATTTTGTCTGCATATAAAATTGCTTTACCATGTAGATTTCTCGCAGCTCTGCCGATAGTTTGAATTAAAGAACGTTCGGAACGCAAAAAGCCTTCTTTGTCAGCATCTAAGATCGCCACTAAGGAAACTTCCGGAATATCTAAGCCTTCCCGCAATAAATTGATGCCCACCAAGACATCAAATTCTCCTAAACGCAAGTCACGGATAATTTCCACTCTTTCTACGGTTTCAATATCAGAATGCAAGTAACGTACGCGAATAGAATGCTCATTGAGATATTCTGTCAAGTCTTCGGCCATGCGTTTAGTTAGAGTAGTCACTAACACTCTTTCTTTTTGGACAATGCGCTTCTTAATTTCAGAGAGTAAATCATCCACTTGAGTACTGGCCGGCCTGATTTCCACTTCAGGGTCTAACAAACCTGTAGGTCGAACCAATAGTTCGGCGATATCTTGAGTATGCTCAGCTTCATACGGCCCCGGGGTAGCAGAGACAAAAATAGTTTGAGGCATGAGTTTTTCAAACTCATCAAATCGTAATGGCCGATTGTCTAGTGCCGAGGGTAATCTGAATCCGTAATTGACCAAATTTTCTTTGCGCGCTCGGTCACCCAAATACATCCCTCCGATTTGAGGGATGGTCACGTGGGATTCATCGATAATCAGTAATCCATCAGGGGGTAGATAATCAAATAAAGTGGGTGGAGGCTGTCCGGCAGATCGACCGGAAAGATAACGGGAGTAATTTTCTATTCCAGAGCAATAGCCCATTTCTAACATCATTTCAATATCAAATAAAGTGCGTTGCTCTAGCCTTTGTCTTTCTACTAATTTATTGGCTTTTTCCAATTCCTCTAACCGTATACGTAATTCTGCTTTAATTTCATCTATGGTTTTCAATACCCGTTCTCGAGGGGTGACATAATGAGTCTTGGGAAAGATGGTGACCCGTGGTGCGCGAGCTAAGATATGATTAGTGAGAGGGTCAAAAAAACTAATATTTTCAATTTCATCATCGAATAGCTCAATTCTGATTGCTTCTTTTTCAGAATCTGCTGGAAAAATATCTATGACGTCGCCGCGAACTCGGTAGGTGGCTCGTTGTAAGGCGGCATCATTACGAGTGTATTGTAATTCAGTCAAACGGTGCAGAATTTGTCTTTGGTCAATTTTATCTCCGCGGCTTATATGTAAGACCATACTTAAATAGGCTTGCGGGTCACCCAAACCATATATGGCGGAAACCGTGGCTACTATTGCCGTGTCTCTTCGCTCTAATAGAGCCTTAGTAGCTGATAAACGCATTTGTTCGATATGATCATTAATGGAGGCATCTTTTTCTATGTAAGTATCCGTGCTGGGCACGTAGGCTTCGGGTTGATAATAATCATAATAAGAAACAAAATATTCAATGGCGTTTTGAGGGAAAAACTCTCGCAGCTCGGCATAAAATTGCGCGGCCAAGGTTTTGTTGGGAGTTAAAATAAGGGTAGGGCGCTGAACCGTTTGGATAACGTTGGCAATTGTAAAGGTTTTCCCTGACCCGGTGACCCCTAAAAGAGTTTGAAAAGCCAAGCCGGATTCTAGACCAGAAATTAATTGCTTAATGGCGGTAGGTTGGTCGCCAGAGGGTTTGAATGCGCTCTTTAATATGAAAGGTTTACTCATCCTAAAACATTATATATTAAATACTTTACTTTTATAAGTTGCTACGGTAACCTGTGAAGGTTTTTTAGAATTCTTTAGATATAAATAAAATATGCTGATAAAAAAGATATTGTGGGGATTATGGTTTTGTATTTTCTCCAATATGGCGTGGGCTGATAGTCATCATCCACAAGAGTTTTTAAATTCCATCCAAAATGATCCTCAAGCAGGAAAAAAAATCTATCAGCATTTTTGCTCCACTTGTCACGCCAGAGATCCTCGCATTGAATTGAATGCGCCTAAAATTGGTTTAAAAAAAGATTGGAATCCACGTATGCAAAAAGGGTTGGAAGGGTTATTGACAGTGACTCAAGCTGGTTTAAATCAAATGCCTCCGCGAGGAGGTTGTTTTGAGTGCACTGATGATCAGCTTAAGGCGGCAATCAGATTTATGTTGCCTCCACCTCCCAAATCCATTCCTAAAACAAAATAAGGAGCCTATTATTATGTCCTACCATTTTTCTCAAAGAATTTCGGTTATAAAACCATCGGCCACTGTCGCTATCAATACCATGGCGAATGAATTAAAAGCTGCTGGCAGGAAAATTTTAAATTTAAGTGTCGGAGAGCCTGATTTTGATACGCCGGATTTTATTAAAAACGCTGCCAAAGCGGCTATTGATGCTGGATTTACTAAATACACGCCCACGGAAGGGATTTTGGAGTTGCGGCAAGCGATTGTTGAAAAATTAAAAAACGACAATGACCTGGACTATAAACCGGAAGAAATCCTGGTTTCCGCGGGGGTGAAACAGTCTTTATATAATTTAACTCAATGTGTGTTAGAGGAGGGGGATGAAGCGATCATCGCGGCGCCTTACTGGGTATCTTACCCTGAATTGGTGAAATTGGCTGGCGCTACTCCTGTGATTGTGAAAGCGGATGTCTCGCAAAATTTTAAAATTACTGCCCGACAATTAGAGCAAGCGATTACTCCGCGTACACGATTATTTATTTTAAACAGTCCTTCGAATCCTTCTGGAATGGCGTATACCGCGGAGGAATTGAGGGATTTAGCTGAAGTGTTAAAGAAATACCCGCAAGTATTGATTGCCAGTGATGATATGTATGAATATATTCTTTGGAGCTTGCCTAAATTTGTGAATATTTTGAATGTTGCGCCGGAACTGAGGAATCAAGTGATAGTGATGAATGGTGTTTCCAAAGCTCATGCGATGACCGGATGGCGTATCGGTTATGCGGCGGCGCCGATTGAGATCATTCAAAACATGAAAAAAATTCAATCACAAAGCACCACCACGACTTGTTCTATTTCACAAAAATGTTCGACGGTGGCGTTAAAAGGTGATCGTGCTCAATTGCAGTATATGTTTGATGCCTATCGCAAGCGTCATGATTATGTCTATGAAGAATTGCGGAAAATGCCTGGGGTGGAATGTATTCGGGCGGACGGAACATTTTATGCGTTTCCGAACGTGAGTGGTGTGATTCGTAATTTAGGTTTGGCTTCAGATTTGGAACTAGGTAAATTATTATTGGAAAAAGGCAATATTGCTTTAGTGCCTGGCGCGGAATTTGGAATGCCGGGATATATTCGTATTTCTTATGCGACGAGCATGGGGGCATTGCAATTGGCCATGAAGCAAATGTCTGATGTTTTTTCAGGAAAATGAGTAACTAGTACTTGACCTCTGCATCAGGTTTGGTACCATATCTTCCCTACCCAACGTTCCCCGGTAGCTCAGTCGGTAGAGCAGGTGACTGTTAATCACTTGGTCGGCGGTTCAAGTCCGTCCCGGGGAGCCAGATAAATCAATGGCTTGCAAGAATTTTCCAAGCAATAAAAATTTTCGGTGCTATGATGGCGCTAGGAATTGACAGGCTTTTGGG
Organism: uncultured bacterium; assembly: GCA_965651935.1. Lineage (GTDB taxonomy): Bacteria > Pseudomonadota > Gammaproteobacteria > Coxiellales > Coxiellaceae > JAFEDN01. The sequence continues at coordinate 52,725 of CBFGTC010000013.1, forward strand.
AACCTTCCTTAACCCGGATATTTCATCATTAAATTTATTTTTCAGAAAAATTTTCAGGAAT
>CBFGTC010000014.1:0-51344 GCA_965651935.1 uncultured bacterium
CATGTGTGAGCATAAAATATCCTTAAATCAACCTCTTTTAAAGAGGCAGGTTGTTATTTTCTTCAAAATTACCCAGCCCGTTAGAATAAAATCTCCCGCTTCAGCGGGAGTCGCTGTAAATAAGTATAAAAATTTGACATCAAAAGCATAAGGGATTATAATGCCGCCCGATACTATAAAATGGTAACCCAAAAATGAAAAATCAAAATTTAGAAATGAAGAACTATTTGAGTACGATACCGGCAGTAATTATAAGATATATTGCTGAATTTTCAAATCCAATCCTTTTCCTTTCTCTTAGCCAGAATTTTAAAACTTGTATTTTTAACAATTCTTTTCCGAAATATATTAAAATTCATTTTGGCTGGCTCCCTAAATTAGAAATTGACAACTCAAACGGAAACGATATCAAACTCTATAAAATTCTCATTAAGTATCAAAGTATTGTAAAAAAAGAGCTTTCTTGTAATAATTATAGTTTTTCTTTTTTTTATTGTACAAGTTTATTTGAATTAGCTAAGATCATTCCCATGTTCTGTCCTGACTTCAAAGGGGCGCCTCAGTTAACCGAAAAATTATTCTTGGAAAGCTTCCTCATGCATAAGGGATCCGCCATGAATTTGTTTCATCTTAGTAAATATTACAAAAAACTTCAACAGCTTATTTCTGATCAAAAAGTCCATAAAGAGCGCCAAGATAAAATAATTACTTTTATGAAACAGGCTTTGATAGTAGGTTTTGAACAAAAACATTCAGTTACCAAGAACTTGTTAATTAGTGAGTTATCGAATTTAATTTCTGATCCCAGCGAAAAATTTCAACTTTTAGAAAAATATTATCAATATTGCAGTATTCACACTAGAATGAAGCAATTTAAAATTGACTTTCAAGCTTTTCGAGATTTGCACCAGAAATGGTGGAACGAAATGACGGATACTGTCGATCTTCAAGATAAATTGTCGCGAGCTACTGGCTTACTTGATTTATATAATAAATTCCAACACTATAATGCGATACCGTCCTGGCTGCAATCATCAATAGATGAAAAAATTCACTTTGTTTCAAAAGAAATAACAAAAATTAAAAAGTTAAATCCTACTCAAAAAAGCAAACCATCGGCGAAATCCACATCTTGTTTAATTTGTTGATCGATGCTTTTTAATAATAGTTAGCAAAAGCTACCGGTTGAAAATTCATCTGCTTGCAAAACTTGCCAGTACAAGTCAATGGCGTTTTGCAATTGCTCATACTCACTTTGATTGATAAATCCATTTTTATGGGCTGTTTTAATGATACCAACAAAATAGCTTTCAAAAGGGGAACATGGAGTAGTCATATTGTGATGAACTATTATTTTATTTAAAAGCGGTGCAACCTTCTGCATCGCTTTCATCGCTTTTTGCAACTGCCAAACCGCGCTATGAGGAACAAAATAGCAATGTTGGCAAATCCGCTCACGCAAATTTGTATTAGTACAAAGATTATGGGCGATCTCAAAGATAAGCGAATCCTGCGGTCCTGGGTAAGGAGTTCCCCAAGGAAAAATAAGCCTACGCATCAGCTTACCCAGCCAGGGAGTAGGGAAATTAGCAAAAATTTCTTTTAAAAAAGATTGAATTTTATTAAAACAAAATTGAATACCCCAATCTAGAAAAATCGTTTCATCGGCAGGAGAACCTCGGCCTTGATACGACTTTAGTAAGGAAACAATCATACATAAATAACTTAAGACCTCACCCATTCGACCCGAGTGCGCTTCTTGGCTTTTTAATTTTTTACCTGAAATAAATAGAGTCAAATCACCCAGCACCACAAACGCGTTGATCATTCGAGAGAGTTGCGGTAATTTACCACCCACCCAACGAGCCCCAGTAATCCCATAAATGACCAAACGCGCAAACTGCGAAATAAAAAAGCCGATATGCCTGCAAATTAAATTATCAAATAAATAAAGATTATTTTCAGTCGCTGCTTGCAACTCTTGGCGTAAAAAAGGATGACAGCGCAATATGCCTTGGCCAAAAATAATTAATCCCCGCGTCATGATATTGGCGCCTTCAACGGTAATATTAATCGGCGCTGCTTGATGAAGAAAACTCAGATAATTTTGCGGGCCGATAATAATACCGTGTCCTCCATGAATATCCATGCTATCCGCTACCGCCTGACGTGCAAATTCCGTTAAATAATATTTCGCGATGGCCGAACCTACGGCTGGCCGTTGTCCTAACTGAATTTCCTCCAAAGTAAACATCCGCATGGCTTCGCTTAAATAGGCTAGGCCACCCATGCGGCCTAACACTTGTTGAATTCCTTCAAAACGCTTGATAGGACGGCGGAATTGTTGTCGAACTGCGGAATAAGCACAACTGACTTGGGTACAAAATTGCGTGATAGCGGTGGCGACACTGGGCAATGACACTCCTCGGCCAAGCGCTAAACATTCCATCATCATCTTCCAACCTTGCCCTCTTTTTTCAATCCCACCAATAATTTGTTCACAAGGAATGAAAACATCTCTGCCACGCAAAGGGCCATTCATAAACCCCATTTGCAAAGGAATATGACGCATGCCTTTCTCTATTCCAGGTAAATCCGCCGGGACTAAGGCGAGAGTGATGCCAATATCTTCTTGTTCTCCCAACCAATGTTCGGGATCATAAAGATGGAATGCGACACCAATTAAAGTGGCGATGGGAGCCAAGGTAATGTAACGCTTATTCCAATTTAAACGGATACCTAAAGTATTTTTGCCATTATATTGACCATGGCAAACCACACCATAATCCGTAATGCTGGCAGCATCACTGCCAAATTCAATGCTAGTAAGAGCAAAACAGGGAATTTCTGTGCCGCAAGCTAAACGCGGTAAATAATAATCTTTTTGCGCTTGAGTGCCGAAATACTTTAAAAATTCAGCCGGACCTAATGAATTAGGCACCATGACACTAATTGCAGTGCTATAACTGCGTGAAGCAATTTTCGCAATAATGGCAGAGTGCGCTGCTGGAGAAAAACCATGTCCGCCATAGCAAGGGTCTATTTCCAAAGCCCAAAAGCCCCGGCTTTTTATAATATCCCAAGCCGCCGCCGGCAAATCATGATCGCAATGGGAAATACGCCATTCATCTACTGCGTTGCACAGTTCGGTTACCGTTTCATTTAAAAATTTTTTTTCAACGGTGGTCAATGCCGGGGCCGGACGCGATAACACTTTTTCCCAATCTCGTGCGCCTTTAAAAAGGGCATTGCCCCACCATTGGCCTCCGGCATCAATCACTTGCTGTTCTGCCAAAGATAATTTGGGATTTTGCTTTTTAAACCAATGAAAAAAAGGTTTTATCAAAAGAGATATGCGCAACGGTCTGATAAAAATAAATAAAGCGGGAATCAACCAAATTATCCATAAAATGATTAATCCGGTTTTGGAAAACTGCGGGGCCAGGGTGAAACAAAATAGTAATACACCCACTAGGGCCGTAATAAGCCAGGCGCGACATTCCAAAAAAAATAAAGTCCAACTAAAGGCAATGATAAAAATTCCTATTATCATTATCGAAATCATGTTTTCGGATATCGTTTGTTTAGGTAAGTGAAAACGGCTCGTAAAGCATTGGCTTCACCGCCTACTGGCCGGCCCGGCAGCTTATCGAAATTCCAAGCGCTGAGGTCAAAATGCGCCCAAGGAATGGCCCCCCCTACAAATTGTTTTAGGTACAACGCCGCGGTTATTGCGCCAGCAAATGGGCCCGCAGAAGCATTACTCATATCAGCCACCTCGCTTTTCAGGTAACGCTCATAGGCTTGATAGAGTGGCAAGCGCCAGATAGGATCGCGACAATATTCTCCGGCGCGAATCAAATCACTGGCTAATTCGTCATGATTAGAAAATAAAACCGCGACATCCGGCCCTAGCGCCACTCTGGCAGCACCGGTGAGTGTGGAAAAATCCATGAGTAAATCTGGCTTTTCTTCTGTAGCCGCAGCTAAAGCATCACCTAACACCATTCTGCCTTCGGCATCGGTATTCGTAATCTCTACCGAAACGCCGCCGCGGGTATTCACGATATCGCCAGGACGGTAACTATTGCCGGAAGGCATGTTGTCGGCAATCGCCAACAATACTCTTAATCGCACCGGTAAATTTTGCAACATAATCAGACGGGCTAATCCTAAAACATGCGCGGCTCCCGCCATGTCTTTTTTCATAAAACGCATGCCTTCACCGGTTTTTAAATTTAAGCCGCCACTATCAAAGCATATTCCCTTGCCCACCAAGGTCAGCAATGGCGCATTTTTATTTCCCCATTGGATGTCGACTAATTGTGGAGGACGGGAACTGCCTTTGCCTACCGCATAGATTGCCGGAAAAGCATTTTTTAATTCCTCGCCGGCGACCACTTGGAATGCGGCATTATTTTGTTGGGCTATGTCCACGGCTGCCCGAGCTAAAAGTTCCGGACTAAGGTCTTCAGCAGGCGTATTGATTAAGTCACGCACGAGGTAGATACTGTCGACTAAATTTTGGCATAAAGCTGCATCCGCCAAGGAAGGAATTAAAAGCTGAACTTTGCTCAAGTCTGGTTTAATGTTTCTCTTTTGATAAAGTGAGAAATTATAACATCCTAAACCCCAGGCAATGACGGCTTCGCGCCATTGCTCCGGTTGACGCCAAATGGATAGCGTTTCCGGTATTTGATACTGGCCCTCTGGGAGCCGGAGAGGCAAATCGCCCAGTGACCAAAAATCATCTGCTGAACTGAATCCTGCCAAGATTTGAGACAGATAGCCGTCCGGTTTTGGCATAAAACAAAAAGTCCCGGCTTCGGCGCTAAAACGGTTGGCCTTAGTCCAGCGTTGGTCTTGTGGACTTTGGGTTTTAACCCAATCCTCAAATTGAGATTTAATAATGGGAATGATGGGAATTAATTCGCCGGATGCTTGAGATAGAAGGCATTGAGGCATGGATTACAACTCCTTTGGTGCACTATAGAATTTTATTCACACCGATTATGGCATATTAGGGCATGTCATGAAATATCTGAGATTGAGTTGCGCCAGCCATTCCTAAGAGAATAGCTGGCGTTATGCTATCATTATTGGATGGATAGAATTTTTCGTAACCGGTCGGAAGCCGGAAAATTATTAGCTCATCAGCTATCGCACTTTGCTAACAAAAAAAATACGCTGGTTTTGGCTTTGCCCCGAGGGGGAGTGCCTGTCGGCTATGAAATTGCCCAAGTTCTCAATTTACCGCTGGATATTTTTTTGGTACGTAAGCTCGGCGTACCGGGACACGAAGAATTGGCATTCGGCGCCATTGCGATGGGAGACGTTATTGTTTTCAATGAATCCATAGTCCTTCAACTTGGTTTAGACCAAGAGACCATTCAATCAGTCCTGGAAAAAGAACGTCAGGTTTTGGATGAGCGAAATATTAAGTATCGCGGTGATCGCCCCTTTCCTGATTTAAAAGACAAAAATATTATTTTAGTCGACGATGGTATTGCTACAGGAGCGACTATGCGCGCCGCCATTACCGCTCTTCGTCAATGGAAATGTGCAAGTATTATTATTGCAGTCCCGGTTGCCTCACCTGAAATTTATTCCCAATTTAGAGCTTTAGCGGATGAAATAATTTGCTTGGCTACACCGGTCTCCTTTGTTGCCATCGGTTCTTGGTACACGGATTTTTCTCAAACCACTGATGAAGAAGTATATCGTTTATTGGGTAAAGAAAATTTTTAAAATCAAAAGCGGATGTTGCTCAATATTGCGATTATGATTACGGACGATTACAGATGATCTTATAACAACCTTGGCGCTGAGGGCTAAATAACTGCCATAAAAATGGTAATAAAATTTGGAGGTTGTCAGCTAAAGTCCAGGGAGGATTAATCACTAAAACTCGGCAACCTATCAAGCCTTTAGCTTGAGGACCTTGCGTTTGTATGCTTAATTCAGCAATTAAAGATTTGTTGACGCCGGGTAATAACGTTATCGATTCAACATTCCAATCTCTTTCTACACTGATAGGGTACCAAACCATGTAGATCCCCTGTGGCCAGCGTTTGAGGGCTTTTCCCAAACTCATCCTTATTTTTTCATTTTCCTCCAAGCTTTCAAAAGCAGGGTCCATTAATACTAGACCTCGCGCCATAGGCGGCGGGAGGATGGCTGGAAGAAATTCATATGCATCACGATGATGGATAGCAACTAAATCATTTTGAAAAAAATGCTGCTTTAATTTTCGGCAAATTTCCGGGTGGTACTCATTCAGAATCATTCGGTCTTGAGGGCGTAACAGATTATAAACTAACCAAGGCGATCCCGGATAATGCGAAAGTTTATCTGCCATTCTGAACTGATCTAAAATCTGTAAATAAGAATTAAGACTGGCAGGTTTAGGCAAATGACTTTGAATAAGCCGGGTGATGCCTGACATATGCTCGCCGGTTTTTGAGGCTTCGACAGAATTGAGGTCATATAAGCCTTCACCAGCATGGGTATCAATAAAACAAAATGGCGAATTTTTCTGCTTTAGATAATCCACAATCAAGGTTAAAATACTGTGTTTAATCACGTCGCTGAAATTGCCGGCGTGGTAAATATGGCGGTAATTCATTATCCTCTCATTCTAAATAGGGAAACCGGTCTTGAGCGGGTCTTTCCAATATGACACGACTTCATTGTTTCTTATCAATTTAAAACAATTTTCTGCCACTTTATCCGCGGGATTACAATCCGCAATAACATAACCGTTGGGATGATTTTGTAACCATTGTTTTTGTTGCAGTGAGTCATGAATAATAGGTAACGTTTTGGGAAGTAGCGCTAAAAAATCTAAATTGAGTGAAACGATATGATTAGAAAATTGCACTACAGGTTGGTCTTGCAGCTGCAAAACTCTGACTTCTTTGGCTAATAAAGCTAGATTTTGGTTATGCCTGGCCGATTTTCCAAAAGCGCCAGACACGTTACACCCCATGATAAAGATGCCGAATACTAATGCAAAAATTTGAATGCGCCGCTCTGAAATTTCAATTTGACTCAGTAAATAAGCCAATATTAAAGCCACAAATGGGCATATTGGAATAAGATAACGTTTGGCTGGTTGATTCACAAACAAGGCAAAGAATATTATCGCAAAAATAATTTGGAATAATAAAACCCAAAGACGGGGATCGCTTTGATATTTTTGCCATTTAAATAACATTAACAATGGCAGAAAACACCCTATAAAGCCCAGTATCAGTTCAAGGTGAAATTGCACCCCAATCCTATTTGAAATTTGCTTAAATAATAAATAGTTTAATTCTTGCGATCCTACCTTGAAGTAAATAAACAATAAATATAGAGCTGGGATTACTAAGGCAATCACAACACTAATCACTACTTTGAAAATCCACGTCATATCCATTTTCTGTTGCACTAGATAAGGCGCTAACACAGCTAAGGGTAAATAATATAATAGCCCTACCCCACCTTTAGAAAAGAGGCACAATCCCAAAAAAATACCTGCTGCTAATAATTCCGCGTTATTTTTACTTCGTAAGTTTTTAACTAAAAAAATCAGATATAAAATTCCGAATAAAGTCGTTAAACCCTCGAAACGAATACTTCCGCCAAAATATTGCGGCCATATTAGATTGACTAATAAAACAATTAAAGTTAATTCAGCGATTTTTTTATTTTCAGGGAAAACTTCTAAGGCCAATCGATAGCTCACCCACAAACACGCCGTGCCAATCAGAAATATCAATGCTTTGACCGAATAAGCACTAATACCAATGGAGTGCCATAAAGACAATATCAGCCAGTAAAGCAAAGGGGTTTTTTCTAAATCCACATGTTGGGCGTCGTCCATGGAATAGGTCAGCAACCAAGAATGCGTTTTTAGCATATTCCATGCTATACCTAAGTAATGTAAATCATCCTGAGCCTTAACGGGAACGAACAAAATGGCTGTAATTCCGATCAACAACCACAATAACCAAAAATAGGGTATCAATGAAGGCCGGAGAGATTTGGGCATATTTTTTTTTCTCAAAAAGTATTTATTTCGCGAATTTTAGCATTTCCCTTGCGCAATGTTAACAACACCCCTCAGTGATTCTCGCTACGCAAAAATCGGATATAATCACATCAAATATTGAAAGAATGATTTTTCAATAAAAATATATTTCGTTTCCTGCGTAGCGGGAATGGCTGCAAACTCCTAGTCAAAATCCCAATTTACCTTTATAATCCCGGTATGGATAATACCAATATGAAAAAATTGTATATTAAAACCCACGGCTGCCAGATGAATGAGTACGATTCCAGCAAAATGGCTGATATTCTTAGAAGCTCTCATGGCATGGAATTGACTTCGATCCCGGAAGAAGCGGATGTCCTTTTGGTAAATACCTGCTCTATTCGCGAAAAAGCGCAAGAAAAACTTTTTTCCGAGCTGGGGCGCTGGCGTCCTTACAAATCGGAACGTCCTCATGTGATAATCGGCGTTGGCGGTTGCGTGGCTAGCCAAGAGGGTGACGCCATAGTCAAACGCGCTCCTTTTGTGGATTTAGTATTTGGGCCTCAAACTTTACACCGTTTACCCGAGCTTATTGAACAGGCCGCGTCTACTCGTAAAGCCGCAGTGGACATTAGCTTCCCTGAAATTGAAAAATTCGATCACTTACCGGAACCGCGCGCTGAAGGACCCACCGCGTTTGTGTCGATTATGGAAGGATGCAGTAAATATTGCAGTTTCTGCGTAGTGCCATATACCCGCGGTGAAGAAATTAGCCGCCCTTTTGATGATGTTATTGCAGAGATAGTCACTTTGGCTGAGCAAGGGGTTAGAGAGATTACTTTTTTAGGACAAAACGTGAATGATTACCGTGGCTTGATGCACGACGGCAAAATTGCTGATTTAGCAGCGCTGATCCATTACGCGGCTGTTATCCACGGCATTGAGCGGATACGCTTTACCACTTCTCATCCTTCCGCTTTTTCCGATAATTTAATTCAAGTCTATGCTCAAGAGCCTAAGCTGGCGAATCATTTGCATTTACCTGTACAAAGCGGCTCTGATAAGATCTTGGCAGCAATGAAACGAAATTATACCATATTAGAATACAAGTCTAAGATTCGCCGGCTTCGTAAAATACGACCCGATATCAGTTTATCTTCTGATTTTATTGTAGGTTTTCCGGGTGAAACTGAAGACGATTTTCAGGCCACTTTGAAATTAATTGAAGAAATTGGCTTTGACCATTCTTTTAGTTTTATTTACAGCAAAAGACCCGGCACTCCCGCCGCTCAACTTAACGATGACACCCCTATCGAAGTGAAAAAACAGCGTTTAGCAATTTTACAAGACCTGCTTGCCCAACAAGGGACTAAAATCAGCGATTCCATGGTGGATAGTGTGCAAAGGATTTTAGTGACCGGCACTTCACGCAAGGATTCGCAGGAGTTATGTGGACGCACGGAAAATAACCGTGTGGTAAATTTCACCGGCCCACTCAACTTGATCGGACAAATGGTTTCTGTCAAAATCACCGCATCACGGAGAAGCACTTTACGAGGGAAATATCCGGCATAAATATTATATGCCATTCCCCAAAAGGAATAAACTTGGCTAATTCATCCGAATCCAAAAGACATATCACTTTACATCCAGCCGATAATGAACGACTGGCAATGCTCTGCGGCGAATTAAATGAAAACTTGCATATCATTGAACGGCATTTAGGCATTGAAATTAACAATCGCGGCAATGAATTTGAGATCATCGGCATACCCGCCTCAGTGAATAAAGCCTGCGAAGTTTTGCAAAAACTCTATGCCGAAACCAGTTCAGGGGGATATCTCACTCACCATCAAATCCAACTACTCATGAAATCTTTAGATTTAAATTTCACATCCAGTTCAGAAGAACTGCAAAAAAAATTGGCCCAAACCACCCTAAAATTAGCCTTGACTGTCATTAAACCGCGTACCGCTAATCAAATTCATTATGTGCGTTCTATCCAAAAATACGATATCAACTTTGGCATAGGCCCCTCTGGCACTGGCAAAACTTATCTGGCGGTAGCGTGTGCTCTGCAAGCTTTAGAAAATGATCAAGTCCAACGCATTATCCTAGTCAGGCCTGCCGTGGAAGCCGGAGAGAGCTTGGGTTATCTACCCGGCGATTTAGCTCAAAAAATAGATCCTTATCTACGGCCTTTATACGATGCTTTATATGAAATGGCCGGCACCACCGTAGTCACGAAACTCATTGAAAAAGGGGCTATTGAAGTAGCCCCTTTAGCTTATATGCGTGGCCGCACCCTAAATGATGCTTTCATTATCCTGGATGAAGGCCAAAACACATCTAAAGAACAAATGAAAATGTTCTTGACCCGCATTGGTTTTGGTTCTAAGGCTGTCATTACCGGCGATATCACTCAAGTTGATTTACCTTCCAAGCTGGAATCGGGTTTACGCCATGCCATTACTTTATTAAAAGATCTCCCCGCCATAAAATTTTCTTTTTTCCAATCGGTGGACGTGGTGCGCCACCCTTTAGTCCAACAAATCATTGAAGCTTATGAAAAAGAAAACAGTTAAATTGAAAGTGATTCTGCAAAACCGTACTCGTCATTTTAATACTCCTTCCAAAAAACAATTTCAGCAATGGGCACAAGCTGCTTTGTTGCCAGACAATAAAGCCACTGAACTGACTATTTGCATAGTCAACGCCATTGAAAGCGCTAATCTAAATCAAAAATACCGCAAGAAAAAAGGGCCTACCAATGTGCTTTCCTTTTCATATGATGATGCCTTTATCGATGGAGAAATAGATAGTTTAGGAGACCTGGCGCTGTGCGCAGAGTTAGTGGAATCTGAAGCTCATAACCAAGGCAAAGAAACTTTAGCCCACTGGGCCCACTTAACCGTGCATGGCGTGCTGCATCTGCAAGGTTATGATCATGTTCGCTTATCTGATGCAAAAGTGATGGAGCAATTAGAGGTTTGCATTCTTCATGAATTAGGATTTCCCAATCCTTATGCTTGAATCAAAGGAGAATTATGAATATTTTAAAAGTCTGGTTTCCATGGCTGCAACAAGGGGCAAATCCGAAAAATCAGGAGGAATTAATCACCGTACTACAAAACACGAAAGATAATAACGTCATCGACAGTGATACAGCCCATATGTTGAAGGGCGCTCTTCAAGTTTCGCAAATGCAAGTCCGGGAAGCGATGATCCCTCGTCCGCAGATGGTCGTCATTGATGGCTATTTGACACCTCAAGAAGCCATACCTCAAGTAATCGCCGCTCGCCATTCTCGTTTTCCAGTGACAGGTGAAGATCGAGATGAAATTGTCGGCGTACTTTTAGCCAAAGATTTATTAAAATTCAGCCTAGAGCAACCTCCCGTCGAAACGCAAATCCGCCAATTGGTGAGACCGGCGACGTTTATTCCAGAAAGTAAACGTCTTAATATCCTTTTAAAAGAGTTTCGATTCAATCGCAATCATATGGCCATTGTGGTGGATGAATATGGCGGCGTGTCGGGTTTAATTACGATTGAAGATGTACTTGAAGTCATTGTGGGAGAAATTGCTGACGAATACGATATTGAGGAAGAACCTTTTATCAAAAGTGGCGTTAAAAACAACGAATATATCGTTAAAGCCTTGACTCCGTTAGCGGATTTCGATGAATTTTTCCATACTGAATTTCAAACTGAGGACATTGATACTATCGGTGGATTAATATTGAAAAAATTAAGCCGACTGCCTAAAAGAGGAGAAGTGATTAATTTGGATTCGCTAAAAGTCACGATTTTAGAAGCCAGTAAACGCGGCATTCAAACTTTATTAGTCAAAATCGTGAATCAATAGTATGATTTTATCGTCAATTTTAGTTTTTTTGTTAGGCGCCATTTTACCCTTCGCTTTTGCCCCACTGGGTATTTATACTTTAGCCTTTATTGTGCCTACCTTATTGCTTTATTTTTGGCATAAATCCAAACCTGCTCAAGCTTTTATTCAGGGAGGCCTATTCGGGCTAGGCTTTTACGGTGTCGGGGTCTCCTGGGTATTTATCAGCGTTCATAATTATGGCAATGCTTCGGTGGGAGTGGCTGCTCTCATTACTTTTGCCATGATTGCCGTGCTATCGCTGGGTCCAGCCACCCAAGGCTATATTTTGATACGCGTTTTTGGCAAAAAAAACTCAGTACAGCTTTATCTAGGGGCGTTTCCCGCCACCTGGGTTATCTGGGAATGGTTGCGCAGCTTGCCCATGAACGGTTTCCCTTGGCTTTATTTAGGGTATTCACAATTATCTACTCCACTGCGGGGATTTGCTCCGATTATCGGAGTGTATGGGGTATCACTCGTGGTGGCTTTTTTATGCGGGTGCCTATTACTCATCAGTACTCGAGAAACTTTAAGGACAAAATGGCTGGCTTTGTTTTTATTTGTATCGACAATAGGTCTGGGTTGGGGATTAAGCCATCAGCATTGGACTAAGCCTACCGGTGAAAACTTAAAGGTCGCTTTAGTACAAGCCAACATCAGCCAAGAACTTAAATGGCGACCCGAACAATTCAATCAAATTGTGCAAACTTACGCATCACTCTCGGAACCTTATTGGGGAAAAAGCCGATTGATCATTTGGCCTGAGGCCGCGTTACCGGCCTTTCCTTCTCAAATTCCTCATATTCTTGACAAATTTAATAATATTGCTAATGCTCAGCATAGTACTTTGTTGTTGGGGATTTTACTGGGTCAACCAGAACAAAAATACTTTAATGGTATTTTGTTGCTGGGAGCAGACCAAGGCGAGTATCGCAAGCGCCATTTAGTTCCGTTTGGAGAATATACTCCTTTGGCTTCTATTTTTTCTTTTCTCATCCATTATTGGAAGATTCCCATGTCTGATTTTACTGCAGGCGCCAGGGATCAAAAGGCTTTGAAAATCGGCAGTATTCAATTCGCCCCTTTTATTTGTTATGAAATTGCTTATCCGTTGCAGGTATTAAAGTATGCGCAGGACAGCGGTTTCATCGTCAATATCAGCGATGATAGCTGGTTCGGTAAATCCATGGCTTCATTTCAGCAGATGCAAATGGCACAATTTAGAGCATTAGAGACAGGGCGATATATTTTGTCAGCGGCAAATACCGGTGTGACAGGAGTCATTGATTCATTAGGTCATTTAACTGCTGTGCTGCCATCCAATCAAAGCGGGGTTATATACACTATGACCCCCATCATGCAAGGTAAAACTCCATTAATGCGAATGAATTATTATCCTGTTTTGGCTCTGATTATTCTGTTATTACTCTTTGGAGCTATAACTATTATCGCATTTTGAAGCCGGGCTTGGAATCTTTGCGGCGCTCGGCGTCGATGGTCTGTTTCACTCCTGGGAGTTGCCGCAAATGTTGAAAACCCGCTTTGATTTCTCTTTGCAAAGGGCTAATGGGTATACTGGTGGTATCTAATATGAATAATGCGGCAAAAGCCAGCATGCCGTGTCGAACTTGTAAGACTTTATGATCGCCACGCTGCATGAGAAAATTAGCATAAGCTGATTTTTCATGAGTGGAGTGACGGTCTATACCAAATCTCTCATTAAAATCATGGGCTAATTTATTAAAATCTTGTTTTAGTTTATGAGATTCTATAAAACGCTTAAAAATTTCATTATTCAAATACAAAGTGCCGTCATCTAGTAAGTGTACATTGGCTTCATTGGTATTGATAGTTATGGAGCCATTCGCTAAACCCTCGCGAAGCCAAATATAAAATTGATCATCCATTTGAAATTCTTTGGGCAAACTGCTTTCCACCAAGGTTTCAGTTAAATTTTTCATTAAAGCCATGATGTCTTCGAGCTTTAATAGCGAGAGTGAACGGCTGATTCGTCTTCCCGATTCTGAAACATCTCCTCGCAAGGCATTTAACCAGTCAATAAAAATCTCTAAATCACTGCTCAACCATAAAAACCCTTCTTTTGGCATTAATTGCCGGGAGAATAACACGGCCCCTTCATGGTTGAAGCCTTGGTATATGCTGGCATTGTAGGGGTAAAGTTTATAAAAGCTGACTTTTTGCTCCGTCATAGAACCCGCAAAAGGATACCATTCGTTTAAGTAATCGCCTTTTTCATTGCAAATCACAATTTTTTGCTGGCTTACGACCTTACCGACATCAAAAAATAATCCCGCAGTAAAAATAGCATAATTAATTAGAGGATCAGTATCGAATTTATTCTTCGCTTCTTCCACGTATTGTTTTAATGCCAGGATAGCCCGGGCTAGGCCTAAGTTAAAAAGACCACCCAACGCGCCTTGCGGTTCATCAGGGATAACTTGGACAAATTCAGCAAAATAATCAATTGCGTTACGATATAAAACCTTAAAATGGTTTTTAGGTAAAGCGCTATACTCCTGGATTTCTTGCATAAATGACTGTAAGCGACTAGACGAAAGTAAACGGCTGTGTGTCTGTACGGGCAATAAATGACCTAGTTGATATATTTTATCTTGCATAGTGTTTTGTAAATGGGTAGTAGGGTTGTGCAGTTTAATTAAATTTTATATATTATACCATGATATTATTTCTTTCTAAATTGTAGGAAAGCTCAGTCAAATTTCCCTGCCATCAATGACTAGTCAATTCTGTGTCATTTAAATATAATCATCAAATATTAATAACTACTACCCGCAGAGTACTATGAAACAAGCTTATGACCCCGTTGCTATTGAAGCCGCCGCACAAAAATATTGGGAAGAACAGCATAGTTTCGAATGTGATGAGACTGTTGATGGAGAAAAATTTTATTGTCTGTCCATGTTTCTTTATCCTAGTGGGGATTTGCACATGGGTCATGTGCGTAATTACACTATCGGCGACATGATTTATCGCTATCAGCGCTTGCAAGGTAAATTGGCTTTGCAACCTATAGGCTGGGACGCATTCGGTTTACCGGCTGAAAATGCCGCTATTGCTCATCATCTACCGCCCGCCGTGTGGACCCAAAAAAATATTGAGAAAATGCGCCGGCAATTCCGGCGCTTAGGTTATGGTTACGATTGGCGGCGGGAAATCGCTACCTGTGAACCGGATTATTACCGCTGGGAACAATGGTTATTCGTTCGCCTCTATCAACAAGGTTTGGTTTATAAAAAAAACGCCGTGGTTAACTGGGATCCGGTCGATAACACTGTTTTAGCCAATGAACAAGTAATTGATGGCAGGGGCTGGCGTTCTGGCGCGCTGATTGAACGGCGTGAAATTCCGCAATGGTTCTTTAAAATCACAGCTTACGCAGAAGAGTTACTGAATGATTTGGACAAATTAACCGGTTGGCCGCCTCAAGTCGTCACCATGCAGCGCAATTGGATTGGCCGCTCCGAAGGCATCAATATCCAATTTCCCTTGGACGGGGAAGATCAATCCATCACTGTCTTCACCACTCGCCCTGACACCCTGATGGGAGTGAGTTATATCGCCGTCGCCCCTCAACACCCTATGGCTTTACGTGAGTCACAACACAACCCTCAATTAGCGAAATTCATTGAGGAATGCCATCACACCAAAGTGGCAGAAGCCGATATGGCAACGCAAGAGAAAAAAGGCATTGCTTTAGCAGCCACGGCGCTTCATCCCCTTACCGGAGAAAAGTTAACTATTTGGACTACGAACTTCGTCTTGATGGAATATGGCTCAGGAGCCATCATGGCAGTCCCCGCTCATGATCCGCGCGATTTTGAATTTGCTCAGCTATTCCATTTGCCCCTAAAACCCGTGGTAAAACCACTCCATGCCGAATGGGATTATGAGCAGGCCGCATTTAGTGGTGAGGGGATTCTGGTGAATTCAAATCAATTTGACGGTTTGAGCACTCAAGCAGCAAAACAAGCCATTAGTGATGAATTAGTCAAAAAACACCTTGGCGAACGGCAAATCAATTATCGTTTACGCGATTGGGGCATCTCCCGCCAACGCTATTGGGGCGCTCCGATTCCGATCATTCATTGCCCCCAATGCGGTGAGACGCCAGTCCCTGAACAGGATCTGCCGGTGGTACTGCCTACCGATTTAATTCCGGATGGCCATGCTTCACCTTTGGTCTCCTCACCCGATTTTTACCAAGTCAAATGCCCGCAATGCGGCACAGATGCCAAACGCGAAACCGATACCATGGATACCTTTGTGGAATCCTCTTGGTATTACGCCCGTTTTGGCAGCTACAATCAAAGCAAAGCCATTTTAGATGAGCGCGCCAATTATTGGACTCCCGTAGATCAATATATCGGCGGCATTGAACACGCTATTTTACATTTACTCTACGCCCGTTTTATGCACAAATTACTGCGTGACCAGGGCTTATTAAACAGCGATGAACCCTTCACGCGTTTGCTCACTCAAGGCATGGTCTTAAAAGACGGAGCCAAAATGTCTAAGTCCAAGGGGAATATCGTTGCTCCTCAACAATTAATGGATACCTACGGCGCCGATACTGTTCGATTATTTATGATTTTCGCCGCCCCGCCCGAACAAAGCCTAGAATGGTCGGACAGCGGTGTTGAAGGCGCTTATCGATTCCTTAAAAAATTATGGCATTTTGCCTTTGAAAACCACGTTTTTTTGCAACAAGTTTTGGAGGTAGATCAACACAACCCTGAACAATTAGCTATTTATCAAAAAACCCATGCCCACTTAAAGCAAGTGCAACAAGATATGGATAGGTTGCAATTAAACACCATTGTCTCCGCTGCAATGAAAATTTTTAATTTGATTAATATTACTATCACGGAAAACAATCAACCTGCCATTCGCGAAGCTTTTAGCATTTTATTGCGCATCCTCTCCCCCATCACTCCGCATATTACTCATCAGCTTTGGCGCGACCTCCACTTCGGCGAAGATATACTCAAAGCTACCTGGCCTAAAGTGGACCACACCGCTTTAAATACCGGATGGGTGGATATCGTGGTGCAATTCGGCGGCAAAACCCGAGGTAAATTAAAAGTACCGACTAATAGCGATGAAACCACTATCCTCGATCTGATTAAGCAGGAACCGCATTTGGCAAAATACCTACAAGATGAAAAATTGGAGAGTGACCAGTCCCGCCATTGCTATATCGTTGCCAACAAACTCATTAACATTGTGTATGTAAAAAAACAGCATGATTAAATTACAGCGATTCGTACTCATAATTTTCATGGTCCTGAGTGTGTTTATCAGTGGATGCTTTTGGCACGTTCGCAATCCTGAAGACGTGCCCCCGCAACTGCGAGTCATGTCGCTGATTTCCGACAACGTTGACAGCCGTTTCAACATGCAGCTCGTCAACCTATTGCGTTCCATGAAAATCACTTCTCCTCCGAATGCGCCATTGGTATTGCATGCGTACGCCTACAGCCTACAACACAATAACCCGGGGGTTTCATCCACTAACGTGGCCATCACTTATACTTATTCTATTGCCATCACTCTGCGTATCACGGATTCCCAAGGCAAAACCATCGTCCCCCCTCACACCATTTTGGCGTCACGCGATATCACCATCAACGTCAATCAAATTTTTACCATCAATTCAACCAACATATTCCAGGAAGAGTTACAACGCGAAGCCATTAATCTGATTTATTACTGGCTCACTAGCGATCAAACTCGCCATTATTTACTTAAAAGCGATACCTCGTTGAGAAATAATATCCATGCAAATCCTCCCCTCCCAACTCCAACAGCATCTTAAAGGCCCATTGCTGCCGGTCTATTTGATCAGTGGCGATACTCTATTGCTGCGCCAAGAAGCCCGTGATGAAATTCGTCAAAGCGTACAGCAACGAAATTATTCAAATTATCAACGATTGGATGTTGAATCGAGTTTCCACTGGACGGAACTGACCTATGCCGCTAATAGTTTCAATCTATTTGCTGAAAAAACGCTGATTGAAATTCATAACCCACTGGCGAAATTTGACGCAGAAGCCGGTCGAACCCTTCAAACTTACTGCCAAGCCCCTGCGGAAGATAAAATCTTGCTCATCATTTCCGGCAAATTATCCGCAGCACAACAAAAAACCCGTTGGTATAAAGATATTCAAGCCTGCGGAGCAATCGTGCCTATTTTTCCAGTCAAAAGCCAAGATTTGCCGCAATGGATACAACACCGGCTCAAGCAGGCTGGCTTGCAGGCCGATCATACTGCCATTCGTTTACTCGCTGAATTTACGGAAGGGAATTTGTTAGCTACACACCAAGCCATTATCAAATTGCGTCTGCTTTATCCAAACCAGGCAATTGAAGCCAAGGAAATGGCGGAAGTGATCAGCGATAGCACTCAGTTTAATGTCTTTGAGTTAAGTCAATATCTTTTGAAAGGCGATGGCCGCGGTGTTTTGCGGGTTATGCATAGTTTGCGCGCTACCGACACGGAACCCACGTTAATTTTGTGGTTGCTCGCGCGCGAATGCCGGGCATTATTACTCATGACCGAAAAATTGGAACAAGGACATAGTTTACCCAGCGTATTGGCCAATCAGTGGGATAGTTTAAAAACGCTTTATCAAATGGCTTTAAAACGTCATTCCGGTGCTCAGCTTAAAAAAATTTTATTAGCTTGTCATCATGCGGACCGGATAATTAAAGGCGCTGCTGCTGGCAATATCTGGAATGAATTGATTCACAACGCCTTAGCACTGGCCGGTGTATGATGAATTACCTGGCCATAGGGATTTTAGGTGGGACTTTTGATCCAACACACCAAGGACATTTGAACCTGGCGGAATATTTATTAGCTAGCTGTCCTCTACAAGAAATCCAGTTTATCCCCTGTTTTGACCCGCCCCACCGCAATCCTCCTAAAGCTTCAGCTGAGCATAGGTTAAAAATGCTTCGCTTAGCCATCCAGAATCATCCGCATTGGAAGGTGAATGATATGGATTATCATCGTCCGAGTCCTTCTTATATGGTTGATACTTTAATGTTATTGCGAGAGCAACAACCGGATGTTTCATGGTGCCTGATTTTGGGGATGGACGCGTTTTTAAGCTTCAATCAATGGCGTGAATGGAAAAAAATACTAAAATTAGCTAATTTAATTGTCGTTAACCGTCCGGGGTATCATTTGCCTAATCAAGGCTGGCAGCAGGATTTATTAAAAAACACTCAAATCAAAGATCCGCTCGAATTGACGCAACATTTGAGCGGTAAAATTTTACTTAGAAATATTCCGCCTTCTAGTGTCAATGCTACCGACATACGCCGCTACTTTGACACCTTAGGTCAATTAGATTTACCTCCCGCAGTTTATCAATATATCCAAGACTACCATCTTTATTAAAGCTTAAAATCTTTCACCATATTCAAAGTTACATTGGCCTTCGCCAGAGGCACAAGCAAAACCTTTCACACCTTGCCAATCTGATAAAAACCAATTGTTTTTATCGTGAAGCCTGGGATCGGGAATATTGATATCCCGGTCCTTCTGATAAAGCAAAATTAAGCCTTTATTATAAGAATATTGGCATATCGTTACACCATAACTGACTTTACTGGAGTCGACCATATGGGCATTAGGGGTCCAAAATGCTCTTAAAAATCGTGTCGCGTGTACACCTGGCTGAGTCTGAGAGTCCTGCGCAGCGCTCCCCTGATACCAGCCTGCAATTGGATTCCAGGAGCATTGGGTATGGCCATTAAAAGCTTGACAGCTATAAATTACAGTATTGTGGTTAGGGCAATTCGCAAACGCAGCCCCAGCAAAGAAAAGACCAATAACACTGATAAAAATCCTCGTTCTCATACCACCTCTCTTCTTTAACCTTACATTTCGACTATTTTTTTAAGCTTTATCGGATTTTACCAAAATTGGAATAGCAAGTAAATAGGTAAATATAAAATACCTCTGCACACGACAAAAATTTTTCAAGTTAGTCTTCCAAGATATTATGGAGGTTAGGGTCTGTTCTATTTGGGATGAGACCGCTTAATTGTTTGTAAAAAGCGACGTCCGATCGTGGGAGCAGCACATCAGGTAGGTCTCGCTAGTAAAGAACCTGTTTTCAATTAAATTAATCCAGGCTTTTCACTAATGCCAACGCTACAGTGTGAGCAGTTAATAGAAAGCAGTTTTCGGCGGGGCGACGCCAAAACTTCATAAGAAAAACTGCTACAAGCAATTTTGCAGCAGTTTTTTTCGCATTTTCGACAATGATGGTAGAATAATCCAGTCTTACGACTAAAATTTCTTGGGTTCATCAGAAGATTCATCCAAGCGATTATTTTTGACGAATTGTTCAATTTCCTTTTGAGTACGTTCCTGATCGTATCCGTACTTTTTTTGGAGCATCCCTGATAATTCATCATAAGATCCACGCAATTTAGAAACCTCATCATCCGACAATTTACCCCATTGTTGATGTAATTTCCCTTTTATTTCTTTCCATTTACCTTGAATAATATTTTTATTCATATTTTTACCTCTGTCAGTTACGAATTTTTATCCTCTCCTTCAGGAGTCTAGCATCTGTACATTTTCCTTTCAAATTATGAGTAATTTTTGCATTTGAGACCAATTTCCGTATTTCAATACTAGACTTTTAATTTGGCTGGAAAATCAAATGAAAACATTGGTATTTCACGGATTAGGGGACATTCGTCTCGATGAGGTCAAAACTCCTCAAATACAAGCCGATCAGGACGCCATTGTCCAAATTACATACACATAGTCAGAGGCACATTAGGCCCCATGAAAAGTAGTTTGTGTATTAGCCATAAAATGGAGTTGAAAGAAGTGGTCGAGGCTTATAAAAATTTTGACTTGAGAAATAAAGGCTGGCTAAAAGTGGCTCTCAAGCCTTAACTCCGCTGTTTGCCATATCTAAATCCTGCGGTTGACAAGCAATTGCACGGAGCAAAAAAAGGGAGAATCGCGATTCTCCCTCTCCTTTTAGCAGTATTAATATTTTTGATGGCTTAAAGAATTTAAAGTGCTTTCCGCCAATTCCAAATGTTGTTCAACGGTGGTTTTAGTCATTTGAAGATGTTGTTCCACTTTAGGGTTTTTGGCATTTGGGATGAGTTTTTTACTAATGATCTCTAGAGCAGCTTGATGCCCTGTCACCATCTCTTTCATATAAGCTAAATCAAACGCTTTACCATTCATTTCTTTCAATTTGTCTAGCCCTTTCTTTCCCTTTTCATGTAAGGTATTGGAAAGCGGAGTCGGAACGGGCTGAATGTTTAATTCGTCAGCAATGGCTTTGGTAGCCATTAAATTCTTAGAATGATCCATCTCCATATGTTGAGCAAATTTCTTAACTTTGGGATTGGTCGTTTTTTCTAAGGCAAGTTTAGCAGCATTGACTTCATTTTTATTAATAGTCATTAATATTTCGACGAGTTCACCAGCGCGTAAACTGGGTTGCTCGGTTTGTGTCAGATCAGAATTTTGGGTGTTGTTCATAGGCTCGGCAGCAACGGCATTAAGGCCTACACAAGAAAAAAACAAAAATAAAAAGCGGATGAGTAATTTCATAGATCCTCCTGTAATTATAAATGGATTTTAGAATAGCCATGTTTGTTTTACCGAAATATTTATTCGGCATCTGAATAATGATTATAGAAGATAATTTGTATACTTTTCACAAATACAAATGTTTGCTATCCATATGTTTTTCAGTTAAAATAAATGTCCTATTGAAGAGGAATAAAAAATGCAAAAAGATATTCATCCCGCTTATCATGAAGTCACTTTTAACTGTAATTGTGGTCACCAATTTAAGGTAAATTCCACTATCGCCCAAGATGAAGTCCATTTGGATATTTGTTCCGAATGCCATCCCTTTTTCACTGGTCAACAAAAAATGATCGATACCGGTGGCCGAGTTGAGAGATTCCGCCAACGTTATGCCAAAAAAGGCGATAAAAAAAGCGGCGCGGCTCATTAATCCATCGGACATTATCTAATCCTAGACCCGAAGGTCTAGGATTTAATTTAATTGAACTGCTATCGCGTTTTGCAATTCCGCCAAGCTCGGCGAGCTGATTTGCCACGTGCTTAGCCAGCGCCGCCACTCTTTCGCACCCACTTGTCCCTTCATCAAACCCATGAGATGGCGCGACATCACCTTCAGAGGCGTCCCCATTTGCAGTTGTTGGGCCACATAAGGCACATAAGCCGCAACAATTTCCTGGATTGAGATTTTAGATTCAGCGAATAGGAGTGGGTTGTCGTAAGCTTCTCGACCGATCATCACCCCATCCACCTGTAACAGATGCTTTTCTATCTCCTCCCAAGTTCGAATCCCCCCATTAATCACAATTTGTAATTGCGGAAATTCGTTTTTCAATTGATATACCCATTCATAACGCAAAGGGGGAATACAGCGGTTCTGGCGTGGACTTAAACCTTTAAGCCAAGCTTTGCGAGCATGGATAATAAAAATATGACAGCCGGCTGCATGGACTTTGGAAATAAAATCCTGAAATGCACCATAACTATCTCGATCATCCACTCCAATGCGGGTTTTCACGCTCACAGGAATATTGACTGCTGCTTGCATTTGCGCAACACACTCGGCCACTAATTCCGGGGCTTTCATTAAACAAGCTCCAAATTTACCGGACTGGACCCGGTCGCTGGGACAACCCACGTTCAAGTTAACCTCATCAAAACCACAGTCCTCTGCTATCTTAGCACATATGGCCAATTCACGGGGGTCTGCCCCTCCCAATTGCAAAGCCAATGGTTTCTCAATCGGCGAGTAAGCTAATTGACGTGCCTGATCACCGTGTAATAAAGAAGCGCTAGTGACCATTTCGGTATATAACCAAAGATTTTTGTTGATCAAGCGCATCAGGACTCTAAAATGACGATCGGTATACGCCATCATGGGTGCAATGGCAATTTTTCTATCTAAATTCATGTCACCATTCTACCAGAAAAGGGTTGAGGCATTGCATAAAACCGCTATGCAATATTTCAACTTGCACACTAAACTTAAAAGCATATGGATAAGCTTAGAGATACTTTTTTATGCACTGCAGGGATAAGCCTTATCCTATACTTAATGGCCGCGACAATGCACTCCCTGAACAAGAAATTCTATGGCGACTTTGTGCATTTTTATCACGCCGCTCAAGCCATTTTAAATAACCAAAATATTTATGCCTCGGGCACTGGCGGGTATATTTATCCTCCCTTTTTTGCATTTTTAATTTCACCCTTAGCAAAATTGTCTTTGCCCATGGCTTGCGGACTATGGCAGTGGGTCAATTTAATTTTACTATTGACCGTTTTATATTTTTGCCTACGCAGTCTTACTAAGCTATTCCAAGTCCAAGCCAGTCTCTGGCAGTTATTGAGCGTATGTGCTTTAGCGTTATTATTTTCTTATCAAGAATTGGTTCATGAATTCAGATGGAATCAAACCGACTTATTAATCCTCACTGGCATTACATTAGGTTTTTATTGGTTAAAAGACAAACCTGTTTTGGCAGGATTATGTTTGGGGATCATCGCCAATATCAAATATCAACCCCTATTTTTCCTGCCCTTTCTATTATTACGAGGCCGTTGGCGTAATAGTTTGGGATTTTGCCTTGGACTCGCGTTAACGACCTTAGCGCCAGTGATTTTATTGGGGTGGGAGCTTAATGGACTGTATTTAATCACCGCTGCCAAGGGAATGGCACATCCGCCAGGCGCAGCGCCATCCCCGGATTTATCTTCGGCTCATATGCCCACAATAATGTGGGTGCGAAATATAACCGTAACCAACGGATTACTCCGAATCTTCCAAGCTCATCATTGGCCATTGATATGGACTTTAATTCCCATCGCTTTTTTAGGATTAGCACTGATATTGGTAATATGGGTTATTTATCGAAAACACCACATCCCTTTGTTCTGGCGGTTCCCCTGGCAATTGCAAAATGCAAATTTAGAAAATGCTATCATCCATGTGGAATACCTGACCTTATTAGCCAGTATTTTTATTTTTAGCCCGCAAGGTTTAGTAAGACATTTACTCTTGTTATTGCCTCTTAATATATTCGCAGCCCTGGTTTTATTATTGCCACGGTCTCGATTAACTCGATGGCCTATGTTTGTTGGAATTTTAATAATACAATTAGGCAAACTTTATGGAGCTATCTCCCCCATCACAGCGGAAAACTGGCGTTTTATCGGCGGCCCCGGTTGGACTTTACTTAGTTTCATTCCATTTTTTTGTTACAATGGATTATTATATGCAATTTATCTATATGGAAAAGGGTTCATTGCCGCTACCCTGAAAAGAAAGTACCATAGATTAAAAACGGTAAATGGGAGATTTTAAAACATGCCAATTGTTGGCGCTCTGCTTTGCATCTTATTCGGCGGAATTATCAATGGTTCATTTGCCTTGCCCACTAAAAGCATTCAACAGTGGAAATTTGAAAACGTTTGGATTAATTACGCGCTGTGGGCATTCTTACTGCTGCCATGGATTAGTATTTTCACTTTAGCCCCTCAAATTGGCACAGTTTATCTACACATTCCCAGACACATACTTTGGATTTTAGTGATAGGCGGTGTGTTATTTGGCGTGGGGCAAATATGCTTTGCGCAATCACTCAAAATGATTGGGATTGGCTTGAGCTTTGTTATTAATATCGGATTAGGGACAGGATTGGGATTTTTTTTACCTTTAATTGTCATACACCCTGAAAAAGTTTTAACGCCGTTCGGGTTCACCACCTTAAGCGGGATTGTGTTAATACTGGCCGGATTGGTGGTGTCTTTTTATGCAGGTAAACAAAGGGATTTACACAAACGCCAGGCTCAAACTAGCGCTTCCTCTGCCAGTGACTATTCTTTAGGAGTTATATTGGCGTTTCTGGCTGGTATTTGCTCTTCCATTCAAAATTTTACCTTTGCAGCCACCACCCAAATGCAAACACTCGCTTTACAGCACGGCATGAACCCATTGGCATCAGCAATGATTATCTGGCCAGTATTTTTAAGCTTTAGTTTTATCCCTTATATGATTTACATGCTTTATTTACATTCTAAAAATAAAAGCTTTGAACATTATCGAGGCGCTCCCAATGCATATAATAACTTTCTCACTTTAATAATGGCGATTTGCTGGTGGTTTTCTTTGGTCTTATACAGCCGAGCTTCTTTATTGATTGGCGGTTTAGGACCGGTAGTCGGTTGGCCTTTATTTATGGTGTTAATTATTCTGGTTTCCAATTTTTGGGGTTGGCGTCATCGCGAGTGGGCTCACATCCCTCAAAAAATAGCGCATCAGGCCTTAGCGGCTATAGCTCTTTTAGTTTTAGCCGTGATTGTGTTGGCCTATAGTGCGACATTAACTTAAGGTAATAATATGAAAAATTATATTGGTATTGAAGGGGGCGGGACCAAATTTGTTTGCGCTTATGGCAGCAATCCAAACAATTTACAAGGCAGAGTCGTTATCCGCACTGAATCACCTTCGATCACGATGAAGGCATTAATCGAATATATACGTGCAGTTCATGCTCAGCAGTCTATCAATGGTATCGGCGCTTCTATTTTTGGGCCTCTGGATTTAGACCGCTCTTCTCCTACTTATGGTTGTATAACTAGCACCCCCAAAACCGAATGGAAAAATTTCAATTTTTTAGGGGAATTAAAAAAAGCATTTGATTGCCCGGTAGGTTTTGATACGGATGTCAACGCCGCCGCCATCAGCGAATATCGTTGGGGAGCCGCCAAAAATCTAAGTGATATTTTATACCTGACTGTGGGAACCGGTATTGGCGGCGGCGCTATAGTCAACCATGAGTTAGTGCATGGCGCCATGCACCCGGAAATGGGACATATTTTTATCCCTCAGGCTAAAGAGGATACTTTTGCCGGCGTGTGCGGTTATCATGGTAATTGCTTAGAAGGATTGGCTTCCGGGCCTTCTTTAAAAGAACGCTGGAAAGTGAAATCCGCTTTAGACCTTCCCGAGGACCATCCTGGATGGGAATTGGAAGCCGGTTATTTGGGGATGGCGTTAGCCAATTATGCATTGACATTGTCACCCAAAAAAATTGTCATCGGTGGCGGAGTCATGCGTCAACATCATCTTTTGCCAAAAATCCAGCGGCGTTTTATTCAACATTTAAATGCTTATCTTCAAATTCCTAAAATTATTGACCAAGTCGAAAATTACATTGTCAAACCGGGGTTAGAAGAAAATGCGGGGGTGTTAGGCGCCATTGCCATTGCTGAATTAGCGTGTCAGTTTGAGGAAAATTCTTATGGGAAATAATGAAGTCGGTAAAATTTACGAACGTCCTTGGGGAAGTTATGAAACTTTGCGTATAGAAAATAACTATCAAGTCAAAGTATTAATTATTAATCCCGGCGGACGTTTATCATTACAAAAACATTTTAAACGGGCAGAACATTGGGTAGTGGTTGCCGGGTCACCTACCCTCACCATTGATGGGGTCAGCCGGGTTTATCAAATCAATGAATCCGTTTACATTCCGCGGGAGGCGCTGCACCGCATCGAAAATTTCGGAAGTGAACCCGCTAAAATTATTGAAGTTCAAGTGGGGGATTATTTAGGTGAAGACGATATTGTCCGCGTTGACGATATTTACGGACGTTAAGTGCTCAGAATGACCCCATCGCGTAGAGTCAATAGCGCTAATCTAGGTTGAGTTTTTCGCGCTTTTGTTTGGCTCTCTCACTGCGCTCTTTGGCTAAGTTTTCCAAGTAATCCAGCCGAATGTCCTGAGTGACGTAATCGCCAGTAAAAACCGAATCTTCGAAGCGCTGTATTTGTTTACCTAAAGAAGCCGCTTCGTTTACGGCTTCATACAAATCCGTCAAATCTTGATAAATCAACCAGTCCGCTCCAATAAACTGTTCTACTTCTTTAATGCTGCGATTATATGCCACTAATTCGTACGGATTTGGCATATCAATACCATAGACATTAGGATAGCGCACCGGGGGCGCGGCGGAGGCAAAATATACTTTAGCCGCTCCGGCATCGCGCGCCATTTGGATGATCTCCCGCGAGGTAGTGCCTCGCACAATGGAATCATCGACTAGTAAAACATTTTTACCAGAAAATTCTGCTTTGATCGCATTGAGTTTCATTCGCACTGAATTACGCCTCAGCTCTTGCGCAGGCATAATAAACGTGCGGCCAATATAGCGATTTTTAATAAAACCTTCTGAATAAAGCAAATTTAAGCGTTGCGCCAACGGCAATGCCACGTTGCGGCTGGTATCGGGGATAGGGATGACGACATCAATATCGTGATCCGGCCTTTCCTGTTTGATTTTCAACGCCAGTTTTTCACCCATTTTAATTCGTGCTTGATAAACCGAAATACTATCTAAAACTGAGTCGGGACGAGCTAAATAAACATATTCAAAAAGACAGGGAGAATGTTGTATGACATCAGCACATTGCTGTCGATGGAACCCGCCTTGCATATCAATGTATACAGCCTCACCCGGTGCTATATCCGCTACGACTTCATATCCCAACGCATCTAAAGCAATACTTTCCGAGGCAATCATATAATCGATTCCCAGCGAAGTCGTCCGTTTACCGTAAATTAACGGACGAATACCGTAGGGATCTCTAAACGCGAGAATCCCGTACCCGGTGATTAACGCAATGGCAGAGTATGCGCCACGCACCCGCCGGTACATTTGCCTCAAAGCAGCAAATAATTCTTGCGGAGTTAATTTAACGCCGCCCGTGCGCTGCAGCTCGTGGGCAAAAACATTCAATAATACTTCGGTATCCGAACTGGTATTGAGATGGCGCAAGTCGGTGCGGATTAAATCTTCTGCTAAAGAATCAGCATTCGTCAGATTGCCATTATGTACAATACTCAAGCCATAGGGCGAATTCACATAAAACGGTTGAGATTCGGCAACACTTTGAGTGCCGGCAGTGGGATAGCGAACGTGGCCCAAGCCCATATTGCCTTGCAAACGTTTCACATCGTTTTTCTGTAACGCCTCTCGCACAAGGCCATTCGCTTTGCGTAAATAGACTCTCCTACCATCACTGGTAATAATACCGGCGGCGTCCTGGCCTCGATGTTGAATAATCGTGAGAGCGTCATAAATATCTTGGCTCACTGTAGAGCTAGCCAGAGTTCCGACAATACCGCACATAAGATTACCTATTGAGAGTTAGATGGATTTTTTTCTTTTTTCTTATTCCATTTAGTTATATTCCATACATTTTCCGGTAAATATTTTTTCAATTCATGGGTTACCGGATTAAATGCTGGAACAAGCTGTGATTGTTTAACCACTTCTTCATCTTTCAAAGGACTGCTGCTCAGTACCAATAAAATAAACGCCACGATCACAATGCCACGCGTCACACCCAATAGCAATCCTAAAATACTATCTAAAGGCGGCAAACCATTTCGGCTCCAGGAATGGCGAATAATCACGTTAATGGTGATTCCCACAATGATGGTGACAATAAAAATTGAAGCAAATGCCAGGGTGTAATTGATACCAGCAGATTGAGTCAATTGAATGTGCGGGGCCAATGCATCAGCGAATTTAAAAGCTAAGACAAAAGCGGTAATCCAAGTGGCCAGAGAAATAATTTCTGACAAAAACCCGCGGACTGCACCGATTAATAATGAAAGCAGGATGACACCAATTATCGAGTAATCGATCCAATTTAAAGCCATCCATTCAATAGACTTCATAAAATTACCGAAAAATTAATTATGGACCTCACGCACTAACGCACTGACTTTAAACTGAGTTTGTATTTGTTCTTGCACTTTTTGTACTTGTTTTAAACCGTTCAGTGGGCCTACATAAACTCGAATGCGCGCATTAGCGCCACGTTGAGCATAGGCATGAAAACCTCGGGCTCGAAGCTGGGCCACCAGTTGCTGCGCATTTTCTTGGTTACTAAAACTTCCCACTTGTAAGATCCAGCGGCTCGTGACAGGTGGCGTGATTTTTTTGACCGGTGCAACAGAGGCTGTTTTGTCAATCGGATTGGAATTGCTGAGCACCGGCGGAGCAAGAGGCGCTGGAGATGGTTTATCCGCTGTTGCAGTAGAATTATCGGCAACAGCGCTGGCTTGAGGTGGTGGAAGCGCTACTTCATTCTCCACCGCTGGAATAAGAGCAGATGACTGAGTTGCTTCTACTGGAGCGCTAGCTGGGGATTCTTGAGTCGTGGGGGCCGGCGAAGTCTCTGGAGCCGGAGGTGAATTTGCAATGGTAGAGGCTGGTGCATTTGCTGGTGCTGACGTTTCTGCCGCTGAGGCATTAGAAGCAGGGATAGCAGTATCTAAATTGACAGCGGTATCATTATGGGCATGTTTAAAAATAAAGGGCAAAAATATCGCTAATACAATGAGTAAAACCGTCCCTCCCGCAATTCTTTGTTTAAATTTTACACGAGAACTGGAATTTTGGCTGATAGGCTCGTTTATATCTCTCATGAATATTTACTCCTTAAGGTGTCAATAAAACCGCAGGCCATCGCGTTGTTTTAATTTAAAGCTATTGCCAATAAATAGCGCCGAGCCGCTGCGACGGTGTGAAATGACCCAAAAATTAAAATAGTATCCTGAGATAAATCAGCGTCGGCGATTGCAGCTTCCAAAGCCGCTTCCACAGTTTCGAAAGCATGGCAACTTTGCGCTCCTTGTTTGTTCAAAATATCCTGTAGCTGTTGCGCACTAGCCCCACGAGGAACAGATAAAGTTGCGATATACCAACTGTCTATATAGTGTAATAAAGAATGTACGCTTTCTGCAATATTTTTGTCGGCTAACATGCCAAAAATCGCGATTCGCTTGCCACTGACGGGGATTTTTTGCCACTGCTGCGCTAACCAACGCGCCCCTTGCGGATTGTGGGCTACGTCCAAGTAACAAAAACCGGATTTCAAAGGGATTTTTTCGAATCTGCCTTCTAACACCGCTTGAGATAATCCTTGTCGCAATGCCGCGTCATGAACGGGTAAACGTTCCTGTAATAATTCGGTGACCATCAAGCTGGTTGCGGCGTTTTGATGTTTTAATGATAAAGGGGGTAAATATTGCAAACGTTGTTTTAAACTATACCAGTGCCATTCTTGGGCGCTGGAATCGCATTCGAAATGAAAATTTTCACCCAAAGCATGCCATTTTGCCGATAATTTTGCGGCCTGTTCCCTTAAGCTGAGAGGTGGACGTGGATCGCCGCATACTATGGCTTGCCGTTGACGAAAGATACCGGCTTTTTCTTTAGCGATCGTTTCCCGGTCTGCCCCTAAAATTTCAGTATGGTCTAGATCAATGGTGGTAATGACAGCGATATCAGCATCCACAATATTGACCGCGTCTAAACGTCCGCCCAAACCCACTTCTAAGATAACTAAGTCCAATGGATGTTGATGGAAAACATGCAGGGCGGCCAGGAAAGTGAACTCAAAAAAACTTAATGATATTCCTTGACGGTTTTGTTCAACGTGGCAAAAGGCTTGGATCAAAGCGGCATCGTCTACTGTCACACCATTGATTCGGATACGCTCGTGAAATTGCATAAGATGGGGCGAAGTAAATACTCCTACTCGATATCCGGCAGCAGTAAAAATACTTTCTAAAAATCGAACACAGGAGCCTTTACCGTTAGTACCTCCTACGATAACCACAGGGCAATTAAAATTTTTCCAGCCTAATGGCTGTTCGACAGCTAAAATACGGTCTAAGCCAAATTCCATCTCTTTATGATGGATATGGCTGATATAATTTAACCAGCTATCAATGTCATTGAGTTGTGCGGGGCTCTGGTGCATGGGTTAACTTTGCAATTAAATGGGCAATTTTAGCGCGCATCTCTCGGCGATCGACAATCATGTCTATCGCTCCATGTTCTAATAAAAATTCACTGCGCTGGAATCCTTCGGGTAGTTTTTGCCGGATCGTTTGCTCAATTACGCGTGGACCGGAAAAACCGATGAGAGCATTGGGTTCAGCAATGATAATATCCCCTAAAGTGGCCAAGCTAGCGGATACCCCCCCCATAGTGGGATCGGTCAATACCGAAATAAAAGGAATTCCTGATTTGGCGAGATGCGCCAATACGGCGCTTGTTTTAGCCATTTGGAATAAGGAAAACAAGCCTTCCTGCATTCTCGCTCCGCCGCTGGTAGAAAAACAAATATAAGGAATTTTTTTACTTAAAGCCGATTGGGCGCCGATGACAAACCGCTCCCCTACTCCGGTGCTCATCGAGCCACCGATAAAATTAAAATCGAAACTGGCGGCGATCACCGGTAATTGGAAAACACTACCTGCCATGACGATTAAGGCTTCTTTTTCTTGAGCCGTTTTTTGAGCGGACACTAAACGGTCACGATATTTTTTGGAATCGCGAAACTTGAGCCAATCCTTAGGCCGTACGTTTTGGCCTAATTCAATCCGTCCTGCCGAATCCAAAAATACATCTAAGCGCTTTCGACCGGAAAGCCGAAGGTGATGGTTACATTTGATACAGACGTGAAGGTTATTTTCCAGCTCAGCTTTATACAAGGTTGCTTGACAGAAATCACATTGGCTCCAAATCCCTTCGGGTACTCCTTTTTTTTTGGAGGTGGAAACTCTCGGTAATAATTTCTCAAACCAACTCATGGAAACCCCATTAAAATCAAACAAACAATCA
Source organism: uncultured bacterium (assembly GCA_965651935.1). Lineage (GTDB taxonomy): Bacteria > Pseudomonadota > Gammaproteobacteria > Coxiellales > Coxiellaceae > JAFEDN01. Next base: position 31,694 of record CBFGTC010000014.1, read on the forward strand.
TACCAAAAATCTAAATTGGCGGCAATGGAACTTATTTTGAACAAAATGATTGTCAACATAAACAATTTAAGGTATAACATATGTATCTTATATTTAATCAAACAAAAATAATTAATTCACGGTAATCATATGTCTAAAAAAAATGAATATCCTGGCTATATCGCTTTTTCTATTACTAATATCGAAGAAAAAAATATAAAGAAACCTTTAAAGAAAAATACTGAAATGGACAAACTAAAAAACATAATTATTCTAAAAGAATTTGACCCAAGAGAACTACCTTACGCTAAGACTTACGAAGAGAGAGACAGCAAAAAAACCAAAAAATCTCATAAAGTTAACCATAAGAGGGTAGCTGCTTCACTCATCTTACTTAGGACAGATCATATCTCACCAAAAAAAATTTTAGAAAGAGGCGGGTTTCAACCGCATTGTTTACCAAAAAATAAAAAAAATCTTGACGGAAATTATCCCGAAGCAGAAACAGAAGAAGAACAAGAAGAGATCAATGAGGATATTCTTAGCCCTACCTCACATAGTCATCACTCAAAGAATAGTGGTAGCGTTTCTTGCACGTATAGTATGTCTTCGATCAAGAATCTTTCTTTCGGTTACGCTAATTACGTCTACATGGTAAAAGCAGTTGGTGGGTTTCGGGGAACTAATATAAGAAAGAGAGAATGTGAAATTACCGTCCCTGGAGGTATTGATGCGGAAGATATTATCGCCTTTCGACGTCTTAACGGTCGTGAATCCAATCTTTTCAATCCAGAAGAACCTTTGTACATTAATGAAAATTTCATTAGGCGCTATCCTGATTTGCTAGATTATATTCTTACTCGTTACCTCGAAGAAGGTGAATATTGTCCAACAGCAGAAAAACAAATAGCTGCTCTACCTGGAGCTAGAGCTAGAGCTAGAGCTAGAGCTAAAGTTAAAACCAGTTTATCAGATCAAGCATCATTGCCGGATATTAAAAAAAAGGTCATTTCCATCCTTAATCAGTATATATCAAACATTAAATTTTCATTCTTTGGACATCATCATGGTTTAAGAGCTAAGGAAGTAAGCGCCGCTATTTCAAATGCAAAAAATGTAGATGATATCTGGTATATTTTAAATAACCAGTTAGAATTGTTTAATACACCCGCCAAGCAACAAGGAACCTTTTCTGTACCGGGATTATCACCCCGATTTTATAGCAGCAGCTGCCTTAAAAATCGAACGAAAGGTGGATATTTTTCCGTAATTTCAGAAGCATTAAGCATTATGCCACGAGTTAATATTTTAAATAGCAAGTTAAACAAACAACAATCTCGGGAATTTTACTCTTAGGGTAAGAAAAAGGGGCCTAATGGCACGGATGGCAGATCGTTCTCTTCGGGATACTTTACTTCCACTAAGTATAATCCATTGGGTTGCATGGTTATTCCCCCACAGCGACGGTCTCTGCTGTCCAACACTTCTTTAACCCATTCAACTGGTTTCTCGCCGCTACCGACTGCCATCAACACTCCGACAATATTGCGCACCATATGTAACAAAAATGCATTGGCCATCACTTCTATAATGACCATACGCCGGTAACGAGTTACCTCTACATGATAAATTTCTCGGATAGGAGTGGTGGATTCGCAGCCAGCCCCGCGGAAGGCGCTAAAATCATGCTCTCCTAATAAATACTCTGCCGCTGTCTGCATACGTTTTTCATCCAAAAAACGATAGTACCAACCTACGGCATGACGCAAAATCCCAGGTCTGATTTCGTGATTATAAATAATATACCGGTATCGGCGGGCTAAAGCTGAATGGCGGGCATGAAAATCTCTCCATACATGCTTAGCCCAAATAACGCTAATATCGGCGGGTAAGTTACTATTAGCCCCAAATACCCAGGCATGATCGTTTCGGTTTGCCGGAGTGTCGAAGTGGACTACTTGAGCTGTGGCGTGGACGCCAGCATCGGTGCGGCCAGCGCAAACGACGGCAACCGGATGATCGGCTACTGAAGAAACTGCTTTCTCTAAACAGCCTTGTACTGTGGGCAATCCTTCTTGATTTTGCCAACCATGATAACGAGCGCCGTCATAGCGAACACAAAGGGCAATGCGCTTGATGTTGTCCATTATTGTGGATTTATTTTCTTTAATAATGCACGGGCTTCTTGACACTGGGTGTCATCCCCTTCCCCTAATATTTCGGATAAGGTTTGCCGCGCTGAATCAAAATCTTCCATAGCAATGTAGGCCCTAGCCAAATCTAATTTGGCTGGAATACCCTCGCTACTACCCATAAAATCGTATTCCCCGCGGGTGTCATCCTCCAGTTTGATGGTCTTTTCCAGACCTTCTGCCACAGGACTAAGCGGCGCAACAATAGAGTCTAATGGCCTTTTTTTCCTCTTCTGCAGCATTAACAGCAAAAGCGCCATCAAAATAACGGAACCCAGCAAACCCATTGTTAAATAATGCAATTGAAGCATCCGTTTCTGCAACTGGAAGAGTTTGTTTTGCATGACTTCAACTTTAAGTTGTAAGTTTTGGATTTCAATTTGAGCGATAGAATCATTGGCGCGCACTTCGGAAGTTTGTTCAGTGTTTGCACCAGCCGAGTTATCCAAAGCGACAGGCTGCTCCGATAGATTTTCTTCTGCATGCCCGCCTGTTACGGCAAAAAATAAAGATACGACTAAAATAGTCAGCCATTTTTTCATCATATTTTCCTTAAAAATTTGTAAGCGTTATAATAGCCTTTATAATTACCTCAGAAAAGACAGATATTAGCAGAAATCAGGACCACCTCACTAAAATGAGATCATTTTAACAGGTGAAATGCATGAAGGGGGAGAAGAAGCAATCTGCACGGAAGAGACGACGCCGCGGGACGAGGTAGTGAGCGGCTAATTGATGACAGGCCCTTGAGCGGGAATTGCTGGAAACCTAACTAAAGAATTAATATAGGTAATGGATATTAATCACATCGCCCAAAAAATGGCAGCTAACGGTTTGATGCTTCGATCTGCGCAATTAACAATGATAGAACAAGCTTATCAAGCCTTGAGTAAACAAAAAATCATTTGTTTAGAAGCGCCTACCGGCACCGGCAAAACCTTAAGTTACGGTATCGCAGCGTATTTAGCCAAAAGTCCACAACAAATTGTGATCATCAGCACCGCTTCCGTCGCTTTACAAGAACAACTAATGCAAAAAGATCTGCCATTGTTGGGGCGGGTTTTAGGAGTCGAAATCAAAGCGGCGTTAGCCAAGGGCCGGCGCCGTTATATTTGTCATGCCCGTCTTTACGATGAAGATTACCAAACTGATTTTTTTAGCAAAGAGGATTATGGGCAACGGCTACGCACTCTTTTAGAAGCAGAACGCTGGAATGGTGACCGTGATCAATTGGATTTTGCAATCAGTGATGCTCAATGGACGGACTTTAGTACTGACAGCGCTGGTTGCAGTGGTAAATTATGCGCTTATTTCTCCCAATGCGCCTTTTATAAAGCGAAACAAAAATGGCAGGACAGTGATTTTGTGATCACCAATCATCATTTATTACTGGCGGACCTGGCCTTAGGCGGTGGCGCGCTTTTGCCAGAACGCGAGAAAAGTCTTTATATCATTGATGAATGCCATCATTTTCCTGATAAAGCTTTGGATTATTTTTCACATTCATCGCCTTTGCTGCCATCTTTGGAATGGATCAATCCTCTGCTAATTGCTGCGGTTAAGCAAAAACCTTTGCAATTATTTTTACAAGAATTGATTGATGAATTGCATGCATTGCAAGAATTTTTACAAACTCATTCGCATCGATTTAGTGAAAGCGCTAATCAAGAAAAAATATGGCGCTGCGATGAAAAGGAGGCGCTTTCCTTTGATTGGCCAGCGCGTATCCATCAGGCGAGTCTAAAAGTGTATACGGCTTGTGGGCAATGGCTACAAGAATTAGAAGAGCAGTTAAAATTAACTGTCCAAACGCCAGATCAACAGCAACCGCTTTCCAAACTTATCGCAAAAATCGGTTTTTATTATTTACGTGCTGAAAATTTTTATCAAACTTTGCAGCTTTTTTGTCAGCGACGCCAAGAGAATGAATCGCCATTGGCGCGCTGGTTTTTGAAAAATTTTCAAAATGAATATTATTGCCATGTTGCGCCCATCAATGTCAGTCAGACCTTAAAAAATTTATTTTGGGATAATTTAAATTCTGGGGCTTTATTGTGTTCTGCCACCTTGCGTGCCATGGGCGATTTTAGTGATTTTCGAAGAAGGTCTGGACTCAACCATCATCCTCATTTAATTGAATTAGCTTTGCAGTCTAATTTTAATTATCAAAGTTCATTGCTATTTGTCCCTAAAATGGTAAGCGCACCTCAAGGGGTTGAACAAAGCGCGCATTTAGAAGAAGTGTGTCAGCTTTTGCCGGAGCTTTTTTTACCAAAGACTGGCACTTTGGTTTTATTCACCAGTAGATTTGCCATGGAGCAAACCTTTAAAAAAATGGCGCCGGATTTACAAGCGGACATTCTTATGCAAGGCAAATGGGGCAAAGTTCAATTGTTTCAAGAGCATCGCCGCAGGATTGAGGCTCGCTCACGTTCCATTATCTTTGGCTTGGCATCTTTTGGTGAGGGAATCGACCTACCTGCCGAATTGTGCCAGCACGTGATAATTCACAAATTGCCCTTTGCCGTGCCAACGACTCCTGTAGAACAAACTCGCCATGAATGGTTGACGCAAAATCAACGGGATCCTTTTGAGTTATCGACTTTACCGAATGCGTCTATTCGTTTAGCCCAATATGTGGGCCGATTAATTCGCCAAGAAACTGACCGGGGTATTATTAGTGTGTTGGATAAGCGAATTTATACCAAATCTTATGGTAGGCGTTTATTAAAAAATTTACCTGCTTTTTCGCATTTAGTGGACTGCACCATACTGGATTTTAAAAAAAATCCTTTAGCCGCTAGTTTTTTTGACGTAGAATAATTTCATGTATAGCGGCATCACTCAAGGTTTATATCGAGTTTCCCAAATCAAGAAAAAGCCTGGTTTAATTGAATATAGCGTTATTTTAAGCCCTGCATTAGTACAAGATTTAAAAATTGGGGCGAGTATCAATATCGACGGGGTCTGCCAATCGGTTACCCAGATAAAGGGACTGGAAGTCCGTTTCGCTGCCATGGCGGAAACGTTGCGCTTGACTACCTTAAATGAATTATTTGAAGGTCGTTTGGTTAGTGTTGAACGCAGCTTGCGCTATGGAGATGAGATGGGCGGACATGAAATTGCTGGGCATGTTTGGGGGACGGCTGAAATTAATCAACGTCAGGTTCAAGAAAATAATTTAACGCTGAGGTTAAAATGTCCTGCCAGTTGGATGAAATATATTCTGCCTAAAGGTTTTATTGCGGTGGATGGTTCCAGTCTCACAGTGGGAATGACTGACCCACAAGGTTTTTTTGATATTCATTTAATTCCTGAAACCCTACGTGTTACCAACTTTGGCAATAAAAAATTAGGGGATAAAGTGAATATTGAGGTGAACCATCAAACTCAAGTTATAGTGGACACCGTCGAACGTTATTTTAATAACACCAGGCGTGAGTTTGACTAAGAAGACCTATTTAAAATTTTTAAATAAAGAGTGTATGGACAATAAGCGATGTTTATCCATTTAAAAACTTTGAAATAGGTTCTAAATCCCTGGTTTCGGAACGGTGACCGTTTGACTGTGGGTATAAAAAGCATTCTTATTTTTTATTTTTCGTGCTGGGTCGGGTTATTTTCGTCTTTCTCAGGGTTTGCTGCGGTAGGGCCTGTGGCAGTAGGATTTCTTAAGGCTTCTAAATCTTTGTAGAGATCATTTAAAAGCTGACTGGCCGAGTGAAAATCTTTAGCTAATTGTTCATGGGTTTTGCTCATTTGTTGGGTCATTAAACTTAATTGAGCGATTTTAACCCCTATGGCATCGCTGGGATCTACTTGCGGTGTTTCCGTTTCTTGGGTAAGCAGAGATTTTATGCCACCGACAATATTATTAAGATCGAATTTTTTAGTCAGGTCCGACAAATCGGGTATTTTCGCCATAAAAATTATCTCCTTAAAATGGGTTTGACTATATTATAGCATGTTTATGCGCCAGAATATTTACCGCCCCTTTTGATACGGCAATTTTCGTTTTTGTTTATACCTTACGTATGGGTAAGCCAATTTCTCGTCAAGCGGGAATTGGTGTTTCTGCTATATTTTAAAAAGTGGAAAGAAAATAAAACACATCTATACAAGTATATACAGGTACAAAGGGGGTAATATGAGAAAAAATCTATTTACACCAAGTAAGCCTGGACGCGTAAGAGCTTTAGCTACCATACTAGGGATTTTAGTGGTAACTGAAATTGTGTTGAAACTTTCTTATTTTCACTAAAGGGTAAATACCCCGGATTTTTTACCGGGGTATTTATTTGTTTTTACGCTGCGCTCGGCAAAGCCGATGCTCGCGGTCAGAGGGGAGAATCGCGTTTCTCCCCTCCGACACCTCCCCATCGCGAAAAGTTTTTATTTAAGTAGTTTATTTATTAAGTATTCTCGTAATCGGGGTTTTATGATTTTTAATGCATTTGAACCGCGCGAAATTTTTGCAATGCTGATTTTTAATTCATCGGCTATCACTCGTTGAGGTTTGTCGCCCTTTAATAAGGCGGTTAATAACTCTACCCTAGCTCCTAATTGTTGCTGTTCTTCTAGCGTTAATAATAATTCTAATAGCTCCTCCAATTCATCGTCGCTTTGAGCTTGACGGCAAAGCGTAATAAATTGTCGCCAGCCTTTTTTAAACATGTTCGCTAACCTATAAAATTTCTTCAACCACTAATTGCAATTTCTTTCTGCCTCGGTATTCATTGATGTCCATTCGATACGCTAATCGAATACTGGTGCAATCGTAATTAGGCCATTTAGTGAGATCCACATTGAATGCAATGGCGTCTAAATACTGGTCGCTCCCCGGGGCTTGTAACACCATTTTTAAATGGCGGCGGCCCACTAAACGTTGATTAATTAGCTTAAATTCACCATCAAATAATGGCTCAGGGAACCCAGGTCCCCATGGGCCTCCGTGACGCAGGATTTCCGCCACTTCGAAGGTAAACTCATCTTCATTTAAAGGTCCGTCGGTATAAAGTTTGTGACATAATTCATTTTGACCTACTTCTTCCGCTACGGCTTCTGCAAAGGCTTGGGTAAATTCTTCATACTTTGCTGGCTCTAAACTCAAGCCTGCCGCCATGGCGTGTCCACCAAATTTAATGACCAGGCCAGGATAACGTATGGCGACTTTCTCTAAAATATCTCGAATATTTAAATTACTAATGGAACGCGCTGATCCTTTTAAAGAACCGTCTTCGCCTTTGGCGAAGGCAATGACAGGGCGATGGCATTTTTCTTTAACCCGAGCCGCAACTAAACCTACCACACCTTGATGCCAGGTTTCGTCATATAAACAAAGACCTAGGGGCAGTTTTTTTCCCATTTTCAAATTTTGAACTATATCAAAAGCTTCTTGTTGCATCTGCGCCTCTAACGCCCGCCGTTCGCAATTCAATTCATCTAATTTTTCAGCGAGCATTTTGGCTATTGCGGGAGTCTCTGCAATTAAACAATTGATGCCCAGCGACATATCATCTAAACGTCCAGCTGCATTCAGCCTAGGCCCCAACACAAAACCTAAATCCACAGCTTGAATACGTGAGGGATGGCGATTCGCTAATTGCAGTAAAGCTAAAATCCCATAATGGGCTGCACCAGTCCGGATCCGTCGTAATCCTTGATGCACTAAAATTCGGTTATTTTTATCTAATGGCACCACGTCAGCAACCGTGCCTAAAGCCACTAAATCTAGATATTGAGCCATATTAGGCCGGCTAATGTTTCGGGCTGTAAACCATTGCAAATCATCCAAGCGGGCTCGTAAAGCTAACATCACGTAAAATATCACCCCAACCCCGGCAATGCATTTACTGCTAAATTTATCTGAATTTTGGTTTGGATTCACGATAGTCGCGCCTTCGGGTAAAGTATCCGCAGGTAGATGGTGATCCGTTATGATCACTTCCATGCCCAATTTTCTGGCCCGTTCCACTCCTTCATGGCTGGAAATACCGTTGTCTACGGTCACGATTAAATCCGGTTGCTTTTCTTTTTGAGCTAAATCGACTATTCCAGGTGACAAACCATAACCGTAAATAAAACGGTTTGGTACTAGAAAGTCCACGTTTTTCGCACCCATGCTCTTTAAAGCCATTACCGCTAAAGCTGTGCTGGTAGCACCGTCTGTATCAAAATCACCCACAATCAAAATGCGTTTTTCCGTTTGTATGGCATTGGCCAAGCGCGCAGCAGCTTCTTGAATATTTAACATATCTTGGTAGGGAATCAGGTCCGGCAATTCCTTGCTAATTTGCTTTTCTGAATCTATCCCACGTGACAGATAAAGACGCTGCAACAATGGCGGTATATCCTTAAAAACAACCCGTGCTGGACCTATTTCACGTCTTATCACAACTCGACTCATGGCATTCTCCTTTCTGTAACTATTCACTTCTTTAATCCACATCTCAGAATTTAACTTTACCCCTCAGTCATTAGTTTCAACTGGCGAAGCGTCCGCAACCTATCATTCCTACATGAAATGACTATGGTTTACCATCCTGGTGTAAACTTAATCCTTGATGTATATCCTTTGGGGCGAACCTTCCCTGACATTAGTCTTTCAATGAAGTCGCCCTGGCGCTCTGCACTCGTTGCAGCAATTCATATCCTGCGCATTAGCAAGCCAACTGATCGGAATGAAAGGTGGAAGAATCGCGATCTACCCCCTTTTCAACACCCTATCACATAAAGGCAATCTCCGCTGAGCAGGAATTGCGCGCGCTGTACAATACGGCTTACCTTAATATTTTCTTAAGTTTAGTTTACTATAATAACTAATTTCTTTATTCTGTTAAAGAGTTAAGACCATATGGGGGAGCGATTATCTTATGATTTATGAAGTATATCAAAAACCTTTTCCTACCCTAGTGATTGACGAAAATTATGTGCTTAGAGAGCAGTCTGATGAGGACACTGAACCTTTTTTCAATTATTATAGTAAAGATCCGGCTGTCACTCGCTTTATTTTAGCGACCACACCCACTACCCATGAAGAAGCTTTGGCGGAAATTCAATATTGCCGTAATTTATTTTATCATAAACGGGGCCTCTATTGGACGTTGGCCCGCCGGGACAATAATCAAATTATTGGTTCAGTCGGTTTATATATGAATAATCATCATCATCGTGCGGAAATTTGTTATGATCTTGCCCAAGCTTATTGGAGAAAAGGAATTATGAATAAAGTCTTAAGGGTCGTCATTGATTTTGCGTTTGAAAAATTAAATGTCTTTCGAATAGAAGCGCTCACCCTCAAAGAGAATGCCGCTTCCATTGGCATCTTATTAAAACAAGGTTTTGCCCGTGAAGGAACTTTGCGGAAATACCGTTATTTTAAAGACGTCGCTCGTGATGTTGAACTCTTTGCCACCACCTGGGAAATGGTCCAAGAAAAACGCCGGAGCGAAGTCCATGACGTCGCGCAAGTCGCGTAGTAAATCGCGTAAAAAAATTTATCCTGAACTCATCACTCATTGCATTGAATCATTAAGCCATGATGGCCGCGGTATCGCTCGAATTAACGGCAAAACCGTTTTTGTCGCCCAGGGTTTACCAGGGGAAAGCGTTCAGATGCGCTATCTGCGTAAACGCGGAAATTTTGACGAGGCAGAGACCGTAGCCGTATTAAGTCCTGCTTTAGACCGCCGTCATCCAGCTTGTCCTCATTTTACTCTTTGTGGCGGCTGTAGCCTACAACATATTGAAATAAACGCCCAAATACTATTTAAGCAAAAAGCGCTCATGGAATTATTTCAAAATTTAAAAATCGCCCCTAAAGAATGGTTGCCGCCGATTGTCAGCCCTCCTTGGGGGTATCGCCGCAAAGCTCGCTTAGGAGTGAAATTTCTGCAAAAAAAAAACCGAGTCATCATTGGCTTTCGTGAACGTCAAGGCCGGATGATTGCCGATATGTCTCAATGCCAGGTATTGATTCCAGCCATAGGACAAAGAATATTAGAACTGATTCAATTAATTGCATCGCTTTCCATTCTCGATAAAATCCCTCAAATTGAAATTGCGGCAGGTGATAATGTTTGTGCGTTGATTATTCGACATTTAGAAAATTTAAATGCACAAGATTTAACCTTGATTCAAGAATTCGGCCAAAAACACGTATTTCAAATCTATCTACAAAGCGCAGGTATCGAGAGTATTTTTTTACTCTATTCTCCTTTTCAAGAAAATTTATATTATTTGTTACCACAACAGCATTTAAAAATGGAATTTCAACCCTGGCAATTCATTCAAATTAATGCTGAAGTGAATAAAGCCATGGTCGATAGAGCTTTGGAATTATTGGATTGCCAGCCTCATGATAAAGTACTCGATTTATTCTGTGGAATAGGTAATTTTTCTTTACCCATCGCTCAAAAAAGTTTGCAGGTTACTGGCGTAGAAGGCGATGCCGGGGCCGTGGCCCAAGCCAGACATAATGCTCAGCTCAATGGCATCATCAATTGTCAGTTTTATACGGCGGATTTATTTCAAGCTCAAAATAAAACTGAATGGGGCCAACAAAATTATGATAAAATTTTAATAGATCCGCCGCGCAGCGGCGCTGAACAAATTATTGAAACTATTCCCCATTGGCGTCCGCAACGCGTCGTTTATGTATCATGCGATATAGCCACTCTGGCTAGAGACAGCAGCCGAATGAGTCAATTGGGATATCGCTTAACGAAAGCGGGAATTATGGATATGTTTCCGCATACTCAACATGCCGAAGCAATTGCCCTATTTGAAAAGAGCTAAATATGGATAACACTGTCAATCCTTTAAATTTGCTGGCCTTGCAATGGCTTGAGCAAAGACAGCAAGATCCTCGGGGTTTTGATATAGGGTTATTAACCCAAGCTTGTCAATTTGCCAGTGATTATTACCAGGCCATTACACCACTTTATGTAAATTCCATGTTACAGCAAGGCTTGGAAATGGCCGATGAATTATTAAACTTAAATTGTGACAATAATACCATTGCTGCCAGCATCGTTTTTCCCAGTATTTATTATTTAGGTTTAGAAGAAGAAATCATTAAAAAACACTTACCGATCGAAGTTTACTCTTTGGCCCGAGGAGTAAGCAAAATGGATGCGGTTCAACAACTAAACCAACAAAAAAATAGTGGCAGAGCCGATAATCTAAGAAAAATGTGCCTAGCCATGGTTGATAATGTGCGTATTGTTTTAATTAAATTAGCAGAGCAATTAGTGATTTTAAAACATTTACGCAATGGGACTTCTGAACAACAACAGCAAATTGCCAGTCAAGTAATGCATATTTACGCTCCTCTGGCGAACCGGCTTGGGGTAGGTCAAATGAAATGGCAAATGGAGGATTTAGCTTTTCGTTATTTAAATAACGACGAATACCGCAAAATATCTCAAGCTTTAAAAATGCGGCGCAAGGACCGCGAAACTTTTATCCATAATTTTATTGATAATTTGAATCGGATTCTCACCGACGCTGGCGTGCATAATGCGGAAATCAGCGGGCGCGCCAAACATATTTATAGTATTTTTCGAAAAATATGCCGCAAACAAGTCGATTTTAGTCAAATCTATGATACTAGCGCGGTCCGTATTTTGGTAAGGACAATTGAAGATTGTTATAAAGCATTAAGTATTGTTCACACTTCTTGGCGGCATGTTTTTAGCGAATTTGACGATTATATCGCGAAACCTAAACCCAATGGTTATCGTTCTATCCATACGGTCATTATTAGCCCTGAAAACATCCACGTGGAGATTCAAATACGCACCTATCAAATGCACGAAGAATCTGAATTAGGCGTGGCAGCCCATTGGCAATATAAAGAAAATGCCGGTGTTAAAACCTCCAGTTATTCCGAAAAAATCAATTGGCTACGCCATATTATGGATTGGCAAAGAGAAGTGACTGACCCAAGCAATAATTTATATCATAAAATTTTTGAAGATCGGGTTTATGTATTTACGCCGAATGGTGATGTATTTGATTTAGAGACAGGGGCTACTCCTTTAGATTTTGCTTATCATATTCATACCAATTTAGGCCATCGATGCCGAGGCGCTAAAGTCAATGACATCATGACCCCTTTAACTCATCAATTGCGGACTGGCGACCAAGTGCACATCATTACCGGCAAAGAAATTGCACCTAGTCGCGATTGGCTCAATCCCGCGTCACATTACTTAAAAACAAGCGCGGCACTGCAAAAAGTTCGTAGCTGGTTTAAACGTCAAGAACAAGAACATTATTACAATCAAGGTCAAGCGTTATGGGAAAAGCTCGCTAAACGTGAAGGGGTACCAAAAAATGACGCTGAAAAAGCCGTGGAATTTTTTAAATTTAAAAATTTACATGAATTATTTATTGCGATAGGCTCAGGCTCATTAGGAGTAGTGTCGGTTTTAAATAAAATTAAACACCCTGAAGTGGAAGAGATTAAAAAGCCGCTAATTGTTGCTACTAAACTCCCAGAGAGAACTTCACAATCTCAAGAAGGTTTGCAAATTGAAGGAGTGGGAAATCTGCTAACCCAACTGGCGCGTTGTTGCCGACCCATCCCGGGTGACACCATTCTAGGATATATTACTAAAGGCCGTGGGATCTCCGTGCATCAACAAGATTGCCGCAATCTGCAATTTATTTTAAAAAAACATCCAGAGCGTTTGTTCAAAGTCACTTGGGGACAAAACAGTCTACAAAATTATCCGGTTGAAATTTTAATTGAAGCGGAAGATCGCTCTGGTTTAATTCGTGATATTTCAAATGTGATTGCGACGGCGCATTTATCTTTACTGGGTTTATCCACTCGCGTAGATAAATTAGAGAATATGGCTTATATCGATTTAACCATTGAAATTAAAAGCTTAAGTCCCTTGAAAAAAATCTTAATCCAATTACAACAAGTGTCCGGAGTGAGACGAGTTCAACGAAGTTAAATTTTTTTAATTTTCTTGATCGTCAGCAGTGGTTTTTAATGCTTTCAAACTATCCGCGATAGAACCGGTTTTGATGTAAGTGGCGACTCCATCTATTAAATGATCGCGGACTTTAGGACAAAAACCTAAGACGAAACCAGAAGCCAATGCAGCAAAAGCACTGCGAAAAGGATAAGCTTTTACAATTTCCAAAGTTTGTTCTGCAGGATTTTCGCTGATAGCTTGAATAGTTTGTTGCACTTTGGGAGTTTTAAATTTGAAAAGACTGGACTTAACCAGCATAGCAACAAGCAGTAACAAAATCGCTAGCAATAATAAACTGACTCCACTTAAAGCAGCCGCAATTTCACCGCTGTGGAAAATTTTAAGAAATAATAAGTAAAGAGATGAAATAAAAAAGCCCGCGCTAACTATCACCAGGATAAGCGCAACCACTGATAAAATAAAAATGAGCAATACTTTAATCAAGTTCAACCCCTTTTTAACAGTAGGTGCGCATACCTGGAGTGATTTATTCTCGGCAGAAGATTTTTTTGACTACCCAACCCAGAATCGCACCCACGCCAGCAGTGGCGGCTAAAGTGGCAACTGGGTTCTTTTCAATTTTTTTTGCCGCATTTTTAACAAATTTTTTTGAGTCACAAACGGCGTTATTCATACTTTCTTTACTGGCTTCTGTCACTTGTGACACTAACTCCACGGTATGTTTTCGCAACTTCTCGACGTCATCTTTTAAGGCGCCTAGATCCTTTTGGATGTCGCTGGTTTTAGCCATAATATCACCTCTCCCTAATAAATTTTCCCAAAAATAACTGAAATTTTAAACGATTTTTAAAATCGCCTACTAATTTCAGTGTAGCATAGATGTGTTTTTTTTTCTAGAATTTACTGGATTTATCAGGGCAAAAGCATCTCAATTTTATCAATAAATCGAATATTTTAGACTTGCATGAGAGTTTTAATCTGGTTAATTTCAGCGTATCGGAAACAGTCAGTAGTATGATCATTGACCATGCCCACCGCTTGCATAAAGGCATAACAAATGGTGCTACCCACAAATTTAAATCCACGCTGTTTAAGATCTTTGGATAAAGTATCCGATAAAGAATTCTTGCCAGGGACTTGCTGGAGATTCTGCCAATGATGACAAATGGGGCTGCCGTCAGTAAACCCCCAAATATATTTGGAAAAACTGCCAAATTCTTGTTGTACTCGCAAAAAACTTTGCGCATTCAACACAGCAGCCTGAATTTTTAATTTATTGCGAATGATGCCGGCGTTTTGCAGTAATTCTGCTATTCGCGTCTGCGAGTATGCCGCCATTTTTTTAGCGTTGAAATTATCAAAAGCATTACGATAATTATCACGCCTTTTTAATATTGTTAGCCAGCTTAAACCCGCTTGAGCTCCTTCTAAAATAAGAAATTCGAATAATAGTCGATCATCATAGATAGGAACGCCCCACTCTTGATCATGGTATTCTATATTGACAGGATCAGTGACCGCCCAAGCGCATCGGATCTTAGAAACTAACTTATTATTCATGATAAAGAATTCTCCAAACATTAGAAACGGTTTAGATTATACAGCAATTTTCGTGAATCGCTGTAGAGTATAACAGTTTCTAGTTGGAATGGATTGAAATGAAAGAATTAGAGAGATTGTCTAATTTATTTTTTGCAGCGAAAAAATCGATGACAAAATCCATACAACACGCCTGCGCCAAACGCCATAAAAATAATGGAAAAAGGTCGCTTAGCTACTTTTCGCTCAACTTGGCCCACAGTGGCTTTTCTGATCAAATGCGCCACATCGGCGCTTAATTTATCCAAATCGGATTTAAGTTCCTCAAATTCATCCCTAAGGTCCAATTTATCTGAACGATTATACATAAATATCCCTCCTTTTTTGTTAAAGATAGTACATTTTCAGATTAAACGCCTCCCTTGGGAATCAGGTAGAGGTACTGATCTTGCCAATATCGTTTAATTTGTTTTATACTATTTGCTCAATTTGCCGGGGTGGCGGAACTGGTAGACGCGCCGGACTCAAAATCCGGTGGTGGCGACACCGTGTGGGTTCGATTCCCACCCTCGGTAAAATCTAATACTCAATACTGAGCTGATCACCTGGACAGATTTCCCGTAGCTGATTTAAAAGCGGTTCCGTTAGATTGACTCGCCAATTTTGCCCTAATAAAACTTGCGCGTTGGCTTGATGACTTTGATAACTAACAATAATCTCGCATTTCCCTCCCTTTAAAGGGGATAACAAATGACTGATGCGCTTCATTAAAACGGTATTATCGTCCTTATCCGTCAAGTTGATTTTTAAGCGGCGGGCAAAACGATTGCGGATACTGGCCAAATCATCAAACGCGTCAGCCACTATTCTTACGCCACCCGTGTATGTGTCTTCTTCCACATTGCCGCGGACCAAAAAAACTTGATCCAAAATTAATTGGGTCTTTATTTGTTCATAAAGTTGACTGAATAAAGTAATTTCAACCATCCCGGTGCAATCCTCCAAAGCCACTATCGCCATGCGATTGCCCTTACGGGTTTGAATGACTCTTTGACGGATTAATATCCCCCCACTAATCACCCCTTTGGTAGATGGGCTTAAATTAATGATAGGAGTATAACCTAAATACTTTAATTCCGGTTGATAACGCTCAAAAGGATGACCGCTTAGATAAATCCCTAAGACTTGTTTTTCCCCTTGTAAACGCATATTTACCGGCCATGGCGGGCAATTTGTGTACTCTACCGGCAAATGACTTTGGATTTCTCCGAATAAATCCACTTGCCCTAATTCCAAATTATGATGCAATTGTTCTGCGGTCTTTAAGGCATTATCTATGCTAGCCATTAAACTGGCGCGATGCCGCCCCCAAACATCCATAGCGCCAGAACGGATTAATGGTTCGATAACACGTCGATTAACTTTGCGGGAATCCAGACGTCGGGAAAAGTCGAATAAACTCTCGAAAGGCCCGTTTTTTCCCCTCTCCTCGATAATGTGCTCAATGGCTGCCAATCCCACCCCTTTGATAGCTCCTAGACCGTATTCAATTTCCCCCTGTTTATTTACAGCAAACATATATTGACCTTGATTAATATTGGGATGTAACAACGGAATTTGCATTTGCCGACATTCACTAATGAAATTAACCACTTTATCGGTATTATCCATATCGGAAGATAAGACTGCGGCCATAAATTCAGCGGGGAAATGGGCTTTTAACCAGGCGGTCTGGTATGAAATCAAAGCATAGGCTGCAGAATGTGATTTATTAAAACCATATCCTGCGAATTTTTCCATGAGATCAAAAATATATTCGGCAGTTTTAGCAGCAACACCTCTTTTGGTGGCGCCTGCTACAAATTTCTCCCGTTGTTTTGCCATCTCTTCGGGTTTTTTCTTACCCATCGCCCGACGTAAAATATCCGCCTCACCTAATGAATACCCAGACAAAACCTGAGCAATTTGCATAACCTGTTCTTGATATAAAATGACACCATAAGTGGTTTTTAAAATCGGCTCTAAATCCGGATGCGGGTATTCCACTTTGGCTTGGCCGTGTTTTCTGGCAATAAAATCATCCACCATGCCCGATTGCAAAGGGCCTGGGCGAAATAAAGCGACTAAGGCAGTGATCTCTTCAAAAACACTGGGCTGCAAGCGGCGCACCAGTTCTTTCATTCCGCGTGATTCCAATTGGAAAATGGCCGTCGTAGAGCATTTTTGTAGCAAGGCAAAAGTAGCAGGGTCATCTAACGGAATTTGAGTGATGTTGATCTTTTGATTAATGGAACGTAACGCCCAATGAATTATAGTTAAAGTCCTTAACCCTAAAAAATCAAATTTAACTAAACCAGCAGATTCCACATCGTCTTTATCAAACTGAGTGACAGGATTGCTTCCTCCTGGTTCACAATACAAAGGGGTATAATCGACTAAGCGAGTCGGGGCAATGACGACTCCTCCGGCATGTTTTCCGGCATTGCGGGTAATCCCTTCTAATTTTCGTGCTAAATCAATTAAACTTGCTACCTCTTCTTCTTGACGATAACGAGTCGCGAGTTGCTCTTCTTCAATTAAAGCCTTATCCAAGGTCATGCCCAATTCAAACGGGATCAGTTTGGCGATTTTATCCACAAAACTATACGGCATTCCTAATACTCGACCCACATCCCGCACTACCGCTTTAGCGGCCATGGTGCCAAATGTGATAATTTGTGACACGGCTTCTGCACCATAACGCTTGGCCACATACTCAATGACGCGATCTCTTCCCTCCATGCAAAAGTCGATGTCAAAATCCGGCATCGATACCCTTTCTGGGTTTAAAAAACGCTCAAAAAGTAAATCGTGTTGCAGGGGATCTAATTCTGTTATCCCTAATGCATAGGCGACAAGCGAACCCGCTCCTGATCCTCTGCCTGGCCCAACCGGGATGTCCTGCTCCTTGGCCCAATGGATAAAATCTGCCACGATTAAAAAATATCCTGCAAAACCCATGCGGTTGATCACGTTCAATTCTTGCTGTAGGCGTTGTTCGTATTCATCCCACTTGGAAGCATTGACACCGCCTTTTTGCCGTAATTTCTCTAATCCTTGCTGAGCCTGGATGGCAAAATATTCATTGACATCACCAAAGCTATCCGGCAAAGGGAATTGCGGGAGATGTACTTCACCTAAAGTCAGTTTAACATTGCAGCGTTGAGCGATGAGTACACTATTTTCTAAAGCGGCTGGGATATCGGCAAACAATGCTTGCATTTCTTCCGTCGATCGCAGATATTGTTCTTCGCTGTAGTTTTTCTCCCGAGTAGGATCAGCCAGAATTCGCCCAGAAGCAATGCAAGTTCGCGCTTCGTGGGCTAAAAAATCTTCGCGTTTTAGAAAACAAACCTCGTTGGTGGCGACAACCGGAATGGCAAGCTCTGAAGCCAATTCCAAAGCGGCGTTAATATAAGTTTCTTCTTGCGCTCGGCGAGTGCGTTGTAATTCTAAATAAAAACGTTGCGGGAAAAGCTGCAACCAACGACGGCTTCGTTGTCTAGCCAGTTCTGATTGTCCAGCAAGCAAGGCTTTTCCAACATCACCATCGCGGCCACCGGAAAGTGTGATTAAGCCTGTATTGAATTTTTGCAGAATTTCCCAGGTTAAAACAGGCTGACCTTGAACATTTTGACTGTTTTTATATAAATGCGACAATAACTGCAATAAATTACGATATCCCTGTTGATTTTGACACAATAATGTCAGTGGAAATTCTTCATTTTCTAATTTTAGAATTAGATCGGCTCCAATAATGGGCTTGATGCCGAAAGAAATAGCGGCCTTATAAAATTTAATTAAACCGAATAGATTGCTGAAATCAGTCATTGCCACCGCTGGCATGGCCATTTTGGCAACTTGATCAAGCCAAGGCTTTATCCGTAACAAACCATCCCGAAGCGAATACTCGGTTTTGCAGCGTAAGTGAACAAATTTTGGGGGCTCAGACATAAGCATAATATAATGAATTGCAACCCCCAAAAAAAGATCTTATGTGATATTCCCTAATTGAGAATAATTTATTACAATTTCTTTTCCTTCTTCTATCACCGGGGATGATATAGCTGGAATTTTAACACGGCTCACCATATTCCATAAACCATTGGCTAAAATAGGGCTTAACAAGGCGGTTTGTTCTGCCGTAATATACTCTTCTGCTTTCCCCATGCCGGTATAGTTTAACACCGCCTCTAGTCCTACCGCCGTGACAACTAAGAAAAATAATTTAATCACAGAATTATTTTTAATGGATTTGGCTAATTCGGTATTTTTTTGATCCTCCGCATCATAAGTAGGAATTAATTGATTCAATGTTTCCAGATAATTTTCTGTAAGTGTAGACGTTGAATCATCTCTAGTATCAGTATTTTTTTGATCTTCAGAAGGCAGATCATCGCGCGCTTTTAAAATTAATTTTACTTCTGAATAAAACATATTTAATGCGCTCAATCCCATTCCCAATAGGCTAGATTGAGTAAAATTAAACCAAGGGGTGATCCATGCACCTGCCCCCAAACCCAGACCTGATAAAACGGACAATAAATAATTTGCTTTGGTATTTTTTAAAAAAACCTGGTTTGTTGATTGTTTTTCTATTTTGTTAAAATTTTTTACCAATGCAATTTGAGTTCCTGTGCCTATTGCCAATAATACACCGCTCAACACGATAGCGAGAGTACTGTCTTTCTCTAATTCATCATCACCTGCCCCACTTACTTTTTGGTACAATAATGAAAATAATGCAATCGACATTTGACCTAAGCTAAAATTGGGAACTTTGCGCATACAAACTCCTTTTAAGATATTGTTATTAAATTAAAAATTTTAACCGTTAAATAAAACAGTCTCATTCTATCTTTCTCATTACTGGAAATCAATGTCAACTTCAGAGTCTGTCAACCCAAAATTAAAATGTCCCCTCTATTACCAAAGTGAAAATGTCCCCCT
>CBFGTC010000015.1:0-50600 GCA_965651935.1 uncultured bacterium
CGGAGCGGTAGTTCAGCTGGTTAGAATACCGGCCTGTCACGCCGGGGGTCGCGGGTTCGAGTCCCGTCCGCTCCGCCATTTTACCTTCCG
The DNA here is from genome assembly GCA_965651935.1 of uncultured bacterium. Lineage (GTDB taxonomy): Bacteria > Pseudomonadota > Gammaproteobacteria > Coxiellales > Coxiellaceae > JAFEDN01. The sequence continues at coordinate 91 of CBFGTC010000015.1, forward strand.
ATAGGTTCCGAAGTAGTCCTGAAGTGCTTGTAATTACTGGTTTTTTTAAATAAACTAGTTCCGGTAATGTCCATTATGTACCTTCAAAAGCCAGCAAAAAACGGGGCATTATTGGGGGCATTTTCGGTCACGAAATGTTTTACTTTGCATGTTTAACTTTAAATTATTTAATACAGAAAAGTAAACTGCATTATGAATAGAAAGTTAATTTATTTTTGTCCCGGAATACTTGCTTTAGTCAGTTGCTTAGCAGTACAAGCACAAGATTTGAATAAGATTGGAATTTGGAAAATTAAATACTATAAAGGTGAGACATTAAAGCAAGAATTTGGAATCGGTTGTGTTGCCTTCCAATATAAAAATGGTGCTTTTATTGAAATCAGGCCAGATTCGAAAAATATAAAAAATAAAAATACTATAGAGATCCGTGCAACTTTGCAAACTATTCTTGGAACTGATAATTTACCATGGACGAATGTAGGCATATCTATACCAGAAGGAAAGATGATTTATTTTCTAAATAATAGTTACCCGCAATTTAATGCAATGGGAGACATATTTAATATAAAAAAATTAGCAGATGCCCAATTATTTGTTACTTTTTATGATGAACAAATGCCGATTGCTAGATATGAATTTTCATTAAAAAATTTAAAAAAAGTATCTGATTATGTTCATCAAGAAAAATGTTTACAACCACTATATTTTGAACGGCAACAAAGTAGTTTCGAAAATGGCTAAGTATGTCAATGCAAAGTAGAAATGTCCCACTTTGTGCAAAGTTAAAATGTCCCTTTTTGAGAATAAGACGGGCACGTTAGCAGCAGTTATCCATTGGTTTTACAAGGCGCTGAAGCCCTCACAAGCGAAAGCTGCCTTGTAAAACCGGTGGGTTACTGCGGCGGTTTAAATGCCATGGGTTGCCTGTTTTTGATTGGCCTGATGTTGCTGCCACTCTGTCTAAACCCGAGTAAGTAAGGATGGATAGTGAATGAGAACTCAAAATTACTCTCTTACTTAAGCGCGGTTTCTTCATTGGTGGGCAAGATAATTTAAATAAATGATACATTAAATAAGTATAATAAAGCATCGACTTTAACGGTAATGACTATTCAATACAAATTCAATACAGTTAACTAATACAGCCTCCTTGTTTACAGACTGGTTAGGGGGGTATATAATCCAAGAGTCCCATTTTGTAAGCATTAAAATTAATTAGGTATTAATTATCATCCACTTTAAGTGGTGGAATTAGGAAATAAAGAGAATTTCACTTAGCTAAAGGAATAAAAAATCAAAATGAGGGGTGTAACTGCTTGATTGAAAGAGAAATAACCCCCCTTATAAAATCAGGTTGATTCCTTAGAGAAGGTGAAACTCTCGAAATATAGAGAGTAGGTGAATGTATAAGTCAGAAGATTTAAGTGATTTTTCAAATGAAAGCGTGGAAAGCTATTCGCGCAAAGGGATGTCTATTCAAACAAGAAAATCCGGTTATGTGCCTAAATTTCCAAAGTCTTTGCCACGACCAAAACCCGATGACCTGGATTATCCTGGTTTCTTACAAGTCAATATGATTCATGACTTAGATTCGCTTAATGAAGCCCGAAGCTTACTTTATCATTGTTATATAGAAAAAATGAAATGGGATATTCAACAAAACAATTGTTCAGGTATTCATGTCGATATAATCAAGCAAAAATTTTGTTTGGTTGATGATTATGATCAGATAGCCATATGGTTTTCCGTAAAGCAACAAGGCAAAATAGTGGCTTGCGCCCGATTGTGTCCAGAGGATCTTAATGGAAAATTAGAACTAGAAAGGTATCCTGAAGCGCAAAGGATATTAGGGTTCACTGTAGAGAAGTTAAAAAGAGAGTTTCGGGTTATTGAGCTTAATCGAGAAGCTATTTTACCCCACTACGCGGCAGGGAATTCCGCTCGGATTTTATTGTTTAAGAAAATTTTTGAGTATTGCATACTCAATCGCTATGCTATTATTACAGCCACTCATATCCAGGATTGGACACGTTTTTACAACCATATATTATTTACAGAATTGAAAGGGCTTCAGTTTAAATACTCAGCCGCAGATTTAGAGAAGGTAACTGTTTATTTTGCGAGTCAAAAAAATATCCAGGAAATGAACAATAAATTAAATTTTATTACAAATGAAATGGAGGTTGAAAAATGTTAAGACATCTTGTTTTTTTGAGTATCCAAAATAATCCTGAAGCAATTATTTCAATTCGTAGCCATTTGGAAATTTTAAGTAAAAAAATGCCAGGATGTACCCAGTTCCATTTTGGGGAATGCCTTGATGATAAAATGAGTCATTATTTTTTTATGGATTTTGAAAACGAAACTCACCGAGATTATTATGTTAATCACCCCGAGCATATACAAATTGCCGAAAAGATAATTATACCTCAACTTAAAGAGGGAATTAATTCCGTTGTGATATTTGACTATATGAACTTAAATTCCAAGAAAATATCTATCGCAAAAGGATTAACAGGTTTTCTCTTTATAAAAGATGAAGAAATTACTGATACATTAAAAAATCTGACACATTATTGTGGTCAAATTGAGCGATTAAAGCCATTACAAAATTGTAGTAGGGAAGCGCTTGGGAAGGAGTACCCTTATGCTCTAAAAATAGAAATTAAGCCAGCTAGTGAACCAGTTCGATTGAGCAGAGCTACTTCCTTTTGGATATCCTCACGCATCGGGGCAGCCCAAGAGCATTCACCATCCCAACCGCTTTTTAAGAGTCAACTGTGAAATTTACTATAAGAGATAAAGAAATTACTGTAAGAGATAAAAATGATTAATTTTAATGCCTTTGATAATGCTAGAACAAAATATAAAAAAGAAGAGATGCCATTTTTATCTCAATTTCGTGAGGATGTTGCTCGCACTCGTCCTTATCGAAACTTAAAAATACTACATAATATTCCATTGACTATAGAAGCGGTTTTAAAAATGGAAACTCTCTTACAGGGGGGTGCTGAAGTAACTGCCAGTTGCATCACTCTTTTACCTCCTAACCAAGACGCAATAGATATTTTAAAAGCAGCCAATGTTGAGGTACAAATCGAGCATACCTTTAAAGCCGATTATGATTTCCATTTGGACTGTTGTGGAGAACTCATTCATCTTCCTCCGCCGAAAAAAGGTACTGTGGAATTGACTCAAACGGGTGGGGAAATATATAAAAAAGCAAGACTTACTCATCCCATGATTTCTGTTGATGATTCTCCCCTAAAATTATTAGAAACCTTGTTTGGAACTGGAGATGGATTTATTCGTGCTTTAACATTGTCTACTTACCAGGGATTACATGATAAAAAATTTATGGTTTTTGGGTACGGTAAAGTAGGCAGAGGAATTGTACAATCTTTGATAAAATTTACGGATAAAATTGTAGTAGTCGATCTTAATCGAATGGCGATGGAATCTGCTCTGAGTAGAGGAGTAAAGTATATAGATGGACACGCCAGAGAAAAAATTAAAGAAGAACTTCAGGATACTGCTTTTATAGTGACAGCATCAGGAATAAAAAATTTATTGTCTGATTTTTATCATTTCTGCAAATCAGATTTTAATGAAGCGATCTTAAGTAATATGGGTGCAGAAGATGAATATGGTGATAATTTTAATGTAAAAGATATCTTATTTGAAAAAAAACCTTTAAATTTTTCAATTGCCGAACCGACTACAATGAAATACCTTGATCCAGTCCTATATGCGCATAATATCAGCATTGACTTGATTCTATCAGGTAAAATACAGCCAGGTTATCATGCTTTTCCTGAAAAAATAGCAAGAGATATTTTAAATCATTGGGCTGGTTTACATCATGAAGAGTTTTTTGCGGTAGAAGAATATTTTGTTTGAGTGAGTAAAATACCATGGATTGGATTGGAAAAAATCAAAGAAGAAAAAAAACTGATAAATTGAAATCACTGGCGGTTATGAAAAACCCTGAATTAGAATCAAATAGCCAAATATATTTAGAGAATATAATAGAAAGAATTCCATATTTTATTTTTTGGAAAAACACTGCCTCAATTTATCTGGGATGTAATCAAAGATTTGCCACCCTGGTAGGAAAGCATTCTCCGAGAGAAGTTATTGGCAAAACAGATTTTGATTTAAATTGGGGAACAGGAGAGCCTGAACTTTTTATAGAAGGTGATCAAGAAGTCATGCAGGGGAACCCCAGGGTTAATGTAGAAGAAATATTGATAAGGCCGGATGGCTCTCGTATTGTTATGTTAGTGAATAAATTGCCTTTGCGCGATCAGCATGGGCATTGCATAGGAATACTGGGAACCTCGACTGATATTACTGAAATTAAAGATACTCAAGAGAAATTGAAAAAGACTGAGGGTCGCCTGGATGGAATGCTTTTATTAAGCGCAAGTATAGCCCATGAATTAAGAACGCCTCTGACTTCAATTAGAGCGGGAGTTAAGGGATTGGTAGGATTGCTGCCAAGATTGTTCGACGCTTATCGTCAAGCGAAAAAACATGGTTTAGAAATCAAACCTATCTCTGGAAAGGTACTTAATATTTCACAGGACTCTTTAGAGAGAATTGATAACTCTGCTAAAAAAGCCCACCAAACGATTGATATGATTTTAATGAGTATTAGTGCAGATGAAAATAACTTAAAAAGAAATGATTTTTGTTCAATTAAACAATGTGTCGATGCTGGAATAGCGGAATATAGTTTTCAACCAGGCAAAGCTGCTCTAGTTCATATCAAAGAAATCAAAGACTTTAATTTTTACGGTAGCGAAATATTAATTAAGCACGTGATTTTTAATTTATTGAGAAATGCGCTTTATTTTATTGAGAAAGTAGGTAAGGGTGAAATTTTCATTTGGACTAGCCCAGGGGGAGACTTTAATCAATTGCATTTTAAAGATACTGGTCAGGGAATTGCGAAACAAACATTATCCAAAATCTTTGATCGTTTTTTTACAGAAGGTACTCACCAGGGTACTGGTGTAGGGTTGTCATTTTGTAAAATGGTGATGGAAAGTCTGGGAGGTAAAATAGAATGTCGCAGTGAATTAAATGAATATACAGAATTTGTGCTATATTTCCCTTCTATTAAAAATTAAATGAATTTTTAATGAATTCGACATTGGGAATTCATATGGTATAATTTTTGTTCTTTATAAGGAAGTAATATGATTAATGAATTGCCGCTTTATTTTCATCCTACAGAGGTTGTTTTAGTCGATGACGACATAGACTACTCTCAAAATCTGGAAGCTGTGATGCTGGATAAGGAAGTGCCTATCCGCATTTTTAATGACCCTAAAAAAGCCTTAGAGTTTCTTAAAGAAAAGCCACCTATCAACTTCTCGGACAAATCAGTGCGGATTGAAGAGGAATACTCAGAAAAAACCATCTTTAACCTTGATCTGAGTCAATTACACAAAGAAATTTATAATAAAAATCGTTTTAATGAGATAGCGGTTATTATTGTCGATTTTGCAATGCCGGGTTTAAATGGTGAAGAGCTTTTTGAGCAAATTCGACATATGCCTGTGAAAAAAATTTTATTAACTGGTGAAGAAGGTTACGAAAAAGCCGTTAAGATGTTTAATACCGGACTAATTGATCGCTTTTTTCGGAAAAGTGATGAAAATCTCTTCGAAAAACTTCTTCAGGAAATTGCGGATTTAAAAATCGAATTTTTTCAAAAATTGAGTCATTCTGCTTTACTCGCTATGGAGAAAAAATCGTCCACTATATCATTTAACGACCCTACTTTTATTAAATTTTTTCTGGAAACAATCGAACAGAATAATGCCGTGGAGTATTATGCTCTGGATGAGAGTGGTAGTTACATATTATTTAATAAAGAGGGGCAACCCACTTTGTTAATTGTAAAATCAAAAGAAGACATGAAAGTTCTTTATGAAATAGCAGATGGTGAAAACAATATATCTCAAGATATTTTAGAAGTCTTGAAAAAGAAGAAAAAATTAACACATTTCTTTACAAAAAAAGATAGTATTGCACCGGCTAATGAGTGGCAACTTTATGATGCCCTGCATTTACAGAGCGATAGTCAATCATACTATTATGCAGTGCTTAAAAATACTAAAAAATTCAAGCTGAAATCTGAGATTTATAATTATCACAAATTTTTAGAAGAAAATTTATAGCTGACTATATATGTGATCTAAAAAGTCACTAAAATGATGGGGGTATTTTTAAATATTATAATGTGATGCGTTATATCAATATGACTTGTAATTTTATGAAGAAAGTAATATTTGATGTATTTTTAATGACAGACTTATTTAATGATATTTGCAAGTTTTTTAATTATTCTTCTGATTAACTTTGATTGAGACTTGATATTTATTGATAAGAGTTAACTAAGGCTTCAATGATTTCTCCCCATTTTTCAAGAGCCTGTTTTTTCTCATTATCGCTGGTATGGTGTTCGTAGAATGCAGAAGCACTATCTTCTGTATGGTTGAGTATTTTATCGATTATTAATGGATGTATACCCAAAGCTATCATTTGGCTGGTGGCTGTTCTTCTAAGGTCGTGAGAAGAAAAGGGTTTAGTATTTTCAAAATGAGAATGATTTTTCCTTAATACATGATTGATTACTGTCATATTAATATGAGTGTCCTCCCCTGTGAGGGAGGGAAACAACCAATTTGAATTGCCTGAGATATTTTTGAGTTCGTTCAGCAATGATAAGCAGATCTTCGATAAGGGGATGCGATGAGGAAAACGATTAATGATTTCTACGCCTGGGATTCTCCACAATCCGGCATTTAAGTCGATTTCACCATTTCGCAGAAATAACTGTACTTTGACTTTGAGCAGTCAACAATTGAATTTTGAATGCTAGCTTAGAAAGAGGTGATAGGGGTGCTTTTTCTAGTCCATGCCAGAATGATTTAATTTCAGACAAAGATAAAAAACGTTCTCGACGATTTTCTATTAAATTGTTGCTGGATAAATTGTAACGTTGCATAGACTTTGATGATTTAACGAGATTGTTGGCAAATTGCATGGTTCATCCTTTTTGTTACAAGAAAGGGGACTAAAAGCATCTGAGTAGCGTACTGTAGGTATCTGAAATTATAACATCTATGTTGCTAAAATTCTACTAGGAGAAATTTGCATTTCTTTTTTTGGACTTTAATATTAACTAAATGGAGCCGTCAGATTTTGCAGGACTCAACTAAGTCTTTTCAGTAGTGGACAACCCTGGTTTGTTTTAAGTTTGAACATATTTGACTACTGATAAATCATAATGGGTAGCTTATCATAAGTATTTGATTTTTTTGATTCAATACTTTTAAGTACTTGGTTATTATTTATTAGGTGAATTTTTAACCAAATGTTGAGGTCTAATGTTTTTGGGTAGTGAGCATCGGCAACTCTCAAAAAGGCTTACTTGATATACGGGAGTCCCTTGTGAATATGAATACCATCCTTCTTCCATAATAGCGAGTGCTTTGCGCACGAGTAATCACTAAATTTTAGGTTGCAGTAAAAAGGATAATGAATTACATTAGGACTTTGGACTCCGGTTCGATTGATTTTCAAGCGCCGGAATTTTTGGGGGTATGTTATGAATTGGCTTATAATAATTTCGTTATAAATCAATTTGTTATGATGGGAATTTGATTTCCGTCCGCTCCGCCATAACTATGAATCCCTGGAGAATCAACAGTGGTTGCTTTAGCTTTTGGGATATTATTTTTACTTATCCAATCGAATATGGGGATACACAAATGATTTATAATCCACTTCATTAAATAGCCAACGAATCACATGATTAAAAATAAAATAAGTTTCTACCAGTGTCCCAGAGACTAACACGCTGAATAACCACTGTAGGTGTTGCAAGTGGTCGATATCTCGCACAGATAGAAAAACAATCAGGGAATAAAGTAAAAAATTCTGAGCGATAAGTAACCCGCTAATCAATCGTCCGTATATCTTTCGACTTTTAGGGCGACCCCGATAATCTTCCAAGCACAGCGCCAAAAATTCTTGGATATTTTTATTTCGGTTGATTTGCTCTGGTTCTTGAGGAACATATACCGGTTCTCGATGCGCAAAACCAGTGGCGAATGTCCGAGTGTTAAATTTTTGAGTTGTCTCCTCCTGGAGAGCGGGTTCGTCCTGAATTGCCATCAAATCATTCCTAAATTTTTTAACCGATAATAACAAGCGGTTGATGACACCCCAAACCGTTGTGCCAATTCATCAATATCCTGAATCAGCATCCAAAATCGGCTAAACACCATTTTGGGCATTAACAAGCTGGCGGCGAACCAATTAGCTTCTTGTTCCTGTTCTATTTCATCGCCCTTTACCAGAAAATCCAAGTCTTGCCGGTAAAAAATTTCGGAAGGTTTATTCGTGTGTAAATAGTAATGGCCTAATTCATGGGCGATGGTAAATACTTTGCGAAACCAAGGGTCACTTTTCTTAACTGTAATGGTGCGTTCTACGCGATCGTAGGAACCAGCAATATTCGGATTACCTCCTTCCCCGGTCATCAGGGTTAGACCCGCTTTTTCAATTATTTTATTCAAATCAATCGGGGGAATGATTTCTTCGCTACCTCCATAGACTTCTCTGAGTAAATCCATGGTCAAACTTTCTATCGTCAGGATGCGTTCTTTGCTTAAGGACATCGGGTGGTCTCCGTCGTCAATTCGTCTTGCCGCTTTCACCATGTGTTTTGTTCCTTAATTAAGTATATAAATTATAGATTTGTCCTTCGATTTTTGTATCTTTACGAATTTCATCTAAAGTATATAGACTTTTATTTTGTTCTATCCAAGTATACCGAAATTTACTCAGAGTGTACAATCTGGGCGGTGCTTTTTATAAATGTTCATTTTAAAACCAATGTTACGAGTGCTTAAGTGTATCGTCTCCGCACTGTTTTCACCGGTTCTTTTTCAAGCGTTAATAACAACATGACGGGGTATTCACGATCCGTTAATTGCTTTAGAAGGAAAAATTGAAAGCGCTCATAGGTATAAAATCGAATTCCATGTCGTTCGCTGGATGGTGGTCCGGTAGCTTTTTTCGAATTTTTGTGATATTTTTGAGTAAATTCATAATCATTATTATGGTAAATTATTTTTTATGACTCGAATTCGAGTTCCGTCTGCTGCGCCGCATTTATTAAAATGAATAATAATACTGACATTTTATATCTTGGTTCGCAATCAATGGCGCGTCGGCGTTTGCTGGAGTATGCCAATATCAATTATCAAATCATTACCCACTCGAGTGATGAAGAATTAGCGGAAATCCCCGCTAACTTTGCTGAACACGTATTAATAATTGCTAAACATAAAATGCAAACCCTTAATCTACCTGAGCCATCATCACTAGATAAAAATTATTTTTATGCGCTCACGGCGGACACACTAGTCAAAAGCATTACAAGCAATGAAATTTTTGGTAAACCTCAAGATCGTCAACAAGCCATATCTATGTTAACTGCAGAATGCCACGGGCCTATCGAAGTATTGACGGGATGTTGTCTAGAAAAATTTGGTTGTCACAACAATCGTTGGATAAGCATTGAATCTACCCAATGGGTAAGTGGAGCAACACTGGAGTTTTACGTGGACCAAGATTCTATAGACCAGTATTTTTCAGCTTTTCCCTATGCGCTTCAATGCGCAGGAGCTGGAGTAGTTGAAGAGCACGGTTTATCTTATTTAAAAAAAATTTCAGGTTCTTATAGCGCTGTGTTAGGGCTGCCATTGTATGAGCTTCGTTTAGCCCTTAAAAAGATGGGGTTTGAGAGTTAATAAGCGTGAGCTAGCGTGAGTTATTTATGTTGTTCTTTAAATTTTTTTAATTGCTCAGCCATTTCTTCAAGCTTTTCAGCAGGAATTAATTTTTTAATTTTAGGGAATAAATCATTTTCTTCTTCTTTGATATGATGTTCGATATTTTCTTTAATAACTGTTAGTCTGGCTTTCCATCTTTCATCGTCAAGGGCTAATTTATCTAGTTCTTTTAGCATGATTTTTACTTCATAATGTTCTTCATAGGCTTCTAAGACCAAATTTTTAATTTCATCTTCAGCTTTTACAGAAGGGTAAAATACTTTTTCTTCAAACTGAGCATGAATAATAAATTCTTTTTTAAGAATATTTAATTTTTCTTCTCGAGTTTTAATGCTTCGTTCAGTCGTATTTTTTAACGCCTCCAAGATGGTTTTCACTTTTTCATGGTCTTTTTTTAATAAATCAATAACGTTCATAAAACTTACTGTAGATGGAATGTTTAATAAATATAGCAATCTTTTAAAATAGTGCTAAGTTTAAATATCTTTTATTTAAGATGAAGCTCAATAACCAGGAGTCATGGCAAAGCAATTAATTGGGATGGAAAAAAGATATAAAAAAAGCGAGAGTAAAAGTGGTTCTAAAAAATAGTCTATAATTAGAACAATAATATTTTTGAAAAACTATTACTAAAAATAAATGGCTATTATTTTTTCATTAATAATAAAATATATTGCCTAATTTTCCTAATTATCCTAAATCTCAAATTGGAGATAACGATATGGAAATTCTAAATATCAAGATAATAAGAGGCCCTAACTATTGGTCTAATTATTGGAAAAAATTGATTGTTGTCGAATTAGATTTAAAGCAATATGAAGAACTGCCCACCCATTTAATTCCGGGATTTGGAAAACATCTTTCCAATTTATTACCCAGTTTAGAAAATCATTACTGTTCGGAAGGTCACAAAGGCGGATTTTTAAAAAGGCTGAAAGAAGGCACTTGGTTAGGACATGTCATTGAACATGTGGCTTTAGAAATCCAATCTCTTGCTGGCATGGATAATTGTTATGGCCGGACTCGTTCTGCTGGAAAAAAAGGCATTTACAATATAGTTTTCTCATATGAAATAGAAGAGGCCGGTATATATGCTGCCAAAACTGCAGTAAAAATCGTTGAAACTATCGCAGCTCAGGATAATTATATTGATTTAGAAACAGATATTGCCGAATTAAAAGCAATTAAATCATTTAAAGGCTTAGGCAGCAGTGCTCGAGCATTAGTACAGGAAGCCGCAGCCAGAAATATCCCTTTGCTGGAATTAGAGGAAGAAGATTTGTTAATGTTGGGTCATGGTTGTAAACAGAAATTACTAGCGTCTTCACTGACATCACACAGCAGTTTTATCAGTGTGAATTTGGTTTCCAATAAAGAAAAAACCAAAAAAATACTTGCAGCCGCTTATCTGCCAGTTCCTAAAGGCATTGTCGTTACCAATCAAAGTGAACTAGACTTTGCGCTTAATGCCTTAAATTATCCTATGACCATTAAACCATTAGATTCCAACCATGGTAGAGGTGTGACTACTAATATTTTTTCAAAAAAAGCGGCAGTTTTGGCTTTTCACAGAGCCGCAAATATTTCTTCTCGCATTATAATAGAGGAATTTGTTCAAGGCGGTGATTTCCGATTTTTAGTCGTAAATTATAAACTCGTAGCGGTTGCAGAACGCATACCTGCTTTTATCATTGGTAATGGAACCGCGACAATTAAAGAGCTGATAGCAGAAGTCAACAATAATCCTCATAGAGGTAACAATCACGAAAATATATTAACCAAAATCACCTTGGATAAGACGACAAATATTATACTTGAAGAAAATAATTTAAACGCAGACAGTATTTTGCCAAAAGATCAAAAAATTTTTCTTAAATATACCGCTAATTTAAGCACGGGTGGCACTTCACAGGATGTAACGGACATCGTTCATCCCAAAAATAAATTAATTGCCGAAAGAATTGCACGTTTAATGAATTTAGATGTGTGTGGCATAGATGTCATTATGCAGCAGATTGATCAGCCCTTAACAAGAGAAACTGGTGCCATTATCGAAGTGAACGCATCACCCGGATTGCGTATGCACCTCAATCCTACGGTGGGAATGTCGAGAAATGTCGCTAAAAATATCATTGACATGCTTTATCCATCGGGAAGTGATTCTCGAATCCCGCTTATTGCAATTACGGGAACAAATGGCAAAACCACCACCACCCGTCTCGTCGCGTTTTTCGCGCAGCAAATCGGTTACCACGTCGGTTATACAACGACAGATGGAGTTTATATTAATAATCAACTGGTGCGCAGTGGCGATTGTAGTGGACCTGGAAGCGCCAGGATGATTTTAAGAGATCCGCTAGTTAATTTTGCGGTTTTAGAATGTGCGAGGGGCGGTATTCTGCGTGCTGGGCTGGGTTTTGATAAATGTAGTATCAGCATTTTAACTAATATTAGCTGTGATCATCTAGGAATTGATGGTATTGAGACAATGGAACAATTAAGGCAAGTTAAAAGCGTAGTTTTACACAGTACAGCAAATGACGGATATGCAATATTGAATGCAGATGATGATATAGTTTATTCTTTAAAAGACGAATTAGATTGTAAACTGGCTTTTTTTAGCATACAGGATAACAACGCGCGCATTAAAGAACATATTTTAAAAAAAGAGATATGCGCTTATATTATGAATAATGAACTGATTGTCCAAAAGAATTATGAAACTATAATTTTGGGCAATTTGATGGATTTTCCACTTACCATGAATGGAACATCCCGTGCAATGATTCAAAATATCTTGGCTGCTGTGTTAGCGGGTATATTAAGTAATATGCCCACTCACGCGATTCATCGTTGTTTAACTCAATTTATGCCTAATAGCGAGTATTTGCCTGGCAGAATGAACCTGTTTGATTTTGTCAATTTTAAAATTTTAGTAGATTATGCCCATAATGTGGGAGCGTTTTTAGAAATTAAAGAATACTTAAAAACATACTCAAATAGAAAAATCGGAATCATTGGCTGTCCAGGAGATCGCCGGCCAGAAGATATGATGAAAATCGGATTTCATTCGGCAGAAATATTTGACGAGATACTGATTCATTTAGATGAAGATGGCCGCGGTAAAACGCACGAAGAAATCAGTCAGTTTTTAATTGAGGGTATCCGATCACAAAATTCTTTAAAAAAAATCACGGTGATAGCTGATGAACAAAAAGCATTAGAACACGCGATGGAAACCGCTTTGACCGGAGATTTTATTTTACATTTTCCTGAAAAACCGCAACAAGCAATAAACTATTTAGCTTCCTTAATCAAAGCCAAGTCTTTATCGGATGAGATCCCCCTGCAATGATCCATGGAAAATTAATCCTTGTCGGTGGCGCTGAAGATACCGGTGAAGATCCAAAACTGCAAAAACATAGAAACAAAATAAATAAAGAATTTAAAAAATTCGAAATTTTAAAGGAGTTGCTGCCGGAATCTCACCAAAAAAAAATTGAAATTATCACCACCGCCAGCTCAGTCCCGAATCAGATGAAAGCATATTATGAACATGCTTTTGCCAGATTTAGTCGTGCTACACCCCATTTTATTCATATTGGCAGTCGTGAAGAAGCGCATAATAAAAAAATCTTAAAAAGGATAGAGCAAGCGCGCACGGTATATTTTACTGGTGGCAATCAATTTCGATTAGCCACGATTTTAAGCGGTACCCCCTTTAACGATATTATTAAAGAAAAATATACCCATGATTCGGATTTTATTGTAGCTGGAACGAGTGCAGGGGCAATGGCGCTAACTAATATTATGATTTATGAAGGTAATATCGAAGAAGCCTTTTTTTTAAATAATTTAAAAACCATTTCAGGGCTAGGTTTTTTGTCTAACTGTATTATTGATACCCATTTTATAAGGCGAGGCCGTTTCCTCCGTCTTGCACAAGCAATCATGGTTAACCCTGGACAATTAGGATTGGGATTGGGAGAGGATAGCGCGCTGGTCGTTACTAAAGGATACAAGTCAGAATGCAGAGGATCTGGTAGTGTTGTTATTATTGATGGCAAAAATATTGAGCAAACTAATATTTCTGAAGTCGGATATCAGGAGCCAGTTTACGGCAAAAATATTATCGTACACCTCTTGGTTAAAGGGTGTCGTTTTTCATTAAAAACAGGCAAGCTGTCATTTCCTATCAAGAAAAATCAATTTGCTTAAAAAAATAACAATATCAATATTTTAAATCAATTTAACCCCGATGCGGAGTTGCAATCGCCAAGGTATTTCATTAAAGTTAAAACATTTTTATTACTTGTAGCAATTCCCGCTTAGCGGGAATTGACTCTACGCGATGGGGGTTTGAAAGGGGGGAAATCGCGATTCTCCCCCCTTCATTCCGAGCAATTGGCTTGCCAATGCGCAGGATATAAACAATATTATTTTGGATAACGCTATGCTTCAAACTATCGGTAAGCATATACAAGGTTGGATTGCTGGAGTTGTGATTGCAATAGTAGCGGCAGCCTTTATTCTTTTGGGTCTCGAATACTACATAAATCGTAGTGGTCAGGAAGGAAAACCGGCGGCGACCGTGAATGGGATTAAAATTTCCCCTGAACAAGTCAAAAACGCTTACGAAGCGTTACTGCAAAACTATACCAGACAAGGTAAAACTTTAAACGAACAAGCTCAGCAGCAATTGCAATATATGGCATTGGAACAACTTATTTTAGATCAAGTGCTGTTGCAGACTGCGTCAAAGATGGGTTTTATAGTCAGTTCCCAGCAAGTCAGGCAAGCAATAATGCAAATTCCTGATTTTCAGGAAAACGGCAAATTTTCTCCAGAAAAATTTCAACAAATTCTCAACCAAAATAACATTCCCCCTGAGATGTTTTTCAACAAGATTCAACAAACAGTTCTGGCGAATCAACTCTTGGCTGGTATTCAAAATAGCAGCTTTGCTACGTCTTTAGAAATTGAAAAGGTATACGGTTTATTAAATCAAAAGCGTAGCTTCGGATATTTTATTCTGCCCGTCACTCATTTTATGGCTACCGCCAAGCCCACGGAAGATAAGATTAATGAATATTATAATGCACATAAAGATGAGTTTGTGAGCCCAGTGCAAGTTAAAGTGGCTTACTTATATTTATCGCCTGAGTCTTTAAAGTCCCAAGTTAAGCTGACACCTGAAAAAATGCGCGCCTACTATGAAGAAAATAAAGCTACTTTTGGTGGTAAAAGTTTCGAAGAGGCAAAACCTGAGCTGGAAAAACGAGTGTCTCAACATGCTTTAGGTCAATTGTTGGCTGAAAAAAGTGAAAAGCTACAGCAGATTACTTATAGTAATCCTCAATCTCTCGACCAAGCCTCTCAAGCACTCGGAATCCCTGTCAAAATTACGGATTGGATGAGCAATGAAGGTATTCCAAATGATCCTTTATTTTCACAGGCGAAGGTGATCTCTGCCATTTTCAATGATGAAGTGTTGCAACAAAAAAATAATAGCTTTCCCATTGAGTTAAATGACGGAGGGGTAATGGTCTTGAGAGCGGCTGAAGTCAAGTCCAGTCAAACCAAGAGCTTGACTGAAGTTAAAGAAGAAATTACTAAAAGTCTTCAAAAGGATGCCGGCCAAAAAGAAGCGGGATTACAAGCCTATAAAATCCAACACAGTTTAGAAACGGGGGCAAAACCGGAAACGTTAGCGAACCAGTTTCATTTAAAATGGGAAGAGCAAAATGATGCCAGTCGCGATAATAAAACTATCCCACCGCAATTGCTTGGGGCGGTATTTAAAATCGCTCCCAACGCTGATCCGGCTAAAAAAACAGTGACGAGCGTCCTCTTGCCTGATGGAAATTATGCTATAATTTTACTGAAAAGCTTGCAAAATAGGGATATTAGCCAAGCTTCCATGGAAGAAAAAGAAAAAATACGAACTCAATTAGCTGGGCGATTGGGGGAGTTGGATTATCAATTGTTTACCAAAAGTGCATTAGATAAATCCAAAGTTGTCATTGGAGAAAAAAATGGGCATTGAGGCCACTCAATATTATCTTAAACACGCCATAGTCTTATTGGATATTTCCAAAGCCTTAGCGCAAAGTATAGAAAAACCATACCGTGTCGTAAAAATGGACTTAACGATTGAATTGGATAATAAACAATTAGCCAATTTTACCGGTTTTCGTGTTCAACATAACAATGCTTTAGGCCCGATGAAGGGCGGTTTACGTTTTCATCCAACCGTGGATGAAGATGACGTTAACTCTCTGGCTTCGTTAATGACTTGGAAAACCTCTTTATTGCGTTTACCTTATGGCGGCGCGAAAGGGGGAGTGGCGTGCAATCCAGAAAAGCTCTCTTCTGCTGAGCTGGAGCGCATTACCAAAACTTTTACTGGAAAAATAAAAGAAATCATTGGTCCCTACCAAGACATCCCGGCCCCGGATGTCAATACGAATGCTCAAGTCATGGCTTGGATAATGTCGGAATATTCTAAATATCGTGGTTTTACACCCGCCGTTGTTACTGGGAAACCAATATTTTTATACGGTTCCGAAGGCAGAGAAGAGGCCACAGGACGTGGGGTAGTTATCATCATTGAATGTTTATTGGCAATGGAAAAACGAGATATCACTCAAGCTCGGTTTGTTATACAAGGTTTCGGTAATGTCGGTTTCCATACTGCGAGGATTTTGCACGAGAAAGGCGGTAAGGTGATTGCCATATCTGACGTCAACGGTGCAATTTATGCTGAAAATGGTTTAAATATAGTGGAATTAAAAAATTACTATGACAAAAACCATTCGTTAAAAGGTTTTCCAAGAGCTCGTGATATCACCGCAGATCAATTGCTGGTTACCGAATGTGACGTCCTGATCCCGGCAGCTCTTGGTGACGTGTTTGATAAAAAATTAGCGCAAGAAGTACAATGCCGTTATTTAATTGAAGCGGCTAATGGTCCTACTTTACCTGAAGCGGATGAAATCTTTGCTAAGCGCAACATTCTGGTTGTGCCTGATATTCTTGCCAATGCGGGCGGGGTAACCGTTTCTTATTTTGAATGGGCGCAGAATATTCAGCAAGCGCGGTGGAGTTTAGAAAAAATCCATAGAGAATTAAAAAATTACATGGTAGATGCCTTTGAGCGTGTGGTAAAAATGGCAAACTCGCGTCAGTGCAGTTTGCGAGAAGCCGCTTTTATAATAGGCATAGGCAGAGTGATTAAAGCCACCCTAACTTTAGGATTATGATATGGTTAAAAAGAATGCTCGTCACAGCCCTATATTTGAAGGTGTAGATCAAAAATACATCGATAAATTTTTGGAAACCTTACCGGATCCGGTGCATATTAAAGCGGGTGAATATCTATGGCATCAAGGAGATACTGGCGAAAGCATGTATTTACTCAATTCTGGAAAGATGGAAGTGTTATTATTATCCAGTGACAAACAAGACGAATCTGTCATCGCATCAATCGAAGCGGGCGCGGTGATTGGAGAAGTCTGTGTATTGGGAGAGAAATGCCGCTCGGCCAGCATACGCGCTGCCGAAGATTCTGAGTTATGGGTTATTGACGGTCAACAGTTTCACGAAAAAGTAAAAGAACAAGACCCGGCGGTGCTCACCATTTGTTATAACATAGCAAAATTGTTAACGCAGCGTTTAATTGCGGCAAACAATTTTATCAGCAAAATTCAAAAGATGTCTGACAAAGTCGTGAAATCAGAGATTGAAACCTACCGGCAACGGTTTTACGAAGAATCATTATTTAGTTAAGTATGGAGAAAGTCGCATTAGTGACGGGAGCGGCCCGGCGCATTGGTTCTTATATCGCCAATAGTTTGCATCAAAATGGCTACCGCGTGTTAATCCACTACCATAAGTCAGCAGATGAGGCGCAAAAATTAAAAGAACAATTCAATCAACAACGTCCGAATTCAGCTGAAATTTTGGCAGCCAACCTAAATGATTTGTCTACAATTTCGCATTTGATCGAATCTGCAATAGGAATTGGTCACGGATTGGATGTTATCGTCAACAATGCCTCTAGTTTTTATCCCACTGAAATCGGCGCCGCCTCATTAGCGCAATGGGACGATTTGATGAATACGAATTTGAAAGCGCCATTTTTTTTAGCACAAGCCGCGGCAAAAGTTTTACGAGAACGGCAAGGCAATATCATCAATATTGCTGATGTCCATGGCGAACGGCCTTTAAAAAATTATCCTATCTACTCCATAGCGAAAGCCGGAATGATCATGTTAACCAAATCCTTAGCGCGTGAATTGGCGCCTCACATTCGCGTGAATGCGATTGCTCCCGGAGCGACTTTGTTACCGGTAAACTATTCAGCCGATGCCGAACTGCTTTTAAAAGAAAAAACGGTCTTAAACCGTTTCGTTGATCCTCAGGAAATTGCGGCGGCGGTATTATTTTTTTTGCAACAGACCAGTATTACCGGTCAAATTCTGAATATTGACTGCGGACGTTCTCTACGCCAGTGAGTAACCCTCTGAAAGGGCGACCCATTGGCGTCAGTTAAATCGCGACTTCTACCAATAATTCCTACGCAGTACTAACTTTATGGATTAAAAGAAGTGGTAGAACTTTTACTTATTTCCTCTAAGAGCTGCTCTAACTGTCCTTCCCGCATGGATTGTCGTATTTTCTGTGATAATGATTTATCGCCATTCAGAAAAGCTTTCCTTGAATTTTTTAGTAAATCGAAAAGCATAGACCATTTGTTTTGTGGTAAATTTAAGACTTTAAATGACCGAAACAGTTCTGAAACAGTTATGTTTGCTTCAGCGGCATAGGAGTAAATCATTTGAAAAAATATAAAAGCATCCTTGTTTTTTGCAAAGTACTCCAAAGCTCCTTCTGTTTTTTGAAGATTATCTAAAACTGTTTTGCGACTAATTAATTTTGGCCCAAATTTACTTTCGGGAAAAAAGTCTTGTAATAGATGTGTCTTTAAAATTGCAGAAAATTTATCTTCAAATTCATCCCAAAGCAAGGACTTGATATTAATTTCTTTGATTCTAGTCTTTACAAAAGACTGAGCTAATTTAATAGATGTCGTGGATTCAAGAAAAAACGATGACATCATATTTCGGTTTTTTCCTAAAAATTGGTTTAAACGACAGGTAGAATTATTAAGATTAGTCATTATGGTATTTAAATTCTCCAGTGAATCAACCTTTTGCAGTGAAACGACAAATTTCTCTAAAATTTTAAATTTATTTGCCTTGGTGGCTTCCTTGCATTCTGAGATGGCCTTTTCGATTTGATTTATAAAATTACTTGAATCTAAAGATTCATTTTTACTATCCATACTAAAGTAACTATCGTTGTTAACAATATCAAGTAATTTACCTAAGTAAACGTTTTGCATTACTGCGATGTAATAGCCCGCATGACGTGAGAGCTCAAGTTGTGGACAGCGGATACGGCACTCGAGGATTAGGCGCCTTAATTTATTAAGTGGAGATTGCGGGAGTGGATTTTTTACATTGATTTGGGATCTAAGTTTCTCATCTAAGGTATCAATTATTTTTTCGTCTATGTAAACAGTTTGAAATCCTAAGCCGAGATAACCTAAGTCTCTATAAAAAGATTTAAGTATTTCTATATTCTTCACAATGGTCAAGTAATCTGAGCAATTTTCCTTGTAGTCTGATTTCAGCACCTTTTGGTAAGCCTTTTGCTTTCCAGTTTCTAATAATAATATCAGTTGAAAAGGCGCATAAAGATATACTTTGAACGGTTCTCCGAAAACATTACGCAGCATTTTCGGTGTTGAATCAAAACAACTGCTGAAAATATTAAATTTACCCAATTCGTGTTCATTCTTAAGCGAGATCAAAGTCTTTTGAAAATCTTTTATTCTAATTAAAGGTTCAGGTTTATATTCATTACTTAAAAATGAATAAAAATCGCCAGTTTCCAGGGGGATTTCGTATGTAGGCCACTCCTTGCTTTCTAATTTAGGATAACCCATCTGTTCGTATAATTGAATCATGTTGTTAGGTAAAATTCTCCCCGGAGACATTTGAGTACTAAAATTTGGTGCTAATTCTTCAGATTCAAAAAATAAATCATAAGTAGCTAGCATTAAATCTATTTTTTGTGTAGTGCTAAGGTCAGGTTTTTTAGACTCTTTTTGTAGTGGACGCTCTTGTAATTCTATTTCATTGTTATTTTTAGACATTTGCTTTCTTCCTAAATAGTTAAAGATTTAATTGATCTAATATTGATTATGATACCTAACAAGATTATAATTGATTTTGCTTTTTAAGTGAATGTATATATATGCGCAAAGCTTTAATTGCAGGCAATTGGAAAATGAACAGCTCGATAGCAGATATTAAAATTCTGCTGCAGAACTTATTGCAACATCGAGATAGTTTTCACTCGATTGAAATGGCAGTGTTCCCACCCTACGTGTATTTAGGATTAGTTGCCCAATATCTGCAAGGTTCTCCCATCGCTTGGGGGGCGCAAAATGTTTTCAGCGAAGCGGCAGGTGCTTACACCGGCGAAGTTTCTACCGCCATGCTAAAGGAATTCCATTGCCGCTATGTCATCGTGGGCCATTCGGAAAGAAGAACCTTATTTAATGAGACCGATCAGCTAGTCGCGGCTAAATTTCACGCTGTGTTAAGAGCCGGTTTGCAACCGATATTATGTGTGGGAGAAACTGCCCAAGAACGGCAGAGCGGCGCCACATTCGAAATTATTGAAAGACAGCTTGCAGCCGCGTTAAAATTAGCTGATAATTCGACTAACTTATCGCAGGCAGTAATCGCTTATGAACCGGTTTGGGCGATAGGCACAGGCCAAAACGCCAACCCAGCCCAAGCTCAAGAAGTTCATCAAATGATTCGATCAACGCTTGAAAAACATCAAGCTGGATTGGGCGGTTCGATAAGAATTATTTATGGCGGAAGTGTTAAACCTGAAAACGCCGCAGCGCTTCTAAATGAAGCGGATATAGACGGTGCTTTAGTAGGCGGCGCTTCTTTACAAGCCGAACAATTTATAGAGATTGCAAAACAATGCAAGCATTAATAATAGTGATACACGTTATCGCTTCATTAGCGATTATAATTTTAGTTTTAATGCAACACGGTAAAGGCGCAGACGCTGGGGCAACATTTGGCAGCGGTGCCTCCAATACCATGTTCGGCAGTGCCGGTTCTATGAGCTTTTTCATGAAGCTGACCGCTTTATTTGCTGCTATATTTTTCGCCACCAGCTTAACCTTAAGCTACATGGCGTCTCATCGGCAGCAACCGGTTTTCTCATTTCAAACCCCTCCCATAGCGCCGGTGACAGATTCGACTACTGGTGAAAAAACGCAATAAAGAAATTAAGTTGCAAATTTTCTGAATTTGGTTAGTCCATGTACGGGATCGAGGGTTAAGGTACAATATAAAATTGGCTTTGCCAATGCGCAGGATATAAGCATCTGCCGAAGTGGTGAAATTGGTATACACGCAGGCTTGAGGTGTCTGTGGCGAAAGTCGTGCCGGTTCGAGTCCGGCCTTCGGCACTCTTTTAAATATTGAGCTTTGATTTTTGTTGTAAAAAAATTTATGATGAGCGACTATGTTAACGCAATATTTTCCTGTTCTTATCTTTATGATTGTCGGTGTTGCTCTGGGAGTGATCGCCTATACCGCTGGCGGCATTTTAGGGCCACATCGCCCGGACAAAGCCAAATTATCCCCATACGAATGCGGATTTGATCATTTTGAAGACGCCCGTCTGCCATTTGACGTGCGTTTCTACTTAGTCGCCATTTTATTTATCATTTTCGATTTGGAAACCGCATTCTTATTTCCGTGGGCGATAGTATTACGCCATATAGGCTGGTTGGGATTTTTTTCCATGATGTTTTTCTTAGCCATTTTAATCATAGGATTTATTTATGAATGGAAGAAAGGCGCGTTAGAGTGGGAGTAATTTAAAGATGAAGGGCATACAAGAATCCTTATCAGGCCAAGGTTTTTTTGTCACCAGTTTAGATAAAATGATTCGATGGGCGCAAACCGGCTCTCTATGGCCCATGACATTCGGTCTTGCTTGTTGTGCAGTGGAAATGATGCATGCTTACGCATCACGCTACGACCTTGACCGCTTTGGCGTTGTCCCCAGGCCCAGTCCTCGGCAATCCGATTTAATGATTGTTGCCGGGACTTTATGCAACAAAATGGCCCCCGCACTCCGAAAAGTATACGACCAAATGGCAGAGCCGCGTTGGGTGATCTCCATGGGGTCTTGCGCTAACGGCGGCGGATACTATCACTATGCTTATTCCGTTGTGCGAGGTTGTGACCGCATTGTGCCAGTCGATATATACGTTCCCGGGTGCCCTCCTCCAGCGGAAGCGCTAGTATACGGTATTATCCAATTACAAAATAAAATTAAACGCCGTAATGTGATTAAACGCGATTAAGGAATTTTTATGTCAAATCCAAGTGAAAAACAGCAAAATTTATTAATCGCTTTGCAAAATGCTTTTGGCGAGAAATTACGTGAAATATCCGTAGGAGATATGCTAACCATTGTCATCTCTCGCGAAGATTTAATACCGATTTGCAAAACTTTGTATCAAGAACCCGCCTTTCAATTTCATCAATTAACTGATTTATGCGGAGTTGATTATTTAAATTACGGAGTTGATGATTGGCGCACTACCGAAACCACCGAAACGGGATACAGTCGCGGCGTGCAAGTCACTCCACAAAGAGTGGGAGTGTGGGACAGGCCCCGCTATGCCGTGGTATACCATTTATTATCTTTAGTCAACAATCAGCGCTTGCGGGTCCGCGTATTTTTAGAACCCGAACCGGCCATTAATTCGGTTATTGATATCTGGAATGGAGCGAATTGGTACGAACGTGAAGCGTATGATTTATATGGCATCGTCTTTGAGGGCCATCCCGATTTACGGAGGCTGCTCACTGATTACGGTTTTTCAGGGCATCCTTTCCGTAAAGATTTTCCCCTCATTGGTGAAGTGGAAATGCGTTATGATGCCGCCACTCAACGTTGCATTTATGAGCCGGTAAGCATACAACCGCGAGTATTAGTTCCCAAAGTGATAAGAGAAGACCACCGTTACCTGGTCGAAGAACCGGGAGAGAAACATGCCTGAAATTCAAAATTATACCATTAATTTTGGTCCTCAACATCCCGCAGCACACGGCGTTTTGCGTGTTATTTTGGAAGTAGACGGAGAAGTCATCCAACGTTCGGACCCTCATATCGGCCTATTACACCGCGCCACTGAAAAATTAGCGGAAACCAAACCGTACAACCAGAGCATTGGTTATATGGACCGCCTAGATTACGTGTCCATGATGTGCAATGAACACGCTTACGTCATGGCAATTGAAAAACTACTGGATTTGACACCCCCCATCCGTGCGCAATATATCCGGGTTATGTTTGATGAAATCACGCGAATTCTCAATCATTTGCTATGGGTGGGCGCTCACGCTATTGATATTGGCGCCATGAGTGTGTTCCTTTATTGCTTCCGTGAACGCGAAGATTTAATGGATTGTTACGAAGCTGTCTCAGGCGCTCGTATGCACGCCACCTACTATCGTCCTGGGGGAGTGTACCGCGATTTGCCGGACAAAATGCCGCAATACAAACCTTCTCGTTGGCATAATGAAAAAAAAGTCGAAGAGATGAACCGTAATCGCCAGGGATCGCTATTGGATTTTATTGAAAGTTTTACCGAGCGCTTTCCCAAATTAGTCGACGAATACGAATATCTCTTAACCAACAATCGTATTTGGAAACAACGCACAGTCGGCATCGGTGTGGTTTCGGCAGAGCGCGCGATCAATCTGGGATTTACCGGCCCCATGTTACGCGGCTCCGGTGTGGAATGGGATTTGCGAAAAAAACAACCCTATGAAGTCTATGATCGTTTGGAATTTGATATCCCAGTCGGAGTACATGGCGATAGTTATGACCGTTATTTAGTGCGCATGGAAGAAATGCGTCAATCCAACCGCATTATCAAACAATGCGTGGATTGGTTGCGAAAAAATCCTGGGCCGGTGATGACCGATAACAACAAAATCGCCCCGCCTGCTCGTAAAATCATGAAAGAAGACATGGAATCCCTGATTCACCACTTTAAATTATTTACCGAAGGGTATCACACCCCTCCGGGCGAAGCTTATGCGGCAGTGGAGCATCCCAAAGGAGAATTCGGCGCTTATATCATTTCCGACGGCGCGAATAAGCCTTACCGGCTCAAATTGCGCGCTGGCAGTTATCCTCATATTGCTGCATTGGATGAAATGAGCCGTGGCCATATGATTGCCGATTTGGTGACCGTGATCTCCACTATTGACGTTGTATTCGGAGAGGTAGACCGCTAATGACAGATATTTTTACCATTTCCCCTGAAGTTCAGCATAAAATTGATCATTGGCTAACCAAATATCCCCCAGAACAAAAACGCTCTGCGGTGGTAGCGGCTTTATTATACGTGCAAGAACAAAACGGCGGTTGGCTAAACCAATCTGCGATGCAAGCCGTGGCAGACTATCTCAACATCACGGCAATCGAAGTCTATGAGGTCGCTACCTTTTACGACATGTATAATCTTGCGCCTCGGGGTAAAAATAAAATTGGCATATGCACCAATATCTCTTGCCTGTTGCGAGGCGCAGAAGAACTGGCCCAGAGCGTCAAAGCAAAATTGGGAATCGAATTCGGCCAATCCACCCCGGACGGGTTATTTTATTTGTGTGAGACCGAGTGTCTCGCTGCCTGCGGCGGCGCTCCTATGTGTCAAATCAATGACCGTGCTTACCATGAAAATCTTACCCCAGAAAAAATATCAGCATTAATCGATCAACTAGCTCAGGAGAAGTCCTCGTGAAAACGGCCTACCAGTCGATGGAAAAAGTTTGCTATCGAACCTTGCATCTCGATAAGCCGTGGACGCTCAAATCCTACGAAAGCGTAGGAGGGTATACCGCCCTAAGGCGTATTTTAAAAGAAAAAACTCCCCCCGAGCAGATCATCCAAACCCTCAAAGATTCCGCCTTGCGCGGTCGCGGTGGAGCGGGATTTCCCACGGGATTAAAATGGAGCTTCGTGGCGCGCGACGTTCCAGGGCAAAAATACGTCTTGTGTAACTCAGACGAAAGCGAACCCGGCACCTTCAAAGATCGCGATATATTAAGATATAACCCCCACCAAATTATCGAAGGCATGGCCATTGCCTGCTACACCATGAATGCTACCGTAGGCTATAATTTCCTGCGCGGAGAATTTTGGGAGCCATTCCAACGTTGCGAAGACGCGCTCGCTGAAGCGCGTGAAGCCGGTTTATTAGGCGAAAATATTTTAGGTTCCGGCATTAACATACAAATTTACAATCACATGAGTGCCGGTGCTTATATCTGTGGTGAAGAGACCGCCCTGATGAATTCTTTAGAAGGAAAACGCGGTTGGCCTCGTTTTAAACCGCCTTTTCCTGCCAATTTTGGTTTGTACGGACGTCCGACGAACATTAACAACACCGAGACTTACGCTTCCGTCCCGGTAATTATGGAAAAAGGCGCTAAGTGGTTTGCTGACTTAGGCACCCCCAAAAATGGTGGAACAAAAATTTTTAGTGTTAGCGGCCATGTGAACGCCCCAGACAACTACGAAGTTCCTCTCGGGATCCCTTTCCAAGATCTATTGGAATTGGCAGGGGGAGTATTACACGGTCGTCAATTAAAAGCCGTCATCCCCGGGGGCAGCTCTATGCCGGTATTGCCTGCCGACATTATTATGAACACCAAAATGGATTTTGATAGTTTAGTGACGGCGGGTTCCATGTTAGGTTCTGGGGGTGTGGTAGTAATGGATGAAACGACCTGCATGGTTAAAGCGTTGGCGAGGATTCTTAAATTTTACATGCATGAATCCTGCGGTCAGTGTACCCCTTGCCGGGAAGGCTCGGGATGGGTGTACCGCTTAACCCAAAAAATAGAAGACGGCTTAGGTATAATGGAAGATTTAGAGCGTTTAGCCGTAGCGGCGAAAGGCATTGAAGGCCGCACCATTTGCGCCTTCGGCGAAGCCATTGCATGGCCAGTGGCGGGCTTTTTAAAACATTTTCGCGATGAATTTGTTTATCATATTCATCATAAAAAATGCATGGTTTGAAAAATAAGGTTGATTTTCAATATGGTTGATTTAGAAATTGATGGTAGACCCATTAGTGTAGAGCAGGGTACAACGATCATCGAAGCGGCTGATCAGTTGGGAATTTACATCCCCCGCTTTTGTTATCACAAAAAATTATCTATCGCCGCGAATTGCCGCATGTGCTTAGTGGAAGTGGAAAAAGTCGGCAAACCCTTACCTGCTTGCGCCACACCGGTCACGCAAGGAATGAAAGTATATACGATTTCCAAAAAAGCCATGGAAGCTCAAAAAATCGTGATGGAATTCTTGTTGATCAATCATCCGCTCGATTGCCCAATTTGCGATCAAGGCGGTGAATGTGAGTTACAAGATTTGGCGATGGGCTATGGCGATTCTCATTCGCATTATGATCAACCCAAACGCGCCGTTTTCAACGACGATCTGGGTCCATTGATCGCCACCGAGATGACCCGCTGCATTCAATGCACACGTTGCGTGCGATTTGGCGAAGAAATTGCCGGTATGCGCGAACTCGGTGTGACTTTTCGCGGCGAGCATGAACAAATCGGCACTTATGTAAAGCACATGATGAAGTCCGAAGTATCAGGCAATGTTATTGATTTATGTCCCGTTGGCGCGCTCTTATCGAAACCTGCGCTTTACTCATTGCGCGGATGGGAAGTCAAAGAACACCCGGGAGTCTCATCTCACGATTGCTTAGGCTCGAACATTTTTATTCACAGCCGAGGCTTTGAATATTCGTCACAACGGGAAGTAATGCGGATAGTGCCGCGGGAAAATAATGCCATTAATGAAACCTGGATCAGCGATCGTGATCGTTATAGTTATTTAGGTTTAAAGCACCCCGATCGAATTTTAAAACCCAGAATGAAACGCAACGGCCAGTGGCAAGAGGTGGACTGGCACAGAGTTTTATTGGAAATTGCGGATCGCACTTTGGCGATAATTGAACAGCATGGCGCTGACCAAGTGGCGGCCTTGGCTTCTCCCAATTCCACCTTAGAAGAATTTTACCTATTACAAAAATGGATGCGCGCCTTTGGCAGTAATCATATTGACCATCGTTTGCGTCAGCAAGATTTTAGCGATCAAGACAACGCGCCAGAATTCCCGCATTTGAGCATCCCTATCGCCGAAATCGAAAAATGCGAAGTTATCTTATTGGTAGGGTCACATTTGCGTTACGAGCAACCTCTATTGGGCTTGCGGGTTTTCAAAGCCGTCCAAGATGGCGCACAAGTGATGGTCATCAATCCCATGGACTACAATTTTAATTTTACCGTAAAGGAAAAATTAATCAGTGCGGATATGCTAGGCTGTTTAGCAGACGTCGCTGAGGCTTTGAATCCCAAAAATCATCAATCCAAACCTCGCCGAGAAGCCTTAGCCATTGCCCAAGCATTACAAAAATCGGGTAACAAGGCTGTAATATTGATGGGAGAATATGCTCAGT
Source organism: uncultured bacterium (assembly GCA_965651935.1). Lineage (GTDB taxonomy): Bacteria > Pseudomonadota > Gammaproteobacteria > Coxiellales > Coxiellaceae > JAFEDN01. Next base: position 27,631 of record CBFGTC010000015.1, read on the forward strand.
GTCACCCGCAGGCCGGATTCGCCCGTGCCTTGGTGCGCAATATCTGTGAACAAACTCAAGCCGCCCACGGCGTGCTCACGGAAGGCGCCAATAGCGCAGGAGCTTGGCTTGCCGGAGCACTCCCTCACCGAGGCCCAAATGGTGTAAAAATTAACACACCAGGAGACCATGCCTTTAGCTTGCTGAGTGACAGTGTCAAGCGAGCCTACTTTTTATTGGGTTTGGAACCCGAATTGGATTGCATTGCTCCAGCTAAAGCTTTAAAAAGCTTAAAACAAGCCGGATTAGTCGTTTGCTTAACTCCCTTTGTTACTCCGACGATGGAAGAATATGCCGATTTTATTTTACCAATTGTGCCAGTAACGGAAAATACAGGCACATTTGTTAATGTGAACGGCTTGTTCCAATCTTTTTCAGCGGTGAGCGTGCCGTCAGCAGACGCCAAGCCCGCTTGGAAAATTATCCGAGTTTTGGCTAATTTTATGGAATTACCCGGATTCGAATACGAAGATATCCATCAGCTTCAAACCGAGTTGAATCAGTTTATTTCATCAGAACCCCGGTTAGAAAACATACCCCAATCGCATATGCCAACTGTACCAGTCTGGGAAAATGGCTGCCTAACCCGGTTAGCACCTTGGCCCTTATATCGAAGCGATCCATTGGTAAGGCGATCCTTGCCTTTGCAAGAAACCATGCGAGAAAGCCATTTGTCTTGTATTGCAATTAATTCTACTTCAGCCGTGAAATATAATTTAAAGCCAGGGCAGCGAGTGACTGCGCGACAAGGTGACTCGCAAATTACGCTTCCTTTAATCATTGATGAGCGCTTAGCTTCCGATATCGTATTTATTCCCTCTGCTTTGCCCGAAACTGCTGGATTTGGTCAGGCTTCTGCAGAAATCAGTTTACAAGGGGAGGTCGAATAATGGATGACTTAATTACATTATTGTGGGTTATCGGCAAGGTGTTGATTGTCGCCGTGCCTATTACTTTAGTAGTGGCTTTTTTAACATTATTTGAACGCAAAGTAATCGGGTTTATCCAAGTGCGCATTGGACCAAACCGGGTAGGGCCTCGTGGTTTGGGTCAACCCCTGGCTGATGCACTCAAACTTCTACAAAAAGAAGTCATCGTACCCTCGGCAGCCAATCGTTTTTTATTTATTTTAGGTCCGTTGTTGACTTTAGCACCGGCTTTAGTGGCTTGGGCGGTATTACCCTTTAATGCCGGTTGGGTTGTGTCGAATATCAATGCAGGTGTGCTATTTCTGTTTGCGATGACTTCTTTGGGGATTTACGGGATTCTTATCTCCGGCTGGGCCTCTAATTCGAAATATTCCTTTTTCGGCGCCATGCGGTCAGCTGCGCAAATGGTTTCCTATGAAATTGCCCTGGGATTTGTATTGGTCGGCGTTTTGTTAGCGGCTGGCAGTATGAATTTATCGGAAATTGTGGTGAAACAAACTGGCGGGATTTGGCATTGGTATTGGCTGCCATTATTACCTTTATTTATAGTGTATTGGATAGCGGGGGTGGCTGAAACCAACCGTGCTCCTTTTGACGTGGCGGAAGGTGAATCGGAAATTGTGGCGGGTTTTCACGTGGAATATTCGGGTATGGGGTTCGCGTTATTCTTTCTTGCTGAATATGCCAATATGATGTTAGTCAGTGGGGTAGCCGCGGTATTTTTCTTGGGTGGATGGTTGTCACCTTTTCAAGGTATTCCGGGTCTTGAAACGGCTTTTGCCTGGGTGCCGGGTATTATCTGGTTATTTCTAAAAATGGCTTTCTTCTTGTATTTATACATTTGGATGCGCGCGACTTTCCCTCGCTACCGCTATGATCAAATTATGCACTTGGGATGGAAAGTACTCATTCCCGTGACTTTAGTGTGGTTAGTGCTGGAATCGATATTTGTTCAGTTGATTAACAAGTAGGTCTGTATGTCTAAGCAAAATACGGCTTCAAAAATGAAACAATGGGTAAAAAGTTTTACCTTATGGGAATTATTTCAAGGATTATCTTTAACTTTACGTTATTTTTTCAGACCTAAAATCACTGTGCAGTATCCTGAAGAGGAAACTCCTACCTCTCCTCGTTTTCGAGGAATGTTAGCTTTACGCCGTTATCCCAATGGTGAAGAGCGCTGTATTGCTTGTAAATTATGCGAGGCAGTGTGTCCGGCTTGCGCTATCACCATTGAAGCAGGGCCGCGCGCCAGTGACGGCTCGCGCCGGACTACCAAATACGAGCTTGATGTATTTAAATGCATTAACTGCGGTTTTTGTGAAGAAGCTTGCCCAGTGGATGCAATCGTACTGACTCGTGAAATACACTATCATCAACAAAATCGCGGTGAAAATATTGTCCCCAAAGAAAAATTGCTCTTCATCGGCGATATCTATGAAAAACAAATTGCCGCCGACCGCGCCGCTGACGAGCCTTATCGTTAGTTAACCTTAAAATAAATTATCCGGGAATCTTGAGACCAAAGTGCTGATAAGCGCTGGCGGCAGCGACTCGACCACGTGGGGTTCGGGCTACGTAGCCTTCTTGGATGAGATAAGGCTCTAAAACCTCTTCTAAAGTGCCGCGGTCTTCGCCAAGGGCCGCGGCTATGCTCTCGATCCCTACTGGCCCACCTTGGAACTTTTCAATTAAAGTTTGCAGAAATTTTCTATCCATGGCATCGAAACCGAGTTTATCTACCTGAAGCATGTCTAACGCTACCTGGGCCAGCGTTTGATTAATGTGACCATTCGCCTTGACTTGAGCGAAATCACGTACCCGCCTTAATAAACGATTGGCAATACGCGGTGTTCCCCGCGATCGGCGAGCAATTTCTTCGGCGCCGTGACGATCTATGCTGGTCTGCAGAATTTGCGCCGAGCGCATCACGATTTGAGTCAACTCCAGTGAGTTATAAAATTCCAAGCGCTGCACTATGCCAAATCGGTCTCGTAAGGGAGAAGACAGCAAGCCAGCGCGAGTTGTGGCGCCTACTAAAGTAAAAGGGGGTAGATCCAATTTAATCGAGCGCGCCGCCGGACCTTCACCAATCATGATATCTAACTGGTAATCCTCCATCGCTGGATATAAAATTTCTTCAATCAGCGGATTAAGGCGGTGAATCTCGTCAATAAATAACACATCGCGAGCTTCTAAATTGGTGAGCAAGGCAGCTAAATCGCCGGCTTTATCCAACACGGGACCTGAAGTCTGTTTAAAACCAGCTCCCATTTCGTGCGCAATGATGTTTGCTAAAGTTGTTTTCCCCAGTCCGGGAGGGCCAAAAATCAACACGTGATCTAATGCTTCATTTCGAGCAAGTGCTGCGCGGATAAAAATTTCCATTTGCTGACGGGTATTGAATTGACCAATATAATCTTGCAATCGGCGAGGACGGATAGAGTTTTCCAATGTTTTTTCATCGTATTTTAAAGCGGAGTCAATAAGTCTTTCTTGCATAATGGATTAACCGATCTTGCTTTGTAATGCCAAACGAATGAGATCTTCACTGCTGCGGCCATTTTTAGCGACAAGCTGCACGGCTTTTTGAGCTTCTTGTGGTTTATAGCCTAAAGCAGTTAAAGCGCTGATCGCGTCTTCAATATAACGTGTGGGTGTTTGCACGGCGCTTGTGCTCAGTGCATCGCGGGTTTCAATAATTAAACGTTCAGCGGTTTTTTTTCCGATCCCCGGGATATGCACCAGTCGAGTGATATCATTGTTTTGCACGCATTGGATAAATTCAGTGGCATTGATTCCAGAAAGAATCGCTAAAGCAAGTTTGGGGCCGACGCCATTCACTTTAATTAAAGCGCGGAATAAATCCCGTTCTTGGCGATGATAAAATCCAAATAAGATATGAGCATCTTCGCGCACCGTCAAATGAATTAATAAAGTCACGGTTTGATTTAAATCGGGAAGATGATAAAAAGTGCTCATGGGAGCTTGGATTTCATAACCGACGCCATTCACATCCAGTAGTAATCCTGGCGGACGTTTTTCTAAAAGGATGCCGCGTAAAAGTCCTATCATGTCTTTATTTTAAGCGAAAATTGCCGATGATGACAATGGCAAAGTGCAGCGGCCAGTGCATCAGCCGCATCGGTTTGAGGGAATTCAGCCATTTTTAATAACAATTTAATCATATGCTGAATTTGATTTTTTTCCGCCGCGCCATAACCTGCCACGGATTTTTTTATCGTGCGAGGGCTATACTCAAATACCGGTAAACCGAATTGGGCGACAGCTACCAAGGCCACGCCGCGGGCCTGCCCCAATTTTAAAGCGCTTTGAACATTTCGATTCATAAATACTTGTTCAATCGAAACTTCGTGAGGTTGATAGGTTTCCAATAAGTGAATTAAAGAGCGATGGATATTGAGCAAACGCTTTCCTGCATCGTGTTTTTCTAATGCGGAAATATAGCCGTGATGAAGACAGACTGTATTATTATTTCTGCCGATTTCAACTATACCGAAACCCGTGCGAATTGAGCCTGGATCAATCCCCATTATCCTTGTCATCAAATTGCCTTTTTTTGTGTATTATAGTGTGACGAGTGCTGAACGCATTTGTATCAGTAAACTATAACATATCAATTTAAGAGAGGAATATGATGAGAAAATTTTCTACTAACGCAATTCAGCAAATTCTGACGTTAATGAATACTTTAGGTGTTTCCATAACTTATTTTGATTCCATTATTAATTTCCCTTGGCATATACACAAAAGTGATCATCCACTGACGGATTGCAAAGAAGATTGGGAAGTGTACGTGGTGGCGATGGCGACAATTTTATGTGTATTTATTGCCATAAATAATCAAAGGATCATGCCGGAACATATTGCTAAATTTATGAATCAGGTATTTAAAAACAAAAACTTTTCAGCGCCTAAAACCACTCACACATCCAAAGATGCGGTGGTGGAAGCCGTGGGTTGTGTGGCTAAAGCCTCCATTAGTACGCTTTCTTTATATTCCTCTCTCCAAGACTATATGGATAATTCGGTGGTCGCCGCACTACTTTCGTCAATATCTTTTTTGGGAAATTTATTGGCGATTTTTTCGGTATTGATGGAACACAGGAAAGATCGCGATGAAAATCCATGGCGATTAAATTTACCACGGCCTTGGGCGAAGGGCTTGGCTGGATTCGTAAAAATCTGTTACGGACTTGCTCAAGGCGGAATATATTCCAATGCCATTTTAAATCCTTTTGTGATGACGGGGGTGTTACCCAGCCGTCCAGCTTATAATAGTCCTGATAGCCTAGGTCGAGTCATTTTTGGAGCCATGCTCTATCCTTCCATCGAATTTATGTGGGGCTCAGGAACATCCATGTATATAAGGACCTTGAAAGTTTTCGGATCTGAGGAGAAAGAAGTGAAATCTAAAGTGACTATTTGCCAGAAATGGCGCGGTGGGGTGGCTTCGGTGTTTCGCTCTTTGGCTTTAATTTCCTCTATTTTTTGTTTTTTTTATTTATTAAGTAATGGTAATATGTGGGCTTCTACTATTCCCGCTGTTTTATCAGTATTGGCTGCCCCAGGGGTATTTGCTTTGCTTTATCCTCCGGCAGAGCCTGAAGAGGAATTGTGTAGGTTGCGAGGCAATAGTCATATCTATTTGTCAAAAAGTCCCTTATTAATTAATAGCTCCAATCCAGAAAATTCTCAATCCGAAGGTTATAGTTTCGAATCCATAGGAGCATTTTAAAATTACTCGGCGTTAGTATAGACTTGTTGGACGTCATCCAAGTCTTCCAAGGCGTCGATTAAAGCCGTTAATTCTTCTGATTGGGTTTCATTTAATGCGGTTTTGACCCCAGCTAACCAGGTGATTTCGGCATAAGGAGTCTCCAAGCCTGCTGTTTGCAAGGCCGATTTCACCGGAACAAAATTTTCTGGCAAAGCGATGACATCAATTGAATCGTCTTCGTTATGGGTCACATCATCCGCTCCGGCATCTAAGGCTACTTCGATAATGCGATTTTCATCACTGCCAGGAGGAAAAGTAATCAAGCCCACTTGTTTAAATAAATAGGCAACCGAGCCTGCGGTTCCTAAATTTCCACCAGACTTGGTAAATGCATGGCGAACTTCGCCGACGGTACGGTTTTTATTATCGGTGAGACAATCCACAATCACTGCTACGCCATGAGGGCCATAACCTTCGTAGCGTATCTCAATCATTTGTTCCCCATCACTTTCACCGCTGCCGCGTTTGATGGCCCTTTGGATAGTGTCTTTAGTCATGTTTTGATTTAGGGCTTTATCAATAGCTGTTCGTAGACGCGGGTTGGCGTCTGGATCTGGGCCGCTTTGCCGTGCCGCGGTGGTAATTTCACGAATGAGTTTAGTGAAGATTTTGCCGCGTTTGGCATCCTGACCGGCCTTGCGATGCATAATATTTTTAAATTGACTATGTCCTGCCATAATAATTTCTCGCGCGTGTTAACTAACTCTGGGTTTTAACTAAACGGATATTCAATTCTTTGAATTGCAGTTCTGAAATGGGTGAGGGCGCATTAGTCAATGGGCAAGTAGCTGTTTGGGTTTTAGGGAAGGCGACCACTTCTCGAATCGAACTGGAGCCGGTCATCAACATGACTAAACGATCAAACCCAATCGCGAAACCGCCGTGCGGTGGAGCGCCAAATTGTAGAGCGGTGAGTAAATGGCCAAATTTGGCTTGAGCATCTTCTGGGGTTATATTTAATAAATTAAATACGGCGCGTTGTAATTCATTATTATGGATTCGTATAGACCCGCCCCCCAATTCAATGCCGTTTAAGACAATGTCATATGCTTTGGCGAGAGCAGCTTTTGGATTCGCCAACAATTTTTGGGGGTCAACTTCTTTCGGTGAAGTAAAAGGATGGTGCACGGCTTGCCAGTCACCGGTATCGCCTTTTTCAAACATGGGGAAGTCCACCACCCACACTGGCCGCCAACCTCCTGCATTTAAGTTGAGATCATTCCCGATTTTCACTCGCAATGCACCTAATGATGCGCTAGCCACGTCGTAACGGTCGGCGCCAAAAAATATAATGTCACCGTCGCTGGCGTGACACCGCTTTAAAATTTCTAGACAAATATTTTCGGGTAAAAATTTAAGGATGGGGGATTGCAGTCCGGCAATTCCACTGGCCAATTCGTTCACTTTGATATAAGCCAAACCTTTAGCGCCGTGATGGGAGATGACAAATTGAGTATAATCGTCAATTTCTTTACGGGATAAGCGGCCTCCTTGAGGAACTCTTAAAGCCGCGACTCTGCCGTCTGGGTCTTTAGCGGCTTCACGAAATACCTTAAACTCCACGTCGTGCATAATATCTTTGAGTTCGACGATTTCTAGCGGGATTCGTAAATCCGGCTTATCCACTCCGTAACGTTCCATGGCTTCTTGATAAGTTAAACGCGGGAAAGGTGAGGGTAAAGTCACATCGAGTATAGTTTGAAATAACCCGCGCACTAAATTTTCTACCAATTGTTGAACATCATTTTCATCCACAAATGACATTTCCACGTCCAATTGGGTAAATTCCGGTTGCCGGTCAGCGCGTAAATCTTCATCGCGAAAGCAACGCACGATTTGGTAATATCGTTCCATGCCGGCAACCATCAGCAATTGCTTAAAGATTTGCGGCGATTGAGCGAGGGCAAAAAATTTTCCGGGTTGGGTGCGGCTGGGTACCACGTAATCTCGGGAGCCTTCTGGGGTAGTTTTAGTCATCATCGGAGTTTCAATTTCCAAAAATTGATGCTCATTCATGAAGTTCCGCACATATTGCGTAATTTTATGGCGAAGTTTAAATTTTTTAGCCATTTCCGGACGGCGTAAATCCAGATAGCGGAAACGCAGCCGGGCTTCTTCGCCCACGTCTTGGTATTCATCAATATTGAAAGGCAAAGGCTGGGAAGTGTTGAAGATTTCAATGGCGTTAGCATCCATCTCTACCTCTCCGGAACTAAGTTGTGGATTAATCGTTCCGGCTGGGCGGTGGCGAATAGTCCCTCTCACCTGAATGACATATTCATTTCTCAAGGTTTGTGCTATCTGGGGAGAGCAGACGATTTGAACGACATCCGTGCCGTCGCGCAAATCGATAAAAATAAGTCCGCCGTGATCTCGACGTCGGTGTACCCATCCGCACAGTTTAACGGTTTGACCGATAAGAGAAGCATTAATTTGATGACAAAAATGGCTGCGCATAATTCACATTCTCAATCTATTTCGATGATTGTCGAATATAGCAAAAATCATCAGTTCTGTCATGGTTGAGTTGAAGTCATGTTATTCCAAAATAATAATATCCCATTAAATCAAAAATGGTGGACGATCCAATATTGGTTTGATCTAACGTCATTGCGGCATAACACAAATCCCATTGCAAATTGATAGAAAGGTTCGATCAATTGACCCATTAGCAAACGCGGTAACGGCTGAAATCTGGGTGGACAATGTTTGAAAATAATATAAAGAAATTATAGAAAAGAGTTTAAACCAAGGTGGAAACTCATACTCCATCCCCAATTTTTTTATACTGAAGCCATTGCAAGGGTTGTACAGTTATTTTTTTAGAGTTTGAGGGAGGATCACGCCCAGTGAAATCACCATTCGCAAAGCTTCTTCAACGCTAATGGACAATTCGATTGTGTCACGCGCAGGGACAAATAAGAGAAATCCTGAGGTAGGATTAGGTGTGGTAGGCACAAAAACATTAACAATTTCACTGGCGCTCCAAGGTGTATTTAATGCTGAAGAAGTCACAAAAGCGATGCTCCAAGTTCCCGGTTGTGGGTAGGAGATCAATACGACTTTTCTGAATGCATTGCCATTCGGTTGCACTACGGCATTGACCACTTGTTTGCTGGCGGAATGGATACTGCGTATTAAAGGGATTCTGGAAACCACTTTTTCCCAAAACAGCAAAAGCTTATTTCCAATAAAATTGGTCACCAGCATCCCGGTGATTAATAAAATCAATAGAGTAAAAACCACCCCCGTACCAGGGACGTTATAACCAAACCAGTTCTCGGGATGATAATGTTTAGGCAAAAGCGCCAAGGTCCCATCCATCAAATTGATGATAAAATGGATGACAAAGTAGGTAATGTAAATAGGCACCCAAACCAATAAACCGGCTATTAAATAACGACGTAATGTACGTGTTACACCTGTGGTAAACATTAGGCATCTTCTCCGGAGGTTTTTTTAGAAGTATCAGAGTCAGTCGTTTTTTCATTAGTGGTTTTTGACTCTGTAGTCCCTTTATTATTTTGATTTTTAAAATCAGTAACATACCAACCTGTTCCCTTTAATTGGAAACGGGTGGCGGAGACTTTTCTTTTCAATTGGTCTGTTCCGCACTCAGGACAATCCCTCGCTGGCGGTTCACTTACTTTTTGTAACAATTCAATGGATTTACCACAATTAGCACATTGGTATTCATAAATAGGCATAAATATTGACTCCTCCTAAAAATAGTTTCGCTACTTTTAAAACCATGATAATATCAAAAAGCACTTGAATATGGTAAGAGATTGCTCTATCATTTTCAAAATGCGGGGAAATGACAAAGGAAGGGAATAATTATTTCGGAGCTAGAATATGAAGAATATACAAACTGATTTAGAATGTCAAAATTTAAATAAAATAGAGATAGCTAAAGTGTTTATAGATCAGGTTAATCAACAAACTCATGCTGAGGAATTGAAGGCTCAGGCTAAATTGCTGACTCAGCTTGCTCATGAAATTCGGAAGCAAGTTACTGAGTTTATGCATCAAAATAAACTTTCAGACACAAAAGATTCAAAACCTAGCTATTTGGGAATGATTTCTATTCTTTCTGCCGCTGATTTACCTCTGACCATTGAAAACCCTAACCCAATTAAAAGTTCCAACCAGCCTTAATCAAGGGTTAACCTTTACCCAGCAACTTGATTCGAGGTCTTTTGAATCAAGTAAAGTAATTCATGATTCGGCGACTTGATCGCGGGATCTTGAATCAAGCAGTGATGTCAAAATACAGTCTTACTAATAAAAAAGCCAAAATAAATATCCTGCGATTTAGTCCGGGCAAAAGCGGGAATAATATACGGGATTACCGAATAGTTACGCACTTAGATCCGTTTATCTGAATGGATGTGACAAAGATTGTATTTAATAAAACTTTTAAAGTATAATTCTCCTGGAGTAGAAAACAGGGTTGTTGTCTACTGTAATTTAAATAAGGAGTTTTTATGATTATGAAAAGATTAGTTTCAGCTTTAGCTGGCTTGTGTCTCACTTCTACCGTTTTTGCCGCTACTCCTACCGATGGCGGATATAAACGCACTTTTTCTAATTGCACTCACAGTACGCCAGTTTGTGCAGTAATTGTTCCTACTGCTTTAGATAATAAAAATAAAGAATTGAATGGTGGATTTACTCAAGTGGTATATCCAGGTAAGACCATTTCCATTAAATATAAAAACTACGCGGTTGGGGCCGTCACTACTGCTACTGCTTGTGAAACCGGCTCTTGTCAATGTACCCATAAAGTCATTATTCCAAATTCGCTTTTAAAATGTATTTCGAGTCCTACCGAATCTGAAGTCGTTGAAGCGAGAGATGTTGCCCAAGGTCATGGCCAAGGTTATGGCTCTAAACTTTTACTCAGATGCAGCTGGTATTAATACTTTAATTTATTTTTCTACCTCTCTCCAAAGGGGGGTAGAAAATTCTGTCGGCCTCCGCAATTGATTGAGTGATCTCAAGTGACTTTTCCATTTTAAACACGGTTTTTCGATTAAGTACCATGAAGCGCTAGCGATTATGGCGGTTGATGCATAAACCACGAGCCATAAATAAGCAGAATGTAAAAATCCCGCGAACATCAAGCTATAAACAATTTGCATATGAAATAGATACATTCCATATGAAATATCAGTTTTCCCTGGAAAAAAATTTAACGATTTTACCGAGTAAGCAAATGAGATAATCACAAAAGCCAATGACAGTGTGCGAACTATATTGAAAAAATTAATTATTTTGAAATCTAAGACATGATCATGGTGAATAGCTAAAGCCAAAAAGCTTAAAATCAAGTAAAGCGCCAACCATTTCCAGAATTGATTTACGATTACTTTAGCTAAGCTTTTCCAATGGATATAAATCAAAGCGCCCAACAAAAAAATCCATAAATACGCAAAGATCGTAACGGCTATCAAAATGCTAACAAAATTATGGGCTTTAATTAAAATAAAATAAGTATTGATTTGAGCAACTAAAAAAGAAAATATAAAACTCAAAGTCAAAATAAATATCCATTTTCTTTTTTGTCTGTTTAAATAATAAAATATTAAAGGAACAAGCAAATAAAAACCCAACTCCACGGTGATGGTCCACAATACTCCGCTCGGGAATAATTTGTAAAATGCATGAAAATTAAAAGGTATAGATCCACATAAAGAGGGAGGGCAATCACTTCCTGCGGTATATAATGTAAATATCCGAGAAAGGAAGCCGTAGGAGGGTATATCGCCGCGGCTAAAACTTCCCGTTAAGTACAATAATAATAAGATAAGCGATAAGTTCACCCATAAAGCGGGGTAAATCCTAAAGATTCTAGAATAAGCGTAAGTTTTAAGATTCGGCGATTCAACATAAGATTTAGTGACTAAAAATCCACTAATCACAAAAAAAACCGCGACTCCTGGGAACAATCCAATGATGTAGTTTAGGTAAGGCCAGGTAGATAAATGCAACCAATAATTGGTGTGGTTATATATCACTTGGCATGCCGCCAATAATCTAATCAGATGAAAATTATTATTTTGTTTCAAATCCATTTGATTCTGCCAATTTTGGTTTATATCCTGCGCATTTTAAAATTTATCGTCCTTACCATCGTCATCCCAATTCAACGTACCGCCCGCTTGGTACTCAATGACACGGGTTTCAAAGAAATTCTTCTCTTTCTTGAGGTCCATCATTTCGCTCATCCACGGAAAAGGATTGATAACCCCCGGGTATTGCTCGGGCAAACCAATCTGAGCGCAGCGGCGATTGGCGATATATTGCAAATAATCCTTAAACATATTGGCATTCAAGCCCAAAATTCCGCGGGGCATGGTGTCTTTGGCATACTCGATTTCGACTTCCACTCCGCTGCGGATCATCTCAATGATTTCCTGTTGGAACTCCTTACTCCAGAGATGCGGGTTTTCAATTTTAATTTGATTGATGACATCAATGCCAAAATTGGCATGCATGGATTCATCCCGCAAAATATATTGAAATTGTTCGGAAGTACCGGTCATTTTGCCGCGGCGTCCCATGGCTAAAATTTGCGTGAAACCAACGTAAAAGAAAATGGCTTCAAACACCACATAAAAAGCAATTAAATCGCGCAACAAACGCTGATCATTTTCTACGGTGCCGGTGCGAAATTGTTTGTCACCTAAACTGCGAGTATAAGGGATAGCCCAGGCCGCTTTTTTAGCGACAGAAGGCAATTCGCGGTACATATTAAACACTTCCGCCTCATCCAACCCGAGGCTTTCGATGATGTACTGGTAAGCATGAGTATGCAATGCTTCTTCAAAAGCTTGGCGCAATAAATATTGGCGGCATTCCGGGTTGGTAATGTGTCGGTAAACGGCTAATACTAAATTGTTGGCCACCAATGAATCTGCGGTAGAGAAAAATCCCAAGCTGCGTTTGATAATCATACGCTCGTCTTCGGTTAAACCTTGAGGATCTTTCCAAAGCGCCAAGTCTGCCGCCATATTGATTTCATTGGGCATCCAGTGATTGGCGCAAGCCGCTAAATATTTTTCCCAGGCCCATTTATATTTAAATGGCACCAATTGATTGAGATCGGCATGACAATTAATGATGCGCTTATCGTCTACGCGAATCCGCGCTGCGCCCATCTCAATTTCTTCTAGACCGGTAGCGCCTTCCGTTTCAGTATTCGTTTCCTCTACTTGAGAGACAGCATTATCGTCATAATCATCCCAGCTTAAAATGGGTTTATGTGTCATGAAAATTCTCCTATTGACAGGCTTCACAATCGGGATCGGTAATAGAGCAAGCTTTGGCTTGTTCCAAGCTGACGGCATTGAGCGCGCCATCGGCAATGGTGGCTTTTTCAGTCCCGGTGGCGCCCATACTGCGTAAATAATAAGTAGTTTTTAATCCCAATAACCATGCCATCCGATAAACGATATCTAATTTTTTACCCGATGGTTCTGCCATGTATAAATTTAAGGACTGCGCTTGATCAATCCATTTTTGCCTTCGGGAAGCGCATTCAATCAACCAGCGCGGCTCAATTTCAAAGGCCGTGGCGTACAATTGTTTTAAATTATTTGGAATCCGTTCGATAGCGCTTAAGCTGCCATTATAATATTTTAAATCGTAAACCATGGCAGCATCCCATAAACCAATTTTTTTAAGGTCCTGTACGAGATACGGATTAATGACGGTAAATTCACCGGACAAATTCGATTTTACAAATAAATTTTGATAGGTTGGCTCAATGGATTGAGTGACATTACAAATATTAGCAATGGTCGCCGTCGGTGCGATAGCCATGACATTGGAATTGCGCATGCCTTTTTTTACTCTTTCGCGCACACTATTCCAATCTAAACGCTGTGTTTCATCTTGGTCAAGGTAATTGCCACGGACGGCTTTCAGCAATTGAATAGAATCAATCGGCAAGATACCTTGACTCCACAAAGAGCCAGGGAAGGATTCATAATGGCCGCGCTCCTGCGCTAAATCACTGGATGCTAAAATAGCGTAATAGCTGATGTGTTCCATGCAATGGTCCGCGAACTCCACGGCTTCAGGGGAAGCATAAGGAATGCGTTGCTCATATAAGACATCTTGGAAACCCATTAAGCCTAAGCCTACCGGGCGATGCTTAAAGTTAGAATTTCTGGCTTGAGGAACACTGTAATAATTAATATCAATGACATTATCCAGCATCCGCACCGCCGTTTTCACGGTTTTAGCCAATTTAGAGATATCCAATTGTCCGTTTTTGATGTGACGCGCGAGGTTAATACTCCCCAAATTGCACACGGCAATTTCCGAAGCGGAAGTATTTAAAGTAATTTCCGTGCATAAATTTGAACTATGCACCACTCCCACGTGCTGTTGCGGAGAACGGATATTGCAGGGATCTTTAAACGTGATCCACGGATGACCGGTTTCGAATAATAACCCCAGCATTTTTCTCCACAAGCTGATTGCCGAAATCGTGCGGCTGCGGATTTTGCCTTCTTTTGCTTGTTGTTCATAAGCGAAATAAGCTTGCTCAAATGCATTGCCGTATAATTCGTGCAGGTCCCGAGTTTGATCCGGAGAAAATAGAGTCCAATCCTTTTTCTCGAAAACTCGCTTCATGAATAAATCCGGAATCCAATTGGCGGTATTCATATCATGCGTGCGCCGGCGTTCATCGCCCGTGTTCTTACGCAATTCGAGAAACTCTTCGATATCCATATGCCAAGTTTCCAGATAAGAGCACAGCGCGCCTTTGCGTTTGCCGCCCTGATTGACTGCTACCGCGGTATCGTTGGCCACTTTTAAAAATGGCGGCACCCCCTGCGATTTGCCATTCGTTCCCTTAATATGAGCTCCCATGGCGCGCACTGGAGTCCAGTCATTGCCCAAGCCGCCAGCATATTTTGATAAGAGCGCATTATCTTTCAGAGCATTATAAATTCCTTCCAAATCATCGGGCACGGTGCTTAAAAAACAACTCGATAATTGAGGACGGCAGGTCCCTGAGTTGAACAAGGTGGGAGTAGAGCACATGAAATCAAAGGACGATAATAAATGATAAAATTCTATGGCCCTTTCGTTGCGCTGCGCCCCTTCGCAGTGCGCTAATCCCATTGCCACGCGCATGAAAAATGCCTGTGGTAACTCGATACGATTTTGTTGGTGATGGATAAAATAGCGGTCGTATAAGGTTTGTAACCCCAAATAATTAAAGTTTTTATCATTTTCAATCAGAAGGGCTTTACTCAAAATCTCCAAGTCAAAATCTTTTAAATTGGGATGCAACAATTCATGGCGGATACCTTGGTCAATAAAAGTTTTAAAACAATCAAGGTACCATGCATTGAATTCGGGTGAGTTGTTTTGGGGGACTGATTTTCCTAAGGCTTGTCCTGTTTCATCGTAAATATCTTCTAGCAACAAGTGCGCGGTGACAAAACTGTAATTGGGTTCAGTTTCCACCAACGTACGGGCACTCATAACTAAGGCTTTATAAATATCTTTTAATTTAACCCCATTAAATAAATTTTTTTGCACATCCTCTAATATGGGTTGCGCAGAAACGTGCGCAATGCCTTGGCAGGCGCGCTCAATCATTCCCTGTAGCCATTGGCGGTCCAACGGTTTGTGGGAGCCATCTGCTTGAACCACTTGGATGACCTCTTGCGTTTCCGCTGCTGGCGCTGCGTTCGCCAAGCGTTCTTGGTGCCGTGCTTCGCGATACAGTACATAAGCGCGGGCTACCTTATGTTCGCCAGCCCTCATAAGAGCTAATTCCACTTGATCTTGGATGGATTCAATGTGGATAATCCCCTCTACCGACGCGCGCCGCAGAAACCGTTCATGAATTTGGCTAGTCAATTGTTCGACTGTTTTTTGGATGCGGTCAGCATGGATCACATCGTTCCCTTCCACTGCTAAAAAGGCTTTTTTCATGGCCACCATGATGCGATTGGCGTCAAATCCAGTCACGTTACCGTTGCGGCGGATTACTTGAAGATTGATGTCTGTTTGAGTCATTATGTAACCCCAAGATATTGGTATTTTTTGGAATAAAAACACAAAATAATGTGTTTTAGGGGTAAATGCAAGGGGACAACTTGAGGATAAAGTGTGGATAAACTGTGGATTAACTGTGTCGCCGGCGCGATAGCGAGATTCGTCTGTAGGAATGTTGAAAAAAATATGGAACAATGTACCTAATAATATAGCGTTTCCCGTTTTTATTGAAACGGGTCCTTACGCGATGGGGGATTTTTAAGTGCGAGCATCGGCTTGCCGGGCGCAGCATCAAAAAAAGATAGCATTTCCATATTAATGGGAATCAAAAAATAGCGAGTCCTTGTGATTGATGAAAATGGCTTTCGCTACAATGTCGGTGTTGTCATCGTCAATACCCGCGGCGAATGTTTGTGGGGCAGACGCGTCAGCAATCCTTCCGCTTGGCAGTTTCCTCAAGGGGGAATTGATCAGGGTGAAAGTGAACAACAAGCCATGTATCGTGAATTGTATGAAGAATTGGGTTTACAGCCTGCCGATGTCGCAATCCACGGCAAAATCCAAGATTGGCTGTACTATAAAATCCCCCCTCAATTTCAAAGGTTGGGGAAAAATCCAGTTTGTATTGGTCAAAAACAAAAATGGTTTTTGTTACAGCTGCTTTGTGAAGACAGTCATGTTAAATTAGACGCGTGTCTACCAGCGGAATTCGATTGTTGGAAATGGGTCGATTATTGGTACCCATTAACCACGGTAGTGTCCTTTAAAAAAGAGATATATTCTCAGGTCCTGAAAGCATTCGCGCCATTAGTGGCGTCTTTGATTCAAAAATGAATCACATTTCTAACTCGATGGAGGAGGACTCGAAGGAATCGCGATTTTGCTCTTTGAAGGCAAGAATTGGTCCTGTTTAACACAGCGTCAGGACAGGAAAGCAAATGAACGGATTTTTTGGCGAAGCAAAAATCCCAGGTTTGGCTGTGAAAAAAACTTTTATTGTAGATGGGAACTTTGAATGTTAGCTTCATTGCGACGAATCATTCATGAAATGGATCTTGCTACCGATTTACCTGCCGCATTAAATCTGGTAGTGAAACATGTGCATGAGGAATTGCCTGTCGAAATTTGCAGTCTTTTTTTACTGGATGAAGAGCGGGTGGAATATGTTTTGATGGCGGTGGCGGGTGGCTCTAGCGCATTAATAGGAAAATTAAGGATCAAGCTGGGTGAAGGGTTAATTGGCCAAGTGGGTGAACGTGAAGAACCCATTAATTTAGCGGATGCTTCCGCTTATTCCGATATCCTCGATCTGAATGACGGCGACTATCGGGGTTTCTTGGGCGTGCCAATTTTTTACCAAGCCCATTTATTGGGTGTCATTGTCGCACAGCAAAAAAAAGCCCAGCAATTCGACCCTGAAACCACCTCTTTGTTAATGACCGTGGCAGTTCAAGTGGCCAGTGATATCGCTGAAGGTTGTGCTAAAGGCGGCTTGCACACGGCGATTAAGAACAAACAGCGCCGTGTCAAGGAACTCAATGGGCTGCCAGGCTCGCCCGGTGTCGCCATAGGCAAAGGTGTGGTGTTTTTTCCTCCCGCTGACCTCAACGCCGTGCCGGATCGGGCTATTACCGATATTAAAAAAGAACAGGAATTATTTGAAGAGGCCTTGCTGAAAGCGCGAGAAGAAGTTCATCAGCTGCAGATGCGCGCCCAGTCTCTGTTATCCGTGGCGGAGCAAGCATTATTTGATGCTTATATGCGCATATTAGACAGTCGCAGCTTAATGAATAAAATTTTAGAAGAAATTAACGGTGGTCAATGGGCGCAAGGCGCTTTAAAGCGAGTGATAAAGCGTCATATCCTTCATTTTGAAGCATTTGAGGATCCCTATCTTAGAGAGCGGGCCGCTGATTTTCGCGATTTAGGTTTACGTATCCTGAGGCATTTGCAAACTGAAAAAGCCACCCCGGTGGAAGAATATCCCAAGAAAACCATTTTAATTAGCGAAGAAGTCACTGCTAGTAATATTTTGGAGGTGCCTCGTGATCGCTTGGTGGGTATTATTTCCAGTTCGGGTTCAGCCAATTCTCATGTGGCAATTTTAGCGCGTTCACTGGGTGTTCCAGCAGTCATGGGCCTCACGGGTGTGATTATAGATCAATTGGCGAATAGAGAATTGATTGTGGATGGTTACAACGGTCAAGTGTATGTTTCGCCTGTCCCGGCTTTGAAAAAAGAATTTCAAGCATTGATATTGGAAGAACAGCAATTGGATGCTGAATTGACTAAGCTGACAAATCTTCCCGCCGAAACGCAAGATGGCCATGTCATTTCTTTATTTATTAATACCGGATTATTGTTGGATGGAGAGTTAGCCACTTTGGGGGCGGAAGCGCAAGGGGTGGGATTGTATCGCACTGAACTGGCTTTTATGATCCGCGATCGTTTCCCTAGTGAGAAGGAGCAACAAACTTTATATCAGCAATTATTGTCTACATTTTTTCCAAAACCGGTGGTGATGCGCACTTTAGACATTGGTGGCGATAAAACTTTGCCCTATTTCCCTGTAGAAGAGCCTAATCCTTTTTTAGGATGGCGAGGCATCCGTGTCAGTTTAGATCATCCTGAGATTTTTCTGCAACAAATTCGCGCCATGCTCTGTGCTAGTATTGGATTAGATAATTTGTCGATATTGTTACCCATGATCACCAACGTATCTGAAGTGGAGCAAGCTTTGTATTTAATCAAGCAAGGCTATTTAGAATTGGTGGAAGAAAATCCTACTTTAAAAATGCCGAAAATGGGTTTAATGGTGGAAACACCGGCGGCGGTTTATCAAGCTTATGAAATGGCCAAGCGGGTGGATTTTATGTCGGTGGGGAGTAACGATTTAATTCAGTATTTATTGGCGGTGGATAGAAATAATCCTCATGTTGCTGCCACTTACACGGGTTATCATCCCGCGGTTTTGCGGTCACTACAGCAAGCGGTAAAAAGCTGTCATAAAGCCAAGAAGCCCATTGGTATTTGTGGGGAACTGGCTAGCGACCCTTTAATGATATTGCTGTTACTGGCTATGGGCTTTGATAGTTTGAGTATGAGTCCGCGCAGTTTATTGCGGGTGAAATGGGTTATTCGGCGATTTACTTTAGAACGTGCGAAACAAATTTTAAAACAGGTATTAAAGATGGATGACGCTGTGGAAATCCGCAATCATTTGGAGATGGTCGTTGAAGAGCATGGATTGGCAGGTCTGATCCGCGCCGGTAAATCATAGCTACTGCGTGCCTATTTTGAAGCAATACTTATGTTAAACTGAATGAGTCTGATGAGCTTATTTCTTTTTTAATTTGTGATTGCGTTATTACTTCATTATAAAATGCGTAATTTGAGGGATGTAGTTTTGGTTTTGATGTTGGTAGTTCCCCCTTAGTATGAGTAGGAACTGGCTTTTTTTCTTCAGATTCATTTTCAGTATAAAAGTATGGGCCAAAAGCGATCCAGTTAGATGGATGTAAACCCCTTTCGTCCTTTTTTGACATATTTTATCCTTTTGTTAGTTTAATAAAGTTTTCGGGGTGACAGGATTCGAACTTGCGACCCCTACGTCCCGAACGTAGTGCTCTACCAGGCTGAGCTACACCCCGAAGGCCGATAGTGTAGTAGATTAAACCATCTCTGGCAATGTTTGCCCAATCAAATAATATTGATGATTTAGGCGGTGATGAAATTTTAATTAATAATGCCGCTCTAAAACAAAGATGACTAAGTCGCGCATGGCTTGGAGTAAAGCGTTATCTTCAAACCCATTTAAAGCATCTAGAGCAAGTTGAGCATGTTTTTGGGCGATGGTCAAAGTGTATTCTTGCGCCTTAACACTGGTCATGATAGCGATAATTTCCTCAAACTGACTCGCATCCCCTTGGCGGATAGAATGACGTATTTGCTCAGCTTGTAAAGGCGAACAATGCTGTAAAGTATAGATTAACGGCAAGGTTGCCCGGCCTTCCACTAAGTCATCGCCTTTATTCTTACCCATTTCATTGGAGGTGTAGTCCAAAAGATCATCAATGATTTGGAAAGCAATCCCTAAATGTAATCCATAAGTGGCCAAAGCGTGTTGCGCGGCTGGGGTACAGGCTTTACTCAATAGCGCCCCGGTTTCCGCAGCGGCGCTAAATAAACACGCAGTTTTACGGCGGACCACTTCCAAATAATTGGCTTCGGTAATATTGGGGTTATGGCGATTGAGTAATTGACTCACTTCGCCTTCAGCGATTAAATTGGTGGTTTGCGCTAATACGTGCATGACGGCGGGATCATTGCGCCGATTTAATAATTGAAACGCGCGGGAATATAAAAAATCACCGACTAAGACGCTAATTTGGTTGCCCCAAATTTGATTTGCCGTTTCTTGCCCGCGGCGCAGCTTGGACGCATCTACTACGTCATCGTGGAGCAGGGTAGCGGTGTGGATGAATTCAATAATGGCGGCAAGTTCGTAATGGGAAGAACCCTTACATCCAAAATAGTTAGCGCTTAAAAGCACCAGCACAGGGCGCAGCCTTTTTCCCCCGCTATCGATAATTCGCGTGGCAATGGTTTTAATCATTTCCACGTCGGAATTTAATTGTTCTATTATTAGCTTGTTTGTGGCTGACAAATCAGCGGCAAGCAGATTTTGAATTTCCTCTAGGATTTTTTTCGGTGGGTTTTTTTTAAGATCGGGCGCCGTTGCTACCATAGGTGCCATGCTAGGGAGTCTGCATCGTGCTGTCAAGTAAAAAAATATCGGCCAATCTAAAACCAAAATTATATAGCCCCCTTGCATATTAGGGGGAAGTTGCTTAAAATAACTGTCTTTTTAAGAATTTTGAATGAGAGCGAGGAACTATCATGTACGCAGTGATCCGCAGTGGCGGTAAACAATATCGAGTCAGCCCTGGGCAAATATTAAAAGTGGAAAAATTACCAGCCGACGCCGGACAAGCTGTAAAATTTGAAGAAGTTTTATTTGTTGGAGACGGTGATCAGTTCAAGCAAGGCGCCCCTTTGGTTGCCAATGCCGTGGTCACGGCTGAAGTAATACAGCATGGCCGCAATAAAAAAATTAAAATTATCAAATTGAAAAGACGTAAACATCATTTAAAGCATCAAGGCCACAGACAACATTTTACGGCGATCAAAGTCACCGGAATTGATGTCGGCGTTTAAGTACGAGGAATAATTCATGGCACATAAAAAAGCAGGCGGTAGTACCCGCAACGGTCGAGATTCCATATCAAAACGATTAGGCGTTAAACGTTTTGGTGGTGAAATTGTCGTTCCAGGCAATATTATCATTCGCCAGCGTGGCACCCAATATCATCCCGGCCCTGGCGTGGGGATGGGGCGTGACCATACTTTATATGCCTTGGTCGCGGGTAAAGTCGTATTTGTGCGTAAAGGGCGTCAAAATAATCATTTCGTCTGCGTGGAAGAGCCCGCACAATAAATATTTGTGAAATTCGTTGATGAAGTTACTATTCGTGTTGAAGCCGGCAAAGGCGGGGCTGGTTGCCTTAGCTTTCGCCGTGAAAAATACGTGCCTCGCGGCGGTCCAGACGGCGGCGACGGCGGTGATGGTGGCAGCGTCTTTTTAGTCGCCGATTCAGGAATAAATACCCTTATGGATTTTCGTCATAAGCGCATATTACGTGCGCAAAATGGCGGTTACGGTACCGGTAAGCTCTGTACTGGTAAAAAGGGTGAAGATTTGTTGGTCCCTGTGCCTATTGGCACCAGCGTATACGATACTCAAACCCAAGAACTGGTCGGTGATTTAACTCAACACGGTGAAACGTTATGCGTTGCGAAAGGAGGTCAGCACGGTTTAGGTAACGCCCGTTTCAAAAGCAGTACTAACCGCGCTCCCCGCCAAACTACTCCGGGTACAGATGGGGAGCAGCGTGATCTGCGGCTGGAGTTGAAATTGCTTGCTGATGTGGGTCTTTGCGGTTTGCCCAACGCCGGTAAATCAACCCTAATACGCGCCGTTTCCCATGCCACTCCTAAGGTGGCGGATTATCCGTTTACTACCCTGCATCCGCATCTTGGCGTGGTCGACGTCGGTGAATTTCAGAGTTTTGTGGTGGCAGATATTCCGGGGCTCATTGCTGGGGCCAGTGAAGGCGTTGGTTTAGGAGTCCGATTTTTAAAGCATTTAAGTCGGACTCGGTTATTGCTACAGGTAGTGGATATCTCAGAGTTTGAAACTCAAAATCCGGTTTCGGCTATCCAAACTGTGGCCAAAGAATTGCAATTATTTAGTTCGGATTTAGCGGCAAAAGAACGTTGGCTAGTATTTAATAAAATTGATTTACTGCCTGAGGATGAACTCGAACAGCGTTGCCAAGAAATCCTTCATGACTGTCAATGGCAAGGTCCTGTCTTTAAAGTTTCTGGTGTTCAACGAAAAGGGACAGCTGAGCTGTGTCAAAAAATTATGGCTTATTTGGAGCACCAAAAAGTCATTTCAGAGAGTTAATCGTTAAAAATGTAAGTATTCAAGAGTAATTTTTGCTCTCCAAAGCGGTAATTGCATCCAAGGGTTTATGCAAACAGTCGATTCCAGCTTGCGCTGATAACCACGACTTGAATATATTCCCGAGCGCAGAAAGGGTGAAAGCACATCATGAAATTTTACGAAGATGATTTCAAAAATGGCTGGCGACTCCCCTTGTCCTGGGAAAGGAAAGGGGTTTTAAAGATAACCAGTTTTATTGAGCAGGGGAGACAGCTTGCTTTCGCAGGCTGCGATTTAAGCGGCTTTTTAAGCGAGCGGCTTTATTAGGATGGATTAAGCCTTTGGAAACGGTTTGATCAATGATAGAAACCGTGGTTTGAAAAGCTTTTAAATCCACGGATTTATCTTTAGCTTCCAAGGCCTTACGGAAATTCTTAACAGATGTACGAAAACGCGAACGCTGAGCGCCGTTATGAGCAGCGCGCAATTTACTTTGAATTGCTCGTTTAGTTGCCTGTGCTGTATTAGCCACGTTAAAAACTCCTCTTTTGTATAATAAAAAACGAAAATTATAGGCGATTTTACAGTTAGAGTCAATAAATCATTGAACCCTTGTCAACCCAAAATTAAAATGTCCCCTCTATTACCAAAGTGAAAATGTCCCCCT
>CBFGTC010000016.1:0-40021 GCA_965651935.1 uncultured bacterium
GTGTAGTCGTTATAAAATTTATTTATCAGTGTGGGATTTTTAGGTGCTTACAATTCTTCTGGATGGGCGTGGCTTGATCTTCGGCCACGGCTTCGATGAACTAACCCGGCATCCTCTTCTTCTCTGTAACGCTTCCAAATCCTTTTGCATTGCCGATAGCTCACTTTCAGCCTCTTCGAAGCCTCTAACAGCGTGATATGTCCTGATTTCACCCCCTCCAACAACACTTTGCGTTGGCGCTCTTTTTTACTCATAATTAACCAGTCTCCCATTGTCTACACCTCATAATTTTTAACACTTTTATAGGTGGTTTTATTGTACAATGGGGGACATTTCTATTTTGGTTTTAAGGGGACATTATCATTTTGGGATAACACATGTATTGGATATTTTTTATTCAATTATCTTGTGCTTTTTTGCAAATGACTACCCATAGTTACTATCAGATCCAACCATTTCCGAAATGGAAATAGTTCAAAAAAAGCGAAGTAAATATCCAAAATGCTCAAAATATGTCGGAACTGTTCGGAAATTCCGAACAGTTCGAATGGAGGAAAAATAAGATATGTTTAAGCTCTGCCTTCTAACAAAGGCTCTACAGATAGCCGAAACCCAAGGCCGTGCATAATGGCTTCCAACGTATGAAAAGTTGGATTGCCTTTACCAGATAGAGCGCGGTATAAATTTTGACGGTTGAGATGAGTTTTTTTTGCGAGTACTGATATACCTCCGCGCGCTTCGGCAATATTACGCAAAGCCAGTAAAAAAAATTCAGTGTCGCCATCTTGCTCATACTCTTCTAAAGCAACCCTTAAATATGCAATCGCTTCTTTCGGATCGCGCAAAGATTTGATTAAATATTCGTGATGACTCACAGTATTTTTTGCTATTGAATCTTTCATAATTTCACCCTATTTTTAAATTCATGCCAGTATTGTTGCGCCAATTTGATATCTTTGGCTTGTGTGCTTTTATCGCCGCCAGACAATAGCAAAACAATATGGTTATTAATTTCTCCAAAATAAACACGATATCCAGCTCCTGAAGGCGCATTTCATATACTCCCTCACCTACCGGTTTAAAATCACCATAATTGCCTAATGCAAGCCTATCCAGTCGCCGGTTAATCCTGGCGCGGGTAGTTTCATCCTTTAACCCGTTCAACCAATTGTGGAATGGCACTTTACCATTACTGGTTGTATAAGCCTGAACTTCTTTCTCGATACTCATAGATTATTGTAGCTTATATAAGACAAATAAGCAACCTTTAGAACAAAAAAATGGTGCACTGGTGGTGCAATTGCTAGCAACCCACCATTAAAAATGACATCATACTACAGAAATGAAAATTCAATAACTGTTTGATTTTATTATTGTTAGAGATTGTGGTTTATTGCCAGATATTGATTGGGTAAGACTGTTAATCACTTGGTCGGCGGTTCAAGTCCGTCCCGGGGAGCCAGATAAATCAATAACTTATAGGAAATTCCGAACATGGTTAAAATATCATGTAGAAGCAATGTAGAAGAATTGATGATTTTCAGGTCTTCCAGATTTGTCCTAAAACTAGAAGCATATTTAATCACTACAAAGTATTTTAACTCTAATTTCGTAAATTTATGATAGCAACTTGGGTACCCATACTACTTAAACTCTCTCCGAAAGCAGTTTACACGATGCAGACATGGTTCGGCGTCGAAGCTGTCCAAGCATTTAGCATTTTGTGAAGTTTAACATTAAAAAATAATTTATCGAGAAAACAGTTTGCTAACACACAACCACACCACCGGCATCAAAAAATCATCAATGTTCTATTCTTGAGCATCTTTTTTATTAAAATGCTTATCCAATTGATTTAATAATTTCAACCCTTCCTTTGGCGAACCTTTAGCAGCACGGGCACGGAACCGCATTTCTGCGTCGAATTCAGCCAGCACTATTGTGGAAATTTCTTCCATTAATTTATTAATGCTGATATGCCGCTGCTCAGCTAATAACTTTAGCCGTTCATGTTTATCATCAGGTAATCTGATCGTTAAGGTAGACATTTTACATTCTCCTTCAATAATTGTTCTGGCTTCAAAATATTAATTCCCGGAAAAAGCAACTGACCGCTTTTAAAATCTTTAACGTTTTTGGTAATAATTGCTGTTGCATTGCCGGCAATCGCTAACTCTAAAATATGGTTATCGTCTTCATCTCGTAAATTAGGCCGCCAAAGATAATAAACATGAATCCAGCGGCAAACAGCCATAAAAGCATTGAGCAAATCTTCTCGCTGATCAGCAGAGACTGTGCAATTTTTAAACAATTTTTCGCGCCCCAATAAAGACTCATATTCATGAAAAAGCGATGTTCCCATTAAAGGTCGATATTCTCCATTGAGGCAGCGCCGCAGTACTTCTCGGCTTGCTCCGGTTTCGCCAATCAAAGCCGATACAAATGTGGAGGTATCAATCACTAAAACTTTTTCCATCCAAAAATGATAGTATATATGCTATCAAATATCAAAACTGCTTTAAAATGGCAAAAAATTGTCTGCCGGAAATTTGCCGGAATCGAGGGGTCACGACAGGTCATATACCAATATCTCTTAAATGGAGTTGAGCCGTCTTCTTTTATTTTTTTTTCCACTGTTATCTAGTATAATTAAAACACAGATTCCACGGAGTCAGACTCCACCTGTAGGGTGGCTAAAATGGGAATTTCTTGAACGAATTCCTAATTTATAATAGAGGTCTTCATGAAAACACATTTCAATTCAAATCATCCTCATTCTGGCTATAAAGCCATCGTTTATTTTATTTGCTTGGTCGGTGCGCTTGGCGGGTTATTGTTCGGTTTAGATCAAGGGTTTATAGCCAACGCGCTTGATAGTATAAAAACAGTTTATCTACTTGACACTCACGGCGCGGAAAAGTATTCGGCTATTTTGGCTGCGGGAGGTGTGGTCGGAGCCTTACTTTCCGGCATCTTTGCTCGATACTTGGGCCGTAAAAAAAGTTTAGTTTTGGCTGGTTTGATTTTCGTGCTAGGTTCGTTGATTTCAGCTACGCTGCCTCCATTTTTAGTGCTGCGAGTTTGCCGTTTCTTTTTGGGCTTCGGGGTAGGAGTTGCTTCATTTATCACACCACTGTACCTCTCCGAAACAGCGCCAGCAGCCATTCGTGGTGCCATGGGCACATTGTTCCAATTAATGATCACCATCGGTATCTTCCTTATCGCCGTAACCAACGTGGCTATTTTAAGTAATGTGACCAATGTCAAGCTCGCTTTACCGCTGATGTTTTTGGTTATTTTAGTATTTGCCTTATTTATGTTTCTCGGCAGTTTAATATTACCGGAAAGTCCGCGCTGGCTTATGCTAAAGAATAAAAAAGATAAAGCAGTCAAAGTACTGCAACGTACTTTTAATACTCCTGCTGAAGTTGACTTAGAAATTAAGGAAATTGAACAAGTTATCAGAGAAAGTAAAGGCGATACTTTAAGGTCTGTGCTGAATAAACATTTTATTAAAATTTTAATCATCGGCGTTGTATTGCAAATGTTTCAGCAATTGGTTGGCATTAACGTCATGATTTATTATGCTCCCACCATTTTTGGATACGCTGGAATGAAAGGCTTAGTCGCCATGCTAACCGTGCCAACGGTCAATATGTTATTTACCTTTCCGGCTATCTACCTAGTCGAAAAGTGGGGACGGAAAAAACTGCTGTATGTTGGAGCTGTCATTATGTTTGTTAGCCTAATGGCTGCCGGCTTGGCTTTTTACTCAATTGAAAACGTGACCAATCCCGCGGCTATTGGTTTATTGCCCAAGGGGATTTTGCTCGGTGCCGTCATTGTTTACATTTTTGGGTTTGCTTTCTCTTGGGGTCCAGTAGCCTGGATAGTATGCTCTGAAATATTTCCTTTAGAGGGACGTGAAGTCGGCATGACGATTACCACCATGGTGAACTGGACTTTTGCCGGTTTAGTCATGGCTTATGCTCTATCTTTTATGGAAAAGTTTGGTAGACCATCTTTATTTTATTTGTTTTCCGTGTTTTGTATTTTTTCTATTATATTCGTCGCTCGATTCGTACCCGAAACCAAAGGAATCACGCTCGAAGAGCTCGAAGAACAATTAAAAAAATAATTTTGACATAAGGCAAAAGTTTTAGAACCTGTTCAACGTCTTTGATGCAGGTTTTTAGTTATTTACGATGGCTTTTCGTTCCCATCCATACTGATAAGCTGAGCGCCTTCTTGAACTTGATCGCCTTTTTTATAAAAAATCTTTTTAATACTGCCAGCTTGAGTGGCTTTAAGCACATGCTCCATTTTCATGGCTTCGAGTATTAATAAATGCTCACCTGTCTTGACGCTTTGCCCTTCCTGGACGTGAATTTCAATAAGCGTGCCAGGCATAGGTGCGTGTATATTATGACGACTGGAATTGAGATTAGTATCTTGCCAAGGCTTTTGCAAAGAAAAAAACCATTGTGATCCTTGATAAAATACTGTTATGGTCCATTTGGTCTCAAATAACACAGCAGAGTGAACCTGACTATTTATTTTCAGCGTCAATTGGTTTTTATCTTTTTCAACGATGCTTACCTTGATTTTATTTTCATTTATATGCAGTTGATAATCCGGTTCCTCGTTTTCAATTCCAATTGGATAGAACTTTTCTTGATACCAAAGCATTAATTGCTGAAAAGAAGATTGAAAAAGACGCCAATTGTCCGCGATAAACCAAGGGGAATGGTTATCTTCAGTTTGATTTCGGTATATTTGCCATTGTTTTTTTTGTTGAATCAATATACCGATGACAGCAAAAATAAGTACTTGCATAGAAGGTTCTGACTCTACTTTTAATAGTTCTTCTTGATTTGTCGCAATAAAATGCGTGCTGAGATTAGCTTGATTAAATTGCTCATGCGCAATAATTCGATACAATAATTCTTCATTGGTGTGTATCCCTACCACCGCGGTTTTACTAAGCATGTTTTGCAAACCGTGTATCGCTTGTTGACGTGTTTCACCCCAAGCAATTAATTTAGCCAAAAGCGGGTCATAGTATACGCTGACCCGATCACCATTTTGAAAACCGCTATCAATCCGCCTAGCCTCATTTACTGGGGGTAAATGGAAAAATTGCAACACACCTGCTGATGGCATGAAATTTTTCTGAGGATTTTCCGCATAAAGACGTGCTTCAATTGCATGACCGCGGGGTATGATATCTTCTTGTTTAAACTTGATCTTCTCTCCGGCAGCAATGCGCAACTGCCATTCCACTAAATCCAAACCGCAAATCATTTCGGTTACCGGATGTTCTACCTGCAAGCGCGTATTCATTTCCATAAAATAGAAATTTTCATTTTCATCCACTAAAAATTCTATCGTACCCGTGCTAACGTATTGAATTGCAGCGCCTGCGCGTAAAGCCGTCTCTGCCATTTTTTTTCGCGTGGAATCATGCAAGCTGGGAGCAGGAGCTTCTTCAATGATTTTTTGATGACGGCGTTGGATAGAACAATCTCGATCAAATAAATAAATCCCTTGATGGTATTGATCAAATAAAATTTGGACTTCAATGTGCCGTGAACAACTTAAGTATTTTTCGATAAACACTTTGTCGTTACCAAAACTGGATTTCGCTTCGCGCATGGCGGAGTCAATGGCGGAATTGAGCTGTTCCAATTCTTCCACCAAACGCATGCCTTTCCCGCCGCCGCCAGCCCCAGCTTTTATCAATACCGGTAAACCAATGGTTTTGATAGCCTTTCTTATAGCACTTTGGTTGGTCATGTCTCCTTGATAGCCAGGAACAACAGGTACTTTCGCGGCTGTCATGGTTTTCTTGGCCAGATCTTTGTCACCCATTATACGGATAGCAGAAGCGGAGGGACCCACAAAGACCAATTGATTTTGCTCACACATTTGTGCAAAATCGGCATCTTCTGATAAAAAGCCGTACCCGGGGTGGACTGCCTGCGCGTCACATTGTTTCGCGGCTTGAATTATTTTTTTGACGTTTAAATAGCTGTGGATGCTGGCAGCCGGGCCAATACAAATACTTTCGTCGGCCATTTGCACGTGTAAAGCGCGAGAATCTATTTCAGAATAAACAGCAACTGTTTTGATTCCCATCTTTTTTGCCGTTTTAATAATTCTGCAAGCGATTTCGCCACGATTGGCAATCAATATTTTTTTAAATGCCATTTACATCCGCCAAATTCCAAATTGAGAAGATTGTATGGGAGCGTTGAGCGCAGCTGATAGGCTTAAACCTAAGACCCGACGAGTGTCTAAAGGGCTAATGACAGCGTCATCCCATAAACGAGCGCTAGCGTAATAAACGTTACCTTGTGCTTCATATTGCTGCCGAATTTCTGCCATGAATGCCTCACGTAAATCATCAGACCAGATTTCTTGACGCCGGCGTAATTGTTCGTCTTTGACTTGCGCCAACACTCGAGCAGCTTGCTCCCCACCCATCACGCTAATTTTGGCATTAGGCCACATGTATAGAAATCGTGGCTGATATGCTCGACCGCACATGGCATAATTGCCTGCCCCATAGCTTCCGCCGATAATCACCGTTATTTTGGGGACATTAGCGCAAGCCACCGCCGTGACCATTTTTGCACCATGTTTCGCGATACCTTCGTTTTCGTATTTTTTACCCACCATAAATCCCGTGATATTTTGGAGAAAAATAATGGGTATGTTTCGTTGACAACAAAGTTCAATAAAATGCGCACCTTTTTGCGCCGATTCGGAAAACAAAATGCCATTATTCGCAATAATACCAACTGGATAACCATATAAATACCCAAATCCGCACACTAATGTAGTGCCATACAAAGCCTTAAACTCGTCCCATTCGGAAGCATCGACCAAACGAGCAATAATTTCTCGCACATCATAAGGTTTGCGCGGATCGGCATTGACAATACCCAATAATTCTTGTTCATCATAAATGGGATTGTGGCAGGATTGAGTTTGAACGGAGAGGATTTTACGGCGGTTTAAATGCATCACGATATTTCGGGCAATTTGTATCGCATGATCATCGTCTTGAGCGTAATAATCAGATACACCGGAAATGCGGCAATGCACGTCCGCACCGCCCAACGCTTCGGCAGTGACTTCTTCCCCCGTGGCCGCCTTAACCAACGGTGGGCCGCCCAGAAAAATAGTTGCTTGATTCTTCACCATAATCGATTCATCGGCCATAGCCGGAACGTAAGCCCCACCCGCTGTACATGACCCCATCACCACCGCGATTTGTGGGATATTATTAGCCGACATCCTGGTCTGATTATAAAAAATCCTGCCAAAATGATCGCGATCTGGGAATACCTCATCTTGTTTGGGTAAATAAGCTCCGCCAGAATCCACCAAATAAAGACAAGGCAAATGATTTTCAGCCGCAATTTCTTGAGCGCGCAAATGTTTTTTAACGGTGATAGGGTAATAAGTTCCGCCTTTTACCGTGGCGTCATTGGCGACAATTAAACATTGCTGTCCCTGAACTTGACCAATTCCAGTGATTAAACCAGCAGCCGGAATTTCTTCCGCATAAAGCTGATAGCCCGCTAAAATAGAAAATTCCAAAAAGGCAGAACCCGGATCAATTAATCGCTCAATCCGTTCGCGGACCAATAATTTCCCCTGTTCTTGATGCCTTTTTCTAGCCGCTTCACTGCCTCCTTGCTGGATATGAGCAGTAATTTGAGCTAATTGTTGCAAATGCTCTTGCATTAAAGCTTGATTATATTTAAATAACTCGCTTTGAGTATCAATTTGTGAAATTATTTTAGTCATAGACTATCTCTAAAGCGAGCGCGGTGGCCTCACCACCGCCAATACATAAAGCGGCAATGCCTTTATGTAAATGACGTTGGCGTAAAGCATGAATTAAAGTAACCACAATCCTGGCGCCCGATGCCCCAATGGGATGACCTAAAATACAGCCGCCGCCATTCACATTCACTCGCTGATGATCTAGCTTCAATTCTTTCATGGCGACCAATGTCACCACCGCAAAAGCTTCGTTGATTTCAAACAAATCTACCTGATCCATCGTCCAATTGAGTTTGTTAATTAATTCTTTAATGGCAAAAATAGGAGCAGTGGTATACCATTCCGGCGCTTGGGCATGGGTGTGGTGAGCACAAATATAAGCGAGAGGTTTGATGCCAGCATTTTTGGCAGTGGATTCAAGAGTTAATATTAAAACCGCTGCACCATCTGAAATTGAACTGGCATTGGCGGCTGTAATCGTGCCATTTTCGATAAAGACTGGTGAAAGTTGCGGTATTTTTTCAGGATTCACAGCAAAGGGGCCTTCATCTTCTGCAACAATGACTTTATGCTTTTTTTGAGTAACGGTCACTGGCGCGATTTCTTGACTGAACTGACCTGTTTCTATGGCCATTCGAGCGCGTTCAATAGAGGTCTTCGCAAATGCATCTTGCTCATCACGGCCAATATTAAATTGGGCAGCGCATTTTTCCGCGAAATAACCCATATGACGACCGGGCTCATAGGCATCTTCCAAACCATCTAACAACATATGATCGTACAGAGTTTGATGACCTAATCGATAACCTTGCCTGGCTTTCGTTAAGAGGTAAGGGGCACGGCTCATGTTTTCCATGCCGCCTGCCACAATGACTTCGGCTGTGCCAGCCTTTAAAGTGTCATGCGCCATAATAATGGTTTGCATGGCGGAACCGCACATTTTGTTGATAGTCACACACGGCGTACTTTGCGGTAATTGAGCAATAAGCGCAGCTTGCCTGGCTGGGGCTTGGCCAATTCCAGCGGGTAACACACAACCTAAATATACTTGTTCAATTGCGGGGAAGGAGGAGGGCAAGGCTTGTAAGCTGGCTTGAATTGCGGCAGCCCCTAATTCTGGCGCCGGCGTGTTTACAAATACTCCGTTAAAATTCCCGGTCGGTGTTCGCTTCGCGGCCACCACCGCAATTCGATCTATTTGGGGGGGGCTCATGAAGTTTCCTTGAACAATTCATGGCCAATTATCATGCGGCGGATTTCGGAAGTGCCAGCTCCGATTTCATATAATTTGGCATCGCGCAGTAATCTTCCAGCCGAAAATTCATTGACATAACCATTGCCACCTAAACATTGGATCGCCTGCAAGGCCATCTGCGTAGCTCGCTCAGAGACAAACAAGATAACTCCAGCCGCCTCTTTGGGAGTGATGGTTTCGGCGTCACACTTTCTAGCGACATCATAAAGATAGGAGCGACAAGCGCTTAAGGAGGTATACATATCGGCAATTTTGCCTTGCATTAATTGGAATTCTCCAATTGCACAGCCAAATTGTTTGCGTTGACGGATATAGGGCATGACTAAATCCATGCATGCTTGCATAATCCCGATTGGGCCTGCCGCTAAAACGACTCTTTCGTAATCCAAGCCGCTCATTAAAACTTTTTTGCCTTCATTGAACTGGCCTAAAATATGGGTGGCTGGAACTCGGCATTGATTGAAGACAAGCTCGCAAGTATCCGATCCACGCATCCCTAACTTATCCAACTTCTGCGCTGTGCTAAATCCGCTCATGCCCTTTTCAATAATGAAAGCAGTAATCTTTCGAGAATTATTATCAAACTCGGTTTTGGCATAAACCACTAACACATCGGCTTGCGGGCCATTGGTAATCCACATTTTGGAACCATTTAGGATAAAATAATCACCCTGAGGTTCAGCGCGTAATTTCATGCTCATCACATCCGAACCGGCGTTGGCTTCGCTCATCGCCAAGCCTCCCACATATTCACCACTGATTAATTTCGGTAAATAAAGCTGCTTTTGACTTTCTGTCCCAAAGCGATGGATTTGATTAACGCATAAATTGGAATGAGCTCCGTAACTTAGCCCCACTGAACCGGAAGCCCGGCTAATTTCCTCCATCGCAATCACGTGTTCAAGATAACCCATTTGACTGCCGCCATAAGATTCCGAGACGGTGACGCCGAGCAATCCCATTTCGCCGAGTTTAGGCCAGAGATCACGGGGAAATTCATTAGTTTGATCGATTATTTGTGCGCGTGGAGCTATTTCGCGTTGGGCGAATTGAGCTACACTATCCTTAAGTAGACTGGCGGTATCGTCCAGCTGTTGATTAATTCCTTTAGCCATGGACAGGTATCGTACCTGATCGGGTTAAACCAAGCAAGCAAAGGAGCCGTGATGACTAATCAAACTTTAATAGA
Source organism: uncultured bacterium (assembly GCA_965651935.1). Classification (GTDB taxonomy): domain Bacteria; phylum Pseudomonadota; class Gammaproteobacteria; order Coxiellales; family Coxiellaceae; genus JAFEDN01. Next base: position 10,242 of record CBFGTC010000016.1, read on the forward strand.
AAAAAAACAAATCTATAGTCTCGCCGACTATCAGAAAATTTTTGATTTGACTAATCAAGATTTGCAAAAGAAATTACTGGATTTTCCAGCCGGTGTGTCGAGTGTCAATGCCGAATTAAATGCATTAGGACTTACTATGGTCAGTGCTGATCCACTTTATTCTTTAAATCAAACGCAAATGCAAAGATTTGCTCAAGATAATTTAAAAAAAAATATAGCCGAGACTCAAGATCCTATTCTCATTGCCAATTGGAAGCGTAGTACTGAACTGTTTTTAGATGATTATGAAAAGGGTCAACAACAAGGACGTTATATTGCGATGCCACTACCGCCATTTTCACAAAGTCATTCTCCTTATGAACTCCTATTGTGCATGGATTTGCTTTTTAGTCAGAGTTTTTCTAAACCCTATGAAACGACCGAATTGATGAATGACCTTGCCAAGCTTGCGGCGGAGGTTCGAATTTACCCTTTACCAGAAGATAAAAGTTCGGTCAATTGTGCTTTAGGCCCAATTATGCTGGAATTTCAACAACGAAACTTTGGAGTTGAAGTCAAGGCGATTGAATGGCCTAATGAGGGTGCATACAGTGCCATGCTAAGAATTTGGGCTAAAGAATGTTTAGTTGACGATTAACAAAGAGGGGAGGCGTGGGACTCTCCTGGTAACCTGAGTATAAACTATAGGAAATAGAGATGTTATATTCTTTTTTGCGAGCATGTTTGTTTTGTTTTGATGCAGAAAAATCTCATTATTTGGCTTTGCGATTATTAAGAAGCAGTTATATAGAAAAACTAGCTCAACGGCGTTTGGCTGCATTTCCATCAAAACCAGTAAAAATCTTGGGATTGGACTTTCCCAATCCGGTAGGGCTGGCGGCAGGTTTTGATAAAAACGGCGATTATATTGCAGAATTACAAAGTTTAGGGTTTGGATTTATAGAACTCGGAACGGTTACCCCTCGTCCGCAAGGGGGTAATCCCAAACCGCGCTTGTTTCGCATTCCTGCTGCCTCCGCGATTGTCAATCGGATGGGCTTTAATAATAAAGGGGTAGAGCATTTAGTCAGTAATTTGCAAAAAAAACGTTTGCCAGGGATAGTGGGAGCGAATATTGGAAAAAATGCCAGCACTCCCTTGGAATTGGCTGGCGAGGATTATTGCTTTTGTCTACGTAAAGTCTATCCCTGGGTAGATTACGTTACTATTAATATTTCCTCACCCAATACCCCCGGATTGCGGTATTTACAATCAGCGCACTATTTAAATCAACTATTGGGTCAAATGGATGAAACCCTAGAACAATTATGGCAGGAAGGGTATTCCAAGATTCCGCTTTTGGTTAAAATCGACCCTGATTTGAATGATTCTTCCTTGGTTGAATTAGCGCAAACTTTGCTATTACACCGAGTCGATGGCGTGATCGCTACCAATACTACTTTGAATCACCGTTTAGTAAGCCATCTTCCTCATGGGCAGGAAACAGGAGGTTTAAGCGGAGAACCCTTATTTCAAAGGTCTACTGCCGTTTTGTCTCAATTGGCAGAAATATTGAATGGAAAATTACCCATTATTGGAGTAGGAGGAATATTGTCTGCTGAAGATGCATTAGAGAAATTTTCAGCAGGGGCCAGCTTAATACAAGTCTACACAGGATTAATTTATCAAGGGCCTTCATTAATCAAAAACATTTTAAATAGTCTATAATTGTAGCGCTTATTAAATTTAAAGCCATACCAAAAAAAATATTTTAAGTCAAGGAAAACTTCTCGATTATCGTCTACATTTACCCTTACAGCAAATGTTCATTCAGGGAGGATAAATGTTTACTAAGTCGCTTGAAATCACTTTAAATCAAGCCTTCATGCAAGCTCGAGAAAAGCGGCATGAATTCATCACAATAGAGCATTTATTATTTGCTTTATTAGACAACACTGAAGTTGGCGCGACATTGATTGCTTGCGGAGCAAACATAGAGCGCTTACGAGCGGGTTTGGGAATTTTTATTGATGAAACCACTCCCCATATCCCTTTAAATGCGCAACGTGATATTCAACCCACCTTAAGTTTTCAACGGGTATTACAACGGGCAATTTATCAGGTTCAAAGCACTGGCGGTCAAGAAGTAAACGGCAACCATGCGTTAATTGCGCTATTTGGTGAATCCGATAGTCAAGCAGTTTACTTTTTAAGCCAAGAAAATGTCAGTCGCATGGATGTGATCAATTTCACTACTCAGGGCATTTCTAAACAACATCGCAGCGGCCTTGAGAAGAGCCATTATATTTCAGATATGAACAGCCCCAATCCCGATTTAAGCATCAACCATGATAGTGTCAGCGAAGAAAACTTAATTGAGACCTATGCCGTTAATTTAAATGAGTTAGCTATTGCTGGAAAGCTCAATCCCGTCATAGGCCGTGAAATGGAACTGGATAGAAGCTTGCAAATTTTATGTAGAAGATCCAAAAACAATCCTTTATTAGTGGGCGAGGCTGGTGTCGGCAAAACAGCCATTGCCGAAGGCTTGGCGCAACGCATCGTCAACGGCGATGTCCCGAATATATTAACTTACACTACAGTCTATTCACTCGATTTAGGCATGTTATTGGCCGGCACCAAATACCGGGGCGATTTTGAGAAACGATTTAAAGCGGTTTTAAAAGCGCTGAGCCGTCAAACTGGTGCTATTGTTTTTATTGATGAAATTCATAATTTGGTTGGAGCAGGCTCAGCCACTGGCGGAACTATGGATGCCTCGAATTTAATTAAACCATTATTGAGTTCGGGGGAGCTGCGTTGTATGGGCGCCACGACTTATGAAGAATTTCGGAATTATTTCTCTAAAGATCACGCCTTACTGCGCCGTTTCCAGAAAATTGACGTGGCCGAACCGAATATTGAGCAAACGGTGAAAATTTTAGAAGGACTCAAACTCCGCTTTGAAAAGTATCATCAAATTCAATATACCAGCACGGCTTTGCGGCGGGCGGTTGAACTTTCTGAACGTTATATGGCTGATCGACATTTACCGGATAAAGCCATCGATGTCATCGACGAAGCAGGGGCATTTCAGCGCTTACAAGCGGCAAACAAGCAGCAAAAAATCATTGACGTCACTGAAATTGAAGCCGTTGTAGCCAAAATAGCCAATATACCCGTGCAAAATTTAAGTAACACAGATAAGCGCCACCTCAAGAATTTACCTTTACGCTTGAAAAAAACCGTTTTTGGCCAAGATAAGGCGATCAACTTATTAAGTGATGCAATTAAATTATCCCGCTCAGGTTTACGTGATTTAAATAAACCCATGGGTTCTTTTTTACTCACAGGACCAACCGGAGTAGGCAAAACCGAAATTACGCGACAATTGGCTAAAGAGTTAGGCGTCAGTTTACTGCGATTCGATATGTCGGAATACATGGAAAGACACGCTGTTTCTCGCTTAATTGGCGCGCCTCCTGGTTATGTGGGCTATGATCAAGGCGGCTTACTCACTGAGGCGGTGATTAAAAAACCTTATTCAGTTCTTTTGCTGGATGAAATTGAAAAAGCCCACCCGGATATGCTCAATATTTTATTACAGATCATGGACTACGGTCAGTTGACGGATAATAATGGCCGTAAAGCGGATTTTCGCCATGTCATTATCATCATGACTACCAACGCTGGCGCGCATCGTATGGAAAAACTTACCATGGGTTTCCAAGACCGCGATCCTAGCCAGGATAACTTTGAAGAAGTGAAACAGATGTTTTCGCCTGAATTTCGCAATCGATTAGACGCCATTATTCCGTTCCATTATTTGGATAGTGACACTATATTAAAAATTGTCGATAAAAATTTGAAAATGTTGCGTAAACACCTGGTTGAGAAGAATATTAATTTGAACATCACCAATAGCGCAAGACAGTGGATTGCTAAAGAAGGATATGATCGAGTGTTAGGCGCACGGCCCATGGAGCGTTTGATGGAAGAGCAGCTGAAAAAACCAATCGCCGAAGAATTATTATTCGGGTGTCTAAGTAACGGCGGCGGAGAAGTTCGGATTAGTTTGGAAAATGGACGCTTGCAAATCCAAGCATCCAGCCAATCTAAAATGACCGCTTCCCAAACGGCCTTTGCCGATCCGGAAACTTAGATGATTACTAGGCACCTTCCTCATCGGGGCGTGGCTTTCCAGTATCACGATAGATTATTCGGCCACGGGTAAGATCATAAGGAGTTAATTCCAACACCACCTTATCCCCAGTCAGTATGCGAATATAATTTTTTCGCATACGCCCTGAAATATGGGCGGTAACGATGTGGCCATTATCGAGTTTAACTCGGAATACGGTGTTGGGTAGAGTTTCCACAACTACACCAGGCATTTCTATATGATCTTCTTTAGGCATAATTTCTCGGACTTTAAAATAAAAAGAAATTGTAACGGGATTTTTTCACTGTTACAATATTTAAATATGCTGAAATTCATACCGTGGTTATTATCACTTTTCTTGGCAGTGCTTGGCCTTGTGGGATGTAAGCCAGCAACCCATAAAACTGAAAAATGCACTGAGATTGTCAATGAAACCCTTTGTGAAAAAATAGGCCAATTATTGATTGTGGGTTTTGGGGGGTTGGACCAAACTCCTCAAGGCGAAATTACCTGGCGGGATCCCAATGCCTTACATTTTAAATCCAACTCCTTGGTGGCGCGTGATATCAAAGATTGGCATGTCGGAGGCGTAATTTATTTCCGTGGGCAATTTAGACGTGAAAAGGATGGTAAATTGATCGGCGACCGCAATGTTCAAAGCCGCGTGCAATTGAGTGAGTTAAGCCGGGATTTACAGCGTTATAATGACACAGTTCGGCAACAGCAGCATCTTTCCCCTTTCCCTTTATTCATTTCAATTGATCAAGAAGGGGGATTGATCAATCCTTTGGTTTTCATTAAAAATTTACCCAATTTTACAGCACAAGCGAGAGGTGAGAATGAAAATCAAAATTGGAATGATCCGTCAAAACGTCAAGCTGCGTTAGATTTTGGCCGCAAATATGGGCAAATAACTGGCGCTGCACTGAAAGCTTGTGGCATTAATTTGGATTTTGCCCCCGTGGTTGATGTCAATATCAATCCTGTTAATCCCATTATAGGGGGGCTATCAAGGAGTTTCTCCAATAATCCAGATATTGTGGCTGACCAAGCCCAACAATTTTTGCTGGGTTTGCAAGAAGAAAAAGTGCTGGCGACTCTCAAACATTTTCCAGGTCACGGCAGTTCCACCGGCGATAGTCATAAAGGCTTAGTGGATGTCACTAACACTTATCAAATGGATAAAGAGCTTCTGCCTTATAAAAAAATTATTGATCAAGGTTATACCGATTTCATTATGAGTACCCATGTTATCAATGGTCAAATCGACCGTACGCCGTGCGCGCCAGGAGATCCTCAAAATCCAGAAAATTGGTGTCCAGGGACGATGTCTTACAATACCTTAACCGGTTTATTGCGCAAGCAATTGCATTTTGAAGGAGTGATCATTTCCGATGACATGAGTATGGCCGCGATCACCGGTCATTATTCACTGGAAACCGCTTTGGAAAAGGCCTTGAGTGCGGGAGTGGATATGTTCATTGTTGCTAACCATGACGCAAACTACACCCCGAAATTTGTCATCACGATTGCCAAATTGGTTCGCGATGGCAAGATTCCGCCGGAGCGAATTGAAGATGCCTATCAGCACGTGATTGCTGCTAAACAAAAGCTGCTTAATTCTCAGTAAGATATTTATCGGCGTCTAATGCTGCCATGCAGCCTGCGCCTGCGGAAGTGACCGCTTGACGATAAATCGGATCAGATACGTCACCTGCGGCAAAAACGCCAGGGATATTCGTCAAAGTGGCATTGCCGTGTGAGCCGGATTTCACGATTAAATAACCGTTTTCAGTCATATCCAACTGTCCGCGGAAAATTTTAGTATTGGGGTCATGACCTATGGCAATAAACACTCCCGAGGCAGAAATTTCTTGGGTCTGTTGAGTATGAACATTTTTAAGTCGAACGCCGGTCACTTCTTTATTATCACCAAGCACTTCATCTAATATACTATCCCAAACTATCGTGATTTTTCCGCTTTTAACTTTTTCCATTAAGCGGTCCACCATAATTTTCTCAGCTCGGAACTGCTGACGCCGATGCACCAAAGTCACCTGTTCGACAATATTCGCCAGGTACAAGGCTTCTTCCACCGCCGTATTTCCTCCACCTACCACGATCACTTTTTTACCGCGAAAGAAAAAACCATCGCAAGTGGCGCAAGCAGAAACTCCTTTTCCCATATACGCGCTTTCAGAAGGAATACCCAAATAACGGGCCGAGGCCCCAGTGGCTATAATTAAAGCATCACATGAATACCTACCAAAATCACCATCCAATAAAAAAGGCCGTTGTTTTAGGTCTACTTGTTTAATTTGATCAAAAATAATTTTAGTTTCAAAGCGTTGAGCGTGCTTTAACATGCGCTCCATTAAGTCAGGGCCTTGTAAGTCTTCTACGTCACCAGGCCAATTGTCCACTTCGGTAGTAGTAGTTAATTGGCCACCTTGCTGCATACCGGTGATGATAGCTGGCTTTAAATTAGCGCGCGCGGCATAGATTGCGGCAGTATATCCCGCTGGTCCTGAACCTAAAATAATTAATTGATGATGCTGACGTTGTTGACTCATTGACTTCGCTCCCCCCGCATGGATAATAACAAAATAATCAGCCAAATCCCACACATAACAAGGAGCAATTTTGACAAAAAAAAAGCGCGGACGTAAATCAGAACGAGCCAAAGCTAACACAGTAAAGCCTCAAGTTCGTGAATTTTTAATACACCGATTACAAGAAGGCATGATTTTATCGGTATTAGCGATAGCGGGTTTTTTATTATTGGCTCTAATTACTTACCATCCAACCGATCCCAGTTGGTCTAATTTGGTCAGCGCGGATCAAGTCCAAAACTCGGCTGGGCGAGCAGGCGCTTGGTTTGCGGATGTGCTATTGCATTTATGCGGAGATTTGTCTTATCTGCTCCCTCTCTTACTGATTTACACAGCCTGGTTATTATTCTCGCGCCGCAATGAAAAAACGGCAGCGACTTCATTCAAAACATTAAATAGCAGCCTTAGGATTTTAGGGTTCGCGTTAATCATAGGCGCAGGAGCCGGTTTAGCTGGAATGGCGTTTGCCGGCGGCGGAATTCTAGGCAGTTTAATCGATTCAGGCATGGTAAAAACTTTCAATAGGGCAGGGACGGCTTTATTACTGATGTTTTTTTTCTTAATTGGGTTTACTTTATTCACTGGCATGTCTTGGGTTAAAAGCAGTGAAATTTTGGGAAGATGGGTATTAAATCTTATCCGCTGGTTATGGGAAAAACGAAAAACCACAGCAAAAACAGTAAAATCGCTTAAGCTATCCGAGACCGTTATCGATTCTAAACCAGAAATAAAACCGGAAACTAAGCCAGAAGTTCCTAAATTTCCAAAAACTAAAGTAAAAACCCCGATCATTGCTGGACCGGAGGAGATATCCAAAGACATGCGCAAAGCCCCAAGCTATATTCAATCGAGTCCAGGGGAATTGCCTTCTTTATCTTTGTTGGATGCCCATAATAATCAGAAAAAGACCAGAATTAGCGCTCAAGAATTGGAAATTCTTTCGCGGCAAGTCGAAGCCAATTTGGCAGATTTCGGCGTCAGTGTTCAAGTAGTTGATGTGCACCCCGGCCCGGTAGTGACTCGATTTGAATTGCAGCTAGCGGCTGGCACCAAAGTCAGTAAGATCAGCAATTTATCAAAAGATTTGGCACGATCCTTATCGGTAGTGAGCGTGAGAGTAGTAGAGGTCATTCCCGGCAAATCGGTGATTGGATTAGAATTACCTAATAAAGATCGAGAAACCGTGAGCTTGCAAGAAGTCTTAGCTTCTAAAGCTTACGCAAATTCCCGTTCGCCCTTAAGTCTTGCATTAGGTAAAGATATTGCTGGACATCCTATGGTAGTGGATTTAGCGAAAATGCCGCACCTATTAGTAGCGGGGACTACCGGAGCAGGTAAATCAGTCAGTCTCAATGCCATGTTATTAAGCTTGCTGTATAAAGCGACTCCTCAGCAATTGCGCATGATCATGATTGATCCAAAAATGTTAGAACTTTCAGTCTATGAAGGAATTCCGCATTTATTGACTCCGGTTGTCACCGATATGCGTGACGCTGCCAGCGCCTTGCGCTGGTGCGTGGTTGAAATGGAAAGACGCTATCGCTTAATGGCCGCTTTAGGGGTCAGAAATATTGCGGGTTACAATGCCAAAGTGCAAGAAGCAGCGCAACGAGGCGCACCTTTGCTGGACCCGCTGCCAAGACCCGATGATGAAGAGCAAAAAGCGCTGCAAGAATTACCTCAAATCGTTGTATTAGCTGATGAATTCGCTGATATGATGGTGGTAGTGGGTAAAAAAGTAGAAACCTTAATCGCTCGTTTAGCTCAAAAAGCCCGCGCCGCAGGAGTGCATTTAATTTTAGCGACTCAAAGGCCTTCAGTGGATGTGATTACCGGTCTGATCAAAGCCAATATTCCTACCCGTATCGCTTTTCAAGTTTCTTCCAAAATTGACTCGCGCACTATTTTGGATCAATCCGGCGCTGAACAATTATTGGGGCATGGCGATATGCTTTATTTAGCTCCTGGAACTGGCGTGCCAGTCCGGGTACATGGTGCATATGTGAGTGACGATGAAGTGCACCGTGTTGTGGCAGATCTGAAACTCAAAGGCAAGCCCGATTATGTGGAAGAAATATTAAAAGACGTTTCAACACTGGAAGGCGGAGCATCGGATGATATTTTTGGAGAAGGCGGGGAAAATAACGACGCTGAAAAAGACGCATTTTACGACGAAGCCGTCGCCATGGTGGCTAAGGCTCGCCGTGTTTCAATCTCAAGTATACAAAGACGTTTTAAGATAGGTTACAATCGCGCCGCTCGGATTGTTGAAGCCATGGAAAATGCAGGCCTAGTCAGCAAAATGGAGCAAAATGGGACTCGAGAAGTGCTGATTCCCGCGGCTGAGTAGGGTACAAACGCACGTATTTTAACTAAACAGATTCCTTTTACCTCGCCCCTTGTGGGGGAGGTAAAAAAATGGACATTTGTCGACGCTCGTCATTTTATGATATGATCAGCTTTGGATGAGGGATTTTTCTCATTTCTAAAGGAGGAAATATGTTGAAACGTTTTTTTTCCGTTCTGATTTTGTTCTTTATTTTTCAATCAGTCATCGCCGACACCGCCAGTAATAAATTAGAAAAATTATTGAATAATTATCAAAGTTATGAAGCCAATTTTACTCAAGTAAATTACGATAACAAAAACCGGCCTGGCAAAAAAAGTTCAGGGAAAGTGTACATGGCCAGGCCCGGTAAATTCCGTTGGGAAACCACTTCTCCTTATCAGCAAATAGTGATTGCCAACGGCGATATTCTTTGGGTCTACGACGTCGATCTAGCCCAAGCGACTCAGCAATCTTTAAACAAGCGTGGCTTTAATCCAGCGCAACTACTCACTGCACCTGTCAATGATCTCACCCAAAATTACACCGTTTCAGAAGAAACGGACGGTTGGTTTAAACTCATACCTAACAATCCAGGCCGTGGCTTTAAAGTTGCTTATTTACAATTCAGAAATAACCAACTTACCGGTTTAAAAGTGATTAATCAATTGAATCAGACCAATATGTTTAATTTTAGTAATATCCATTTAAATCCCAAATTATCGGAAAGTTTATTCAAATTGTCTCCTTCTAAAAAAATCCAGATATTGAAAGGATAGCCTAGCAAGACTTCCGCTAGAAAGGTGGGTTGACCCATATCCTTTAAAATCTTAAACTTGACTTATGTAAAGTTAAGAAAAAGGATACCTATAATGTCAAAATTTGAAATTAGAGTACGTAAACATCCTTTCGGTTTTTTAATCATACAAAATCAAGATGATAAGTTTGGAAAAGATAATTCTTATATCTTTTTGAACTCTCACAAACTTTATTTATGTGATGATCTTTTAAAGTTAAAAGAAGAATTAAAAGAAAAAATGAATAATAAAAAAAAATTACATGACATAGACCGATTAGCGAAAAAAGGATCTGATATCCTTAAAGAATTAAATCTAAAATCCAATAAACTTTTGGTAAATTCACGCTTTAACGATTGCTACTTTAAATTGACGGATTACTATATTAAAGTATCCAAATCAAGCGATGATTTTACTTTGAAACCTTTCAATGCATTTGTATTTAATAATTGTTTATTTGGCACGTATTTCCGCGGCAAGTTATTAGACGGTGACATTATCAATTTAGTTGATCATCATCTCAACCCCACCTCTCCTATTGTCGAAATCATCGTCGACAGCAAATTTCATGTATATGAAAAAATAATTTTTATCAATTTTAATAATCATATCAGTTACTTAAAAAAATTAAGCGATAAAAATTTAACAATTTATTATCATTTGCCTATACTCGATTATGTCCTTTCCATGTTACTTTTGCGAATCAAAGACAAACTGGAACCCAAAGCATTCGCAGCATCGATGAGTGAAATTATTCGGCGGGGCAGAATACATCAACAAAATTTGCAAAAAATTGCCGAAAAATCCGGCGTGAAAATAATTTTCCTTTCATCTTTTAATAATTTAATTAATCCCAAGCATAACATTTCTGCACTGGAATTATTAAAAATAATAGGAGAGCCTACTAACGAACAGCAATTGGTTTCATCGGTCATTTCATTGCTCAAAACGAATTCTTTTTCTCCCATCCTGCAAGAGGTTTGGGTAAAATTAGCTAATCAAGTGGATTTTGTCCAAACTTTAAATGAGCTTTTAGAATATGCCAATGCCGCCATCATAGCTTACGCTCGCTTAGCTAGCTCTCAAAAGGATACCATAGGGGTTTGGTTAGCTACTGAAGAATCCCCCGTTTATAAAACTTATAAAAACAAAATGCGGATTAGTTTCGGTGAAGTTGCTTGTTTTTGTTACTTACCGTCTTATCTCAATTACACGGAAATGACCCCAGAAGGAAAAAATCAAAAATCCCTATTCTACTACAATAGTCAACTTCAAGACCCATTCGACAATGAAGACGCTGAAATACCCCCGCAATTTTCATGGCAAAATCTGCAAAAACATTTTTGCATCAATTCGCCTAGGCAGTGTTTGAGTCTAACCACCCAAGACCTGATTAACATATTGATAAAATGTAGTTTTTATAGTAAACGTTATAACCTCGAAGCACAATGTCAAATTCACCAAAGCGAGTTTACATTTTTTTTTGAAAAAAGCCCTGACAAGATAAAATTAGTCGTTCAAAAAAATTGTCTAACATCTTATCGATACGATCTGTTTTCCACCGATAAGCCCAAACAAGCCGAAAGCGTTAAATCACACCCTAGCAAAAGGGTTTCTTCAATATGAAAAAATCTGTCCATCAAATGACCCTAAACACCGAGCGCTCGTCCTTGATGGAGGTGCATGAAGAAATCATGCAGCTATTGGCTGACCATAACTCTGAAACTTATCGCGTGGTTAAACCCATTGTGGAATATTACGAACAAATTATTTCCTGCATGCCCGGTAACGTTTATTGGCTGAATAAAGATGGCCGCACCATTGGTTGCAATCGAAATGTGCTGACTATGCTGGGGGTTGAAAAATACAGCGATTTTTACGGGCTAACCTTTGAAGAACAAGCTAAATTAGGTCGATGGACTCAAAGCCAAGGTATTTCATTTAAAAGGGATACTGAACAAGTTGTGAAAACAGGCCAGGAAAAAGCCAATGTGGAAGAACCTCCCATACCGGGAACAGATGGTAAAGATATTTATTTTATTACAACCCGTTTTCCCCTATTTAATAAAAACTATGAGGTGATTGGCGTAGTAGGCATTTCCACTGATATAACCCAGCATCGTCAAACTCAAGAAGCCTTGAAAAAAGCCGAAGGTAAAGTTGACGGCATGGCTTTAGTCGGTGCCAGTATCGCCCACGAATTAAGAAGCCCCTTAGCGGGGATAAAATCCGCTTTATTCGGATTGGGGAATTGGCTTCCTAAAATGATTCAAGCTTATCAATTAGCCATTGAAAATCATTTGCTTGAACCGGAAATGAACCTGCAAGATATGGCTGAGTTTAACGAAGTGGTCAATAATATTGATAAAAAAGTAGATCAATGCAATAGCGTCATTGATATGCTCTTGACTAATTTAGGTCAAAATCAAATTAATTTTGATGATTTTGAACCCTGCTCTATTCAGCAATGCATCCAACAGGCTTTAGAAAAATATACTTTTACTGCTGGACAAGCTTCATTCATCCAAGTCGATATCTCGCATGATTTCTCATTCCATGGAAAAGAAATGCTGGTGATTCATATTCTATTTAATTTGTTAAAAAATTCACTTTATTTCATTCAAAAAGCCAAAAAAGGCAGAATTCAAATTAGAACTGAAATAGGTGAAGATGAATATAATCGTCTTTTTTTTAAAGACACCGGTCAAGGCATACCCGAGGAGATTTTGCCGAAAATTTTCGATCAATTCTTTACCAAGGATACTCATCATGGTACCGGTATCGGACTTGCATTTATTAAAATGGCCATGCTAACCCTAAAAGGGGATATCACTTGTCATTCTCAATTTGGTGAATATACTGAATTTGTATTACGCTTTCCTAAAATAACGAGGTTATTATGAAAAATTTTCAATATTTACCCACATGTTGTTATTACCCCACGCATATTTTATTAGTAGATGATAATTTAGATTTATTAAAGGACATTGCTTTCGCTTTAAAAAGCAGTCCGTATAAATACAAATCCAAATATTCCACTTCTCCACAGGAAATTATTGAAATTCTGAAACAGCAGGGCAATACCATGGAATGTTTTACCCAAAAATATATTTATAGCTCTGAGGAATTTTATAATCCTTCGAAAACTATCTTGAATGTGGATATTCCCGCCATCCACAAACAAATTTATGCAGAACCGCCCCGATTTTCTCAATATCTCACTTTAATAGTTGACTTTGCGATGCCTGACATGAGCGGCTTAGAACTTTGTCAAAAAATTCGCGGCGAGTTAAAACTACCAGTCAAAATTATCATGTTGACAGGGGAAGCTGATCAATCGACTGCCATAAAAGCGTTTAATGAAAATTTAATTGATCGCTTTATTGTGAAAAGCTGTCCCAATTATATTGAAAAACTTTTGCTCTCTATACATGAACTGCACACCGAGTATTTTAAAGAATTGACGCATTTTATTATTGAAACTAGTGCAACTTTTCAAAATGCCGTACGCAAACAGCCTGAATTCATTGAATTGTTCAATAACATTATTCAAGACTATCAAGCAGTTGAATATTATTTGCTGGATGACTCGGGCAGCTTTTTATTTTTAGACGTTAATAAAAAAGCGACTCGTCTTATCGTCAAATCAGAAGATGACATGCGATTTTTAGTTGAAATAGCAGAAGATGATCGTCATACACACGCCACAATATTAGAGGCTTTAAGAAATAAACAAAAATTAACTTATTTTCCCGATGAAAAAAGCGTACGGACTCCCCCAATGCAATGGCATTTGTATGAAGCAAAGTGCTTATCAACACCCGACCCCATCTATTATGCCATTATAGAAATGGAAGACCACTATCCTTTTGAAAAAGATTTAATTTCTTACCGACAATATTTAAATTCTCACTAGCTTCGTCGTTAAGAAAAAGAGTGTGAATTAATCTGTTCCGTAGAGGACTGTTCGGCAGGTTTGCTAATCTTAGCAAAAAAATTAGATTGATTTTGATATAAATTTTGACTGTTTTTATCTTTCAAAAGATAAGAGCAAAGCAGTATAAAAGCCAAAATGCTTGTGTTTGATCTACCATTAGTCAATATGGCAAAGCCTAGCGTCAAGATTAAGGCGAATTGAGCTAACCGAAGAAAATTGTTCGTCAAACTAGATTCAACTCGGTTTTGAATTTTCAATTGGATATCGTTTTTGGAAATGAGTACAAAATTTTCAGTGAATTGCGGCTCAAATCCAGGCGCTACTTGAAATGATAGAGTTCGCATCATTTGTATTAACAGTAATTTTATTAATACTGGCGAAATAATCATCCCAGGACAACTTCTCGAAGAATTTCTTACTCCAAAAGGCATAAAAACGTCTTTATTGTAACATTTACTGTTAGCAAAGCGTTCAGGTTTAAACTCTTCTGGTTGAGACCAATCATTTTCACTCATGTGCACCGCCGTGATCGGAATAAATAAAATAGTTTTCTCAATGATTGAATATTGATTTTTTTCACCTTTAAGTATGGTATGGTCAATTTCACGAGCGGTATAAGGGGCTACGGTATATAGACGGAACGACTCTTTGATCACACAATCTAAATATTTAAATTTGATTATATCATTAAATTCCAGATCTTTTTTTCCTAATACCTGATTAATTTCGTCAAGTATTGTTTTTGCTACAGTTGGATTTTTTGCAATAGCATATAATGTCCAAGCAATAGAAGAGGCAACGGTATGATAGCCGGCCATTAACATCATTTTTATAATGACTAAATTTTTTTCATTATCATATTTGCTGCAAAGTTCAGTATAAAATACCTTTTTCTTTTTTTCTGATTCTTTATAGAGCTTAATAAGCTCAGATGTGATTGAGTTTATAAACGTGATATTTCGATCCAATTCTTGTTGAGTTATGTCATCTTTTCCTTGAAATTGTAATTTTAACGACGATTTTAGAGCATGATGGATCGCCTCGCCTAAGATTTCACTATCCGGGTAATCTATACCAAATATCAAACTTACATTAAGTCGCATAGCCAAGGCTTTAGTTTTATTTTGTATCTTCAGGATGCCATAGCTTTTCTTTGACTCATTTAACCAACTATTCATTGCATTCGTAATTTGTTCTACGATAAAAGAAAACTGTTCTTTCAGCAATTTTGGTGAATATTCTGTACGTATCAACTGGTTCAATTCCTCAATTTCAGGTTTAGGCCAAAACATCACATTGCCTATTAAAGGATCTAAAAATTTATATAATTTTTCAGGCTTATTTGATTTATTTTTAGAGCAATTTTTTATATTTTTGACATTTGTTGTGGAAAGGAACAAAGCATCGCCTATAAAAAATTTGGTAATCGAACCAAATTTGTCATGCAGGAACCTCTGAAGAGTCATAAAATCCCCTTTCATAGTTTCTTGAGGGCCTGGAATATCATTTATCGATAGGATGTTTTCAACTTTAACTTCATCTGATGGTGAAACAATGCGGATATCATTATTTTTTTCATTCATAAATAAGTTTTCCGTGCAGAAATTAATTTAAAGTGAACCTATACGAATTCTAATGGATTTTATAATCATTGTCTATTCGTCATATCTTTAATAGGGTCTGTTGACATTGAATTGCGGTTCCAACACCAACAATAAAACGAGTTTGCAATGACCCGACTAATGCTCACTGATAAGTGCTGGTCGAAGTTAAGGATAATCATGCTCTATCATATGCGGGTCGGCTGTCCTTGACGCGACCTACCGCCAACCTTTAAACTCTGGAATTCAATATATCAAAAATTTAACCGCTGGTCTTCAAAAAATAAAAGTGTTTTCAAAGTTAGGATTTATTTATATAGAAACAGCAGTTCCATTGAGATTAATCGAAATGACAAATTTTGCCATGCACAGAGTTGCACCATAGTCAATAATTTGCTATTAAGCTGTTTATGTTCCGCGATAATGAATTTATTCCCCTTGCCACCCGCATGCGACCCCGCAGCTTAGACGAATTCGCTGGACAAACTCATTTGCTATCATCAGGTAAGCCTGTATATCAAGCCATTAATCAAGGCCATCCACACTCCATGATATTTTGGGGGCCGCCCGGCATAGGCAAAACCACTCTCGCGGAACTCATAGCAAGAAGTTGCCATGCCCAGTTCGAACAAATTTCAGCGGTATTGTCGGGGGTAAAAGATATCCGCGATATTATCGCCAAAGCCAAAGCTGGCCAAACTAAAACCAAACAAGCCACAGTATTATTCGTCGATGAAGTTCATCGTTTCAATAAAGCCCAACAAGATGCATTTTTACCGCATGTGGAGGAGGGCACAATTATCTTAATTGGTGCGACCACGGAAAATCCCTCTTTCGAACTCAATAATGCTTTATTGTCGCGCTTGCGCGTTTATGTTTTAAAACCGTTGTCTCGTGATGATTTACTTAAAATCATTGAGCTTGCATTAACTGACACAGAAAGAGGATTAGGGGATAAGCGTATTGAATTAGCGTCAGAATTGCGTGAAAGAATTGTGCAATTCGCGGATGGTGATGCGCGTCAATGCCTCAATACCTTGGAAATTTTAGCGGATTTTGTGACCGAAAAGAAAGGTCGAAAAATAATTGATGAGTCAACCCTAAATGAAGTGTTACGTACTACCCTGCGCCGTTTTGATAAAGGTGGGGAATATTTTTATGATCAAATTTCGGCTTTACATAAATCTGTACGCGGCTCCGATCCTCATGCGGCATTATATTGGCTGGCGCGGATGCTTGATGGCGGTTGCGATCCGGAATACATTGCTCGAAGAATATTACGCATGGCCAGTGAAGACATTGGCAACAGCGATCCCCGCGGTTTAGATATCGCCCTCGCGGCCTGGCAAACTTATCAGCGCCTAGGCTCTCCTGAAGGCGAATTAGCTTTGGCCCAGGCCGTAATCTATTTAGCCTGTGCGGCTAAAAGCAATGCAGTCTATACGGCCTTTAATGAAGCGATGCAAGATGCCAAAACACTCGGGTCGTTAGAAGTCCCGCTACACTTACGCAATGCGCCAACCCGTTTGATGCGCGAGCTGGATTATGGAAAAGAATACCGATACGCGCATTCTGAAGCCGAGGCGTACGCTGCGGGTGAACGTTATTTCCCCGATCAAATGGCGGAAAAAGAATATTACTATCCTACTGACCGCGGTTTAGAGATTAAAATCAAAGAAAAATTAGCCCATTTAAAAGAACTCAACGCCAAAGCTCGAAAAAATAAATTCATCAAAAAACAATACAAATAATAAACGATGAGCTGCTAGAATCTGTTCAAAGTCTTTTAAATAGATGCTATTCTTTTCAGATCTCCCCCTGTGGGAGAGGTGGCCGCGCCTAGCGCGGCAGGTGAGGGGTATAAAAAATATCAGGTAAACCAAATGCTAGATCCTAAATTATTAAGACAAAATCCACAGGCCTTAGCAGCGCAATTGGCGCGGCGAGGATTTGTCCTCGATACCCACATTTACCAAGAGTTAGAAGAGCGCCGCCGAACAATTCAAACCAAAGTGCAGGAACTGCAACAAGATCGCAATAAATCCTCCAAAACGATTGGTATAGCAAAAGCCAAAGGTGAAAATTGCCTTGAGCTTATGGCCAAAATGTCTCATTTAGGAGATGAGCTGAGCGCTTTAGAACAGCAATTGGAAAAAATTCAAGATGAGCTACACCACTTTCAATTACAAATCCCAAATCTATTAGACGAATCCGTACCCGAAGGAAAAAGTGAAAAAGAAAATCGGGAAGTATTGCGCTGGGGCGTCCCCACCGTGTTTGATTTTCCCGTGCAAGATCATGTCGCCTTAGGAGAAAGCCTGGGAGGCATCGATTTTGAAAGCGCCGCTAATTTATCGGGCGCCCGTTTTTCTGTGTTGCGCGGCCCCATTGCCCGTTTGCACCGAGTCCTGGCCCAATTTATGCTAGATTTACATGTTAGCAAACACGGCTACCAAGAAGTTTACGTGCCTTATTTAGTTCAAAGCCAAGCTTTATACGGCACTGGCCAATTACCCAAATTTAAAGAAGATTTTTTTTATATCAGTGGTGACAAAGATTTATGCCTCATCCCCACCGCGGAAGTGCCGTTAACCAATTTAGCGCGCGACCAGATTTTTCAAGCTGAAAATTTACCAATTAAATTAGTCGGTCAAACCCCATGTTTCCGCAGCGAAGCTGGTTCTTATGGCAAAGATACCCGCGGAATGATCCGCCAACACCAATTTGAAAAAGTGGAGTTAGTGCAATTCGTGAAGCCGGAAGAATCTTTCCAAGCTTTGGAAGAGCTTAGCCTCCATGCTCAACGAGTGTTACAGGAGTTAAAAATCCCTTACCGCGTCATGTTATTATGCGCAGGGGATACCAGTTTTAGTTCAGCAAAAACTTATGATATTGAGGTTTGGCTGCCGGGACAAAATTGTTATCGAGAAATTTCCTCTTGCAGTAATTGCACGGATTTCCAAGCTCGGCGCTTATCAGCCCGCTGGCGCGAAAATTCTCAAACCAAACCTGAGTTACTGCACACTTTAAATGGATCAGGTTTAGCAGTAGGTAGAACGTTAGTTGCCGTGATGGAAAATTATCAAGACAAAAATGGCCGCATTCGAGTGCCAGAAGTACTACAACCTTATCTCAAAGAAACATTAATTTAAAGTAACACCGGGTCGTGGTCTTCTTGAGGGGCATAAGAAAAAATAACACTGCCTTCGGCAATAAGCTTGATAAGCGGATTCAAGTCCCCTGGATTGACAGCGATACAACCAAAGCTGCGTCCAATCCTGCCGGTCGCATGAACAAAGTCTTCACTAACATAGGCAGCCGAATGAACCACCAAGCCACGTTTTTTGGCATTATCGTTAATATTTTTTTCTAAGCCATCAATCACCATGCTTTTGCCATGATGGCCAAGGTAAGTTCCTTCGGTGACAAACACACCAACACTGGATTGTTTAGAGTTTAAGGTGTTGGAAAAATGAGTGCTTATCATGTCGCCGGTATTACGGCCATGCGCGACCAAAATATTCATCAAAACCCGGTCGTTTTGTAAATTTATCACAAATAATCTTTTTTTAACGGATGGCTGTGTGTAATCAATGATAGTCAAGATAGGTTTGCTGACTTTGCCATGTAAAGTAGCATAATTATAGGCTCTTAAAGCTAAACGAATGACATGTTGGCTAAGATGGGTATTCTTCACAATATTATTAACGTGAATCTCGTTGATATTGACCGCTGAGGCACTTTTGATCAATGCCAAAAACAATGCCACAGCCGCAATAAACCCCAACCACAAAGCCCGGGCTTTATGCAAATTACTCATCATCGCTATTTCCACCAGATGAAATGGCTATTGTATCAATTTCCTTCTTGGGTCGCGAGTATTCAGCCTGGCTTTAAAACCGCTAAAAATAATCGTATTATGTCCATAGGAGGAAAAATATGAAAAAAATAGCTTTATGGATAAGCATCAGTTGGCTTATTTGCACGCTCAATTACGCCTTTGCAGAACAGACTTTAGTCAATATTTATACCAGTCAAGCAAAAACTCCTCTTAATCTGCCTTCATTAAATATGGAAAAATTAAAATCGGGACAACAAACTTTAAGGGTAGGGCATTATAATCAATTGCCGCCTTTTTATTTTCTCAACGCCGATTCACAACCCGGTTTTGGTCATGATATTTTTGTGGAAGTAGCCAAAAAAGCAGGTATCCCTAAAATTGAATTCATCGGTTTTGATAATAGTATCGACCTCAACGCATTATTAACTCAAGGCAAGATAGACGTTATCGCTAATTCTTGGGATTTGCCTGGCATGAGAAAACAATTCTTGTTGACTAATCCTTATTATACCAAGGGAGGTCTTAGTTTTTTATATTATAAAGATAAAGGTTCGTTTCAAAATGCAGATGATTTAAAAGACCATACCATTGGGGCGTTTAAAGGGGGATATGCAGCCCGCTATTGGCTGCCTACACATGGCATTAGTAAAAATTCCACAAAGACTTACACCAGTCTCAAAGAGCTGATGTTTGCGCTTAGAGATGGGGATGTTGATGTGGCGGTGGTTTATCATCCGCTTGCTCTATTTGCGAAAAGGCAATTTACTGACCAATTGGATGTGAGTTTAGCGCAACCGATCAATGATGTTTATGCGGTCCGCAAACAAGACCATGAACTTCAAACCACGCTGGACCAGGCCATCCAGGCATTGGCAACGGAGGGCATACTGGATAAAATTGTATCGCAATATCTTGATAATTCACCGCTCCCAACAACTCAACAACAGGTGGGCAAATGACGTTACCCATTTTAAAAGACCAAGAAATATTGGAAAGCTTACAAAATCAAACCAATCCTTTTTTTAAAGATTATTTTGCCTATTATTCTTCTTGGTATGGCGGTATTACTCAAAATCCAGCATTGATGCTATTGCCGGTGGATGACCATATTGTTCATCGCGGTGATGGGATCTTTGAAGCCATTAAAGTGGTAGGCGCATCGGTTTATTTATTGGATGAACACTTAAACCGTTTATTTCAGTCCGCTGAAAAAATCAGTTTAAAAATTCCCCACTCCTATGAAAAAATTAAACAAATTATTTTACAAACTCTTCGGGTGGCTGGAAAGGAAAATGCGTTAATACGCCTGTATATTTCACGAGGGCCAGGAAATTTTGGGGTAAATCCCTATGAAGCATTAAACCCTCAAATTTATATCGTTATCACGAAGTTAATGGAGCCTTCACCGGAAAAATCCAAATTGGGTGTAAGAGTTGGCCTTAGTAAAATTCCGGCAAAACTTCCTTTATTTGCCCAAGCTAAAACCTGCAATTATTTAGTGAATGTGTTGATGAAAAAAGAAGCCGTGGAGCAGGGACTGGATTTTGTCGTGGGCATGAATGAACAGGGTTTTATTACAGAGAGCGCGACCGAAAATATTCTTATTGTTGATCATAATGGCATGATCACTTATCCGCCACTCGAAAGTATTCTACGAGGCACAGTGATGATGCGAGCATGTGAATTGGCCCGCGAGGTGGGTTTTAGTGTTAAAGAAAGCGCCTTTACTGCCGCTGAACTACAATCAGCGCAAGAAGTTTTTATCACCGGCACGACTCAAAATGTATTACCAGTAGTAGAGTTCGCCGGTCGTCGTATTGCGGATGGCAAGCCGGGCCGGATAACCTTGCAACTACAGGATTTAATTTTAAAAGATATCCAAAATAAAATTCGTGGAACTCAATTCGCCGTCATTGCGAGCGAGCCGTACCCATAATCAAGGGGTGATTATTTCCATAATCACCCCTTGCATTATTGCAATTGACTTTGGCAGAAAGGCAAACTAACTATCAAGGGGTTACGTGGCCTTCATTGCAATCGACTGTGGCAAATGACATTTAAGCTGAAAGCTGCTGCTGTTGACCCAATTGGTATTGCATTAACTTTATTGCATAAAGCCGTTTTGCCAGAAGTATCCATAATAAAACAGCAAAAAAAGTAGGAAACGATGTTAATAATGGATTTTGCAAAAACCGCCAACTTAAAGCATGGAAATCGGTCAGAATATATCCAGTAAAAATAAGTAATAATTCAGTCTTGTTTTTATAATGACCGTCCTTATGCAAATTTTGCAGTAAAATAAACAATGGAATGATTAACACCACGTATTGATAATACCAAGTGTAAGGCATGATTAAATTGACCGTGATCGTGACTAAGGCAAATTCAAATCCCAAAATTTCATTGCTGCTTCCTTTTGGCCAACATAAAACCGCCGTACCTATAATGAATAAAACATCTAATCCATAAGCTAAATACAATGGTTGAGAATAGGATTTAAAAAATCGCATCGTCAAACCGCTTAGGGCTTGATTAAAAGCCAAAGATTCCACCAAACCTTGATGCGGCAAGGCAGGGGTACCAAATTGGGATAACAAATGAAAAAAATCTCGCCAATCCTGCCAACCTGCGAATGGTAAAGTTAAAATAATAATACTCCCCAAACTTAAAATAACTATTAAGGCCGCTTTATAATTTCTACGCCAAATCAAATAAAAAAAATGGGCTAAGGGAATCCATTTCAACATAATGCCTAGCGCTATCCCCCACCCTATTTTCCACATTTTGTTTTGAATTAAGCCTCGATGGGCAATACACAAAACTAAAAATAACAAACAATTGACCTGACCCGCATAAAACGTCACCGGCACTGGAAAAAAAACAAACGCCAACAATAAATATTGCGGATAATATCTTTTATCCTCAATGAGGATATATACCCCTAGCGCTGTCGCCGCGACTGAACACAGCGACCAAATAAAATAAGCTACGGGTAATTTGAATAGCGTTAGCGGCAAAATTATGGCTGCGGTAAGTGGCGGATAGTAATAAAGAAAACCCTGTTTTGGATACAGATTCAAATAGGG
Organism: uncultured bacterium; assembly: GCA_965651935.1. Classification (GTDB taxonomy): domain Bacteria; phylum Pseudomonadota; class Gammaproteobacteria; order Coxiellales; family Coxiellaceae; genus JAFEDN01. Next base: position 32,583 of record CBFGTC010000016.1, read on the forward strand.
TCTAGCATGTACATAAAAGCTTTTTGCAGCTCGATAATAGCATTCAAAATCGATGCCTTTATGCCAGACAAAACAAAAACAACATAAACTAAAAACAGCAACAGCCAAGATTAAATAAATTATTTTGATAAAATTTTCGCGATATTTTTCTAAAGTAATATTGACAGCTAACACAAGCCACAGAAAAATAGCCAAAACAACTGGAATAGAAGCCCCAACAGGATTGCGCGATAAATAATGCCAAAAAAATCCATGCAAATTATAAAATAAATAGAACAATAATAGAAAACTGACTAAAAAATTTCGCGAAGGAAATTGATTTTTCCACAATAAAAAAATCGGAATTAGCAATAAAATATTTTGATGGTACCAGCTATAAGGCATAAACAAATTTATCGCCACTGTCACTAAGCTAAATTCCCAATCAAAAATTGCCGGTTTTTTTTTTAAAGGCAAGCAAATTAAAGCCGTTGCGACAATCAAAATAGCTCTACTAAATTGCCAAACTTTGATTGCTTGCTCAGGATCATAAACTAAGCGGGCAATCAGCCCACTTAAGGCTTGATTAGTAGGCAAATCCATTAATTGTTTAGGTTGGCTATAAGCCAGCATAAGATGATAAAAATCAATCCAACCTTGCATCTTAACCAGTGGTAAACTGACTAAAAACAAAACTAGTAAAAACCCCAACCCCCATAGCGCCGCTTTGAACCTCCCTTGCCAGACTAAATAACACCAATGTGCTACTGGCAATATTTTAAACATAATGCCACTCGCCAGCCCTATTCCCACTGCACAATTTTGCTGTTGTTTTAATCCATAATACGCCAAACAAAGCGAAAGCAACAAAAAAGCATTGATTTGACCAGAGTAAAAAGTAGCTGAAGTACAGGTAAAGGCAAATACCACAAATAATTTCTCCAGGAAATATTCTTTTCCGGTAAGTAAGTACACCGACCAAATTAACGCAGCGCTTGAGAGGATTAACCAAAAAAAATAAGCCCATTGTGGAGGTAAAAAAAGAAAAGCTAGCAAAAATTGCGCAGTCAGCGGAGGATAATAATAGGGAGAAGCATAATATTTTATGTGCAGACTGGCAGCAACTGCTTTAAAATCGTTTAAATCCATCAAATAGGCAGGAAATCCCGCCTGAAACGCTTTTGCAGCAATAAAATAAGTATAGAAATCCGTGCCGCCTTTTATTAGGCAAAAAGCAAAATAAAGAGTCAATAATATAATTGAAACGACGATACCTGTTACTCGCCATCTCAAATTACGATGTATACCAGCAACTAAATTTTCAATTGTGTTCATATACAAAATCGTTTTGCATAAAATACTTATTGTTAGATAGAAGTACAGATTTCTTCTATTATTTAATGTGATATGCTACTCAGCCCGAAATTCCGCGTGAGGTATTTTAAATGAAAGTGGCTATTCTTTCTAGAAAAAAAGATTTGTATTCAACCCGACGTCTTAAAGAAGCAGCTGAGGCCAGAGGACATGAAGCCCAGATCGTAGATTACCTTCGATGCCACATGAATATTACTGCTGAAGAACCCACTATTTATTACAAAGGACGCAGATTACCCTTTTTTGACGCCATCATTCCACGAATTGGCACTTCACGCACTTTTTATGGGGCTGCTGTAGTACGCCAGTTTGAAGCCTTAGAAACATTCACTATCAATTCTTCTTTAAGTATTACCCGTTCACGCGACAAATTAAGATCACTGCAATTGCTTTCGAAAAAAGGGATAGGATTACCTATTACCGGTTTTGCCCATTCTTTAAATGACGTTGATCGCCTCATCAAAGTGGTGGGCGGCCCTCCCCTGGTGGTTAAATTAATCGAAGGCACTCAAGGGGTGGGGGTGGTATTAGTGGAAACTCGTGAAGCGGCCTATAGCGTGATTCAAGCTTTTATGGGTTTAAGCGCCAATATTATTATTCAAGAATTTATCGCAGAAGCCCAGGGTGCTGACATTCGCTGTTTTGTGATCGGAGATAAAGTCGTCGCTGCTATAAAAAGACAGGCTGAGCCCGGGGAATTTCGCTCTAATATCCATCAAGGCGGTATTGCGCAAGCGATCAAAATTACCAGTGCAGAAAGAGAAACCGCGATTAAAGTCGCTAAAATTATGGGTTTAAAAATGGCGGGGGTGGATATGCTGCGCTCAAAGCGAGGCCCTTTAGTAATGGAAGTGAATTCCTCACCTGGATTAGAAGGCATTGAGAATGCCACGGGTAAAGATATCGCTTCTCTTATTATAAAATACGTAGAACGTCACGCTCGCAAAAAACGTACCAAAGAAAATTACGAAGGATGAACTGAAGTAGAATGATGAATGGCATGAAAATTTTAAAAAATACAACCCTCCTACTCTCGTCACAAAGCTTGGCAATTCACGCTCTTGCTTGGATTTAAAATGTATACACGAAAATCAAACATAGTCAAAGTCGGCTGGAGGGAATGGTGTGAACTGCCTATGCTGCAAATTCCTGCTATTAAAATCAAAGTGGACACAGGCGCCCGTACTTCTGCCTTACATGCTTTTAATATTGGCTTAGAAGAAAAAGAAGGCAAGCGCTTTGTGCATTTTTCCGTTTACCCTATGCAAGGGGATAAAAATATTGTGGTACATTGCACTTCTCCATTAAAAGAAACTCGGATGGTGACCAGTTCCAACGGTCATCGAGAACTGAGATATATCATCATGACTTCGATTAAGTTAGGCAATAAAACTTGGGAAATTGAATTGTCGCTATCAAACCGTGATCCACTGAAATTTCGCATGTTGCTCGGACGCGAAGCCTTAAAACATATTGCTTTAATTGACCCAGCAAGCTCATATAAGCAGGGGCATTTCACTAAATATCAGATTATCAAAAAATACAAACAAAAACGAGCTGAGGTTTTATAAAAATATCAGCGAGCTAAACAAGCAATTAACTTCACCAAAATTAGATGAAAAAAGTCTCTTTAAAAAACAAGATCAGTTACAATTTCAATTAAATAAATTGTTTTCATCACAGCCGGTAGTACTATAAGTCCTGATACGACATATGCGTATTCTTCTATCTAGCTCCCAATTCAATAAGCGCTTCTATTACTCGGCTTAACATGCTGCCTTTTTCTTTGGGGGTTAATTCAGGCATATTTTCTTCTTCTGCCACTTGAAGCTCGCGAGCATCATATTCCCATCGCTCTAAAATTTGAATTTTTTGATCCCGAGACAAGGATTCATCATGGACCACGTCCATCGGTTTTTGATAAACACTGGTCGGGTTAAGTAAAGCTCGTTCGAATTGATTCATGCTCTAAAACTCACATATCCGTGTAACAGTAAAAATAATGCGATAACTAAACAAAGCGCCGCCAAAGCAAAATAAGCTGGCCGGCGTTGATGGAAATACTCCATGGTTTGGGGCACAGCAAAGGGGAAATTCAATCGAATAATCCCTTTTATTAAAGTTAACCAGGCCAATATAGTTATCACAATTCTCCAGTCCATAGCCCAAACATTATGAACTAGCACCATGAGAATCCCTAAAATAATAGATATAAAAGCAGTTAAAGTAATGGTTCCTGGCTGTTGTTCTACCCACTGCTGAAAGGTATTAAAAAATACTTTATAGTTAAACAACATGCTTAAACTCACAATCAATAAATAAATACCCAAGGCACGTGCTAAAAAAATGGATACTTCATCCATAGCAATCTCCCTTTTTAAACTAATAAAAGTAATTATAGTTCATTTTTTTGATAGTTCTTTTTTTGCTATGGGATCTAGAAATTCTTAAAGATGGCTAATTAACGCATCTCCAAAAGCTGAACAACTGACTTCTTTAACCCCCTCCATTAAACGAGCAAAATCATATGTCACAACCCCACTTTGAATGGTTTTTTCCATGGATTGTATGATCTTATCCGCGGCCTCCCTCCAGCCTAAATGACGCAACATCATTTCCGCAGAGAGTATTAAAGACCCCGGGTTTACTTTATCTTGTCCTGCATATTTTGGAGCCGTACCATGAGTGGCTTCAAATAAAGCGATACGATCGCTTAAGTTTGCTCCTGGAGCGATACCGATTCCGCCGACCTGAGCGGCTAACGCATCCGATATATAATCTCCATTCAAATTTAAGGTAGCAATTACACTGTATTCGCTCGGACGAAGCAAAGCTTGCTGTAAAAACGCATCCGCAATAACATCTTTGATAATTATTTTTTTCTGAGTCCGAGGATTGGTGATAACATGCCAAGGCCCTTTATCCAACAATTCCGCTCCGAATTCGTTACGAGCTAATGCATAACCCCAATCCTTAAAAGCGCCTTCAGTGAACTTCATGATATTGCCTTTATGCACAAAAGTCACAGAATTCCGATCATTATCAATCGCATACTGTATAGCGCGGCGTATTAGGCGGGCGCTTCCCTCTTCTGAAACCGGCTTAATCCCGATTGCACTCGTTGCAGGAAAACGAATTTTAGATACCTTCATTTCATTTTGTAAGAATTCAATGATTTTTTTAGCTTGGGGACTGCCGGCGGGCCACTCAATGCCCGCATAAATATCTTCGGAATTTTCGCGAAAGATCACCATGTCTACTAACCAAGGCTCTTTTACGGGGCTGGGAGTACCAGTAAAATAACGCACTGGACGTAAACATACATATAAATCAAGATCTTGTCTTAAAGCCACATTCAATGAACGGATTCCGCCGCCTACGGGAGTGGTTAATGGGCCTTTTATCCCGATGGTATACTCTCTCAACGCCGTCAAAGTTTCTTCCGGCAACCATTGGTTTTCGCCATAAACCCGTACGGCTTTTTCCCCAGCGTAAATTTCCATCCAGGCTATTTCGCGTGTACCCTGGTACGCTTGTTGCACTGCCGCATTAATCACTTTAATCATCACCGGAGTGATATCCACGCCGATACCATCCCCTTCTATAAAGGGAATAATCGGCTTATCTGGCACGTTCAAAGATAAATTTGGATTGACCGTGATCTTTTCTCCGGTTTTCGGTGGGATGATATGTTGATATTTCATAGTTCCTCCATAGGCAAGAAAAAATGGATTTTAACATTAAGTATCAAGGCTGTACCAGTAACATGGCGTCGCCATAACTAAAAAATCGATATCGCGCTTGAATTGCGGTCTGATAAGCCTCCATGACAAGCTCATAACCGCCGAAAGCACACACCAGCATCAACAAGGTTGTTTTAGGTAAGTGAAAATTAGTTAATATGCCATTTACACATTGAAATGTATAACCCGGACGAATAAATATTTGGGTTTCTCCGCAATAGGATTGAAACCCTTTCTGCGCAAATGTTTCTAAGCTCCTAACTACCGTGGTCCCTACAGCAAATACTCGCCCTCCTCTGCTGCGACATTGGTTGATAGCCTCGGCAGTCTCTGCTGAAATCTGCATGTATTCACTATGCATTTGATGCGACTCCAATTCATTGACTCTTACCGGCTGAAAGGTGCCTGCTCCAATGTGAAGAGTGATATAAGCCAGTTTGACGCCCTTTTTTTGTAAAGTGGAAAGCAATTCCATATCAAAATGCAATCCTGCCGTGGGCGCCGCCACCGCACCTGGATTGCGGGCATAAACCGTTTGATAACGCTCATCATCTTCTTTTAGACTCTGTCGTTTGAGGTATGGTGGCAGCGGAATCAAACCATATTGCTCCAACAATTTTAACAAAGGCAACTCACTTTGAAAGCGCAAATGATAAAGCTCATGCTGTCGATTGATGACTTGCGCTGTAAATTGCTCGGCAAATATCAGCTCACTGCCTATTACTGGTTTTTTACTGACCTTAAGATGCGCTAATGCCTCGTTTTCAGAAATTATTCTTTCGATCAGACACTCTAATTTACCCCCACTACTTTTACGCCCAAAAAGACGCGCCGGAATGACTTTGGTGTCATTGAGCACCAGTAAATCACCCGGTCTTAACCATTGCGAAATATCAGTGAAGCTTTGATGTAAAATTTTTTTATGAGCAATATCAATGCTTAATAAGCGGCTGCCAGTGCGATTTGATGCAGGAAACTCAGCAATCAGTTCATTTGGCAAGGAAAATTCAAAATCGCTGATTTGATTATAAGTCATGCTATAAATATTGTCCTCTTTTGAGCATCGTATAAAGCCAACTGCCGTTGACCGTGAATTGGCTAAAGTATATTATTTTCAATTCTGGAGATATTAACATGCTTTTTAAAAAAACCCAATTGGGCTGGCGATTGATAATAGCAAGCCTCAGATGCTGTTATCAGCACCCTAAGTTACTTATCTATCCTCTTCTAGCCCGTAGTTTTTTTTTAATCATTGTTGGTGCAATCTCCTATTTTCTATGGAAAATACGTTCAGGAGTCATTAATTATAACCTTTTAACTGCCTCAGAGGTTGTCTGGATTTATGTTGGTATCGCTCTGACGCTGTGGATTGGTAATTTGATCGGTTTTTATTTTAATGTGGCTTTTATCGCTGGATTAAAGCAAATTGAACAACAGCAAAAAGTGTCTATAAAAGAAAATTTGCAGCAAGCCTTGGGCAGATTCTGGGTAATTTTTTGCTGGATACTGTTCCACTTCACTCTAGGATTTACCTTTAGTTTATTTCATCAAAAAATGCTGCAATCCAAAAAAATTAATCATTTGCTGTCAGGTCTAGCATGGGGCTGGGCAAGTTTTCTTATTTTACCCTTACTTATACACAAGCCTGCAGGGTTCTTCGCAACTCTGGAAAGATCCAGTCAAATAACTCGAGCTTATGCTGGAGATAGACCCAAGCTAAAATACCGCTATGCTCTATTAAGTTATTCACTCCGGTTTTTGAGTGTCATCCCTATGTTCATTGGGTTTCAATCACCTCAAGTGATTTGGGCAGTTTTGGGATTAGTAGGCAGTTTGTTATTATTTTTTACCACCATGGTAATTTTTAATGTTTTTTTTGTATGTGTTGTGGAAGCTTTATACCAATATATTGTCCATAACAAAACATTACATCCATTTCATAAAAAAGATCTTGCCGCCGCCATTGCCCCGGGATTTTCTACTAAGGCTGTTTAAATTTCAGAGCAAAGTTAGCTCACATTCAATTTTCTGATTCAATATTTTTTTATTTTATTGAAGCGGACACCCAGCCCATTCAGAATTTTCTGCATCGATTATTTCAAGGAGAAATGCTGATCCAAGCTGCTGAAAACTGTCAGTTGCCAGTGGCAATTCAGTAAATTTGCGCCGCACATGCACCCAGCAATTCAGGCCAACCACCTGACCGGATGGGATTAATTTTTGATAAAGTGAACCCGTGTGATCTTTATCCTTGAGGGTTTTTTAATTACTACGGGTTAGGAGCAGGGCTGGAACTGCTGGGTACTGAAGTCGTTTGCGCACTGCTCCCCGACGAAAACAAAG
>CBFGTC010000017.1:0-36903 GCA_965651935.1 uncultured bacterium
AAAAATCTTTTAAAAAATCAATAACATTTTTAGGTGGTATTTTTAGGGGCTTACGTTTTGGTTTTGGTAGCCGGCCATCGTAAAGAAGTTTATCGTTAATTTTATTATGGATTTTTAATTATTTTTTACGGAGTATATTTATGTCTAGTATTACCCTTCTATTCCTATCAATTATAATGTCTTTTTTTCTCTGATATTATCGTTGTTTACTTTTTGGTCGTTGTACCTTTAGAAGGGTAAAATAAAAATGAAGCAGCCAACACAAATAGCTTTTGGCTATGATAGCTTTGGTGTTGGGGAGTCTAAAATTTATTTAAGAACTCTTATTGTCAGTACAGCAAAATGGGGGCGTATTATTGTGAACATTTTTCTTAAAGTTCACCGTGGAGAATCATTGCAAAATTTTAATATTTGAATATATGGACAAAAAAATAATTTGTCACGAGGAAGCGGTATTTATATAGGTCAAGATGGGGTTGTGTGTGATCATCATTTTTTATTACCAAAGGACTGTAATAGCTATGAGTTTTCTCCAGGAAGCTATAATATTGAGATATATTTTTTAATTTTGGGTTTAAAAAAATACTTTTTAGTTAAAACTTTAAAACTGACGTTGAGCCATAAACATGTTAAAGATATTAGAGAAGGGAAAATGATATTTTTTGATTGGGCGCCAAATACTAAAACATATTATGCGAGTGTTCACGATTCTAGAAAACAGAAAATATCTGAAGATTTTAAGATAATGGAAAACTTATACAAACTGCGTGATGTAGATTCAAGAGGAAAAATGGAATAATGTTAGTTATCCCATGATTTCGGTAAAAAGACATAACAGCTGGAACCCCCGATGCTGGGTAAATATTCGCGGCGATAAGCGACTTGATGTTCTCCCGGCTCTAACCAGCCTTCCGTCAGCAGCAATTGAGCGACGGTGCGGTAATCAAAACCAGCGCATAATTCTTCGCGAAAGATTCTGGCAGCACTCTGCCCCAACCGGATGCAATAGCATTGCGGCAAAGGCGTTGGCAATCGCTAACACTAATCGCGAATTGCCTATGCAGCGTGCGGCGATGTGTTGTTGCCATTCCGCTAATGTGCGGGATTGCCGATAAGGGTTCGATAAATGATCGGCTTGGTAAATGACGGGTTCAGGTGTTTCACCGAAAGCTTACGCTGCCGGAGGTGATTGCGCTGATACCCAATTGGGTCAAGTGATCAGCACACCATTCACCCTCTACAATCCACACGACCGCTTGCGGATTTTGCAGGAGTGCCGGTAACCCGTACAGCGGTTATTTCTGCGGAAAAGACGGTTCACATACTTTCAGTTTTACATTCTATAGGAGAAGGTATTTTCAGACCTGCTGGCTCATAAACATTTTGTATAAGCCTCGTTAGTTCCAAAGGAATGGGTTCGATTTTTTTCATTGCCAAAATTCCTTATAGTCATATTCATACTGCTCGAATGAAATAGGCGGTCGCCCCAGCATATCGGTGACATGGCTGAATAAGACAGCCGATAAAATTTCGACGACTTGCTGATGAGTGATTGCTTGAGAGCCGGTTAAAATAAACGTCTTGCAATTCTGATGGTTATTCAGTAAAAGCTTCGCAGTGACTTCGCCAATATCTCGTGCATCGATAAATCTGGTTGGGTACCGGCAGCATAAATGTTGATTAATTTTTTTGTTGAATTTGATTTAAATAAAAAGTATTAAAATTCTGCATGAAAAAATTGGGTCGTAAATGCACATGTGTAATATTTTGGTCGTTAAGGTGTCTTTCGAATGTGAGAATGTAGGGTAATTTTCTGCGCTCATTGCTGAAAGATGAACAATATTTTCGATATTCATGTTCTTGACGTAATCAATAATTTTTTTGCCATCAGAATTTCTGTGTCTTTATTTGTTGAAGGGATCAATAAAAATAATTTATTGATGCCATTCAATGCTTGCACGATAGTTTCTAATTTTTCTAAGTCTAGAGAAATTACTTCTGCGCCAAGTTTTGCGAGTAATGCAGAATTTTTTGGTTGATGTACTGCTGCTTTGACTTTTATTTTTTGAGAGCATAGGTATTTAACGACTTCATAGCCTACTTTGCCTATCGCTCCTATGATTAATATTTTTTTGCTCAATCAGCTTCACAATGAATGTCGAAAGCTTTGGTATTAACGTATTTTTGCAGTAAGATGATGATATATTTTGATTTTTCAGGTGACCCTGGATGAGCAATCTGCCGAGTCACGTGTGCTCTTAAACACCCTTTCTCTTTTTGTTTTGTTAGGGATAATAATTCTTTAAACTTATCCCATAACTCTTTTTCATGATTTTTCTTAGGTAGCCACTCAGAAACGACAAAAACATGTTCAGACATATAGATGGCTCCAATTAAATTGAAGATTATATCTTCCTCTTACATCGCTTGCAGGAAAGCCAGCTGTTGGCTAGTTGCCTTGCAATCAAAATCAATGATCTGATATTCCGCAGCATCTGCTTTAACAAAAGAATCTTCTGCAATAATTGCCTTCAGCTTTTGTTTATCCATAGATTTTACTAGAATCGCTCCACCTAATTTACTTTTTTTAGGGCCGGCGAACAAAAAGACGCCTTCCTCGATATATCGCTTAACCCATTCAGCATGAGATGGCGCATGTACAGCGACTTGTTCCGGTGATTGAGTGTATCCGACGATTAATAAAAACATGGTATTTCTCCTCTTGTATTAAATTAAGTAAGGCTATTGTAATGCTCGCATTAGGTATATACAATACTTATAATAGTAAAATAATTATTGCTAAAATAGCAATAATGGGGCAAGAGAAATGTTGGAAGATATTAGTGCATTTTGCGCAGTGGTTGAGCAGAAAAGCTTCTCAAGGGCGGCGAAACAACTGGGCGTATCGACAGCTGTTATCACCAGACGAGTAGCACGACTGGAAAAATCTCTGGATACACGCTTGTTGCACCGAACCACTCGCCTGGTTTCTCTCACTGAACCGGGCCAGGCTTTTTACACTCAGGTACGTGATTTACTAGACGCACTGGAATCCAGCAAAAAAACCGTCAAAAGTTTCACGCAAGAAGTCACCGGTACGCTCAAAATAGGTTTGCCGGCTTCAATCAGTTATCTGCATTTAACCCCTAATTTGCATCACTTTACTAAAAAATTTCCACAGCTGAAAATTCAAATCGTCCATGGCAACCATTTACTGGATTTATTGCGTGAGAGCTTCGATCTGATTATCTATTGCAGCACATTGCCGGACTCTAATTTTCATTATCAAAAATTGGGTGATTGGCGCAAAATTATCTGTGCTTCTCCGGATTATCTGAATAAATTTGGCAAACCGAAAACTCCGGATGATTTAGCAGAACATCACTGCCTCGATCATTATGATAATTATCAGAGGGTCTGGAAATTTAGTCAGCATAATAAATTAAAAACTATTGCCATTCACAGTGAAATTTTGGCCAATAGCAGTATGGATTTGAAAAATCTGGCAGTCCTCGGGCATGGGATTGCTTATCTGCCGAGCTTTACTGTTTATCAGGAATTAAAATCGGGACGATTGATTTCATTACTTGAAGATTTTCACCCCCCTAAAATTGGGATTTTTGCGGTTTACCCCAGTCATCAATATATGAGCAAGAAATCTCAGTTGTTTCTGGATTTTCTAAAAAAATTGCTCGCACCAGTGTTAGCTCTTTAAATAAAACAATGACTAAAAGATTGCAGTAGATTACAATCTTTCGAGGTTAGAATAGTCCACACTACAGGAGTAGTTGCTATGAAAATATTAAAAACAGCTGGTTTAGTATTGTTACAAGATGAAAGGGTTCTATTTGCCTCCAGCCGTAAAAAAATGCTTTTTACTTACCAGGCGGGAAATTAGAGTACGGAGAGACTTCAGAGGAAGCATTAATACGAGAAATCCGGGAAGAACTTACTCTAAATCTGGTTGCTGAAAAACTTTATTTTTGCTGCATATTACTGCTCCTACATTTGGAATGCCGGATACCTTGACGGAGCAAGATTGTTTCAGCTACGAATTAGAAACTCTTACTTTCAAACCATCAGCTTTGATGCAATTTCTTTTGTTCGGATTTTTGATCCAGGATCCAGGTATTATTGTTGTATTGTTACAACTTGAGAGGAGTTATTCTAAAGAAGCTACGGCTTCTTTTTGCCGATATTTTTTATCGCCCGCATTCGCTGATTTTGAGAATAATTTTTTCTTTGATCAACATTCAGCGTTATCATTCCTGTAACATCTTAAAATCGAAGAAAATCGGCTATTCACGGGCGACTATTTATAGTATAATCTTTGCCCATATTGACTTGAGGTGCTGATATGTCGACTCAATTACTGCCTAAAACATTGGGTTCATTTATCCTATTTTTTCTAAAGAAACATAAGCTGGGTTTATTTTTTTTCTTTACAGTGGCACTGATCTGGTCATTTGAACTATCGATCTCTCCTTATTTATTGAAACTGATTATTGATGGGGTAAATCAACAAGCCGCCCACCCTAGTCAATTATTGAGTGTTATCTTGTGGCCCGCGATATTGTATGCCGGTATGTCGGTTTTACTAAACATTACTTTTCGAATTTATGATTGGATGTGCTTAATTTTATTCCCTAAAATTAAAACCGATATCATTATGGCGACATTTACCTACTTGTCTCAACACTCCTACAGCTACTTTCAAGAAAATTTTGCCGGCAGTTTGGCTAAAAAAATTCAAGATTTGGCGCAAAGTACTGAACCTGTGATTAAAGTGATTAGTGAAATGTTTGTCCCCAGAACCATGGCTATTTTAATAGCCTCGTTCATGCTGACTATCGTGAGCCCCATTTTTTCAGCAATTTTATTGGCATGGGCAACTATTTTTATCGCCGTCAGCTCATTCTTGGCCCTTCATTTTTCACATCATGCCACTGAATATGCTGAATCCTATAGCCAATTAAATGGATCTCTGGTCGACAGCATTTCTAATATTACGACCAGTAAAATTTTTGCAAACGAACATTTAGAGCAATCACGAATTAATAACTTCTTGTCAAATGTGAATACTAAAGATAGAACCATGCAGCGCTCAATGATGAAATTATATTTTATCCAAGGAATAGGCATTACTTTTTTAGTCATATTTATGTTGAGTACTTTAATTTATGGCAGAATGCATGGCTGGATCACGGTGGGTGATTTTGCCTTCGTGCTGAGCTTATCTTTTTCCATTAGCATGACCATTTGGGATCTTGCTCAACAACTGGTGCGTTTTACTCAGGATATCGGAAAATGTCAGCAGGCGCTTAGTATTATTACTCCCACACAGACCATTCAAGACCAAACCATGGCTAAACCGCTCGTTATTGATCGAGGCGAAATCTATTTTAATCACATTCATTTTAGCTATTTAAAAAATAGAACGCTCTTTAAAGAGTTTTCATTATTAATTCCCGCCGGACAAAAAGTTGGGTTAGTGGGATTCTCAGGCAGTGGCAAATCCACTTTTGCCAAACTTATTCTCCGGCTGTTTGATTTACAACAGGGCAGCATACTGATTGATAACCAAGATATTAAAACTGTCTCTCAACGCAGCTTACGTCAGCAAATTGCCATGATTCCTCAAGATCCAGAACTATTTCATCGGACTATTATGGAAAATATTCGTTATGGTCGACCGAATGCAACGGACGCTGAAGTGATCGCCGCCGCAAAAAAAGTCCATTGTGATGAATTTATTCAACAACTCCCGGAAAATTATCAAGCACTGGTTGGCGAACGCGGCGTTAAATTATCGGGTGGTCAACGTCAACGAATTGCTATTGCACGGGCCATTTTAAAAGCAGCGCCAATTTTAATTTTGGATGAAGCCACTTCTTCACTCGATTCCGCCACTGAACATCATATTCAGCAAGGGTTGCATTCACTCATGAATAATAAGACCACCATCGTCATTGCCCATCGCTTATCAACTTTGCAAAAAATGGACCGGATTTTATTTTTCAAAGATGGTGCGATTATCGAAGATGGTACTTTGGAAGAACTCCGTGCAAAAAAAGGTTGCTTCGCCAAACTTTGGGATATGCAAAGTGGGGGTTATTTACCTCAAAATTTGAACGAGTTAATATATGAACCATCATTTCAATAGAGACATAAGCCATCAACTGACTGCGTTAATGCTTCTGCACAAATACAGTCATTTAAAAGTACAAATTAGAATAAATGAATGGGAACACAAAGTAAAAAATATCCAGGATCTGGAAAAGCTAGTCTGGGAATTTTAGTTTTTTCAGTAAAATTTTATTTTGAGTAACCGTCAAAAAATCCAGCCGAGCATGTAAGGAAACTTCGGCATGTTTACCAATTTCATTCCATTTTTTATGATCTGCTGCAGACAAACTCAGAAATAAGCAACTTGTCGTCCGATGCCTTGACGTTTGAACTTGCGCATGATGAAAAACTGCGCCATGATAAAGTCAATGCCGGGTTCACTGCCACTTTTATTAACAATCGCAAAACCGGCTAATTCTCCATCATAGCGAACCAGAAATGGAAAAGCATCGGATTATGTCAGTTACATTCTATTTTTGGATGGATGAACTGGTTCTATATTATTTTCAAATCCTGGTGGCGGAGAAATTAACGAGTTAATTGTCAAATTCTTAGAAACAACTTTTGGTGCTGATTTAGTTTTTTCCTCTGTCAATAGTCTTTTATTTTGATACCAAAAATTAATAACATGATTAGTAACAGCAGATGGCATGCGTATTCCCGTAGAATCTAAATATAGTGCTTTTAATCCGGGAATTTCTTGAACAATACCAATCACATCATTAACTAATATATCTTGATTGGCAGTAATTTTACCATTGATTGTCAATAGTAAAGCAAACACTAATGGCAACATTGTAATATATAGTGCAAGGCTCTCGCTTGTAGTTTGTTTGATTATTAAATCTTTTAAAAGGAAAACGTAGATCGGCGAAGATAAAGAATTTTTACAGAAAAGCTGTTGACACATTTTATTGATATGCTCGCGATACAGTTTCTGAACTTTCAATTCGAGCGGAAGGGTAAAGATATCGAGGAAATATCTATTCGCAAAAAACCAACTCATCATTTCAGAAAATTTGTCGCTAATTTTGACTATATCACGCTCATTAAAATCTCTTGTGCAATTTACAATTTGACTAGATTTTTTTACCATATATTTTAAATACTTATTAAAAATAATCGCATAATAAAGATCTGAACGCTTGTTTTGTACATACTGCTCAAATATAACGGGTAAAATGAAATTTTGATTGGCATTAAAACATAATTGCAAGGCGTAACTTAAATTATTAAATTGCAAAACACCTTTTTTTAGCATAAGACTCATGCGTAATATTCTTACTGGATTTTGGATCAGATTTTTAAAAGTATACTCTAGACTCGAAAAACCATCTTCTTGAAATGAAGGCGTAGTCGCGTATATTTTTGTTGACTCACATAATTGTCGCCATTGGGGAAAAATTTGAGTGATGGGAGTATCTTTTAAATGACCTGAATAAGCTTGTATTAACCCAGGCCTAGATTCTCCAAAAAATTGGGTACAGATTAAGCCCGCGAAAGTTGAATTTCTGAAATCAAATAGTATATTTTTTTCTGCTGGGCAACTTAATTCCCCAATAACATCTTCGTCTATAAACCTAAAATATATACCATTGATATTAAAATCCCGATTTAAACGATCCTCTTCTTTATTGAAAAAATGATGTTTACTTGTTACGTCGATATTAATGTTTTCAAAATAAAATTTAAAAGCCTCTGCATCCTTTAATTTAGCAGTCAATCTATAAGCCCATCGATATTTTTCAGCAATCTGGATTAATCTATTAGCATCCACATCCGTCACTATATCCACATCACTGCAATCATGGAATTTATATTTCTCCATGCAAATTTTAGTTTGAAACAAACTCAGTATAAAGCCCCCTACTATGCAAATGGTATAATGCTCAGGAACGGATTTTTTAATAACTGATATAAATTTAAAGATGGAAATCAGTATTTCATGTGGAAAAAAACTATCCACATTAATACGAGGAGAGGCGTATAGCTGACACCGTTTGATTAACATATGGAGGATCTCTTTAAAGCCAGAAACCTTTTCTTTAATGAGATATTCCAGTTCAACCATATCAATTTTTTTATCGTCTTCAGAGCTGTTTTTCCCAAATGCTGATATTTTCCGAGAAGAGTCAACTTTGTGTTCATGTTTTTTATCTAATTTAGATACATTTAATTTTTCATCACTGTCAAGGGTATGCAGCAATAAAGTTTTTTCTACGGTAAAATCGAGCTTTTCTTGTACGGCAATAATTTTTTTTCTTTGAGATAAGAGTTGTTGACGTTCATTTTTGGGATGTGGATTATCGTACCAACGATCACCATACAAAGCCATCATCATTTCTCTTCTGAGCGCCAAACTAGATAACTTTTCGTTATTTTCTCGCCATCTTTCTGTTTGCACCTGCCTTAGATCAGCTAAATCTTTTTCAATCAAAGTAATGTCATGGGTAAGAGCGCTCTCTTGAATATTTGTAAGGTCATCTTTTGGCAGAGCTGAAAATGCTCGCAGCGCGATTTTTTTATATATGAGCGCCCAATTTAAACGATCAATTAAGTCATTTGATTCAGATAAACTGTATGATTCAGAGTCAAACCATTTTTTTAATTGTATTTCAGCAGTATTATAATAATAATCTCCAAGAAAATTATTAATTTCTACCTTGAGTTTTTGATCATGACTGGCGGCTAAGGGAACTAGTTGACTAATCACATCGTCTGAAAAATTATCGACTAATTTAGTAAATTGACTTTGAATATCTTTAAATTGTCTCCACTCAACACTCAAAACCGGATTTAAATTGGGTTTCCCAAGAATTTTTTCCTCTGATGAAGAAACTCTTTTTTTTGAATTTTTTTCTGCTTTCTTAACTTTACGATTTCTTTTCTTAACTTTCGATTTAGAGGGTAGATTATTTTTCTGTTCTATTAAACTTTTTTCTTCCGCTATTAATTTCTGATATAATTCATCAGCTATCATTTTTTGTTTAGAATCAGCATGTTCTGAATGAAAAGGCTCAGAATTTGAGTAAGTTTGATTAGTTCTTATCGCTTCAACTAACTCAGCATGTTTTTTTAAAATGGTTTCAATTTTAATTCCTATTTGGCCTTCAACAAAATTGTCATTAGCAAATTTGGCATAGCATTTATTTTCAGAAGGTTTTAAATTAGGATTGGAATTAAATTGGTTGACATCGATAGTGATGAGTCTGTCGTTTTCCAGATAACACCATTTAGTAATGTGTTCGATGTTTTTTTCCTGAATAAAAAACAGTAAAATGGATTCTTCAATCGTAAGTAATTTTATCTGTTGTTGTTGTAATGTAAAAATAAGCGACTCTTCTGCTGACAATGTTTTTAAATTTTTTATTATTAAAATCAGAATACAAACTACTCTTTGTGCGGAAAATAAGATCTCTGCTAGATTATAATCCGGCCAAATGAATTGATAAAATCCCTCATTAAAAATTAAATCGCTTTTACTTAGACTTAAAGGCAAATTACTCAACATTTGATTGATTTCTTTAACGAAATGATCAATTTTTTTAATAATGAGAGCTTGATTTTCTAATAAATTATTTTTTTCTATCACTTGCTGATAAAGGTTAGCAATATTATTGGCATGATAGTTGAGATACGGATTTACAATGCATAGAGAAACGAAGTAATTTATTTCAACAGCGGTGGCAATATCCGTCTCAAGCATAAACAATTTAGTTTCTTTATTATCAAAATCCGAGTTAGAATATTTATATCTTAATTCAGATATTTTTTGTAATATTTCTAGGTTTTTTGGTGCGAGATTTTTTTGTTTACTAATAAGTAATGCAGTGTATTTTTCTTTCTCGACTACTGCTGAGGCTGAAGCATTTTCTGAGTGTAAAAGCCCCAGCAAAGGGTCAAACGTACCGTGTGGTCTTAAAATTAAAGGTGATGTAATCAACTGAGTAATATACATTTGACAATATATAAGCCAGAGAGTTAAGCCAATCAGATCTTGAATTTGATTTGAATCAATTACCACCGGCACATAATAATCTAACTTATCTATTAATATACAATTGAAACAAAATAATTCCCCTAGCTTATTCTGCGCATTTTTCATTTTTTTTGATAAAACTGGAGGTAAATTATCATTTTCCTCAGTAATTTTTTTCCAAAATAAAATAATATTATCAATAATTCCAAGAGAAAAACGAATGTTTAATATTAAAAATCTATGGTTATCATCCATTTCTTTTACAAATTTTCGTTGATCAGGGCAGCCATATATAGATGTAAGGTCTATGATTTTCGAATAAATCGGTAGAAAAAGCGCCATTAAATTATTAAACTGTTGTAAAAAATCCTTTGATTCAATTTGCTGCGCAACAGCACTTACACATAGCTCAATGCCTTTTTTCTGAGTTGTTATTTCTTGTTGCAGCAAATGAATATCTACCGTTTTTCTTTTTTTAATCAAGGCCGTAGACACTTCAAATTTTTCTTTTGGGATAAAATCTTTAATGAGATTAGTCTTTGCAAAATTTTTTGACTTAAGTTCTACTTGATCTCCTTGCAATATTTTTGGGTGCTCACTCAAGTTCTCACAATTTAAAACACGCGCTAAAGATTTTAAAGGTATAGTTTTAAGAAAATTAAAAAATTTTCTAACATCTTGTTTTTGCTCCTCTGATCCCGGAATGCGTTCACGGATATTTTGCCATACACTCATAAAATCGTCATAGAATTTTTTTTGATTCAGTACATTTTCTGACCAGATTATAGATAATGCTAACTCACATTTTCTACGATATCGTTTTGCTAGTTCTTGAAGCGTATATTTAATTTCGACAAACCCGTAGCCTAAACCCAATGGATCGGATTCTATATCGAGCGTTGACAATATCAATGTCACCAATTGTACATTGAACGCTTCTTCATGAGGGGGATAAATGCGTGTTGTCTTAGCTTTATTACTAATTTTTCTCAAAGCAGCATTAATCGCTGGCATGAGCGCACGATAATGATTTTGTATCCCCAAAACGGATACTTCCACTCTATCATAAAAATTCCAAGCATTTTTTGCCACTTTCGATTCCAAGAGAGGGGGTGAATTCTTAATAGAATTCGATTTATAAGATCTCCAAAGATGTTCAGTTAAACTCAAATTGGGATTGGAATATTGAATTATTACCGCAACATATTGAGGAGGTGCAATTAATGACACCTGAGGTTTAGCATTAAAAAGAAAAACTACCTGACGTTTTGTCAATAAACCGCCGCGTATTTTCCAGTCCAGTAATAAATCTTTTAAAAATACATCATTACTAAGAGCTTGCAAAGGATAAGCAGTAAGTGCTTCATCATTGTGATTTCTTAAACCATTTAATGTGGGCACAGAGGGAATATCATAAGCACGAAATATTCCTGCGATTATTTCAGAATCATATTCAGTTTCAATAGTACGCTGATTGGAAGGGGTTATTGTTGTTTTCATCTTCGGCTCCATCATTTCCGCTTATATTTGAGTTTACTAAAAATAAAAATTTTATTTGTATATTGAGTAATTTTTACTTACTATATTAATTTTTCACTATAATTGGCTTTTTTATGGATTGCAAGGTCATAAATACATATTTTATTAAAGCGATGTCACTTGGAGTGAAATGTAAAGTTGCTAATATTCGGACTTTAAGCTCACCTTGGAATAAAGGGTTCAATATGATTTGATCCTGGACAGTTAATTTTGGCATTAAAATTAATTCTCTGAGTCTCTGGACGGCTTTTAATTTTTCAGAAGCGGAATATTGTTCTGGTCAAGTGAAAATAGACACTTTTTTAAGAAAATTTTTCAATCGGGGTGTCACCCCGAACCCCATGATTCGCCATCAGGGCAGGTGGTCTAGCCAGACCACCGCCAATCAGCGTCTGTCCTACGACCTGTCAAGGCTAATTCAATCTCACTCAACCCCTCTATTTAAATGAGCATGCATTTTCAAATTGCACAGGACTCATGTAATTGAGAGTCGAGTGTAATGGCTGGCTGTTATAAAACATTTGTTCCAATCATATTTTTGGCTGCCATATAACCTGATACACAATCGCGTCCATGTATTCCACACCAAAGTGTCTTTATACCTGACGGAGAATCGTTTTTTCGATTCAAATAACCCCCCAGCTTCGCAGCATATTAACCATTTTAGAAAGTAATGGCGGATTTTGCGGTTGTGGCTGCTTGTTAACAATAAAATATATCACACGCCATTCTTCTTTTTCGAAAATAAAACTCACAAGAAATTTCAGGTAATTTTTTATGTAACATTTTTATATCTCTCTCATTGGTCTAGAAATTGGGGGGTATTATAGTATTTCCACTAGCGTAGAAAAAAGCACAGTAATAGTGCGTTGGTCGCCTCTTCGGGCCGTGGTCTTTTTGATTCTGTCTAACCTTTATCTTTACTCATAAGTCCCCCTTTAAATAAGTAAGACCCGGCATACACCGCTCACTGAAGAATCCTTATGGGTTTATTTTTGTACAGAAATAGTGTATAATAGATACAATATAATTTTAAAACAATATATTAACGAGAAAATTATGCAAAATCAAGAATATAAAGATCAGAAAGCTTTTGACCCTACCGGATCCTTAAGGGTTCCCAAAAATATAGAATTGCGTACCTCGCAACCCGCAGTGGAAATGACGGCGAAAAAATATGCCTATTTATATGAATCCCCTCCGTTAAAACCCAAAAATGACTGCATAATTTCCTCTTCCAAATCAAAGCATAAATTTCAGGGGGCGGTTTATTATTATCCCGAGCTGAAAGATGGCCAAGCACCCGAAAAAGGTAGTAGGGATGGTGTTATTTTAACTATGAAGGATGATAAAATTGTCGCCCACTTTTTCGAAAGTGGCAAAATCTCCGAATTGATCGTTGATCTTGACTTAAGCAAAGCTAAGCAGGCGCAATTGAAAGCTTTACCTGAAAGAGAAATTAATTTGAAGGACCACGCCAACAGCCAGTTATTACAGCCAATCATCGAAGAAGCCTTGAAAAAAGGCAAACGGTGGAACAGCTCTCGGTTTTTTGACGACCTCGGGACTCTCGAACATCCCATAAGTTATATTGATGACCAAGGCAAAGCCAGAAAGGTCGTAAAACAGATCAATGCCCGATATTATTTTGATAAGGACACCGAAGTAGTCGCAACTCCAATGAGCTCCAATTCTAATATATTCGAAGTGCGGGTTATCGCACGAATTTCGGAAGAGAAAAATTTTACCTCACGTCCTGAAGAATTGGGACATGTTGAAACAGTGATTCAAGGATATATGTTTGCCTCAGATCTGAAATCCACGGTTCAACACTTCAAACCCTCAATCAGTCCGCTCTTCTCAGAAAAACCACATCTGGGTCAAACCAAACAAGGATCGCACGCCAATTGCTTTCTGTTAGCCTCCATCGAATCAATATTAAATAAGCCTGGAGGACCAGAATTTATCATGGGAATGATGAAACAGGATAAAGAAGGCGTCATCGTTCGATTATATGAACAGGGACCCGATGAAAAGTTCCGCCCTGTATACATACGGGTACCTAACGCGGTTCTCTATAAAAACACGAAGAGGAGTCTGTTTACCAAACAAGTCTCTGAGCATTTGGGCGGTTTATGGATACACGCGCTTGAAAACGCTTATGTTATTTTAGGGCAGAAACTCTCAGGTTCTGAAGATTTTTGTCCGTCTTTTGTATCCATTTACGGTCAAGGCGGAGCTTCGTATGTGGCTATGCAAGCACTCACCGGTCAAGTTGCTCATTACATTTCTACTGCAGTCATATTTCCAAAATCCGAGGATAGCTCAGACATTTTCGTGAAAGCGTATGAGTTCGATGAAAAAGAACAAAATCCCGGCGCTCACAAAGAATTACTCAATAAATATTTGAGCGAAGATTCACTGCTGCGTACTCTATTTCATAACAACGAAGACCACATTATTTTGCTCTTGAAAGAAATTAAAAAGCAAATGAAAAATCCAGATTTTTCATTATTTGATATTGTAGAAATTTTTACCGAGTTTGACAGTAAAATAATTTCTACTCAGGAAGATTTTGAAAAAGCCATGGAAAAATTCCAAGACGACTTTAAAAAGGTGTTCCAACAGTTTGATGAACCGGCTCGAAACACGCTAACATCGGCTATCGATATAACAAAACCCAGAGATCATGAGGGATATAAATTTCACTATATCACCGGAACAAAAGAATTTAATGAAAAATATACCTATAGTGAAATCAACATATTCCAGCATATCAGTAAAAGTCTGCAAGCCAACCTGTTGTTAACCGCCAGCACTAAAAGCACCGATGTCCCCGAAGGACTAGCCGCTTGGCACGCTTATACCATAATAGGTCAAAAAAAAATAGGTGACCATTATTATATTACTTTAAGAAATCCATGGGGTTTTTATGGGCTTCGATATAACAAAAAAATGGACAAAATTCAACGCAGCGCCGACCTACTTAAAGATGTATTTGACATAGAGCTGGGTGATTTTACCAAATTTTTCGCTAGCTATGAGATTGGACAGTTATCCATGATGCCTCCATTGGGATTAAAAATGAATATGAACCCGGGATTAATGTATAAATTAAAAGTATCGCAACTAGAGAAAATAAGTGCGCTACTGGAAACGGGTCTTGAAACACATGGATTAGGCAAAGCAGCGTTTGACGAAAAATCTGCAACCGAAGATTTAACGAATGAACAAAAATTATTTATAAATCAGGAAATAGATTCCTATGAACCCGCATTTATCCATTTTGTCAGGCAACGTCTAAAATCTCTCGATGATATTTTTTCATTTAAGAAATATGTAGAACTTCATCAGGAAAAAGAGTGTAAAACCCCTGGGTTCGAAGATGGCCAGGCTTTTGATGATGAAATCAGCAAATTATTCGATCCTGAAACCAAAGGGGAAAACAGCTCGACATTAAAAAATTATCTGCAGCATATTGACACCATCGACCACCCCAATATTAAATCCTATGTCACTTCCCTGTTGTCGCTGATAGGTCAAATACAACAGTTTCAGGAAAGCTTTATTGGTCTAACCACAGCCACTCAGCTTGGTGCAGCGCGTCAGCATGCCGAAAACTATCTCAGTTCTTTAAGAGCAATTACCAATCTGATTAATGAAACCGGTTATTATTCGAATAAAATGAGTAGCTTAGTTTCTTCAGCTGCTTTATTTGGTCAAGGTCTGCAAAAAGAACATCAGGCTCAACAGACTGCCATGATGCAAAAGAATCTCGATTTATTGTCGCCCTTTATGAATTTTTCTGCTGGCAACCAGTTAGGTGATTTCGTCAAGGAATTTAAACATATTTCTTTTGAAGAAGCTCAAGTCATTGGCCAGGAAATACAGCATATTTTGTCGCTGGTGAATTCCCCAATTAGAGTGGCGATTTTCAGTTCTGGAGATTGTCCGACCATTCAGTTAAAAGGGGTGAATAATGTCGCTCTAGGCAAGCTGATAAAGGCGCAATTAAGATTTGACACTGATAAAATTGTTAACCCACATGAATATGCTGTTAAACCATTAACAATGACTTTAGGAAGCTAGTACTTTAACTTTATGCTCGGTTGTCGCTCAAAATGACGTTATCGAAAATTTTTTCGCCATGGCGATAAATATACAAATGTGTCAATAAATACAAGCACGCCGTTTCTGGATATCGATTTCTTCTATGGCGTGATATTGGAAAATAATATCGTGAAGGACTCCCGGCAGAGTGGGTAAAAGAGTCGAGAAAGATAGATTATTTTTATAATAATTCTGCATCATTGACCGCGCTTGTTTATAAAACTTGGTGGAAAAAGCCATTATGTTTAAAATGCATTGAGTCAGTAACATATCCTGTTTCTCGGCAAACGGATAGTCATTCAGCGACTTATAAATCGAAAAAAGATCACGGTCGGATAAGGTTTTTAATAATTTCGGAAACTGTTTTTCTTTGAAAACAGCGGACCTGTTCAGCTGATAAAGCTTTTTTATCTCCTCCATAACCGATTTTATATTAGGTTCCGAGCCGGAAATTAAATTAAATAAAGCCTTATAAGGAGGATGAACGATATGCCTAAACCGGCGTGCGGCAAAATCTTCTTTGGATGGGATGATGAGCGAATACTGGAGTTGAAAATTTTTAATGGTCACATCGGTGTTCAGAGAGTAACTGATTTCTTCCGTTATTATGTCCGTTCCAGAACTCACTGCGTTCGCAGGCACGCAAATCAATGTTAAACAACAATTCTCAAAAGGACTGTTGGAATCTCTTGCCGCAATTTCTTTAATAACATCATTCAGGGATAAATGGACGGTATAATTCGATGGAAATTCTTGAGATTTATCTTTCTGAAATTGCTTCAGGATAGTGGCGTTAATCAATTCCGCATTAAATTCTGGTTTTTTTGGACGTAAGAAGTTGAAAAACGATGGAGTAATATTTTCTCTATAATCTTTTATCGTAGGAAAAAGCACGGTAATAGTGCCGGGCGTCTCTTCGGGCTGCAATCTTTCTGAAGCTTTCCAACCTTTATCTTTACTCATAAGTCCCCCCTTTAAATAAGTAAGGCCCAGTATACACCACTCACCGAAGAACCCCTATAGGTTTATTTTTGTACAGAAATAATGTATAATAAATGCAACATAATTTGGTGGGAGCTTTGGCATTGATAGTGGTTACGATAATGCAAAGAAGCACGGAAGAAGAGCAAAATGAAACTTATCTCAAAATTTTAGGGGCTATAGCCGCAGTTAGCAATCTTGCTTATTTATTCCTGCATAGGAAGGGAATGAAGAAGGATTTTGATCGCTTCGTTCAATGATCCCAACCAATCTAGGTGAATATTAAAGGATTGAACCGGCGTTCTTATTTTACATTTTACTGTGAAATTGTGTTATGTAAAAATAAATTGGCATCATTGTTGCTAAAAACGCTTTGATTATACCGCCAGAAAATTTTATGCTAAATTGTATTTGAATTACTAAAATTTTAAAATTTAAATTTTTATTAAAGCATTTATTAAGAATCTGCATAGAACAGCGGCAGATATAAACAAATAAAACAGGAGGTTTTATGACCAGAATAGAGCAAAAAGAATTTAAGGCAATGCATTTATCAGATGATATTATGCCTCCAGTTCCCATTAAATCCTCAATAAATACTACCTTACTTGGTGGCACAGCTTTGTCAATTGAAAATCTTCTGGCGCTAGATGAATCAACAGTACCGGGTTTAGTCAAAGCTGAGTTTCTTAAACAAATTAAAAATGCTTCTTCAATTCAAAAAATTTTCTTCTCTAACCCACCAGCCTGTATTCCGCCTAAAAATCCATTGTTTATTGATGATTTAGCATGCGGAATCATTTTCCGTACAATTGCTCAATCTTCATTATATGGATTTAGTAAAACAGTCGACTATACTCAAGCGAATGCTTTTGTTATAAGCCAATTGACAAGTACCGATGCTTTTCAAGACGGCGCGTATCTTTATGATCAATATTTTTTGATAGCCTGTTCAGCTCAAGGACATACTTTTCAAGAGTATTTGCAAAGTCAAAGTCCTACTAAAGAAGCGTGGGGCGCTCAGTTAGCCGTCAGTGTTACTACTGATCAGTTTATTAATGTAGAAATAGCGAAAATAATTGCTGAGCCTACAGGCCAGTGGCAATATCAACTGAATGTTATTCTGCATAAACTGGATTTATTAAACCCTGCTGTTAAATCAAACGTATTACAAAAATGGCAAGCCGTTTATTCGAACATCCAAGACATGTGGGGGACTTACCGCCGCATTGGACTTGAAGACATTGATAATGATCAATTCCTTGCCGATGTCAATAGGGCTATTTCGCTCTCAACTTCTGAGCTAGAAGATGTTGTTTTTACTTCGGCGGGAAGAGGCGTGCCTATATACACCTATGTTTATGGAGAAGCAGTAGCGAGTTTTTTAGAAAAAAATCATTCGAGATTCAATTTTATAACAGGTAATGCTCCGAGTAATAAGGCTTCTAATCGAGGCGGTTCTTGCTTCACAGGCAATACACTCATTTTATTGGAACATGGCGACAGTACCCCTATCAATCAAATTCGTCAAAAAGACAGAGTAGTGGGCGAGGGGGGGATTATCGCTATACATAGCGATGAAAAAGTGGTACAGGAATTTGAAAGAGATACCATAATGTATGGTTTTAATGATGAAAAGCCTTTTTTTACTTCTGGCCATCCTTTTCTGACTAAAGAGGGGTGGAAGGCAATTGATGTGCAACTTGCCTTAGAAGAAAATCCCACACTGGAAGTATCAGAGCTAAAATCAGGCGATTCAATTTTAAAAGTCAAATTGGCTTATCCTCTTACTTATGAAGAAGTCAAAATTAGTGATTTTTCTAAAGATATTTTACCTGCTGGCTCAAAAGTTTATGGCTTACATCTTCATGATGGCCCAGCATCTTACCATGCAAATGGATATTGTGTTCGCATGAATTACCCTATTATTACTGTGAAACGATTAACGGATGGTTTTGCAAAATTATCCAGCGCCGAAAAACGTTTACTACTTAATCAACTGAGTCCAGTGATGCCTTTGCTTACTAAAGCGATAGGTTCATTCGTTGCTTCTTCTCTATCTAAATCTTTAGCAATTAAACCTAGGGAGTCAGCAACTTTTCCTCAGCTAAAAAAAGGGTCCGCATTTTCATCCCATTTGTCTAGTCTACCTGATAAAGATTATTTTATTCAAATATTTGATGAAAAATCAGAATCGCACAAAGAAAAAAAAGAATTAGCTAGTTTAGCTGTACGCAAAGGTAAATTTATTTTCAATGGTCAAAAAATTGTACCCAAACTTACAGGAAGTTCTCTGGTTTGGGTTCAAAAAACAAAAGATAATTACGTTGCTGGTTCTCTCTTGTTCAGTTTAGATAAATTAAGTTTTTCTGGCAGTATCATCTATGGAATGGACGAAAAAAACGCATCTACCTATACGGTCACCGGCATAACTCCTCCCAGCGTTTATACCTCTATTTTGCAAGATGCTAATAGTAACAAAGTAGATGGTCTTATGCTCAGGTTATCTTATCGTCTTGATCCGGGTAATCCATTACCGATAGCTGTCCTTGAAGTTTCTGCTGATCGAGGAAAAAAATGGACTGATATTTCTGGGACTGATCCCCAAAATCCTTCTGCGCCGATGATATCTTGGTATAGTTCAAAAAATGGCACTTTAATTATACAGTTTCCCTTTGTTGGTGAAGAGCTAGAAAGCCTTTACTTTGAAAGCCTTGGATTGGTTTGGCCAGCAAAAGGGTCTATTGAATTTTCTCTGGATGCGGACTCATTTTTAGGCCAGATGCAATCTTATGATTCTAAAGCACAGCAGCCTAATTCTATACCGTATCAATGGAAAGGCGCCATTAGCACTAAATTAGTTCCCGCTCTATTGGAGTTTAAAGAGTTGTTCGCATCCCCTCCGTTATTGCGTTCTACTGAGCTCACTTTAATGAACCTGGTTAGTATCATGCCTTCAGCACAGGCGGTCTCGGATATGTCTTTCAAGATGTTGACAGAAAATATGAAATGGGCGATTAGTAAAATGAACAATAATTGGTTGTCTGATTTTTTTGGCGAGATACCGCCTTTTTTGAGTGAAGAAAGACAAACTTTAGTGAATGAGAGTCTTGATTTTTATCAAAATAAATTTGCAACTGCCTATTTAGGCTGGGGTATTGGTCAAATGACGGGAACCGGTGGCCCTACAACTCCATTATCACCAGAAGAAACACGTAAACTTAAATACTATCTGAATGTTGGTCTTGGTAAGGAAGCAGATTATACCAAACAAACTCAAAGTATTTTTTCTCAAGCTTATGCCGCAGCAGCAATTTCAATTTTAGGATTACCTGGTATAGAAGCCTATATTGAAGACGGGGGTGAGAAATGGGCAAAATTATTTCACGATAATTATCTAACAACTCCTCAGCAAATAAATAACTTAGTGTTTCGTATCGTGTCTGACCCCAGTGGGACAATGTCTATTATTAATCAAAATGCGGCGCTATTATCTGTATTACAGCCTAATAAGCAATATGCAAATCAATATTTACAAGAATTATTAAATAAAGGTTTAATTTCACACATGAAAGGTGCTTTACCTCCAGATTCTCCTGAAGTGAAAGCGGAGCTTGAACGTTGGGTCCCTGATTTTATTAAAGCTTTTATTGACAAGTATATTAACACTACGGGTGGGGATGAATCGAGTCTTCGTGCTAAACAATTAGCCATAGATTTAGACGCTGCAATAGCAACGCTAGGGGGTTTGGTAGATTTATCTAAAGCTTTTTCATTATTATTGACTGCCATTATGATGAAAAAACAAGGCAGAAATATTTTTGATAGCAATACGATTGAGGAAGCTGAAAAACAGTTCTCAACAAATAATCCTAGGTTAGCTAAAGTGCTAGGCTTTATAAAAATAGTAGGTGTTGGTTTTAGTTTATTTTCTATTTATGTCGGGTTTTCTAATTGGGATAAAATTAGTGATGAAAAAAGAGCAGAAATAATTGTGGCAACTTTAAATCTTGTAGACCCTGTAATGGATATATTGGGTACTTTAGGGCGATATACTATCAACGCTCTTAATAAAATTCGTTCTTACTTTCGGCCATTGCCAGATATGCAGTTGATAGACGCGGGCGACCCAGAGGTACGCGCTCAATTTAACTCGCTGTTTCAGGAAACAGAAGAGGGTGCTGACGTTGTCATTGAGGGCACTAGCTTATTAGCAAAGTTTATAGGTCAAGACCTTGCAAAGATCGTTTTGAAAGCAATGGGACCCATCATGGCGGCTGCCTTTGCTGGATTTAGTCTTTATACTTTTGCCGAAGATATCATCAATGGTGAGTCGGCTACGCAAACAGCCTTTGATGGAGTGATGGCCGGAGCGGCGGTAGGAGTACTTATCTGTTCAATTATTGATACTTTAGAGATCGCAGCGTTAGCACAATTTAGTGCGTTTGCTGGTCCCTTTTGCGTGATAGTGGGTGTTGTTTTTGCATTAATTGAAGCCTTTTTACCAAAACCCCATCCAGAATCGCCTGCTGATAAATTTATGTCTATATTGAGATCATCTTTTCTTTCAAAGCAAGACAATCCTCCTGATAATTGGGAACCGCTTTCTAAAAAAACCGCTGCAAAATTATTAAGACTCCAAGCACGAAACCCTGAAGATAAAGAATGGAAGCGCATCGATAGAGAAGAAAAAGGATATAGTGCGAGAACTTCTGATGTACCAATCCCTGCATCAGTTAAGTTAAAATTTGCACTATGGAAACTTCCTCCCCCCATATTGCAAAGAAAAACCGAAAGTGATTTACAAGGTTGTGTCGCAGACAGTAGTTTTAATGGAATGGTCTCTGCCCCTCTTTAAACCGGCTTTTTTCGATTTGCGACTGGACGGATAAGGATCAAGTAATCGTGTATGAGGAGAAATACCACAACGCCGGCACACGTAACCAGCTTCTTCGTTTCCATGTGAAAATCCACTGTAACCTAGCTCTAACATCCTTATCCATGATAAAAAATCATATCATTAAATTGAAACCATGTCTGTGAATCACGCAATTTGTTATTTCAGTCCAGGTTTTTCTACTAGAGTAGACTCTTCTGCCTTCGATTGTTCTTTGGCAATTAAATCTATAAAAGTACGCACAGGAAGTAAATAATCATTGATATTCTTTATCTTTTGAATACGATCAGACAACCACGTTAATTCAGAACGACTAAATCTCTTCTCTTGGTGACGTAACGCGATTAATTGCATATGTCGTGGAGGCTTCGTTTCAGAAAGAGTTCTTAAATCATTTTTTATAGCATCCAGTATGTCCTCTACAGTTATTTTTTCAGAAAAATCAATGGATGATAGTGCTTGGTAATTAATAATGATATAGATCACTGAGGAAGGTAATGACGTCGTGTTTAGTAACAATAAATGTAAGAAATCCCATTTTTGAATTGCTTGCTGCTCTTGATAGGCTTTCCATTCTGCCATTTGTTTAGGTAGTTCTTCTGTTAATTCAATAATTGCCGACCGATTTTGGCGATCAATAAAAAAAGTATATCCTCCCGTATTATTAAAAATAAAACAATTGAGATTAGGCAGCTCTCTATGACGATAATTAAGATTAAGTCGTTGACGCCGCTGCGCAATGGGTTCTTTTGCGCTGAGATATTTGGTTGATACTTTGTCCCAAAAAAAATTTGCAACTATTATAGATGGTAGCTCTGTCGAGGGAAAAGGGAAGAAGGAGGTTCTATGAGGCATGCTACAATACTGTTGAATTAATCGTAATAAAAAATCTAATTGATCTTTAGAACAAGTGATCGCATCATGATTTTCAGTAAAGATTAAGATGTTTTGCAGAAACGCTCTAACTAGTGCAGTATAATTTGGTAGACAAGTTTCATACAATCTTATGAATTCTGAAAACTCCAAGCAAATCATGCCCTCAAATCTAATTTCATGAGCAGTTAATTGCCCATAGGATTTACTTTCAGGCAGAGCAAGTAAAAAATCAGAAAAATGAAAACTCTGATTTCCATTGACAATTTTCTCTAGTATATTTCTGAATTGTATTCTGAAAGTTTCAACTTTCCAAATAAAATCGAAAGTCTTTGCTTGACTCTTAAAAAGAGTATATAAATTAAGCTCTTGATTCAAGATATCGCTTGCACCAGATGGCAAGTAATAGTAATCGACAATTATTCGATTGATAACTGATGGTATTGTTATTCCTGGGACATTTTCTAATAAGTTAAAAACAAGCTGCTTAAGTTCATGCATTTATATGTACTCTTATATTTTAAATGGAAAAACATTGTACATATATATATTTTATTTTTCAATAAGCTCATAAAATATTCAGAAATTCTCGCTATATGCCCATTCAGAGGCTTTATTAGGTGTGAAGTTTCATGGGCATTCGCTACAAATTTTAAATTTCAAGAGTAATTGAACTAAAATTCAATTGCTCATCACGAATTTTTTTATAAGGATTTTTGATTTTATCTATTTTTGGTTTATCGACAGGATTTTCAGTCTCAGCTTCATCAATATTAGGTACTCCAAATACTCGATAGATACAATATTTTTCTTTATATTCGCGCATGGCTTCGCACTGATTTTTTTTAAATATGGTGGCATGTTTACTTAGCCAAGAAGTACTTTTAATTTCTACGTAGCGCTCTTTTTTAATAGTTTTTCCATCCGAATCAGACGATATTTGTTGCATTAATTTCATTTTAGTATTTTGATCTTCTACTAAACCTTGCCATGATTCTCCTCTCATCTGAATGTACTGACAAACCACTGACAAAATAACAAAACTATTAATTTCAGTTTTTTCTCGAGAATCAGCTTTTTTATTGATATAATAAAGTTTAACAGACGAATGTAAAGTCGAAAAAACAAAAATATAGGTATTAACATGTGCTTTTAAAACGTCGTCAGCAGGCAGTCTTGCAAGCAAAAATATATCGTAAGCTCTTGTTTTAGTAATAAGCATATCTATATTTTTAAATTTTTCATAATTCTTTCGTTCGGTCAGATGATCGCATTCTTTTGGCCACATATTTAACCATTCGACGGAGATGGAGACTTTTAAACGACGTGAGTCTCTCTTTTGAATTCCTGCTAATTTGAAGCCCTTAAATCCACTATATTGCCTAGCTTCAATATTTGTTAAAGCTCGTGGAGGAAAAAATTCGATAATGTTCCCTTGATATTTATCGCGATAGTGTTGTCGCAGTTTATTATAAATTAAATATTCCCCCCATTGTCCGATATGAATTAAATTATCGTTATCATCCGCTATGCTTTGATGATGCCGTTTGATTTCAGCAAGCGCTTTGTCGGGAAATTTTACAATTGGCAGCGTCGGTAATGCCAGTGATGATGTAAACTCTATACTTCGGTAATATTTATCTTCATTTTGTTTTTGATCTTCTAGATTTGGTTTTAACTCCGATACGGGAATGGATAACTTATTTTCAGGCATATCAATATCATCTTGTCGAGTATCTGAAATTAAAGGTTTAAATTCCATATTCAAACTATCTATAGTATTTAGTAATTTCTTCAAAGTTGTACTTTGAACATTATTTGGAATGACATTTAAATTTTCTATTGCGAAGAAACAATCAATCAGATTTTTTATTTTTGACCTGTTCTTGAAGGGTTGGGGTTTGAGTAAATCAAATAATTGATTGAACTGCTGATAAATAATTTCCAATGGAGTCATTAAATTGGAATTTGTCAAATTGTAATTACTATTGTTGTTAATAAATTGACTGAGTAATAGCACTCTTTCAGACGGATTTAACGCTAGATTATTGCGTGCAAGGTAATTTGAGCCAATATCATTTGTTTCATCATAAAAATTTTTAAATAAAAGATGAAGATGGGTTTCGTTATTATTATTATAAGAGTTAATATCCGCTTTTTTTTCTAATAATAATTGAATAACATTAATATTTTTGCGATTTATTGTAGGTATATACATTATTGGGGTCAGTTTTTTATTATCCCTAGCATTTACATCTACCTTAGCGTCAATAATCTTTTTCACAATATGATAATTCGAGTTATCATTTTTTAAAATATGATGAAGAATATTACGACCATTTTGATCGCAAGTTGAAATGCCTCGCGCCGGTTTGGAATACATTGCTCTACAGGGTGAGTTTTGTGATATAAGTGCGGGGGTTTTTATTTCATTATTTTTCAAATTAGGATCAGCTTTCATTGCTAATAAAAGTAATTGAGCAGTAGGCCATTCGAGTTTGTTTTCTTCATGAGCAGCACTGTGAAGGCAGGAATTTAAATTTTTATCTACACAATTGATATCATTCATTCGATGTAAAAGTACAAAGAAGAAATCTATATCTATCACGGTTTTAAACTCTCTTATTAAGGCATGCAAGGGTGTACCTTTGTAGCCATAATGATCATGAATGCAGTCTAAAGGAATATGATCAGGTATCACACTTAACAAATCTTCCAAAATTTCAAGTTTGTATTGGAAGTGTCTATCCCGGAATGTGCTTATATAAGTAATTAAAGCTGGAAATTCATAAATTGGTTTAGAGTCTTGCTTAGAATCTTCAGAAAGTTCATCCTGAGAACCTTGAGAATAGTCGTCCTGAGAGTTCATATCATTATAACAAATCAATTCTTTAAAATCTGCATGGGCTAAGCTTTTAATAATTCCTCTGATCAGTTTAATATTTTTTACAGAAATCGCATGATTTTTTTCAAATTCTGCTTCTCCTTTCTTATTAATACAGTAAAGGCAAAAATCTTCAATAATTTTTGTCAATGGATATTTGTTATGTTTTTTTATCCATAGATCTATTTTATCCTGATGTAATTTTTTAATAATATCTTTTCGATGTATTAATAAGTTATAACTTAAATTTTTGATGATATTTCTCAATTTTTCCAAGTCATTTTCTGATTGATCATTATCGTTTGAAATATTGGTTAGTCCACTTAAGCATTCAAATTGGTCGGTAATTATCTTAATGAGATCTTGATATTTTTTTAAAATTCTCTCAAGTGGCCTTATATCAATGCTTTTAGATGTTAAGTTTTTTGAGGCGTTCTTAGAAGTATATTTATTCTCATTATCGTTTTTTTGCGAAATTGAAAACATGTCTTCGAGAAGAGTTTTGACGCTTGAGCTTTGATTGATTAAGCGCTCTTGAATATCAGTATAAGTTAGTATCAATTCCCTATTTTGTCGAGGTTTTTTTGAAGCAATTTCCGATATTTTTTTATCTTCAGAAGAGTGAGTGAAATTTTGAACGTAAAGTTCATTTCCAGAAAATTTCTCATTAATCATTTTTAATGATTGATCTAAATTTTCTATTTCATCAAATACACTTTTAAATTCTTTACTGATAGGAGAATACAAACCAATCTCATGCTGATAATCGCTGAACATTGAAACGTTGAGACTATTTTTTTATAACTCTTGTCAGACTTAGTCTTTAAACCACGAATGATCATTGAAGCTTGTTCTGGAGTACGAATAATCTTAATTTTATCTTCTATTTCGGTAATTGGCGTCCGCCTAAATTTTTGATAAAGATCTCGCTTATTTTCGAGGAGTCTTTTTTTTCTAGCATTGACATCCCCCCAGTGAAATTGATATTGATGTCTTTCAGTTTCTAAATATTGAAAAAAATATAGGCAATCTGTATTCCCCCAATACAAGTCATAAATATAGCATATTTTCTCTCGTTTAATGTGATCATCTTTATCTTTCCTAAAACCACGGCCACAACTTTGAATTTTAATAATTTCCGATTTGGTAGGGCGAAGATTGATGACTATACTTGTTTGGGGATTATCAAATCCTTCTATCAACATGTCAGCCCCGGTTAATATTAAAATTCCACCTGCGCGATACTGAGTAATGATTTGTTTGCTTTCTCGCTTATCTAACGCAGAATTTACCGACTTTGCTATACAGAATTTCCCTAAGGTGGTTTTTTTTCGGTTTTTCTCATAATTTTTACGTAAGGATCCATCAGGGTCAACCAGATCTAGATTTGTGATTTTTTCTATAAAACGTTGGGCTAGTTTTTGTGCTGAGGCGATACCTGGACAAAAACAAATACATTGCTGGCCGCGATGCCAAATTTTCTTGCCTTCATCATTATCGTTATCACCACCGTTCATATAGACGTCAACGATAGCGGCATAGATATCTTTTTTTTGTTGCTCTAATTGATTTAACTGATTGCCAGCTTGAATTTCAGAGATTTCTCTGTCAGTATTCTTTTGCTCCAGTTTTAGCTCAATACCCTCGATTTGGATCAACGCGGTGACTATCGGTACATTAGCGCCGATTTTAATGGCTTCTTTAAAATTAAGGGAGCTGATAATATTTTTGGGATAATTCAGCAATTCCTCGCAACTGGTTACACTTCCTTTTCCACGTTTTATTTTCCTATTATTAGGGGTCGCTGTATAAGCGTAAACGTTAGATTGATTGCTCATAATCGTTTTT
The DNA here is from genome assembly GCA_965651935.1 of uncultured bacterium. Classification (GTDB taxonomy): domain Bacteria; phylum Pseudomonadota; class Gammaproteobacteria; order Coxiellales; family Coxiellaceae; genus JAFEDN01. Next base: position 27,238 of record CBFGTC010000017.1, read on the forward strand.
ACCATTTTTGATCGTTTTTCAGAGAATGAACGATGAGCTTCGTCGAGTACGACTGAATCTATGATAGACCAAGGTACTTTTTCTAAATGTTTTACCAACATGGCGTATGTAGTAACTACACAATTACTCGAACTAAATAATTTTATTAAAGCTTCTTTAGTCGGGTTTCGCTTGATTTTTCGGATGGTGAAGCTAGTTTTATCTTCTTGAGGGTTATTTTTTTTTGCGTACTGTGTTAAGCGATCAATGGTTTGGTCGCATAATATATTACTGGGGCAAACAATTAATGTCTTTTCTCGGGTAATGATAGCTAAGCTACCAAACAAAAATGTCTTACCCACTCCGGTTGCTATTGAAAAAGTGATTGCCTGTGGGGCGAATGTTTCCTGACGATTTTCATAAAATTCTCTCATTGCATTAAGCTGATAATTAAACGGTTTTTCGGTGATATATAAAAGCTCTGATTTTTTTAAGGCTTCAATCCAATTCGCCAATCTATTGGTACTTTTTCTTAAATTAGTTACGACGTCTTTAGGAGGCAAAAAACTAGGTTCAATTTCTTTTTTTTCCTTTTCGCCTATACATTCGCCATCCTTTTGTTCTTCTTCCTCTTCTTCTTCTTCTTCTTCATTATCTTCAGTTTCATATTTATCCTCATCTTCACCACCTTCATCTTGATCTAACGCTTGAGTGATTAATTTGCTTTCTTCTAAGTACATCTCAGATATTTCTGGACCAATTCTTTCTTCAATTCGATCCCTTTTTCTTTTTTTACTGAAGGTATGATTATTTCGAGACATATCAACTCCTTGAGTTTTTAGCTTTGCCTATCACATAAAATCAACGTTGTGATGATGACACAGTATTATTTCTTTCTCAATCCACGAGACAATTGTGTCAAAATTCTGGTATGTTGTTTACTGTCGTGACAATCAATTGAGCCACATAATTCTCTACAGAAGAAAGTTTTAAGGATATCGAAAAATAGCCTGTGAATTACGAATAAAATATAATTTACAAATCAACAGGAAGCGAATATTGTGATTAATATGCTTGTTTTTCCCTTCGAGTTGCTTACCAGAAGGGAACTTTCATCATTATTATTTGTTTTTTTATAAAACTAATATGAGTGGTATGTCAATTGTCTTTGATGGCCTATTATTGTGTATTAATAACCCAAAAAAATCAAAATAAGATCCCAGTGCTCACATAGATTCGATCCTTTTAACTTTGAACAGCTCTGACCCGTAGAGGAAAAATGGCGCCTGGGGGCCAGGGGAGACGTCCCGTACTGATTCACTTATACAGAGCCCTATGCTATCCTAAATCTAATATCATGAGTGCTGCATTACAGCATCGATCATCATTAACAGGGTGGGAGGTTCCTAAAAAGTCGCTAGGCATTTCCGAGTGATGTAACAAAACATCAATTTATTATCTGCTAATTTAGAACTATGGCTCTAAAAAAATCTGAACTTTATTCTTCTCTTTGGTCAAGTTGTGATGAACTGCGTGGTGGCATGGATGCCAGCCAGTACAAGGATTATGTTCTTGTGTTGCTATTTATCAAATATATTAGTGATAAATATGCCGGTGTGCCCTATGCTCCAATAACCGTACCTGAAGGGGCAAGTTTCAAGGATATGGTCGCTCTCAAGGGCAATCCCAATATCGGCGATTTTATCAATAAGAAAATCATCGCACCGCTTGCCAATGCCAACAAACTTTCGGATATGCCCGATTTCGATGATGCGACTAAATTGGGTAGTGGGAAGGAAAAAGTAGAGCGCCTCACTAATCTGATTGCTATTTTTGAAAATCCTTCGTTGGATTTCTCAAAAAACCGTGCGGATGGTGATGACATTCTGGGCGATGCCTATGAATATTTGATGCAGCATTTTGCGGTCGATAGTGGTAAGAGTAAAGGCCAGTTTTACACCCCTGCTGAAGTCAGCCGCGTTATTGCTCAAATCATCGGTATTCACGATGTCCTAACAACCAACGATACGACGGTCTATGATCCGACCTGTGGTTCCGGTTCATTATTGCTAAAAGTAGCTGATCAAGCCAATGCACAAGTCACGCTTTACGGACAGGAAAAAGATGCCGCTACGGCGGGCCTAGCGCGGATGAATATGGTTTTACATAACAATCCCATGGCCCTGGTAGCACAAGGTAATACGCTTACCGATCCGAAATTTAAAGACGGCGACACGCTTAAAACTTTCGATTATGTTGTCGCCAATCCACCATTCAGCGACAAACGCTGGAGTACCGGTATTGATCCGCTAAGCGATCCATATGAACGCTTCAAGCTGGGTGTACCGCCAACCAAGCAAGGGGATTATGCTTATTTGTTGCATATCGTACGGTCGCTCAAAAGTCACGGTAAAGGTGCGTGTATTCTGCCGCATGGTGTGCTGTTTCGTGGCAATGTGGAGGCGGACATTCGCCGTAATCTTATTCGCAGAGGTTATATCAAGGGCATTATTGGGTTGCCTGCTAATCTTTTTTACGGTACAGGCATTCCAGCCTGTATTGTGGTTATCGACAAAGAAAACGCTCATGCGCGGCGAGAGATTTTTATGATTGACGCCAGCGCCAGCTATATGAAAGAGGGTAATAAAAACCGCTTGCGCGCGCAGGATATTCACAAGATTGTCGATGTCTTTAACAAGCAACTAGAGATTCCCCAATACTCACGTGCTGTTTCTTTCGATGAGATTGAGCGCAACGAATATAACCTCAATATTCCACGCTATATTGACAGTCAACAAGCTGAAGATATTCAGGATATCGAAGGTCATCTGCGTGGTGGCATACCGGTAGCGGATGTAGAAGCCTTACAACCATATTGGGATGTTTGTCCGCAGCTTAAACAGGCGCTTTTTAAGGATAATCGTCTAGGTTATGTGGATTTAGCCATCACTAAGGATTCGATTAAATCAACTATTTTTGAACATGCGGAATTTGTGCGTTTTATCGAGAGCATGAATGTGCTGTTTGCCGAATGGCGTAAGAGAAGTGAAATCAAGCTTAAGAACTTGCAGACCGGATTTCATCCAAAATCATTGATTCACGAATTGGCCGAAGATTTGCTTGCCCACTATTCCGGTAAGCCATTGATTGATAAATATGATGTTTATCAGCATCTCATGGATTACTGGGCTGAAACCATGCAAGACGATTGCTACTTGATATCCAGTGATGGCTGGAAAGTTATCACCTCTCGTGTTTTGGTAAAAAATGCTAAGGGCAAAGCAATCGATAAAGGCTGGACATGTGACCTGGTGCCTAAATTACTGGTTATCAATCGTTATTTTTCTGCTGAGCAGGCAGAGCTTAATAAGCTGGAAGCTGAATTGGAAACTGTTATTACTCGCATGAATGAGATGGAGGAAGAGCATGGCGGAGAAGATGGTATATTTTCCGAGTTAGATAAAATAAACAAGGCGTCAGTCACGGCACGGCTCAAAGAATTGCGAGTTGAAAGTGGCGAGTCGGTGGTTGAGGAAAAAGCAGTGCTGGGAAAATATTTAGAGCTGTGTAATCAGCAAGTTGAGCTAAAGCAGGCTCTCAAAGAAGCCGGTGAAAAATTCGATGCATTAGTCTACGCTAAATATTCTGCCCTGATTGAAGATGAAATCAAGACTTTGGTGGTTGATGATAAATGGTTGGCGGAGCTCGATACTCGTATTCATCGGGAAATGGATCGTATTAGCCAAGCGTTGACTCGGCGAGTGAAAGAACTGGCTGAACGATATGAAGTTTCGTTGCCGGAAATAATTGCTAAAGTTTCTGATTTGGAGGGAAAAGTTAATTTTCATTTAGAAAAAATGGGGTTTTCATGGAAATGATGATGGGGTATAAACATACAGAAGTTGGATTAATTCCAGATGATTGGAAGGTGAAATCTTTAGGTGAAATTTTTAATTTCAGCGGTGGTTTTTCTGCTTCTCGTGATCAGTTAGGTAGCACTGGTTACTGTTATCTGCATTATGGCGATATTCATACCTCCAACAAATCATATATCAATGTGGTAACCCAGCTCACTGAGCTTCCGAAGTTAGATATCTGTCTTTCAGATGTTTCAAGAAAATCCATTCTAAATGATGGTGATATTGTCTTCGTAGATGCTTCGGAAGATGAGGAAGGCACGAGTAAATATCAAGTTATTTATAATCCAAAAAATATTCCATTTATTTCTGGTCTCCATACAATAGTTGCAAAAAATAAATATGATGATTTAGTAAACAGCTATAAATCTCATTGTTTTAAAACACAATCAATTAAAAATCAATTTCGATTCTATTCTGTCGGAACGAAAGTCAGTGGAATTAGCAAAAAAAACATAGTGAAAGTATTACTTCCTGTTCCATCAAAAACTGAACAGGAAGCCATCGCTGAGGCTTTGAGTGATGCAGATTCTCTCATCGAATCCTTGGAGCAACTCATCTCCAAAAAACGCCAAATCAAACAAGCCGCGATGCAGGAACTACTTCTTCCAAAGCACAAGTGGGCGACGGTTAAATTGGGTAATCTTGGAATCTTCCTGAAAGGTAGTGGCGTTCGGAAAGATGAATCAATGAGCGGAAATCTACCTTGCATTCGATATGGGGAAATCTATACAAAGCATAATAACTATATTAAATGTTTTCATTCGTGGATATCAAAAAATATTGCAGCCACTGCAAGGCGTCTAGTAAGAGGAGATTTATTATTTGCTGGTTCTGGGGAAACAAAGGAAGATATTGGTAAATGTGTTGCATTCATAGATAATTTTGAAGCCTATGCAGGTGGTGATATCGTGATTTTCAGGCCTAAGAATATAAATTCGGTTTTTATGGGGTACTATTTGAATACAAGTCAAATTAATCGACAGAAAGCAAGCAAAGGTCAAGGTGATGCAGTGGTTCACATTACTGCGTCCGCATTAGCGGATATCGATGTAATGATTCCTCCATTGGAGAAGCAGACTAGCATCGCAATAATTTTTTCCGATATGGACGCTGAAATTAACGCGCTGGAATCCAAGCTTAATAAAATCCGCCAAATCAAACAAGGCATGATGCACAACCTTTTAACCGGAAGGATTCGTTTAATATGAGGATCGGACAACCCGAGCGCATTACTCAGAACCGGGTTATCGCGCTGTTCCGTGATGAACTTCACTATCGCTACCTGGGCGATTGGCGAGATCGTGATAATAACAGCAATATCGAGGAAGGTTTGCTAACCGCCTATTTGACTAAAAACGGTTATAGCCTGGCGCAAATCAGCAAAGCCATTCACAGGCTGCGCATTGAAGCAGATAATCACAGCCGTGGCCTTTATGGCAATAATCAAAAAGTCTACGAATTACTACGTTACGGCGTACCTGTAAAAATTGAAGCGGGAAAAGTGACCGAAACCGTTCATCTGATTAATTGGAGAGAACCCGAAAAGAATGACTTTGTTATCGCTGAAGAAGTCACGCTGTGCGGCAACCTTGAACGGCGGCCCGACCTGGTGTTATATGTAAACGGCATTGCCATTGGGATTTTAGAGCTTAAAAATAGCCGCAAATCGATCAGCGATGGCATACGCCAAAGTCTTTCAAATCAACAGCCACTCTTCAACGCCTGGTTTTTTAGCACAGTGCAGTTCATATTTGCGGGAAATGATTCTGAAGGATTGCAATATGGCGCCATCCAAACAGAAGAAAATTATTTTCTTAAATGGAAAGAAGATGAAGAAGATAATACTCGCTACAAGCTAGACAAATATCTACTCAAGATATGCCGTAAAGATCGATTGATTGAATTGATGCATGATTTCGTGCTTTTTGATGGCGGGCAAAAAAAGTTACCCCGCGTGCACCAATACTTTGGCATCAAAGCGGCGCAACAACATGTGCGTGAACACCAGGGCGGTATTATCTGGCACACCCAAGGCAGCGGTAAGAGCATCGTCATGGTGCTGCTCGCTAAGTGGATTTTGGAAAACAATCCCCAGGCTCGTGTGGCGATTATTACCGATCGTGATGAGCTTGATAAGCAAATTGAGCGTGTTTTCGGCGAAACCGGCGAAACTATTTATCGCACTAAGAGCGGGCGTGATTTGATGACTCAGCTTGGACAAGCTAAACCGCGCCTGCTTTGCTCGCTGATACACAAATTTGGACAAAAAGGCGTTGATAATTTCGAGCGCTTTATTAAAGAATTAGAAATCCAGCCATGCCACGCGATAGGTGAGATTTTTGTGTTTGTGGATGAGTGTCATCGCACCCAAAGCGGCAAACTGCACCGCGCGATGAAAGCAATTATGCCTAATGCGGTTTTTATTGGTTTCACCGGCACGCCCCTGCTCAAACAAGACAAGCAAACCAGCCTGGAAGTATTCGGCGGCTATATTCACACTTATAAATTCAGCGAAGCGGTTGAAGATAAAGTGGTGCTGGATTTAGTCTATGAAGCTCGCGATATTGACCAGCGCCTGGGATCTGAGGATAAGATTGACGCCTGGTTTGAAGCCAAAACCCGTGGTCTTAACGGCTGGCAGAAAGACGAATTGAAAAAACAATGGGGCACCATGCAGAAAGTTTTGAGCTCGCGCTCGCGCATGGACCGAGTGGTGAGCGATATCATCTTCGACTTTAGTGTCAAGCCGCGCCTCCGTGATCATCGAGGTAATGCCATATTGGTGGCATCGAGTATTTATGAAGCTTGTAAGTATTACACCTTATTTCAGAAAGCTGATTTTAAAGGCAAATGCGCGGTAGTAACTTCCTATAATCCACAGACGAAAGACATCACTCTAGAAGATACTGGCGCGAACACAGAAACAGACAAGGTATTCATTTATAATACCTATTCTGAATTATTGAAAGATATTGTCGCCAAGCGGGATATGACGAAGACGGAAACATACGAGGAGTGGGCTAAGGATTTATTTAGGCGAGAGCCCGCCAATATGAAACTCTTGATTGTGGTAGACAAATTACTGACGGGTTTTGACGCCCCAAGTTGTACCTATTTATATATTGACAAAAGTATGCAAGATCACGCCTTATTTCAGGCTATTTGCCGCACTAATCGATTAGACGGTTATGACAAAGATTTTGGACATATAATCGATTATAAAGATCTGTTTAAGAAGGTTGAAAAAGCTATCGCGGTTTATACATCTGAGTTGGATTATAGTTCTGGTGGAGTAGATCCTCAAGTAATGATGAAAGATCGTATCAGCAAGAGTCGCGAACAATTGGATAATGCGATGGAAGTGCTCATACTCATCTGCGAACCCGTAGAACCACCTCAGGATGCGTTGCAGTACATCCATTACTTTTGTGGTAATACGGAAATACTCGGAGATTTACAGGAGCGAGAAAGCTTAAGGTCTGCTCTTTACAAAGCTGTCGCTAACTTAGTGCGCGCCTATGCTAATATTTCTGACGAACTCGAAGCGGCAGGCTATAGTGAAGCTGACATTCGCTATATCAAACAGAGTCTCAAAAACTATATTGATCTGCGTGAAATCATTCGCAATGCTGCTAATGAAAAGCTGGACTTTAAAGCTTATGAAGCTGATATGCGTCACCTCATTGATACTTATATCGAAGCTGCTGAGCCACGCAAAATTTCGCCTTTTGATAATTTGCCATTGCTAGAGTTACTCGTGAAGACAGGTATTGCTAACGCTATTAATACATTACCCCATTGTGTGAAGAATAATAAAGAAGCTATTGCTGAAGTCATTGAAAACAACATTCGTAGTAAGATTGTGAAGGAACAATTAAATGACCCAGCTTATTACGAAAAAATGTCTGCATTGCTGGATGAAATCATTGCCACTCGTAAGGCAAAGGCAATCGAATATGAGGGGTATCTCAAGCGTATCGCTGAACTTGCAAAAAATGTAGAAACTGGTCAAGGAGATGATATGCCACAACCATTGACGCATAGTCCGGCGATGCGTGCGCTTTACCATAATCTCAAGAAATTTGTAGCAAATGAAGTAGGTGGAAGTGGCGTTGCTGAAGAGACTGAGATTTATGGTGATTCATTGCTGAATTTGGTATTGCGGATCGATGAAACCATTAAGCGTGTCCGTCCAGATAGCTGGCGCGGGATTCAAGCTCGGGAAAATATCATCAAGGCGGAGTTATATAAAATCTTACAGGATATGGCTAAAGTTGAAAGTATGTTTATGATCATTAAACAACAGCAAGAGTATTGATGGATACCAAAATTAAGCTAGGTGAAATTGTTGTGCATGTAGTGAAGAAAGATATCAAGAATCTTCACCTGAGTGTTTATCCTCCGACTGGGAGTGTACGAATCTCCGCGCCGTTGCGTACCAAGCTGGATACTATTCGAATCTTTGTAATCTCCAAATTGGATTGGATTAAGCGACAACAGAATAAGCAGCTGGATCAGGAACGTGAATCTCCGCGTGAATATCTGGATCGAGAAAGTCATTATCTTTGGGGAAAACGTTATTTACTTAAGATAATCGAAGAAGACCGCTTTTCTAAAGTTGAAATAAAACACAGACAAATATATCTCCGAGTCTGCGTAGGCGCAAGCGAAGAAAAAAAACGGTCAATTATAGAAGATTGGTATCGAATACAACTTAGAAAAGTTGTTCCATCATTTATTTCTAAATGGGAATTGCTTATGGGCGTAAAGGTAGAGCGGTTTTTTATTCAGAAAATGAAAACAAAATGGGGGAGTTGCAATCCTCGCTCTAAGAGTATAAGGCTGAATACTGAGTTGGCGAAAAAACCTCAGGAATATTTAGAATATATAATCGTCCATGAAATGACTCATTTATTAGAGCCTACACATAACCATCGGTTTACTGCTTTACTAAACCAGTTTTTGCCAAAATGGAATTTTTACCGGGAAGAATTGAATCGCTCGCCGCTTGGCTATGAGCAATGGAAGTACTAATATTTTTCACGGCGCTTGAACCGGTCTAGCAGATGTTTTAAAGGGATAGATAGTTTTTGGGTAGAGGGGTCAGATAGGAATTTTTATATTATTATTAATCCAATGGGATGCCCGGTTAAGGGCAAGGGGTGAGCAAAATCTATAGCTTAGTTTTAATGCCGCAGGCGCGCACCACACACCATTTACTGGCGGCTTCAATTGTCATAAATAGACCGGAAACAATGAGAATCCATCCAATGATCCACTTTCCATAAAAAACAAAAAGGACTCCGGCAATAAGAAATAGCATTCCTAAAATGCCTCGAACTAATCGCCCCTGATGGTCAATATTAGATTTAAAAAAATTTTTCATGGCTTAATTTTAACATGAAAGATTTATGGGTTACAATGATGACAATGGGCTGGGTCAGCCTCTGCCAGTTTATCTACCTGTGGCAAAAATTCAATATGGTCTCACATCTGACACATTTTAATACATTAGTAGCGGTATTTTAAGTGCATAGATTGATAGATAAATTGTCGCTGATAGTCTAAAATTCCGTTATGAGTCTTTCAAACATTAAAATCGGCTATCCTTGTATTAATTATCAAATCAACGCCAAAATGCGAACATTTAGGCTAAGTCATTATAGCCTGGAAAAGCATATTGATATTATTGGAAAGAACCTTGGTGAATTACCAGCGGTTCCCGCTGAATAAATAAAGGTCGGTGTTGGGCGGGTTCCAGGTGACA
>CBFGTC010000018.1:0-32722 GCA_965651935.1 uncultured bacterium
TTGTCTACACCTCATAATTTTTAACACTTTTATAGGTGGTTTTATTGTACAATGGAGGACATTTCTATTTTGGTTTTAAGGGGATATTATCATTTTGGGATAACATCTTAGCTTTAAAGTAGAACTGGGCAGCAATCCTTAACAACCTACCTTTTTATAGTAGCAGAAACCTTTTTTACGGGACAAGTGGGACAAAACGTTTTTTTACCTTGTCCCATTGGTTTAAATCAAAAAAGATATATTTTTTAGGGCATTAAAGTGAGCAGGACAAAAGGGACAAACAGGACAAGTAAAAAATTAAGCTCATTAAATCAAATGACAATAAAACTTGGTACTTGTGAAGCTCTTTATAAGATAGGGGTAAAGATCGTAGAAATATAGATTTAAAAGTAACCAGAATTACCTTTCATGTCCATACATTAAAGTTTCAACAGCAATGTCCTCATCTATGCTCGGCCAATGTACTCCAATGCCATTACCGATAAAACGCCAATCGTTGCGCTCTGCTTCACTAGCGTCACGTAATTTTGGAAACCATTCTAATGGCGCAGAAATTTCCCTGCCATCAGCCAGCACAAAATGCAATGCAGTTGGAGTAAAGCTCACATCAATTGCGTGATCATCAAATTTTATTGCCAAAGAAGTCATGCCATTTCTCCAAAAATAATGCGCTATGCTCAACGACCATCTCTCTTATTCTGGCTAACTCATGGCTTTTAAAGCCGTATGAACTGGCCAGATTTACCGGGCTTAGCCAAAATTTGGCTACATTATCCCCATGCTCAATATGGATATGCGGGGGCTCCCGACCCTCTAAACTAAAAAAGAAAAAACGGTAACCTTTAATTTTTAATATGGTCGGCATTTAGTAATCCATACCCAATAAACTCGGAAAAGCTACTGGTTGCTTTCCAAACCGTAAGTCAAGTTTCTATGAATAATCTTATCACAAAGAACCCGACTGAGTCTCCATATACCCTTAATTGTGTTACTTAAACCTTCTACATTGTTTCTACATGGAATTTTCAGGATTTTGAAGAGGCTTTGTAAGTAATTGATTTTATTGTTGGGCCGTGCTGGGATCGAACCAGCGACCCGCTGATTAAGAGACATGCGGACTCGCGATTTCGATTTTGGCACAACCCTTAAAATTTAAGCTTAACTCTTTGTTTTTAAATTTAAATTTTAACTTTGGACGCCCTTCACATTTTTGTATATTTTAATACAAAATTACCAAATCGTGACCCCTTATGACCCCTTGATTCCGGCAAAATTCCGGCAGGAATTTTTTGAACAATTCTGCCTGGCCTGATTCAACTTTACATGGCCCACTGATTTTTCATCAGAATATTCAATCAAATAAATTCTCAATATCTGATTTTGCCCTTTCACAAAAATAAGACCTTTTAACATTCTTCACATCGGCACAGGAACTGATCGAATTATATCCATATCTGCTGACGAAAGATTAAACACCCCGGTCACATAGCCTTCGATTTGATTTTTAAGATCAATTATTTCACGCTCTCTGCGCGTACGATCTGTGGGAAGACGAGAAACACTAAGCTGATCCAAAGTATCGATTAAAGTTGCTACTAATATTTCAATTTCTGCTTTCTCTTTATCATCTGGAATAGGGATAGGTAAATCTTTAATGAATTGCTTGCCATGCGAATAATATCCTCCTCGGAAAGCACTGGTATGTATGCGAATAAACGCCTCACAGATTGGATGATTAAGAATAGCAAGCAAATAATGGTTGGAAATGCTTCTATTGAACGCTCGTATCATATAGTAAGGGCCATTTCCACCTCCTGTAACCATAATATTCATATCATCATAAGCATAGCGAGGTTCAATAGAAAGAACCGGTAGAATTATTTTTGGAGTATCGAATTTAGTAAGACTTTGTGAACGACCATATTGATACCATTGTTGTTTAATTAACGATTTATTGCCTGTAATATTACGTTTTTCCAATTCTTTACGCCGGGCACTGAGGTATTCCCAACAGTATGGATATGAGGCTAGTATATCACTAGATTCGATAAGTCGTGCCTGTGCTTTATTTTCCCCAAATTTTACAATTTCATAAGGAAAGATCATCCACGTATTTGCTTTTGGTCGAGCAAAAGCGGAAATTGTAACGTCACGGAGAGAAGGGCGGACTATATTACGTTCTATCGGCCATTCTTGCTCATTCCATCGTAAAGTTAAAGTTGTAGAGGTTTCATCAACAGAATCAAATATATATATCTTATCAGCACTGGTCTGTACGCCCACGAAAATATCAGCAAGCTGACCTAATCGAGCAAGATTATCATCTAAAATTCGTTTAAAAAGAACATTAGTGCCATCTCCAGCAAATTTCCAGGGCTTTTCACCTAATTCAGTAGAATTTATTATATTGGTAACGCCAGTTTCACCATACCGCCAGACTTCTAAAGGGCCAGCCCGTTCAAACTTGATCGATTTGGTTCCCTTATGATCTAGAACTAACAAACAAGTATAATTTGTAGCGTGATGCCCAAAAACTTGTTTTGTCCCAAAATGGACAATTTCTTCCAGAAATTGACTAGTTCCAATCAAATTTCTAAGCTTACTACCGCTTTGAATGGTCATAAACTTATGGGGAACAATGATGCCGAGCCTCCCAGAGGGAAATAAGATAGACAAAGAACGTTCAATGAAAAGTGCATATTTATCAAAATTATCCTTGTTTGCAGTAGTAAATGATTTACAATTTTGAAAATAGGCGACCTCCTCACGTGAATATGTCATCATATTTTGAATGCGGATATAAGGCGGATTACCAATTATTACATCGAATCCCCCACGAGTCATCTCATCATGAAATTCTTCAAACCAATCAAATGGAACAATCTTTTTAGCCAATTCTAAGGAAAGCTCTCCACAAATTGCTCGCCATTCAGATGTACTAATTAAGCTATTACCCCATCGGATATTTTCATCAAGAGAAGGAAGTGCTGGTTCTTTATTGCGGGTTACAAAATCTTTTAAGATTGTAGCATCCTCATCCTCTATCAGTTTTAATAATAAACTAAATTTTGCAACTTCAACTGCATTTGAATCAATATCAACTCCCCTTAAATGGGTTAAAAGTATACGGCGCTTTTCTTTAAAGGTAATACGCCATTTATTTATACCAACCTCATATAGCTGATGCCCAATGTACTTTGTCCGGTCATTGGAAAGATACCAAACTAAATAATGATTACAAAGCATCTCATATGCAGAAATAAGGAATATTCCAGAACCACAGCAAATATCAGCAACAGTGAAATGTTTCAACTCCTCAGGAGATTTATTTATAATCAGAGGCTTAATTGTACGTTCAGTGAGAGTGTCGGCGATAAAACGTGGAGTTGAGACTACTCCACCACTTTCTCGTACCTCTGGTTTATTAGTTATTTTCACCTCTCCATCTAATAAAGTAATTACATCACCAAGAAACTGTTCATATATCTCACCAAGGACTTCTGTTTCAACGACTGCAAAAGTATAGGGACTACGCGGATAATATAACTCGTCAATAATTACACGAAGAGTCTTATCACTAATACGCACTCCAAGACGATCGTCTATCAGTCGAAAAAGACCAGAGTCATAGAACTCATCTGCACGTCGTAATTCTTTAACGAAAGCATCAAAAGTCTCAGAGGTATCTAGATTTCTCAAGGTCTCATATTTCTCAATTTCACGGTCTTCGCAAATACGTAAAAAAACAAGACGTAGCAAAAATAATTGAACAGAATGAGTCAATTCTTCTTCCGATAAATCAGGCGTATTAATATAAATATCTTTTGCCAACTTCTCACGCCATCCTCGAACTTGGGCAAGAAATAAATCATCAAATTGTTCTGCTCCATACCGCGTTGTACCAACCTTAAAATGACGATCAAATTGACCTGAATAAATACTCTCACGTGAGAGAATAGCCCACAACTCATCGAAACGAATCTCAAATTCCTGATAACTCATCAATAAATAACGAGCAACATTCGCTTCATCATTATGTGAAGGAATTAATTGGCAATCATAAACTACAAGTTGATAAAAATTTGTCAATATGACTATTGGGAGACTTGCAGAATAACCATAACGTCGCGCTTGAAAAGCTGAGGCGCGATCACGATCTATTGAGATACTTGGTTTCTTGGCTTCAATAAATAGCTTCCTCTGACGAGCCAATCGTAACTCATAATCTGGTTTTTTAGATGAACGCTCATTAGTAACTTCTACAGTTGCTTCTTCAATAACTTCACGCAATGCAAGAGGTTGACCTTTGATGTTCCGTACATCCCAGCCAAACGCTTCTATAAATGGAGTAATGAAATCTGTACGTGCCTGAGTCTCATTGTAACTTTCACAGATATAATCCGCTTCATTGCGCTGAAATGCGCGAACTAGCTCAATTACACGTAATCTCGCTTCTTCTTTAAAGGATACAATAGTACTCATGCAGTATGTGTATGCCCCCGCTTTCTGCGACTTAAACGACGATCACGCATTTTCTTCCAGATATTATGGAGCATCTGACACTCTTTATGAGAAAGTCCCATTTGTTCGATTAAGATTAAGCGGTCGTTCTCGGCTAGCACATCATCAAGTCGCCCATCCCGCACTAATTTGTCACATTCATTCAAAGAAAGCGCTGGTGCTAGTTTAGATGGCATAAGTAAGCGTACAGCTTCAGAAGGCTCAAGCTCTAGAACACCACCACCATAACTACGACCTTCAATTTCAGCAGAAGCAGCTGTTAAATGTGTGTATAAGTTTGCTATGACCTTGTGAGGCACATCTTTGCATTTCATACGATGGATTGTGTCAGTTGAAGTAGCTTCAGTCTTATTTATAACCACACGAGGAAAATCATAAATTTGACGAAAGAAAAAACCATCTGGTATCCATACCGACGGGACAGAATACCAAGGGTCACGAATAGAACACTTATATCCTTGGTGAACTTTCTGTAATTCACCAAGACGAATATAGTTTTCTAATGATGAAGGCAATTTTGATCCATTAATTGCAGATAAGTCCAATAAGTGAACAAGATCATCTGCATTTGCAAGAGCCTCCCAATCACTTTGGCTTATCTGGACACCTTTGAGGTGGGCAGAACGGGAAACCAAGGGAGATATGTAATTCTCCAAACCCAATTTTTGCACTTGACTCCGTGTTAGAACAAAAAACTGATTTTTACCGGTAACCACACCAACATTAACAGAGGCAAATGTGTCTATAGTAGTAACAACTGAAGATACCCTCAATTCACGCATAAATTCAATTTCAGAAGAAGTAAGAAAATATTTTAACCATTTTTCATTCTGGTTATTAACAATTTTAGGAGATGCTCCTTTTAGTAATTTTTTGTGAGAACATGATAAAATTTGATTTACAGTTTTTGTTTCAACAAGCACCACTTTACAAGAACTCTTTTTAATAGGTAGATTTTTTGCTTTTTCAGCTAATAATAAAACTACTTCTTGCTCTGCATTTTCAAAAAATAGTTCATTACAAGCAATAAGATTAATACGGTCAAAATGATCCGTAAGAAAAGCACGAAGTTGTGATGCATAACTAACCTGTAATAATTCAGCAGGTAGAATAAATGCCAATCTACCACCTGGACGCAAGCAGGCAGCAGAAGCAGCAACAAAAGGAACCCAAATATTGGTAAGGCGATTCGGAGAGAATCCTAAATTCTTCATAATGTCCATTGCGCGTGTGCGATGAGGTTCTGGAAAACTTTGATAACGAATAAATGGAGGGTTACCAATCGCAACGTCAACAAGCGGTCGGTCAGTATGAATCCACCACTCAAAAAAATCTTTAGTCTCAATCATCTTATTTGCATGAAAACCAAGCTGGCGATTCACTCTACTACGTGCCTTATCAGCTTCGCTGGCAAGAATTTCAATGCCAAATAACTGACTTGCATTTATGGCTTCCTTACCTTTAACACCGAATTCAAAGAGACGGTTAATAATTGCTTCAAGGAAAGCCCCATCTCCACAACTAGGCTCAAGAATTAAGTCATCCGAAGTACGAATAGCCCAAGAACAGAGCCACTCTGCAAGTTCAATAGAGGTGTAATAACCTCCACGCAACTTATTTTCATCCAGATCAGTAAACCTATTACTATTCCCACGCTCAATAGGCAACCATTTACGCTGCTTCTCCCTTAAATTAGGGTTTGTAGTTATCATTTGCTGTTACCTATACATAAATTTTGGAATAATACCATAATCGATTAATTGGATAGATCCTGTTATTATTTTGATAGTATCCAGCTCAAACACTCAATCTATTTTACATTTACTATTCATCTACAAATATTATCTACTTTGTTGCTAGTTTTGATTTTCTACTATGACTTAATGACCAAGTCCAGTCAAGCACAGGGAAATCTTGTTGAGAATGAAACAAATTGATCAAAAATTAACCACTCTCCTTCTAAACCTAGACTTTGAGATTGAAAAAATCTAATCGCTTCTAAAAATTCATCCTTTTTCGAATTCTTCAAATACCTTCTTTCGATTTTCAAACATACTACACATGCAATGATGGATCCTCGGCAAACTAATTTTATCGTTCACCCACTGAACTATTGCCTGCTTATTCGTTTATATCTCTGTTCAAAAGCTTCTTTTCCTCCTTCCATTATTCGACAGATTTCATTTCGAATAGAGTCTTCCTGAAGACTACCTTGAGTTATTATCCTAGTTTGCCCACCTATGACATCCAATACAATAATATTTTCCGCATCGCCATTCACAACAATATTGGCATTATGAGTAATAATTAATACCTGTCTTCTTTGCTTGATTTTACGAAGTTGCATAACAATCAGATCATAAATTAGGGAATTATCTAAATCGTCTTCTGGCTGATCTAGAATTAAAGGCTCATCACCATAAGAAAGAATAAAGGCTAAAAGAGCAGCAGTCTTTTGACCAGGAGATCCTTGCTCTACAGGTTTAAAACTATCTCCTCCTTTCAAACTATAACGTACGTCCAAAGAGTCCGCTGGAAACCAACAACGGATGCGATCAATCTGCTCTGGGGATAACCCTTGAACATGAGAAACAAATCGCCGATCTTTTGCAGAAGAAATAGCGGTAGAATCACGAGCGTATATTCCTAATAACGTAGATTTCAATGTGCCAACTCTTTGCAACATAGTTTGAGACGAATCCCTCTTTAGTAGAGCCAAAAGTCCCTCATTTTCATCAACAGCTCCAATATCTCGCTCAAAACCACCATTTCCACGACCAATAAGATTACGTAATTCTTCCTCAACTGTAAGTGTATTTCCATAAGGAATTACATTAATCTGAACATATAAGTTATTTATCAATACATTATTAAGAAAGTTCTCTCTTAATTTAATAATTTTCTCTCTATGCCTCTCAATTTTACTCAAACAATCTTCTGCATTCTGCTGATATTGAGTAAGAGACTCACGCTTAACTCTAAAATTATCAAGTTTCTCTTCAAGTTCCTGACGTCGTTTTACAAGATTTGCATAACTTGCTGGGTCATCAGTTCCTACTTTTAACAACTCCCCCAATAATATTTTATATGAATCGTCTGTCTCAGCTATCTTTTGAAAGATGATTAAATCAGATTTTTTTGTATCCCAAAATTCTTTAATTTTATCTACCTTCATGGCAATTTGCTCAATCTCAACCTGTATAGTCTGGAAAAAGGAGCGCACACCTGAGATCACCTCAAGTAATTCATGATCTTCTGCTTTTTCTAAAGAAAAATTTTGAATATCTATCTCAGGCGGTAATAAAATTTTAGCAAACGTCCGAATTTGTTGTGCTATTCCAATCCATGATTTTTCCCATAACTCAATGGCTTTGTGTTGATTTTTTCCCAACTGATAAGCTCTGAGAATATCAGCATGACCAGATTTCTCAAAAACTTCTAATTTCCGTTTAATATCTTCAAGCTGGCCTTTTATCACAGGTTCTTCCTGCAGTCCTACTTGCATCTCACGCTCCTGGGCACGAATTGAGAGATACATAGAAACTAATTCATCCCATTCTAATTTCCAATCACGATAATTGACCTCCGGTGCGTCATCTATAACTTGCAAGAGAGCTTGCGGATGTTTAGCAAGTTCAAAAATTTGTTTCTGACTATAAATTCGAATAGGAAATCTCTGAGCGATATCGCCTAACGCAGGACTCCATACATCTGGGCCAGTTTCCTCTTCTATCAAATATTTTTTGTCTAAATTACTCCATTTAATTCGATAATGATTCCCATCCTTTCGCAAGTCAACTGTTATTATAGTTGATTCCTTTAACAAGCCTTCATCTTGTCGACTAGCTGATGTTTGAGAATATTTAACAAATTCTCTCTCTAAACTTCCAGGGATTTCATCTTTCCGTCCTAGCCCTGTTCGGAGAAATTCCAATATAGTTGACTTGCCAGTCCCGCGACCGCCGATGATGGTATTAAGCCAAGGATTAAGCGGGCATATAAACAAATCACCTCTACCAATATATTTCGCATTATCTATGAAGATACTCTCAATAGCTAAAGATCCATGAGCATTAGGATCTCCACTAAATGCATCAGAACGCTTCAGAGAAAGATTCCCATCAACCAATGCCAATCGTAAACCTTCAAAAGAGGGATTTGACATTTTAACCCAAGTAAAATGACTTCCAGGATAACGCTGTCCATTGACTCCATCTGGATGATGAGAGTCAGTTCCTATTACTTCCACCCAATTTAGTTTCTTGCTTATATAAAGATCAGGTTTATTATTTGATGTGTCGACTACTTCCATCGCAAGAATATCTTTATGATTTAAAAGCTGACTGAGAGTATTACCCGAATATTCGATAAAAAGACCACATGGTTTATCAACATGTGCAGGAATAGCAAGACCGCCAGACTTTATAATTTCGTCAATCACTTCCACCGCAGAGGAAATAGAGCAACCATCACTTTTGCCTTTAGTAGATTGATATTTAACCACTCCTAATAACGAATCAATATCAGAAGTGGTTTTACTTGGAGGAAATATGGCTAAGATATGAATATTTCCTTGAACCGTAATTTCGACCCCCGGAAATAAACATAGAGGTCGATAATCGGGATCTTTTGTAATGAATAGCTCATCAAGGGAATACTTTAATAAATCAATCCATGCACCTGAATTATGGTCGGTGATTGCAACACAATCAACTCCCGCTTTCATATAGTTTAATAACCACTGTTTAGGCTCAATATTTTTATGTAACTCTGAATGAGTTCCTTTCCCATAGTCAGCTGAAGCAGGTGTGTGGGTATGGAAATCAAATTTCCACCATTTGGCGCTCGGCCAATTCCATTGACAGCTCATTTTCATCCCCTTCTTTAAGTGCTTAGACAGGTATTAAATACCTTGCCTATTATATTACTAATAGTAAAAAAAATAGACAACTTTGGCTACTAATTCGTACTTAAAAAGAGGCGAATCTGCAAAAGCGCTATTCAAGCAATTAGATCTCTGCAAAAATCCTTTTTGCCTATTTAAGCGCCTTTATCAAACTAACTATGCACAAAGACGTTAACCGCCAGTAGGTATATTACTCTGGCTATTATCCATATACGAAGCAATTTACCGCCAACAATCTGTTGTGTCAATTGACTCAGATAGAATCAACAAATTAGCATCATTTAATCTCAGAAAGATCTCAATTAAATTTGTATTTCCTTACTCAAAGTGGAAATCCCCAAGTATGGTGTGATTACTTCAAAACTCTTAATTTGCCTAATTAAGATAGCCATAAAACCTCACACCAAATAATTAAAGCTAGTCAAAATATGAACAATAAGGACTTCGCTGACAAAAAATACTTTGATATTATGCGGAGCTATCACTTTCAGATGAAGATTGACTAATTTTTTTCTGCCAATCCTTATCTTTTTCTAATATAAAGCGTGCCGCCTGCTCCAGAAAATCATCCAGACGATCAATGCCTGCCCAAGCGTTATACGCTTTGATATCCGATATTAAACGATCATCAAAACGCAGTGAAGTAGGTACTCTTTTTGATTTCGGTTTTGCACTCAACAAAGCCATAATATGCTCTCCTGAAAATTAAAATAGTTCTTGTCAATGGATTTATTTTATTTAGAAAATCAATTGACGCCTGATCTCAAACCATAGCGAAAAGAATAATCAAAAATCAATATCTACCCTGAATTTCGTGAAAAAAAGTGAATAACTTTGCCGATTTTTACAGATTATGAGAGATCAGTGCGCAGTTCTAAAATAATATCTATTTTTTTAATCATTAGAAATTAATTTTATAAAATTTTTACCGTTATACGATTTCTTTAAGTCAGCATAAACAATATTAACTTGAATATATTTTTATGAATAAATTAATTAATAGAAAATATCTTGTGTACTTTATGATATATAGTTTTAAATTTCTTTAAATAGAATAGTTCACTTTCAGTTATTCTTAAAAAACAGTACAAAATCGCTTAAATTTTATTTATGGAAAAATACGAACTTTGTAAAAAATCAAAAACAGAATCATCTCAGATGTTATTCAGATTGCGTTACTATAGCCCAATTTCCATCCACACCCGTCGCACTTGGTGTGCTTTTGCGGAAAACCTCAATCATTCAAACCCTTACATGGCAGTACGGGCATGCAGAGAAAACAGCCTATTTTAACTAATGTGATGATGAAGTGATGATGATTCCATAATTTCTCGTAGAAAATAACCTGATTTTTTATAAAATCAGATTTTTTGGCCTGTTTTTCGTGATATAGTGATGATGTTCGCATCACTTTGCTTATTTTTAAATACGGCTAATAAGAGCAGAAAAAGCAAAAATATTTAATCAAGGACGCTTATATGAAACGAATCACTATCAGTATTCCGCCGGAAGATTTAGAAAAAATAGAGCAGCTTGCGCAACAAAAAGGGCTTATCCTCTCTCAATGTTTGCGTATGCTGATTCGCATTGGTTTTACTGTTGAAGAAGCGGCTGCAGAGAAAAATCCAGGGGAAGGTTCGCCCTTCCTGAGTGCTGACGAGCAAATCCTTTTATGGAAGGCTCAACTTACCTGGCAGCAGGAAATTCGATTGCTTGTGCGCCATTTAGTCGATACCCTCACTCAAGCCAGCTTGAAAGACCGTGATGTTCTCCTGGAAGATGCTAAACAAAAGGCGCAAAATCTCGTAGGAACTTTGCTGGGGCAAATCAATAACCGTGAATGTAAGGCTACTTTGATAGAGGAAGAATCATCATCATTCACTAATGATTGAGAGAATATATTGTAAAACACAGTGACAAAGCGCTAAAGTTAATGGCTAGTCTTCCGATGTTAGCCTTGCTAACTCGTTCCAAATTTTTATGATTTCTTTTTGCCGTCAGACCCTAACAATCCATATTGTTTCATCTTTTTGCGTAAAGTTCCTCGACTGAGGTTGAGATATTTCGCTGCCTGGCTTTGGTTATTTTGAACGTACTTCAGCACCACTTCCAAAAACGGCGCTTCAAATTCTGCCATAAATAATTCATAGAGGTTGGCAGGTTTCGCCCCTTCCAACCGAACAAAATACTCCTTCATCGCGGCTTTGACATACTCACGGAGCGGGGTGGATGTTGACGATTGATTGGCGGGGACAGTGTTAGTTTGAGACACGAGAGTGTCGTTATCTTGTTCAACAGACAATGCAGTTGCGTTCATATTCATTCCTCTTGTTCTTTAAAAAACTCAATGCCTTTCCATTGGCTAACCAGATTGTTATTGGGACGATAACGGAGATCATCTTAATGATCTCACGGCAAAAGTCAAAATAAAAAAAATGGCATAAAGAGTACGCTCTAGCTGGAAGGCTTCTAAAGATCCAATTCCGGTTCTTTTTCGAGCCGAGGTGGAGTTTTTTGTGGAGGTGTGGTGGTGTTCGGAGCCGGACTTTTTTCCTGGGCGATGACGACCATTTGTTGAGATGACCTGCTCTGCATTTCAGCATAGAGTTTAGGCCAAATTTCGTTCTCCTGGCGTAATTTTTCCAGGGAGTTTTCCTGACGATGAATTTTCCACGACTGAGTCAGCGTTTTCTGTAAGGTGTGTCCAGAAGTCTTTTGATCCCGATAATCCACGTAAGGGATTGCCTGTTGTAATTCGGCTTTGATAGAGTCGGCGTTCTGTTGTTTCAAGACATCATTATAATCCTGGCCTTTGATTTTAGGCTGGGCAATCCAAACAGACTTGCCTTGTTCCTGTAACTGCTCGGCGGCAAAACGGATCAGCCGATCACTCTGCACACCTTGACCATCGTTATCTAGACACAGGACAATATTTTGATGGGTTTTGGCCGAATCGATGTTTTTAAAATTCGATTTGCCCAGAGTGATGCGCACATCGCCGCCGCCTAACGCTTGATACACACTGAGGGCGGTTTCAGGGCCTTCGGCCAGATAAGTGACCCCTTTGCTCATCGACATTTTTTCGAGCGGCTGCAGCGCCACCGATCCCTGAGAAGGGCGACCCCAGGTTTGTTTTTTCACTTCAACATCGGCCTTTTGAGCCGAGTTTTTATCCAGAAAAATGGCTTGGACGGCTTGTACCTGGTTTGCACTATCTTTAGCCACCACCACCAGCGCCGAGTGTATGCTTTCATTCCGCCTTGAATAAATACCGGGATGAAAACGCACGTTGTCGGGAAATTTATCCAGGACGATACTGCGATGCTCCCGTAAATAACGTTCAGCCAACGTACCGGCTATTGGCAGGCTTTCTTTAGCCAACCGCCGCGCGTAGCGCAAACTGCGCTGTTGCTCAGGAGTGAGGGGATGGGTCATGGCCTGTAACGGCTTAGGCGGGGAAATCCGGGCGCTGTCCTGGATGCTGATATCCGATGGAGAAGTACCTAAAATTTTTACGGCCTCCTGCAATATCGCTCGAAAATCCTGCCGTTTATCCAAGTCTTTTTTAAAGGCAATCAAGTCCAATAAATGGCCGCCTTCACCAGTTTGGAAATCGTGCCACAACCCTCGTTTATCACCATTCATGGTAACAATTAGACTGCCTTGTTTGCTGCCATAGCGGTACTGCCCGCTCAGCTTGGTTTTGGGTTCGCCCAATAATTGCTCTACCACACGCTCCGCTTGATCGGTTAAATACTGACTGATCCGCTGAGCGTCCAATCTGGGAGAGGACACGGACTTGAGTGGTTCGGATTTTACAGTGAGCCTGTTTTCAGCAGGATTATGATTGGCTGGGTGATCTTCAGCGTGGGAAATAGCCAAACGCCAGGCATCGGGATTGTCACCCGCCAAGGTTCCCATGCCTGGTGCTGACGCTTCATCGGGATAAAAGGCCTTCGACACCGGCTGATCATATCTCCGGCGATCCTGAGAAATTTCAGGACTCAACCTTGAGGCTGGCTGTGCAGAAGAAAGAGGCGAAATTTCTCCGACTGCTTCTAGCGCGCTGGATTTACGGCCTGGATTATTTTGGACGGCCCGGAGTAATCGTTCCTTATCATCGGTATAGAGAGTTATCTCATGGGTGGCTCTTGTCAGCACCACTAACAATGATCGCTGGCTGGTGAGTTGCGGACGATAGCTTTCCGCATTGATCAATACGCTGGTGATGGTTTTTCCCTGCGCACCATAGCCGGTGATGGCATAGGCATGGTCCCAATGCTGCAGCCGGGGATTCGTACTGAGCAATTCGATTGGATCCCCCGTGGAGGTGAGTCCTTGGTCGGTTGATTGCAGTAAGCGGACGATGATCTTAGCCAGGTTTGCAGGCGGCTTTTGAGCTGAAGGCTTCACGATTTCACCGGTGGTTGCAACAACCGATGTCTGGGTTTCAGACGGCAAAATAACCGCTTCCACTCGTGCCAGTTCCGGGCTGAGTAACCCTAACGCTTCATCTGTTCGTGTCCACCGGATTAGATCCCCGGCCATCAACTCCCGGCGCTCAATCTCATACACTTCCACCCCGGCCCGCCCGCCGTTTTTATAGAGTTGGGGTTTCCATAAAACCGGATCTGAACCAGGGCGCTCCAGTTGTAAGTAATTTCCTTCAGGAGTGATACTCGCCACTTGCCAGTAGTCCCCTTTGCGAATACCGGCGGATTGACTGACATTGAACCGCAACACATTACCGATGTGATAACAACTGACCTGGCTGCGCTCGATTTCGCTTAAGCGACGGGACACTAAAATATCAGTCACTAGACGAGGGCCGGACAGTTCCCCTCGCAATATCAAGCCTTCCCGAACCAACGCATTTTGCATCACTCGATCTTCATTACCGAAGGTGATGATCTGAGTTTGCGCTCTTTTCAGCATATCCCGGTTGACATAATTCTCGGCGATCAGGCTCATTCGTTCGGCGCGGTTATCCCGGCGTTGGTTGTCTTCATCGATATAACTACCGGCTTCAATGATTCGGTTTTCTAAAATCTTAAAAACCTGAGCAAAATCTTTTTGATAGACCGCCTGTACCGCCGCTTTTAAATGATCTTCTTTTTGACGGGTAATATGAGTCAAATGGACGATTGATAGACCTGCGCGCTGTAAAATTTCAAACGGCTTGCCGGAATCCACAGCGGTGTATTGATGAATATCGCCGACTAACAATCCCCAACCTCCTAAATGGATTACCGCTCTTAAAAAATCATGCAGACGTTGATTGGATACCATCGAAGATTCATCGACGACCAGACAGCGTCCTCGATAGGCTTCCGGTGTGATTTTGCCAGCGGCGACATTTAACAAAAACCGATCCAGTGTGTAGCCCGCCAGTCCTCGTCCTCGAATTTCTTTAACAGCGGCATGAGTAGGTGCTAAACAGAGCAACGACTGTTGACCTTCTTTTAAGGCTCCTTGAATATGCTGTAAATGTTCGATGTGTTGCAGCAGAGTGGTTTTACCGGTACCTGCAAAACCCTGTAGTAACACGATGCGATCCTTTTGCATCGCTAATTCCCGCAACTTTAGCGCGTGTTCTTCATGGACTGAAGTTTTTTCTAAATAAGTATTCACCATATCAGTGGACATTTTTGGCGAGAACTTACCGCGATCCTGTTGAGCTAGCCGAAGAATTTCCCTTTCTAATGTCAGCGCTTCGCGCGTTGTCCAGCGGGTGCCGTTTTCAGAATAAACGCCACGAATTAATTCTCCCTGCTTTTCAGCATCCAGAACGGCTTCCTGTAATGCTTTAAGATTCACCTGACCTAAACAGTGCGTTAAGGCGACCGTCATCACTTCTTTATGTTCAAAGGCGGCTTCCTTCTCGCTGAGATACGCTAGGGCATAATGCACTGCTTTTTTAGCTGCGAGCAGTGTAGCGTCAGGTTGAGAAAGGGGTAAAGAATCAGATAAAGGCGTTAGACGTTGTAATGCGTTTTGCACAGCAGACCCTAGCAGCCGTAAATGATCGGCGGTGGTGGATAGAGAGGCGGCCTGATTGGGCTGAATATTCTGCAACAGGACATCGATGGCCGTCAATTTATCGCCGGTATGTTTTTCTAATGTCTTCAACAACTGGGTGCTGTTTTCAGTATAAATCCAGGCTTGTTTATTAGCTTGGGCTAACACTTGGTAAAAAGCCCGCTGATGACTTTGACGAGATTGACTGTTTTGATAAGCAATCACGATATCGGGATGTCGATGCGATGCCTGCAGCGGTGTTAAGGCTATGCCATAATCCCAATGTCGTGAAGACATTTCCGATAACTTCCAGGGCGATAATATTTTTCCGGATTCATGACGTATCGTTAAATGATGCGCTGTAATGGCCGCCACGGTGACACGATCCCCTTTCACCAACGCCTGTTGTTGATTGGAACGATGGCATAACAGAGTATCACCGACCGCAATCATTCGAGTTTTCTCATCAAACACTTCGATAGCCCCTTCAGGCGATTTGTCTGGATTCCAGCGGCGAATTTTTCCTCGGCTGTTTTTCAGCCATAATTCATTATTTTTTTGATCGACCTGCTCAATCCGGCAATAATCGCCTCGATGCACTCGCAACGAGCGATACTCCCGATGAAATCGAATCCATTGTCCTTGCGTGTAATGACGCGCAGTATGCTGTTCCGCTAATCGCATATAATGCGGTAATAAAAAATTCAGAGAAATTTCATGAGCCTGATCGATTTCACCACGCCTTTTCAGGGCTTCACGAATAGCGCCATTTAATTCGTGGGCGACAGCTTGTGTGGGAGCCAAAACGACGGTGTGTGCGCGTTCTTTAACCGATAATCCTGCGATTTGAGTAGCGATTACCGCATGGCGTTGTTCTCGATCTTCAATGGAGATCAGACGTTGACCGATCTGCTCAAAAGCAGCCACGATATTTCTTTGTAATGAATGTTCAATGGCTTTTTTTAAAGGGTTGGAAGGTTCACGCGGTTGACCCACTAATTCAGCCGCCAGCATACCATGCGCTAGTAATTGGGTGAAGGGAGTCCCGGCACGCCAGGTTAAGGCGGATTGCGGATCACCGATCAACACTAATTCCCCTTGATTTTTCTGAGCGTGCGCCTTCAGTTCACAAACTTGTCGAGAAGACAATTGCGTCGCGTTATCGACAAAAATCATCGGTTTTGGAGAGGAATGCAGATGTTGCTGCATCCAGACTTCCAGTTTCGAAGGTGTCTCCTGATTTTTCTTTAAATAGCTAAATACGGTATCAAATTGCTTGTTATCAAAAAGTTGCTGCCACCACTCACGCAGATTGGTGGGCGCTCTTTGAATCTGCTTTTGAAGTTGGCGGGTTTCTGCCTGCTTGGGGGTCAGCAAAATCGGTTGGTATCCGCCTATCTTCGCCAGGGTCATCATTGGTTCTATCAACTGTGTTTTGCCTGAACCGGTCGAGCCAACCAACGCCATCACCATTTTATCACTAGAAAACAATGTGCGGATGGCTTGTTGCTGTTCACGAGTTAAATCGCTATGTTGTTGTAGAAAAGATTTTAATAAAGAGGCCGCAATGATGGGCTGACCGCTGGCATGGGAGTGATGAATGGATTCCAATAACGCTTTTTCATAACTCAATAAAGTAGGCGTCGTAAAGTGTTGCTCCCCTTTATCGTCCGGGTTGATCGGGATAAGTTCTCCGGATTGCTGTATCGCCCGTAACGCGGATATCAATGCCGATATGGGTACATCGCCGATCCCATAATAGATGGCACGAGTTAATATATCCGTTTCTTTTAACGCCACTTGGGTTTCGGATAAATGCGCAATCGCTTCTCTCATCGCGAATTGCGCTTTTTCCAAAATTTCGATGGATATCGGTTGGGTATTTTCGGGAGAGGATAAAGCTTGAGTTTGTTGCCGCGCCAGTACGACCGTGTTTCGAGCTTCTTCAAAAGCCAACACCCCGTGTAAAGCGGCTCTGGTTTCCCATAGCGGTTTTAACGTTCGGCGGTCAATCGCTTGCTTGGCGCGCCGAGTTTTCAGGGTCGCTAATTCAGCCGCTTTAGCGCCAGACAACCCTTGGGATTTTAAATACGCTTCGATATCCCGGCGACGTTGAGAATACAGAGCCATACTTTCCCGCGAAATGCCAGCAATATCAAAAAATCCGTGTGCGCCGCTTTTTTCCACTGCATACCCCAATTGTTGCATTTCATGTGCGAGTTCCGCGCGAAACAATGCACCGTAATATTTTTGGTGACGGCGCACGGCTTCTAAAAAACCGTTAGGTGTTTCTGGTGTGTCCTGCGCATAATGACCCAGTTTTGACGCCAAAGATCGCCATTGGCCGTCTTTACGCAGAGTCGCATTCATAACCACACAGTGCGTGTGGAGTTGCGGATCACCGTCTCGTGACAGGTCATGCAAAAATCGAGCTACCACTAATTTGCCTGTACGCTCAATAGTTAATACGCCGTCTTTTCTCACACGGGTTTTAGCCTGTTCTCGTTCAATACCTTCCAACACGCGATCCGTTGCGGTTTCAATGGCTTTGAAAATCCGCTCATCCTCACCTAATAACGCTAAAATCGATACTGATTTAGGCACACTGAAGGTGAGATCAAAACCGGGGCGATGGATGATTTCGCCATTCATTTTTTTTCCCAATTGTTGACCATCAGGTAAATGACCTTGCAACAAAGCGGTAAATTGTTGGGAGTTAACGGAGCCGGATAAACCCAATGCCGCCGCTCCTTTTCCCCACCATTGACTGTGTTCCTGCGCCAAAGCATTGCCTTCGGTATAATAATTATCTTGACCCAAAAAATAATGCGCGGCCTGATCGACATTTTTGATAACCTTGGTGGATAACATGGTTTATTCCCTGCGGCGCAAGCCGACCCATTCTGATTCGGGATTGGTTTTTGGAGACACGGCAGTGGGATTAATAATGGTTTGATGGCTTTCCGGTTGTTTAATTTCTCCAGTGGTTGTATCGATTACAAAATTTTCTTTATTCGTTTTTTTAGGTTTTTTTATTTTTTTTTCTGCCAAGTTTTTAGAAGATAATGGTGGCTCAGTCGAGTCGGTAGTGCTGTCCGATACTGATTTTTTCTCCAACTCCCTCAGTAGGGGATCGGGTTCAAACGGACGTAATAGAAATCCTGCCTGTGATGCCTGACGGTTAAAGGGTTGCATGTGTAATTGCGTAATGGGATAAGCGCCGGGTAAACGAACATAGCAGATCAAATTGTTTAACTGAAAAATTTCAGAAGCTGAAACGACCGGCTTTTGGACTTCTATTTTCTGAATAGAAACGCCATCGCGAATCGTGTTCGCGCCATAGGAAATGCCTTCGCGAACTTCTTCAATCAAGGTTTCGCCCAGATTTTTCGACGACCACTGTGCCATCTCCGGATCCGGCGCACGAAAGATAAATCGCGTATTCAACAGCGAGGAAATTTCCCGGCCACCTTCATATCCGTAAGTTTTAGCTAATTGCGCGGCGCTCTGCACACCAATCACAAAACAGCCGCCAAATTTTCGAGCTTCGGCTAAGGCACTGGTGAGATAAGGTAATTGCTGTAAACTGCCCAATTCATCTAATATCACCCAGATTCGGCGTTCAGGATTTTCAGGCAAACTCAGTAGTGCGTTAATGGCAATATCCAGCCAGGCCGAGATCAGGGGTTTGAGTGACTCGTGGCGGTCGCCGGTCGAACTGATAAATAACCATTCCGTGGTTTTATCATTGTGGATCCATTGACGAATGGAGAAAGGATCGTTTTGATCGCTGATATAACAGAGCGATTTTAAATAAGTGGCTAATACGGATTTAATTGAAATCGCGGTTTTTTCCGTTTTTTCTGACATCAAACTTTCGGCTTCGGTATCTTTTAACAGAGTTTGCAACTCGCCAACGTTGGCAGTGAGTAATGTCTTTAATAAAGGTAAAATCTTGGGGTTGGGAGTTTTGTGCAGACGAGACGCTGCTGCTGCAAAAATTGTGCGGGCGGCGTTCACCCAAAAGGGGTCTTGCGCGCTGGCCGCCATTGGAATTAAAGCCGCCGCCAAATTCTCGTAGTCGGTTTTATCACGGCATTCTCCCCAGATACTCCAATCCGCTCCACGAAGATCCATCGGATTCAGCAGCTTATCTCGCTCTGGTTGATAAAAATGACTGACCAGGCTGCAACTTTTATCGTAGATAATGGCGCGCTCACCTCGAATACGAATATGATCCAACAGTTCTTTAATTACGGTGGATTTTCCAGTACCCGTAGTGCCATGCACCAGGATGTGTTGTAATTCAGCAGACTTGGGTAATGGCAAACGTTCTCGCCCGAAGACCAGATCAAGATCAGCAGAACCACATTGCGTGATAATTTGCTTTCTCACTTGAGCAGCGTTACACAACTGATCGCCTTTCAAGGGTTTATTCGCCGTATAAGCCTCTCCGCGTTTTTTTAACCAGACCAATACCCCAATCACCCATAACACCCAAACGATCAATCCAACCCATAAGCTGCGGTAAGCCATCACTTGTAATTGAGCGACACTTTCCTGAACAAAGGGGGCAGACAAAATCTGTCTTACGGTGACTATCATTGTTTGTCCGCTGGGGAAGACAAATTTTTGCAGAAAATGGCTGTTATTGAAGAATAAATGAAACTCTGCCAACAGCCATTGCCAGCCTATCCATCGAGTGTCTCGACTGGTGATCAGAAAAAACCAGCCTATTGCCGCCAAAAGCCCCATTGGTAACAGCCAGAAAGCAACTTTTTGTAATACCTGCGCGATCATACGTAGATTGTGCAAAATAACTTGACCGCCGCGGGTCGTGTTTTTCATAATTTGTTTTTTCATCGCAATCTCTTGTATTTTTAATGATTTTCCCTCCAAAAACTTGATGTGTGCCATCAAACCCCTTAAAATACAGCTTTAAAACAGGAATACATGACAATGGAGGCCGTAGTTATGAATACTGATTTTTCTGATGACGCTTACTCAAAGTTACAATCACAAGTACGTCTACAGTGCTGTATTTTCTTTTTTACAACTCCGTCCATCGGAATGCTCCTTTTTTTATTTTTACCTCATTCAAAAGATATCCATATCGACTGGTTTTCTTTATGTTTATCCAGTTTGGCCTGGGGTGCAGGTATTACAGTCTTAACTCAATTACTGACGGATTTATGTTTTTTACGTCCCCGTATCAAAAAGCAACCCCCCGGTATCATTCATCAATACCCCGTTTGTAATGTGCTAAAAAAAGCTAAAAATAGGTTAATATGGCTTTCTTTATGTATAGGTCTATTGGTGATGTTCACTACCTTTACTTTTTTAAGTTCTTCTGAGTCAATCAGTATCTCTGCTTTTTTTGGAAATTTATTTGGCGGCATTGTAGGCACCGCCATTATCGGCTGCTGGAGTGCTTTAATGATCGATGGGTTCATTAGTGTATTCATTGGAAAAACTCTTATTTTTAAGCTTAAATGTTCCAATCCAAAATGGTACCCTCATAAAAATTCCAATCGTCATGGTTTCCCTTCCGATTATTCTTCTCCTCGTAGCGATTGGTACAACGATGTGACCAATCCAGCAAGCCCAGTACATAAAGCGACTTATCGGCATTCTGATTGTCCCTAATCTTTAGTTTCATCTAATTGATTAATTTTCGTGGGCCAAATTTTTGTATTATTTCTAATTTTCTTTTGATTTTCGTGTATCACTTTTGAAATCCCTTTTTGTTCCTGATCAATTTCATTTTGCTTTTCTTGAATGGCTTTATTGTCCTCTACGATCATTTTACCCACGTTTTCTGCCGGTCTTTTATCCACAATGGACTGTTGATCTAATACCTGGTGGCGAGCATTGGATTGAAGATGATGTTTTTCTTTTTCGTAAATTTCCTTTGATTCCTGTGAATTTTCTTGAGAGTGTATTAATTCAGAATTTTTAACATCCACTTTTTCTATTTGCTGTCTGGATGTATTTTCCTCTTCATGGAATTTTTTAAAATAAGCCTCAACCTTTTCATGAGTAAATTTCTCTGCACTGGCTTGCCCTTGTTCTGGATGATCCACCATCATTTTTTCAATCGCTCTCAAATCCTGCCCATCTTTCTGCAGATCGTTCATAAATTCCTGTGTAGCATTGCTATTCAAGGTCACTCCTTCTTCTTCTGAAATGCTCGCCATTTTTCGATAGGTTTCCGCCTCTTGAAATTGCGCGGAGGCTTGTTGTTGTTCTTGATGAGCGTGATCTAATGAAGTGGAAATGCTATCCAGAATTCGTTTACCTTCTTCAGTATTGGCTCGATAACTGCCTTCCGCTACACCACGCAACACGGTGTCCACATTTTGTGATACATTGGAATTCTGCAAAGAATCCTGAGAATGAGAATAAGTCTGCTGCTCGGAATCCGATTGATTCCAGGTTTTTCCATAGCCCGCGTGCGCAGAACCGGACATTTTCAATACACTTTCAGAAGGAGTACCTAGACCTACGCTACCCTGTACACCCCAATCAATCGCTCTATTTTTAGAAGCGGATTCACTGGTATTATGTTCATGGGCTGAGCGACTGCTTTCTTGGGCTAAATCACTTAGGGCTTGTGAATCACCGGCGCTGCGGCTAGTGACAAACGATGCACCACTACCTTCCGACAGCGCTTGATGATGGCTGAGTTCATAAGCTTCCCGTTTTGCAAAAGACATCGCATCATTGGAGGCTTGCTGATGACTTAAAGCAGCGGAATAGGCTTTGTCTGCCTGCTCAGTGGCGCTACTGCGAATGGCTTCAGCCAAATGAATTTGTGTACCTAAACTGGAAATCGCCGGTTGATTGTTCATTACTACCGAGCCATCCTGCGTCATCGTAATCGTGGAGCCTCCCGGCATTTGATTGGTCACAGTACCGGAGGAAGTACGTGCTGTATCATCAAAATGGTTGGCCGATGTGTTATAGGCAGTGTGGGTATTAAAGCTGGTATTGCCCATGCTAAAGCTACCGCTGGCCGCTTCAGTAGCTGCAGCAGTTGCGCCGGATTGCACAGCACCACCGACATATTGACCTAAATGCGATAAAGCTTGATGTAATCCGGTCACTAGGCTAGTGGCTATCAGTGGTACGCTCAAGGAAATATAACCCGCTAATCCGGCCATATCTGAATTGACTTGTGCGAGGCCAGATTGTGTGGCTAACACCAATCCCTGTACACCACTACCTAAAGTAATTGCACCCAGGCTGCGATGCTGGGCATAGAAATTTACGTATAAATTGATAATGGCATACAATGGCGCCCAGAGTTGTAACCAGAGTAGTGAATAAGCGTATTGTCTCAATATCATCAAACCAAATGGAAATAACAGCAGTAGGAAAATAAAAATAAACGAGCCATAAAGTATGCCCTCAAAAACATTTTTTAATAGTGGCAGCCAGTAGGCCGCCATATCTCCAATAGTACGATTAGCAATACGGTTTTGTTGCTGGGCTTTATTGAATGCATAACTTTCTAAAGCCGCTGGTGCATTGGTTTTCGCGCTCCAGTTGAGTAAACCACTTTGAATCGAATTTGCCATCATATTTTGTTGCATTAAATCAGAGGCGTCTTCCGATAAATCCGTTAAAAAACTATAGCTGAGAGGCAGGTATTTTAAGAGTTGAGTCTTGGCTTGAGTGTCATCCGGAAATAATCGTGCCGCATAACGGTCTTCAGCCTGGCTGATCGCGTTCTGCCAATCCTGATTCAGTGAAGCCGCACCGTTCTGGCACGTGACCACAGTTTGATTGTATAAGAACGCTCGTGCCGGTGAAGCATGAGCTATCACAAATTGCCAGATATTTTGCGTCGTGAATAATTCTTGAGACGAGTATTTATGCAACAACAAATCGTAAAAAACACATTGATGAATAAAACTCTGGAGATTGTGATCAAAATCGGGGTCAGTCACCTGAAACGTGCTGGCGGCAGTGACTAGATTGGAAGCCATCACCATTCCAGTTTGACCATAACGCAGGTCATCTGGCAGAGAAAAATTCTGCTCGGTTAATTGCGTTAAACCATCGCCGATGGCGCTGGTGATGTTAGCTAACCAAGCTAAGCCCAGCGGCACATTATCGACTGCATAAACTTTTCCTTGTTGCACACGATCAATAATATTAACCGTAGCTTTCGGCAGAAATACCACATAAAAAGCCATAAAATAGACTGCAACCCAACTGACACCGACCATTAAATCCCGTTTAAAAATTAGTTTAGCGATTGCCCATGTTCCACCGAGCAAAATGCTTAAATGGATCAATGTCTTGAAAGTAGAATCTCCCATACCTGCTGCAACCGCATTGAAAATTTCTCGCAGGATATCGCCATTTCCGTAGGTGACAATTGTAATTTCTTGTGTCATTTTTTAACTCCTGCGTATTGCTTATTTTCTTTACTGCCTCAATCGATCTGCCCACTGTAGGGTGTTGGACATTTGCGATGACAATTCACCGGCCAGCATTTGTTCAATGGTTTGGGTTTGATTGATCAGTTGAGCGGCCATACTGATCTGTGAGAAAGCGTTAGCTTGAGCGGCACGAACATTACTGCGAGCTTGATTAATGCCTTGTTCAAACGGGGTCATAACGGATTCCGGGTATTGCAGACTGCTGGCGCTGGTGTGTACCACAGACAAATTCTCATCGAGATATTGAAATAAAATATCGGTAGCGATGACATCGGCATAACTGACAATGTCCAATACTTTTTTATCGCCGACAAATGCACTCTGCACATTCAGCATTTTATAAACCGGTAATCGGGTAGACTGTAATAAACCGATTTCACTTTGTGTTAAAGGCGAATCGGTGATGATTTTATCGGTCATGTCTTGTAACAGATTGGCTACTTGTGTTTGCAAACCCGAATTCGGCGATACATTGAGCGTTTGAATAGAGGGATTTAAACAACCTTCGGGGCTTTGCGTATCGCAGACATACACTTTCGCTGAACCACCATGTAATAATGTTTTCAATAATTGATTATCTGCCGCCAAGGACGCCAAAACTTTAAATTGATGACTGGTGTCATCATTGGAGCCGCCTTGTAAAATCAATGTACCGGACAAGGACATCAAAAGTTCAGCTAATTCTGGATCACTGCTCAAAAAAGAATTTTTTTGCAATGCTTTCCACGCAATATTACCGCTCGTCAGTAACATATTCTGATAACTAGGATCATTTTGCGCGCTATTGAGAGTTTGAGTCATATCGCCCCCCTTGCTGCATTCTTGACGTGCATCCGCCCAATCTGTAAATATTCCTTTAGTATTGCCAATATCCTGACAAACTTGTTGTTGCGCTTCGTGTGTTTTCGGCCAAACCGTGCCGACCAAGCCAGCAGCGGTTTCACAAGAATTAATATTGGCGTTGTTAATTGTGTTCGCCAGAGTATTGATATATTTCATTACATTAGCGATTTCTGGTGTGACACTTTCTATCGCTAAATTGAATGCATAGCCGAGAGAGTTATTAATAATATTATTCATCAAATTGACTAACTGCTGTGAATTAATAAATGAGAATCCACCCGTAAATAAATCAATACCACCACAACCGGAACGAAAGCTGGGTAACTGCACTTGGGCGATTTGCACGTCTCGCACACTATCTCGCGCAAATAGGCTACCGCCGCTGTAATATCCTGCTTCTTGACCAGAGTAAGCATTGGGTGCGGTTGTATTATCGGAAAACCCTAAGTCGTTAAAAAAATTATTCAGATCCGAGTTCACACTCGCCATTGATGAAGAAATACCTAAAAAAATCAGTGAAAAACTCAATATTTTTGTCCATATTCTTTTCATGATGGATTCTCCGGTATGAAAGGATGTTGAGCAATTTCCAATAATCGCTGTCGTAATTCATCTTCACTGAGTAGTCCATAGCTGACAGGTATAATGCGATGACTTTGGGGATCGACCGTAAATAACGCGGGCTCCATCGTCACTTTAAGTCGTGCCGCCTGGCCTTGATCCATACGCGAATTCGGAAAATCCGGCAAAAAAATGCCATCCGTGGTAATGGGTATCACGCTCAGGTGATAACGCTCTGAAAAATCTTTAACAATCGGTGCAAAGCGCTGGCAATAGGGACACGTACTGCGATAAAAAAAGAACAGACCGTTGTGCTGTGCTAATTGTCGAATGGCATCGTCTTCCTGTTGATGCGTTTGATCTAAATCAATTTGCTTGGCGATGTTGTTGGTGGGATGTTGCAAGGAAAAATCCAGTTCAGGGTAATTCAGCAAAACGGTTTTCCAGACTTCCGAAAAACGCTGCGCGCGTTTGCCGATTTGATTTTGTAAGGTAATATAATTTCGCACGTTATCCACGGTTGGGTTTAAAATAGCTAAATCGAGGGATTGCTTGATGTGTTCTTGTAAGTCAGACATTGCCTGAACAGGATCCTGAGTAGACGTTTTATTTTTCGATGATTCTTCGATGGCTTCACCATACCAATGCCAACCCGATGCTGGGGTTTCCCAAAAATTATCTGCTTTGGCTGACCCCGGAAAACAAGTGATGAGAATAACCCAAACTAAAATCACGGCGATTTTCCAACTTAAACTGATCAATAACCAGCGGAGCCACTTTTGATTGTCCATCGAGTATTGAGATCTCATAACGCGCTCCATTGTGTTAATTTTTGTTGGGCGATAGGGGCGACAACGTTATCTTCTTCGGCGATTATTTTTAAGGCGTTTTCTAAACCAACATCGCCCATTACCATAGCGGTCTCTTCAGGCTTCCAGCAACTTTGATTCGGTAAACAAACCGGATTGGTTTCTTGACGAACGATGACGGCGGGTACTTGAGTCACCTGGTATTGGTTAAATAATCGTGGATCGATCACCACGCCGCCTTGACAATGCTCGGTCATCGCTTTGACTGCTTTTTGGGTTTCTGTAAAAGAATCCCGCACCAAACCCCGCAATACCAAAGGAGCTTGAATTTTTTGTGCCTGATCACACCATTGTTGCAGGCTGGTGAGTGGCATCGAAAAGGAAATCAAAATCAGCACTTGCCCCGGCGTAACATGGGCTACCGCATTTTGTGAATTCATCGTTAAAAAGGGGTTAACAATGCTGGCCGCCTGAGCCATCATTATTGTGCAATATGCCATCAATAATCCCAGCATTTTTAAAATCATTTTCAATTTAAAAAATCTTTTCATGTCGCCTTACTCCGTGAAACAACAATTCCTCTTTCTCCAGATCAAATAACCGTAATTTTCAGTACTGATAGGCGGTTCTAAAGCAGATCCCCATAGCATGGTGGTGCGTCCGAATGGCTGACATCCGTAAGGAGTTACAGTCGGAATGGGGTTAACCATTTGATAGCGGTAGCGTGATTTGGGTAAGGTGAGTGTGGTGTGATCACTGCACAAATCACCAATGCTGCTATCGGACATCAGTCCGAGTCGATGCAGCTTATAAATCAGCCGTTCGCTCAGCAAGACTGTTCCCTGAACCCCGCCGATGTATTCGCCGACCGTACCGGTTAATGGATACATCGTACCTTGTGCGCCAGCACACCAGAACAGCTCATCATTAGGCAGCCAGGTTGAAGCCGATACCGCATCGACACTGCAAGCGGCCTGCATCGGTAAATTATTAAACAGTAGCGATTCAGGGAACAGAATCAGGGCTAAGCTTTCATCTTCCCAGGTGGGATCCAGCTCACTGAGATACGTTAGCATAGGCGCACCGGCACTGGCGCATCGGGGCGATGGCACACCCAGCATCTGCATGATGGGAAAACTATAAGCGTGTACATAAAAAAATCCTGTATTGACAGCAGGATCATCGACAGCCACCGCGCCATCGTTCGGGCTTTCCATTAAAGGGACACCACCTAAATTAACCAGACAATAGGGCGAACGAGTGACATCAATCAGTTCCATTGGTTCCCAATAACCGACGGCCATACCAATTTCGGGAAAAATATCGCCATCACAGACACAAATCGTGTCGGCAGGATTGATCGTATCGGGGTTAGTACCCGTCATGATGGGCGTTGAGCCAATAGTGATGGGCAATAAGCAGTCCCAACAAATATCCGTGGCGGGATTGATCAATCGACCAGTGCAGGGTGTCACCCCTGCCCATGCCGAAATCATAGGAAGAATCAATCCAATGAAA
The DNA here is from genome assembly GCA_965651935.1 of uncultured bacterium. Taxonomy (GTDB): domain Bacteria; phylum Pseudomonadota; class Gammaproteobacteria; order Coxiellales; family Coxiellaceae; genus JAFEDN01. Next base: position 27,627 of record CBFGTC010000018.1, read on the forward strand.
AAACTCAATAATGATTTCTTCATGGCTTCACCTCCTGGATTTCTAATTGGTCTTTGTTCTGAGTCACCAGGGCAGGCATTTGGGTAATGCCTAATTTTTGAATCATTAACCCACCTTGATCGAAGTACACTTTTTTATGCGGAAATTGTGCCGAAACCGTCTGCAGTGAGCCTTTGACTAAAATCAACACTACCTGGTCTGAGAGGGCTTTATTTTGTGCATGCGCCCAGGCCAGTTGCTCTGGATCATCGCCATTGAAAAAAATCAGAGTGTTTTTTAAGCGGACTTTTTCCAATGGATTGAACCGTGAACCGGCTTTTAATAGCATACTGTTGTTGGCAGTTCGCACATCAGAGGGAATAACGAACGAGGGATCGAATAACCAGCGCCGGGCGTGGATGGTGGGACGCCATCCCAGAGCCGGAGCAGGCCGATCCGCTGACACCCGTATCGATTTCTGCTGAATCTGCCAACCCGATTCGCCTTCCCTACTGATTTTGGTTTGAATTTTTTGCCGTGCCATTTGGATAAAATCGGTTTCGGCAATGACATACACAGGGCCGATTATTTTAGGATCGGCAGAAAAAACCGACAAACAGTAGCAAAACGTGATCATGCCAATGAAACACGCTTTCAACCGAAAGACCCAGCGAATAATGATGCTATTTGACATCCGATTGTCCCAAACGCTGAGAAACTTCAGCAGTCAGATCCAGGCCACCCGCAATTACAGCTTCTTTCGGCATCAAAATCACATGCTTTTCTTTAGCAACTTCCTTTAAAGTGGTTTCCAGTTGCGTACTGAAATCATGAACGTGCGCTTGATGCTGATCTGCAGAGAGTGATTGCATCGATTCCATTTTCACAAAGCGATGGATAATACCGGTCATATCCACTGTCGCCAGTTGGATATTCACCGGCAAATACTGGTTCATCGAAAAACCAATGAGCATACTGATCAATCCGCAAATCAGTGCAACCGCATAAATTTCAATTCGAGTAATATGGCTGTTTTCTTTGTTCATGATTGACCTCCTGATTTTTTTTGAGTGGGGTTAGAAAATTTTTGAGCGACTTGCTCAATGGCAGTCTGCAAAGAATATCCCTGTGCTTGATATCGTTTGACCGCTTCAAATTCATCGCCTTTCGAAGAATATAAAATACGCGAATAAGGATCGAAAATGATACGATGTACGGACATGCCCTGGGGACTTTTAATGACGCATTCCGAATAATCATCTGCTCTACGCACACTTTGAAATAATTTCTCGCTATAATCATCCATCGGAAATTTTTTAGATGCGCGTAATTGGGAGATGGATTCACGATTTTGCGCCAGAATGAGATTAAAAGCGGAATTTTCAAAAGCGGCGATAGATGTCGCATTTTTAAAATAATCATTAATTCCCTGGGTAATGGTCACAAAATTCGCGTTGTAACGACGGGCGCGTCGATAGCCGGTTTCAATGAATTTCGCCGCGCCTTCCTGATCACTACCGAGCAGATCCCAAGCTTCATCAATGATGCAGGATTTGACTTGCGAACGGCTGCCTAAATACATACGTTTGGAAATTTGATACATCAAAACCAACAAGACAATTTTCTGCAAATCTTTTTTTTGTTTGAGTTCTTCAAGTTCCAAGACGATAAAATTATTATTGATGTTGAGTGTGCATGGGCCTTCAAAAAATTTGCCGTACATACCGTGTTTGGTGTAGGGATATAGCAAATGTGAAAGTGTGGTGCAGATCGGACTCGTTTGCTGGCTAAGCCATTCTGACACCGTGGTGATACTCGCGTTTTTTCCTTTCTGATCCCACGCTGCTTTAACCCCTTTTTCTAAAAAAGTCATTTCTTCATCTGTCACATTACTTTGTGGACGCGCCATCGCCGCTAATAACGGTTTCAAAATTTCGAGTGATTCATCATCCATTTGGTCGATAAAGGTAAATAAATTTAAAGACACCGGTTGATCAGATTTAAATTCGATAAATTCGCCACCCAGCAGTTTGCAGGTTTTTTCATAAGAGCGACCGACGTCAATCACCCAGACTCGACCACCGGCACCAAGCAGAGCAACAATATATTCTTGAGTCAGCGCCGACTTACCGCTGCCAGAGGTAGCGGCAATCGCTACATTGTAATTGCCATCGGGGTTGTCGAACGGATTCCAGATCGCAATTTGGCCGCGCCGACCCGGTAGGAACAGGCTAGATCGCGCGAGGCCTTTCCATTCGCCGAGTAACGGCGCGATATTGATGGCCGACAACGCATTCATGGTGCGCAAACGGCCTAATCTTTTTAAATCATCGTACATGCCTTCAGTCATCATCATGGGTAAAATAGCTAACCACGATTGCAGTTGCAGATAGGACTCTTTTCTTAATTTCCAGCCATTAGCGCGGTATAAATCGCGTAATTTCCTTTCTGCACTATGCGATTGTTCCAAGGGAGAATATAAAACCACTTGATAAAAGACTTTAACCAGACGATCACCTTCACTGAGCCGGTCACGCACGAATTTCCAGTCTTGATGTTCTTTGCCAATACTCGGCTTGAATTTAGCGAGCGGACTTTTAGCCGTCGAATCCTTATTCATAAATCGCATTTGCGCTTTAGCTGCTGATTTTTCGATATCTTCGAGTCGAACATGAAAACTCATCACAAAGGGACAGGTAATCTGTAAGGCCGTATTAAACAGTTGCCCTAGATTTTCGCCCGTCTGCCATAATCCCACGGACTCTGGAAAATCGCGCACACTGAAGCATTGCACGCCCCAAGTTTCCTGATCACTTTTATTTAAGGTCAAATGATCTTTATAAACTTGACAACGATATTCAGGATCCGTTACCTGCAGCGCCAGCGAATCGTATTCATTCCAGCGTTGTTGTGCCGAATAACAATCACGGGATGGATTTAATAAATCAATTAACAAACTGATGAAATGGGTGATCGGAATCAGACGGGTGGTCATGCGTAATGAATTCAATGAGCTGACAAAATCCTCCCGTAAGCGAATCAACGATTGGGTATCGGAAGCTAACTCTTTTAATGGGATGGAAATAATTAAAAACAACCGAAAATCACGCAAAATATAAGAGCCACTGTTGATTAAAGAATGTAGAGTTCCTTGTTTGAGAAACTCGGCGCGTTTTTGTGCCAGCCAGGCAAATGTTTCTCCGGCATGAGAACGTTCAGCGGCGAATTGATCAATTGCCGCGCCGATTTTATCCGAAGCCCATAATAAAAACTGACAATCAGCGGTAATGGGGAGTACATCGGTTAGTAAACTACCTAGAATCTCCACGGTTTCGGGTGTGGCTCCGGTCAACGGAGCCACTTCCAACATCCAGCCAGCGCTTCGCTTGTTCACAAAGATTTGCGCATCGGGGTCGAACGTTTCATACGGTAATAGGCTGGATAAAGGACACTGCGCCAGTAAATCACTCAAGGCGCTGAGAACCGGGTTATTTTGCTCGACACCAGCAGAGGACGATTCGCCGAACCAACCCGCAATCCGTGCCAATAATGAGGGTAAATCAAAATGCTTTGGCGAATTAAGCATGCGTATCATCCTTTACAATGGAATCGGTAGACCAGTGTCCGGGTTGCAAAACGTGATATACGGTGTTGGCTGAAAAATAATTGCCTTGCTGATCTTGATAAGGTGCAATCCATAAGCGCATCACAGCTTCAGGATCGCGCTGGATCCCCGCAGTCGAATCGGCTGCTGCCAAATAATGAATATCAACTGTTAAAGTAGTTTCAGTCGATGGCACCGGTTTAGATTCCGCCAATTTTCCTTGATCGACCAGGGTATTCACTTGATCCAAACTCTGGCAGGAAATGCCTGGTTTCATGGGGCAGGTAAACTGAGAGTTCAGTTCACCACAACCGGCCAGCATTGAACTTAAAGTAATGCCTAAACCCAGATTGAATAATGTTTTTGTGTATTTTGAATGCCACATACGATTGATCTCCTTTAAGATTTGAAAAAACCAGTGTTAGCGGGACGGTTTTGCAACGCCTGAATTTGCGCTGGTGTCAGCGGCAAAGGATTCACGGCCATAGCGGTTGGCAACGCATTGGCTGGCAATGCCGGACTGTTAGTTGAAGCGACAGACCTCTGAATCGTCGGTGTGGTATTCACTACGGGAATGGATGCGACAGACTCAAAAGGTGGCAAAATGGCTTCTTTTTCATTATCGTGTTTTTGACCATCTAAGTAGAAGCCTTTTAAAAACACGATATCGACAATCGTGCCTGCCGATAATTGAATCACGGGATGATATTGATCGGCACGGCGAATATTGTAATCGGCAATTTTATCCATTGCGTTACTGACACCTTGGGCCGCGCCGAATTTAAAAATATCGGCATTATTCACGCTGGTGACCGCGCCAGTGGGCGAAAGCGCGGTAGTCGTATATTGAGAAGCAATCCCTTGTGAAAACCCAGACAATGATCCCGCAATAAAAGCGCGTTTCAATAAAGCGCCTTCACGCCATAGCGGAACGCCGCGCACGCCATTTTTACCTTCTGGGCCAAACACGGTTCCCTCTACCGGGAGTTCAATGACTTCATGATGATTAGGGCTGACACAACTGAGCCGCTCTAGCCGCATTTGACCGCGTTCCGAGGAAATATCCCCGATAGCGGCACCCGTCGCTACACAATCCTTTAAATGACTGTGTTGACGATTGGGTAACGTCCCCACATCTAATAAACGAAACAATACCGGCGTGGGATTGCTTTGACTGTTCACTCCCGTAGACGCATCTGCGCCTCCTAACATTACAGCCCGAACAAAGGTACCGGCAGGAACAAAAGATTCTGGGGTTTTAGAAGGCCGAATGATCGGTGGTGTAATAGCCTCCGGCTTGGATGGCGTTAACTCTAACATATCATCGCTCACGCCCGCTAAAGGATGAAGCGCGGGCGGCAATGGCGTGGCCGTCGGAGTATTGGTGTTTACGCCATTGCTTGGCGTATTGGATGGGTTAATCAACCCTGGGTTAGCTGAGTTTAGTTTTTCCTGTAATGATTTTTATACTTCGGCCTGGCCCCACTTTATAATTTAAATTGGCCCCACCCTG
>CBFGTC010000019.1:0-26983 GCA_965651935.1 uncultured bacterium
TGAGTGTAGTCGTTATAAAATTTATTTATCAGTGTGGGATTTTTAGGTGCTTACCTTTGGTGTTTACGCCAAGTCGGTATACATCCATACCACTCTTTTTGATAAACATATTTTTTAATAAAACCGCATTCCACTAGAGCGATTAGCGATGATTCAAAATTGATTTCGTCGTAAGGCAAAATATCTAATTTAAGTTGCCTAGGCCGCCAACGAAAACGGCCTTCCGCATCCACTACGGTGAATAATCCAATAAAGATAAGGCGTAGTGGGAAACCACTTTGTTGCTCGGCTTCAAAAAGCTTCTCATGACGAAATAAATCTGGCTTTACCGTTCTGATTTTACCCATAGATACCTCTTGTTTAATGAAAATTAGTTTTTGAATGGAGATGCTTTAAAAAAGCAATATTTTTTATGATTAAATAATGGTTAGCATCGACTCATCGTTACCTCCTATCTTTATTTTTTAATATCAAATAGCCGCTAAAAATAATCCATAAAAAAGAGATATCTACTGACATATCACCATCCTTATTAACTAAGGATTTCTTTTTGATATAGGCAATAATTTCTTTGCGGGTTGATTTAAGGATTTTTTCTTGATCTTCTAAAGAATATAGAGTCAGTTTAGCGGCGGTAGAAATACCAATTTTTTTATCATCCATTGCTCTAATTAAGGAGGCGCTCCCTTTTTCCAATACACATTTTGCATCTCGGTAAGACTGATGATTCCCCAAATGAACATATTTTGCGACCACAACGTCGGTGCGATATTTTTTTGCGTCAAAATTTTGACGCGATAATAAAATATTTTCAGTCTTATTTTGTTCATCAAAATGACATTTTCTGTCTTTTAAGGCTTCTTCATAGGCTATACCTTGTTTAACCCGTTCACTGATAGGCAAATTTCGAATTTCAAAAGCTTTTCCATCTAACTGCTGTTTGATGACTGAACTTAAACTCTGTAGTAATTGATGACGGGTGATTTTATTATCCGTTGCTCTTTCTATGAGAATGGCGTCTTCTATGCTGATTTTTCTGGCTGAATTTAACAAATAGCTCACTCGCTCAGGTTTAACGCCCATCTTTCTGGCGAGCTTTATCTGAGAACCGCAACAGCGAATCGCTTTACTGATATAGTAATCCAGCACGATTAAACGCTCCTGCAATGATCATTTTGATACAGTAAAAATTCATGAAGCTATGCTAATCCAAAAATACAGTGAAATTTCACTGTATTTTTGTAATAAGATAGCGATTATTAGAAATTTTGAATGACGAGGAGTAATGTTCATGAAATAACAACTATCATGGCTAATAAGCCGAAACTAAACGGCAATGGATACTCATACCGTCATTGTTGATGTGTGTTTATCTTTATTTACTGATCTTAATCATGGAAAAAAATTATGGAAACAGAACAACCAATCAGCTTTTCAAAAATGTTTCAAAAATCTGATTTGCTTTCAAGAAGAGAAGCTGCAGCGTACTTAGGAATTACAGAACGCACTTTAGCAGTATGGGCATGTGTTAAACGATACAATCTTCCTTATGTGAAGATAGGAAGATTAGTTAAATACCGTCGTTGTGATTTGGATTCTTTCATTGAGCGTCAGACAATTACTAATTTACAATAACTATGAATTTTAATCGTAATTATTAATTCGTTAGTTGTCTAAACTATTTATACTGAAGGATGTTTATTTCCATATGTTCGTTAATGATGAATAGCATTAAAGATTTGTAGTAATGAAGGAAAAATTTTCTTGGAAATGGATGGACTAAAAATCACCATTAAAGCTATCAACAGAAAAATTTGAACACTCCAATGAAGAGAAGCTAAATATTTTAATAGAATTGAGATTTGATACATTAATTTTTTAAAAGAATTTGATAGCGCATTCAAAATGTTATTCTTGATGCGTATTATTTTGTTTTTCTTTTGTGACCGGTAACATCTACATTCCGCGGGACAACCATAGAACATTTCTCTAGATGAACAGTAACCTTCTGTCTGTGATTTAAATGAATTTTGTTTGCATATAGGTATGCATGTATAAGGATAATAAGTTGAGGCGTGGTTTTCCCTTATATCTAAATGCGCACAGTTTTTAAAATGCCCAAGGCTTTTCCATTTTTCAATAAATTCTAATAAATTATTTTTTGATTTAAAGCGGATCTGATCTTGTTCGATAGGGCATTTCATATAAAGATTCCTCGTTTAGGCTAAACATTATACTCCGTTGGATTTAAGTCTTAAATTGAAAAACCCGTTTTTTGGAAAAGCAAAGGAGATCCGACCCGTTAATTCCTAGCACCATTCTAGCACCAAGAATTTTATATTTTTTGTTTAAACCGTAAGTCTTTGATTCTATTATGCCGATGAGAGGAGTCGAACCTCCGACCTACTGATTACGAATCAGTTGCTCTACCAACTGAGCTACATCGGCAAATAATTACGGTATTGCACCGGAAGACAATTAAGGTAGCCTATCAGTATAAAAAACTCAACTGTTTCAAACGAATCATGATAAAAATTTTTAAAAAAAAGGCTGAGCGGGGCTTTAGTCTCATTGAACTGATGATAGTGGTGGCTATCATCGGTATATTAGTTGCTATTGCCATCCCCTCCTATCAAAATTATACCCGGCGGGCGCGGTATACCGAAGTGGTCGGTGCTGCTGCGCCTTATAAAGTCGGGATAGAAGAGTGCTACCAAACATCCGGCAATTTGGAAAACTGTCAAGCAGGTCAAAGCGGGGTACCTGATGCTATTGCCAGTAACCAAGGCGCCGGATTAATTGATAATATTAGCGTGTCTAACTTGGGTGTGATTACCGTTATACCCCGCAACTTAAACGGGATCACTTCAAAAGATACTTATATACTCACTCCCACTATCGTCAATGATGTACTCACTTGGGTAAGCAGCGGAGGAGGCGTAGAGGCTGGTTATGCTCACTAATCATTCTCATTCTCGCTTAAGTTTGGTATTGCGTGAAGCTAAAATTTTATCGGAGCATGAATTACATATCGCCTTAGAAAAAGCTCAAAAACATAATCAAACTTTATTACTTCACATTTTGCAAAATTTCTCTATCAATCCTATCCGCATCAGTGAAGCCTGCGCTTCCTATTTCGGATTAGCTCATCAACAATTAATCGATTATCCCTGTGATAATTTGCCACTATCCATTCTTGAGAAAGAAACAATGCAAAGACGCACTGTGCTACCATTAAAAAAACAAAATAATCAAATTTTTATTGCTATCGCGGATCCCGATGAATTTTCAATTTTAGAAGAGATTCAATATCAAACCGGGCTTCATACTCAAGCTATTATGGCCCCCTATGATCAATTGAATAAGCTCATTCATCGTTTAACGACTTCAAAGAACTATATACAACAAAATGAACAAACCGCAGCAGTGAATTTTATTGAACAAATTCTGACAGATTCTATCCATCGCCATGCCTCCGACATTCACTTCGAACCCATGCCAGAGCATTATCGTGTCAGAGTGAGAATCGATGGCCAGCTGCACGAGGTGACTCAAGCACCCGCAAATTTAACAAATTCACTTAGCAGCCGTCTCAAAATTTTAGCTCAATGTGATATTTCCGAAAAACGCCTCCCTCAAGATGGCCGCTTCTCTTTCAACACCAACAATGGACATCATCGCGATTGCAGAATGAGCACCTGCCCCACTATTTTCGGTGAGAAAATTGTCATTCGCTTGCTTGAATCTAATAAAAAGATTTTAGCCATCAGTGAGTTGGGGATGAGCTTAGCGCAACAAAATATTTTGATGAGAGCTTTATCACAACCACAAGGGCTTATTCTTGTCACTGGGCCTACTGGAAGTGGCAAAACAATTACCCTGTATACCGCATTAACTTATCTTAATCGCCACACCCATAATATTTCAACTGCGGAAGAACCGGTTGAAATCAGTTTGCCTGGCATTAATCAAGTAAATATACACGAAAAGGCCGGTTTGAACTTCGCAACTGCTTTAAAAGCATTTTTACGACAAGATCCTGATATTATTATGGTGGGCGAAATTCGGGATCGAGAAACAGCCGAAATTTCAGTGAGAGCGGCCCAAACAGGACATTTAGTCCTTTCAACTTTACACACCAACAGCGCAGCCGATACCGTTACCCGCTTACTGAACATGGGAATTGCCCCTTTTAACCTAACTAGCTCTTTGATCCTCGTAGTGGCACAGCGTTTGGCCCGCAAATTATGTCATTTCTGTAAAGAATTATTAATACACCCAGAAAATTTACCTCATAAGATGACGCAGATTTATCAAGCCCGAGGTTGTCCACAGTGCCTTGAAGGATATCATGGCAGAGAGGGAGTGTTTGAATTCATGCCCATCACTAAAACTCTTAGCCGGCTTATTTTACAAGGAGATAAGGACGAAATATCCTCTCAAGCTCAACAAGAAGGCATGGTGAATTTATGGCATACCGCTTTGCAAAAAGTTCAGCAAGGCATAACCTCACTCGAAGAAATTTATCGAGTCATAGGACAAGACTATGCTTTTTAATTGGCAAGGTATAAACGCTAAAGGCCTAAAGGTACAAGGCAAAGATCACGCTGCCAATGTGAAAATATTGCTGGCCCAATTGCAACATCGAGAAATATGCGTTTTAAGTATTAAAAAAATATACGGCGTTGCAAATCCAGCCTTAAAAGCTTCTTCTCGAAAAATAATGGAATTTACTAGACAAATGGCCTTACTCAATGAAGCCAACTTTGAATTAATCCAATCATTGCAACTTTTAATCCAACAAGAAAAAAATTTACGATTTAAAAAAATAATCAATGCTCTGAAACTGGCCATTGAAAATGGCGCTAGTTTAGCAGAAGCATTCAGTCATTTCCCTCATCATTTTGATAAAATGTATTGTGGAATTATTCAATCAGGAGAACAATCAGGCACACTAGGCGCGATGCTGATGCATTTGGCTCAGTATCAAGAAAATCTCTTAGAATCCAAAGTAAAAATAACCAAAGCCTTGTTTTATCCAATTACACTAATCTTTACAACTACCTTAATCACGCTAGGGTTACTTCTCTATGTAATACCACAATTCCAGACTATCTTTAGCAGTTTTGGAGCGCCTTTGCCTGCATTTACACTCTTGATTATCCATATTTCACAAACCTTACAGAATCAAATGATTGTTTTTTTAATTACCAGTGTATTGTTTTTTTCTATTTATTTATTTTTTCTAAAAAATACTTCTGCTTATCAACATTGGCGAGATAGAATTAAGCTTGCACTCCCATTTTGTAAACAGCTTATAATCGCTAATACTTTTGCTCGATGGACTCGCATTATGAGCACTTTGCTGACGGCTCAATTACCCCTTATCGAATCACTGCAAATTGCCAATCAAACCTTGGTAAATTTGACTTTACAATCAGAAATGGAAAAAAGTATTGAACTCATTAAAGAAGGACAGGCTTTTTATCAAGCATTGGCTACTCATAAATATTTTCCTAAACAGCTCATATCCATCTTAAGTGTAGGTGAAAACACGGGCCGCTTGCCACAAGTATTGCAAAAAATGGCGCAAACACAGCAATCCATGCTTGACCGTCAGATTGACTATTTCAGCAAATGGCTTGAACCCGTTTCAATGCTATTGTTAGCGATCATGGTGGGCAGCTTAATTATTGGTATGTATTTGCCAATATTTCAGCTTGGGGCTATTCTTTAAAAGAATAAATGATTCTATAGCTTCATCATCCAATGAGGCAATTACATATCTGTTTATAACACCAGTGTATATATCGCGCTTTTATTGGGATCTTGGCTGGAGCGATGGTTATGCATCATTTTACCTCAACCGCCTTATGGGACAACATGCGGAATCTGGTCCGCCATTTCAATTTTGATTACTTTACCTTCTTCTCACGAAATATGATAAATTAAACCGATGATTTTTTTACAATCACATTGGATATTCAGTCTGATATTGTGCGCATTCTTGGGGTTAATCATTGGCAGTTTCCTCAATGTGGTAATAGTGCGCTATCCATCCATGTTACTTCGTTCTTGGCGTGCTGAATGCCACGAATTACTCAAATTACCCCCTGAACCACCTCAACCCCAGTTTAATTTAATGTTTCCAGAGTCACATTGTCCGCATTGTCAACATCCCTTGAGATTTTGGCATAACATTCCATTGCTGAGTTATCTATTGCTATTAGGGCGCTGTGGATTTTGTAAACAAATTATCTCCGTCCAATATCCTTTGGTAGAATTAATTTCCACTTTAGCCAGCATGGCCGTTTTTATCCAGTTTGGCTGGAGCTACTCCACCGTATTTTTACTGATTATGAGCTGGGGGCTCATCGTTCTCGGCGCCATCGATTGGAAGACTCAAATCTTGCCAGATCACATTACTTTGACTCTCTTATGGCTGGGATTACTAGTCAATACCCACAATATGTTTACCCCCATCACTCAAGCGATTTATGCTACGGTTGGTGGTTACGTTTTTTTATGGGTTTTTGCCAATCTATTTAAATTAATCCGCAAAAAACAAGGTATGGGACATGGCGATTTTAAAATGCTAGCCATGTTAGGTGCCTGGTTGGGGCCGCTCTCGATGATAGAAGCCTTGGTGTTAGCTGTTTTATCCAGTCTGGCCGTTAATTTAACTTTATTATTATTTAATAAAATACATAAAGATCAAACTTTACCCTTTGGGCCCTGGCTGGCCTTTGGCGGATGGTTGTTATTATTATTTGGACCATTTTAATGCTTAGAGTGGGACTCACCGGCGGCATTGGCAGTGGCAAGTCGACCGTAGCAGATTATTTCTCCCGCTTGGGAGCACAAATAGTGGACGCAGATCAAATTGCGCGCGAACTTAGCAGGCCAGGCGCCCTTGCCTATAAATCAATACTGGAATTGTTCGGCACCCAGATTTTATCCCCTGCTGGTGAAATTGACCGGAAACAATTAAGGCAAATTATCTTTAATGATCCTCACGCCAAAAAAAAAATAGAAAATATTCTCCACCCTTTAATAATTCAGAAAATCTTAGAAAAAACAGCCTCATTTACCTCCGCATATTGTATCATTGTGATCCCATTATTAGTTGAAACAGACTTAGCTGAGGCAAGTTTCCTAGACAGAATCTGCGTTGTCGATACCCCAGAAAATTTGCAAATAGAACGAGCCTCACGCCGAGATTCCACATCCCCAGCAGAAGTCCTCAAAATCATTCAAGATCAAAGCTCACGTGAAGAACGGCTGCGCATTGCAGACGATATTATCTTAAATAATGGCAATTTAAACGACTTAGAAGCTCAGATCAAGAAATTGCACGCTCAGTATTTACAAATCTCCTCGGGCTGAATATACTTCGTCGATGACATATCAACAATCCATTATTGATAAATCACCATTAGGCAAATCCGCATCTTATGAAGGGGAATACCGCACAGATTTCTTATTTCCCATAGCCAGAGCACCTTTTCGCGAATTACTTGAAATTAAAGGAACTCCTCCTTTTTTTGGTTATGAATTATGGAATGCCTATGAACTGTCATGGCTGAATTTAAAAGGTAAACCCATTAGCGCTATCGCACAATTTGTCATTCCCTGCCACTCTCCTAATATCATTGAAGCAAAATCCTTTAAGTTATACCTTAATTCTTTTCACCAAACCCGATTTGAAAATGAAGCCGCGGTCAGCGCCACATTAGAACGTGATTTAAGCACCTGCATCCAAGCCCCTATTCTATTAGAAATCGCTCCTTTAACGCTTATCCATTCTTGCGAACTGGGTCGCATGGAAGGAACTTATCTTGATCACTTGGATATCGAAGTATCCCAATATTCAGTCGATCCCAATTTATTAAGCTGCGCTGAAGACAGCATCGTAACCGAAACGCTTTATAGCGATATTTTTAAATCCAATTGTTTAGGCACAGGACAACCGGATTGGGGAAGTATTGAAATTACATATACAGGCCCTAAAATCAATCATGAGCAATTGCTTAAATATTTAATTTCTTACCGTAATCACAAAGAATTCCATGAGCATTGCGTTGAACGCATTTTCATGGATATTTTGAGGCATTGTCAAACTCATGAGTTAACCGTGATGGGTCATTTTACTCGTCGAGGCGGTTTGGACACAAACCCTTGCCGCTCAACCAATGCACAAGCACCTATTAACAGCACTCGTTTTTTAAGACAATAAACTCATGTCGCAAAATACACCAGCCAATTTAATTTATTTTGAACAACCTTTAAATGAGCCACTTCGTGTTTGTTTACGTTTAGAGCAGCTTTTTAATCAATTGCAAGAATATTCCGCGCACCAATCCACGCGCGGCTCGCAAATGGCTTTGATTACTCTTTTGCGTTTGGTGGAAATCATTGATCGCCCCGATCTGAAATCCAAAATGGTACAAATGTTGACGCAATATTCCACCTCATTAAGTCAATTAGAACGTTTCCCTCAGGTTGATACCCAGCGTTTAAAAAAAATTCTTAAGCAATTAGATCAATTAATCGCTCAACTTCATCATATTGCCGGACGGATAGGAGAATCTTTACGTAATAATGATTTTTTTAACCAATTGCGTCCTCAATTGGCCAATCCCGGCGGAATCTTTTACCATCATGTGCCAACTTATGCTCTATGGGTGAAACAACCTTACGAATTACGTGAACGAGAATTAACCCAATGGACTGACGCCCTAAAACCATTGCCGGAAATCGTCAGTCTGGTGTTAGATTTAATAAGACATAGCTGTTCAGAACAGACCATTACCACTCAGAATGGCTTTTATCATCAGACTTTAGATTCAACTTTACCCTGCCAATTAATTCGAGTAGGGCTTCCAATTGAACTCGGCGTGTATGCCGAAATAAGCGCAGGAATACACGGACTTTCAATCCGATTAGTCAGAATCAATTACTTGACCGGTGAAAAATCCAAACAAGTGACTGAACAAATTACTTTTCAATTGGCCTGTTGTAAATTCTGATTTCCCCTCCCCCTCCAGGAGGGGAAGGGAATGATGCCCAAGATCTTCTCTAAATCCACCCTCTTCCAAAATAAAAGTTTAAACCTGCCATTAGCTGGCTGATTCTAATTTTACTACAGGTTGCTGAAGTGTATACATTGGTGTCTGTTGTAAAAGGCCCTAGCTTGTTGCTCGATATTGCCGGAGCAGTCACAAAGGTGTCACCTGTCAACTGGGCAGGCGGCGTAGTCACACTGCCATAAGTGACAAAGTTATACTCCACGTTGATAGAAACAATATCTTCCCAAACAAATTGCTCAAAACCAAGACCTAATAACAGACCCAATTTAGTCTTATCGGTACTGGAGTCAGCATTGAGACCGGTGTCCGCATTTAATATATCCGCACCCCTTACATCATTAATATCAGCATTAACATGAACACTAAGCCAGTTAGATAGTTTCACATCAGCCCATGATGCACCAATTTTTCCGTAAAACATACTCCGCGGCGCCACCACCCAACCTAATTTGGCGGCAACCCCATAATTGTTACTCACTTTGGTCGAAGTACTGGTGCTAGCCTTAGCCACAGTATTGACAATAAAATCACCGCTGTTTGGAATCACATGCACATGGATATCCGGAGCAAAGGGAATATTACCCAGTTGTTCATTATTTTCCGTATCGTCACCCCAGGCGCCCCAACCTTGCAACCCTAAATAGAAATGTTGCCAAAATACTTTACCTGCACCGCCTTGGACTCCACCATAGCCCACATAGTTCCCTCCGCTGGCGTTAAAGGTATTGAGAGTACCCGCCTCCACTAAGGTTAACGGAATAATATTCAATAAAGCCACCGGCTCAGTGAGAAATACATTGGTCGTTTCGTCTATCGTAAAATGCTGCACTCCGCCCATTCCACCAATATAATATCCACTAAAATAATCCAAAGGGGGCAATATTTCCGGGCCACCGGCCATGGCTATTGAGGAAGCACTGAATAAAAGTGTGAATGCCGAACAAACAATCTTCTTCTTCATAAATAATAATCCTTAAAATTAAAATCCATTTAAAAAACTAACAGTCTTGTTAGTTCATCCTTCATTATCTTTAAAACCATTCCCTGCCAAAATAAAAATTCAGTCCAGCCAAGATAGAATCCACCCGCGTTGAGGCGACATTGGTCGTGGTGGTGACGGGTAAAGTGCGTGGATTGGTTTGAAAAGGGATTAATCCAGTCGCGGTAGTGGATGACACTAAATTAACCGGGCCGGTAGTGACAGGCCCATAGCTTGTGCTGGAATATTCAATGTTGAAGGAAACAAAATCTCGGTAGATGAATTGCTCAGCACCGATAGCAAATATCGCCCCGATTTTTGTACTATCATCCGTGCTGCTGGCACTGGCCACGGTATTGATGCATTCAAAACAAGTGGTTGTGCCTGGAAAATTAAAATTTAACTGATTTGTGGCAGTGGTGGTATTAGTGACTTTTAAATTAGCCCAAACTGCACCAATTTTCCCATAAATCATTGTCATGGGTGTCACTAAGAAACCCACTTTGCCTGCGACACCGTAATCACTGGCCAATCGTACCTGGGTGCTATTCTGGACAGTCCCATGATCGGTTACTAAATTGGCGATGTTGGTATCGATGAGCGTGCTATTACTGGTCTGGGTGCTTCTGGAGGTGCCGAAATCAGCAAAACCTTGAATACCTAAATACCAACGATGTACGAAAGTCCATCCGAAGCCGCCTTGAACTCCACCAAAAGCGTCCCACGATGCGCCTTCATCAAAAATTCTTAATAAATTGCCAGGCGCCAAGATCGGATTCACTGCGGGCGGGGGAGGGACGGCTTCAATTAAATCAACTGAAGTGGATGCGTCAAAATCGGAAAGATGTCCCGAAACAGTACCCCCGATGTAAAATCCACTAAAGTAATCTACCACTGGAAAAATTTCAGGACCTCCTGCTAAGGCAGACGATACACACAAAAAAGTCGCCAACGCAGAAGAATAAATAATTTTTTTCTTCATATAAATATCCTTATTAAAAAAATTCCATTTCAAATCCACCGACAAAACCAATAATTTTTGTCAATTAACGCCAATGTACCATAATGATAATTTTAAAAGCAAGGCGGAATTTTTGAAAAATATTAATAAAAAAGGGGGAAAAATCCCCCCTTTTTTAAATTGACTTGATTTAATTAAATTAAATCCAGCGATTGAATGGTCCACGGAAGTGGAAATTAACACCACCCGTGAAGGTGCTGAGTTCAGGTTTAACAGAGTTACTAAAAGTAAGACCTGCCCTCGGTGGATTAGTCGGGTCAACCGTAGGAGGATAATCCGTACTTACGTTTACGCTGTTAAAATTAGCATGGGTGTATTCAGCGAATATCGAAACCATGTCTCCCCAAACAAATTGCTCAAGACCAAATCCCCATAAAAATGCGGACTGATTATTTGAGTTACTTGCATCTAAAATAGAAATACTTGAATTAAGACCCGGGACGAAAGCATCAACATCGATAGTTGCTTGTACATCAGCCCAAATGACACCTAAACGTGTGTAAGCTAAAGTGGTGGGCGACAATAAAATACCCAATTTGGCGTTTACCCCCCATTGATCGCCGACATGGCCATCATTGGTTGAGGTAGCGGTAAAAACTTGATTGCCAGGGAAAAAGGTTTGAGTTACTTCGCCATCTGAATTACCAAAAGTTCCAAAGCCTTCCACACCGCCGTACCATCTGCCTCTAAAGGTTTTACCCCAACCGCCTCTGATTCCACCATAAACTTCATCATCCGTATCACCACCGGATTGTGAAATAAGGGGAGTGACTACAGTAGGAGAACTTGGATCGTGAAGGCATTTTTTCCTGAAGCTGCTCACAGAGCTGTCCATCTCATAGCCTGTATGATTTAAACCAACCGTGCCACCGATAAAGAAACCATCGAAAGGGTTTGGTGCTGGCAACAGCATTTCAGGACCGCCTGCAAATGCAGAAGCACTGAACAATGCAGCAAAAGCCGCTAAAGCTAAAGATTGCGGTTTTTTAATCATAAATATTTCCTTTTTGAAATTAGTTAACTAAAAACTGGCACCCTTGCCAGCCAGTTGTACATTCTAAACAGATTTTTTTTTGATTGCAACACCCCTTAAACACAAAAAATTTTAGTTTATTACAATTACTCCATTTTAATTCTACCCTATAAATATCGAGGCTTTTGCAGATTGCAAAAAATTGACTATGGTGTGATTCGCGCCAGGCAATTTAAAAAAATGCAGCTGTGGGACAGGCGCCCAAAATAACATTTGCCCTTCATTACTCTGCGGATTATTTTTATGTTGAGTTACACGCCAAACGTGTAAAATAACGCGACAATTTTCATATTCATGCGCAAGACTAAAAAGAGACTTAGCTTGTTCTACGACAATATCAATTTCTTCGTGCAGTTCTCGGCATAAAGCTTGATACGGCGTTTCATCATTTTCTATTTTTCCGCCTGGGAATTCCCAACAATTTCCAGGAATTTTTTGTGCATTGCGCCAAGTTAATAAAACATCCCCTCTCGGGTTAAATAAAATCCCTACTGCAACTGGAATAATTTTTTTCATTGTCAGAGTTCAACATATTTTTGTAGTTCCAGCAATTCCGCAGTAGCCTGTGGTTTATTTGGCTCCGAATTGAATAAATAAAACATTCAGCACGACACCAGTTCAGGATAAGAACAATTGAGTCTTGTTTCCTTTAAAAACAAAGTTTATAATGTGCACTTTCTTAGCCGGTTAGCCGGCTGCGCTTAGGCGCAAAGGCGTGCAATTGCACTAGATAATTAACCACAGGAGTACGACATTGAAAGGAATGACACCCACCTCAATAGAAGAAACCCTAGGGATTGTTTCAGATATTCCCGTTAACGTAAGCAGTCAATCGTTACGTAATAGCGTGCGCGAATCGTTGAGGCAATATTTCATAAGACTAGAAGGACAAACACCTGCTAATTTATATGATTTAGTATTAGCTGAAGTAGAACAGCCTATGATAGAAATGGTCTTACAATATACTGGCCAAAATCAAAGCAAGGCAGCCAAGATTCTCGGGATCAGCCGTGGTACATTGCGTAAAAAAATGGCCCAATACGATTTATTTAAAACAAAAGCAGATGACTGAAGCTAAGCCAATCCACAGAGCACTTATTAGTGTATCAAATAAAGAAGGGCTTTTAGATCTCGCCCGAACTTTAGCCGCCAGAAATATTGAAATTTTGTCTACTGGCGGCACTTCTACTTTTCTTCAACAAAATCAAATTCCGATTATTAAAATAACTGATTACACCGGTTTCCCCGAAATAATGGATGGCCGGGTTAAAACTTTGCACCCTAAAATTTACGGGGGACTGCTTTCGCGGCCTGGAATAGACGACATCGCGCTGGCAGAACATCACATTTCTCCTATTGATCTTGTCGTTGTCAATCTTTATCCTTTTCAAGACACCATTAATAAAGCCAATTGCAGTTTGGAGCAAGCCATAGAACAAATTGATATTGGCGGCCCCTCCATGTTGCGCGCTTCAGCTAAAAATTTCTCCAGAGTTACGGTGATCGTTGACCCTGCCGATTATGATTTAGTCTTAGCCGAGATAGAACAGCAAGGTCGCCCTACCCTAAACACGCGGAAAAAGCTAGCGCAAAAGGTATTTGCTCATACCAGTCGTTACGATCAAGCCATTTGCGAATATTTATCGGAAAATGACCAACGCGCAAACCATTTCCCCGACCGCCTGAATTTAACATTACAGAAAAATTTAAGTTTACGTTACGGGGAGAATCCTCATCAAAATGCAGCAGTTTACATTAATCCAGCCTCTTCCTCGCTTAGCTTAGCCAAGACCACTCCCATTCAAGGCAAGCCGCTGTCTTACAATAATTTATTAGATAGCGATGCTGCCTTAAATTGTGTAAAAATTTTTGACCAAAACGTTCCTGCCTGCGCCATTATAAAACACGCAGCGCCATGCGGAATCGCTACTGCTAACACAATAGAACAAGCGTACCAACAGGCTTTGAAAACGGATCCGACTTCGGCTTTTGGCGGTATTATTGCCTTTAACCAAATCGTGAATGCGCAGACAGCGCAGGCCATCTTATCGCAACAATTTGTGGAAGTGATTATCGCCCCAGACTTTGAAAACGCGGCGCTCCAGCTTTTTCAAGCTAAACCGTCTTGGCGTTTACTCAAAGTGGAGCTAAGTCCTCAAAATAAAATCAGCCGTGAACTCAAATCCATCGACGGTGGATTTTTAATTCAAGATCAAGACCGCGATTCAATTGCCATAGCCAATTGTCAAATAATGAGCTCACGTCAACCCACTGAAGCCGAATGGAAAGATTTATTATTTTCGTGGAAAGTGTGCCAAAATGTAAAATCCAACGCCATTGTCTTAGCGCACAATCAAGCCACTTTAGGGATTGGAGGAGGACAAACTAGCCGAGTATTTAGTGCTGAGATTGCCGTTTTAAAAGCGCATCAAATGCAATTGGATTTAAAAGATGCCGTAGCAGCCTCGGATGGTTTCTTCCCTTTCGCTGATGGATTAGAAATTCTAGCTAAAGCCGGAATACGCGCCATCATTCAACCCGGCGGCTCCAAACGGGATAACGAAGTCATTGCTGCTGCTAATCACTACCATATCGCCTTAGTTTTCACCGGCATACGTCACTTTAGGCATTAATCATGAAAAACACCCATTTAAATATTCTCATTATTGGATCAGGAGGCCGTGAACACGCGCTAGCTTGGAAGTGCGCACAATCTCCTCGAGTACACAAAATATGGGCCGCTCCGGGAAACGCCGGTACTGCATTGGAAGATAAAGTTGAAAATGTGCCGTTAGCCGTAGATGATGTTCAGGGATTACTGAACTTCGCTAAACAGCAACAAATTGACTTAACCATCGTAGGACCTGAATTGGCTCTTGCCGCCGGCATTGTTGATATTTTTCAATCAGCCGGATTAACCTGCTTTGGCCCCACCCGTGAAGTAGCGCAATTAGAAACATCGAAAATTTTCAGTAAAAATTTTATGCAGCAAGCCGGAATCCCAACCGCACGCTACGGTGTTTTTGACAATCTCGAACAGGCTTTAAATTATGCGCGAAGTCAATCCTTTCCTTTAGTGATTAAAGCCGATGGATTAGCGGCAGGCAAAGGCGTGATTATTGCCGAAAATTTGGCCCAAGCCGAAATTGCCATCATTTCGATGTTATCCGATAAAATTTTTGGCGCTGCCGGTCAGCGTATCGTGATTGAAGAATTTGTGACAGGCACCGAAATGAGTTTTATTGTGATGACGGATGGTTATCATATCCTTCCTTTGGCCAGCTCCAAAGACCATAAACGGCGGGACGATCAGGATTTAGGCCCTAACACCGGCGGAATGGGCGCGTATTCTCCAGCTCCTCAAATTAACGACACGCTTGAAAAAGAGATATTAGCCAGTGTCATTGAGCCGGTCACCAAAGAGTTTGCGGCAAGAGGCACTCCCTATGTCGGTTTTCTTTATGCGGGATTAATGATCACACCTCAAAATGAAGTCAAAGTTCTGGAGTTCAATTGCCGTCTCGGTGACCCTGAAACGCAACCCATCATCATGAGACTGCAATCGGATTTGATTGATTTATGTTTGGCCGCAGTGGATGGCAAACTCCATAAAATTAATGCTAGCTGGGATGAACGCCCCGCACTCGCCGTGATTCTTGCCGCGCAAGCTTATCCAGCCAACTATCGCACAGGCGAACCTTTGCTGCATTTAAACAACCCCATTTCTCCATTGTGTAAAATATTTCACGCTGGAACCAAATTAGCCGATGGCCAAGTAGTCACTCATGGCGGAAGAGTTTTAGCCGTTACCGCCATAGGCGCAGACATGAGTCAAGCACGCCAAATTGCTTACGATGCCGTTCGCAAGGTGGCCTGGCCTAGCTGTCATTATCGAACGGATATAGGCGAAAAATAGAAACCTGGGGAAATTGCGATACGTTCTCTTCTCAATTCCACAAGCATTTGCCGTTTTTTTGGAGAAACTGCAGAAATTCTTGATGACTGTTTAGCTCTTCCATTGTTGGCTGTAACACTATCAAAGAGTGATTCTTTTGAGCATTTACGATTTCGTCTTTCTCTTGGAGAGCCATATGTGGCTGCTCTTCTTTATCAGTAACAAATAATTGCTCTTGGCCTCCCGTCATCGCCCGGTAAACCTCACCCAAAAGGTAAGCGTCAATTAAAGCGCCATGCAAATCGCGCTTAGAATTGTCCACCTGATATCGGCGGCATAAGGCGTCTAAACTATTGGACTGACCCGGATGTTTTTCGCGGGCCAAAATCAAGGTATCAATTACCGAACAAATTTCCAAAATAGGCTTGGCATTCTTGTCCCAAAGCTTTAATTCATGATTCAAAAAGCCAATATCAAATTCAGCATTGTGGATAATTAATTCTGCCCCTTCGATAAAAATCAATAACTCAGTGACAATTTGCGAAAACAACGGCTTGTCCTGTAAAAATTCATTACTGATTCCATGCACTTCAAAAGCTTCTGGATCGACCGCTCGCTGCGGATTGATGTAAGTATGGAAACGCTTGCCGGTAAATCGACGATTGACCATCTCCAGACATCCAATTTCAATCAGTCTATGCCCCGCTGCGGTAAGCAATCCGGTTGTTTCAGTATCCAATACAATCTGCCGCTTCATGACTGCACACTCAATTCATCAATGGCCCGGTTAGCTAACTGATCGGCGCGCTCATTTTCGGCGTGACCGCTATGACCTTTAATCCAGCGCCATTCCAATTGATGGAATAGAACTTTGTCATCCAAACGTTGCCATAAATCCTGATTTTTTACCGGTTCTTTTTTACTCGTTCGCCAACCTCGTGATTTCCATTGGTGAATCCACTCCGTAATCCCGCGGCGCACGTATTCGGAGTCGGTTGTCAATATCACTCGACAAGGTTTTTGCAGCGAGGAAAGCGCTTGAATCGCGGCCATCAGTTCCATGCGATTATTGGTGGTTAATCGTTCCCCGCCATAAATTTCCTTACAATGACTCTCATAACGTAAAATCGCTCCCCAACCTCCCGGCCCGGGATTGCCACGACATGCTCCATCAGTAAAAATTTCAACTAACGGCAGAGTTTTCATATTTATTTACACTCAATTTATTTTGTCACAGTTAAGTTAAGGGGATTCCGTTTGATATTCCACGAGCGCAATAGTATCGGAGTCATTCCCGCCACTCGTTTTTGCGCTGCCAAGATATAAAAACCGCCTTGAGCAGGAAAACAAAATGGGCCTAATGCTTCTAACCATAACAAACGTTTCCACCAACGGGCGCTATGGAGAGGCGGGCGAAAACAAAACGTATCACCCATGATGATATGCATCCCCAAGTCTCTCAACCAATGTTTGACTCGACTCATAGACCAAAAATGACCGTTCCACGGCAGGTCATGGTCCTGGGTTAAAGCATGCTTCAATCCCCAAAGACTCCAAGGATTTAAATTGACGATAATCATTTGCCCCCCCGGGGCGAGAGCTTGGTATGCTTCGCGTAATAATACCGGAGGCTTGGGGACAAACTCTAACACGTGAACCATGACAATAACATCCACACTTTCAGGCTGTAAAGGTAATTCATCTAGCGCGACTTGTATAGAACCCGAACGCGCTTGGGTGTTGAAAAACCATTTGAATCGAATAGAACTATTAGCAACCAATTTTGGCAAACCGCCCATTTGCACTAAATAATTTCCCAGCACGGGCTTTAATAATTTTTCCAACTGAGCGCGCTCCATCTCGACGAGTAACGCCCCGGGTTCCTTTTTTAACCAAGCGGATAAATAACAAAAATGAAAAGTCATCCACTGCTCACATTGATCAAAATGATTAAATTATAGTATGATTATTTTTTTAATTTCCCGCAATGTTATTATGAGCGCCAAAATTTTAGAAGGAATGACTTTAGCAGCCAAAATTAAACAAGAAGTGGCCAAAAAAGTTTTACAGCGAATTAATCGTCAATTGCCTGCTCCAGGTTTGGCGGTAATATTGGTGGGTGAAAATCCCGCTTCTTTAAGTTATATCCACCACAAACAAAAAGCCTGCGCTGAGGTAGGGATTGACTCTTATTGCCACCGGCTTTCGGAAAATAGTTCTGCGCAAGAGGTTGCGGATGTCATTGAAAAGTATAACCAAGATCCTTTAGTCCACGGAATATTATTACAATTGCCCTTACCGTCTCATATCCAGCCTGCTCCCTTACTTGAAAAAATTGATCCGCGCAAAGACGTGGATGGTTTCCACCCTTTTAATATGGGGAGATTGGCTTTACGTCAACCGTTATTACGACCGTGTACACCTTATGGAGTCATCAAACTACTGAACACGACGGGTGTGGATTTGACGGGTTTACAGGCTGTTGTTTTAGGCGCCTCTAATATCGTCGGACGTCCTATGGCATTAGAATTGTTATTAGCTAAGTGCAGTGTCAGCGTTTGCCATCGTTTTTCCAAAGTTTTGGATGCTCCTATCCGCTCTGCTGATATTTTAATTTCAGCAATAGGCAAAATTGGTATTGTTAACAGTCAATGGATCAAACCGGGCGCTATTGTTATTGACGTGGGATTTAATCGATTACCGAATGGCAAGATCACCGGCGATATTGATTTTGAATCCGCCAAGGAACGTGCTGCCTGGATTACTCCTGTGCCTGGCGGTGTAGGCCAGATGACCGTCGCCGTTCTATTGGAAAACACCCTACTGGCTGCTGATTTAAACACAGCGCGTTGAATATCAATTGTTCGCAATAAAACCGAAGAGTCGTGATCAAAAGAATTGAGCCATTGAGAAAGAAAAGCGGGAATTTAAGACCCTGTTCAAAGTCTTTAAATATAGATAAACACCCCTCATTGTCGATTTTTTTTTCACCTCATTCCTTGTGAGAGAGGCAAGAGATTTACAAATAATTAATTGCAGCAATTCCCGCCAAAAAAAATCGCATATAATCACATAAAATATTGAAAGAATGATTTTTCAATAAAAATATTTTTCGTAGAAAAATCCCCATCCTGATGGGGTTCAAAAGGGGGAGAAGAGCGGAGCGATCTCCCCCTTTCATTCCGGAGTACAGGCTTTGTCTGAACTGCGGATAAGAACCAGAAAGCAATTGTTATCTTAAGAAAATTAACGTAAAATACTGTCAGCCAGTTAAGGAGAAATAATGACTTTAGATACTGTCACTATTGCTCGTGTTCAATTTGCTTTCACCGTAGCTTTTCATATTTTATTCCCTGCTTTTAGCATCGGTTTAGCTACTTTTCTCGCCATAATGGAAGGCGTGTGGCTTAAAACCAAAAACCCCCTTTATTTTAACTTATGTAAATTTTGGATAAAAATTTTTGCTTTAACGTTTGGCATGGGCGTGGTTTCCGGCATTGTCATGGCGTTTCAATTAGGCACCAACTGGTCTCAGTACACTCAAGCCGTAGGCCCTGCGCTGGGAGGGCTTTTTACTTATGAAGTATTAACGGCATTTTTCATTGAAGCTGGATTTTTAGGGGTGATGATTTTTGGCTGGGAACGAGTGGGACATACTCTCCATTATGCGGCTACCTTGTTAGTGGTAGTGGGGGTTAGCATGTCTGCCTTTTGGATACTCAGCGCTAACTCGTGGATGCAATATCCTGATGGGGCCACCTTTACCAACGGACAATTTATTGTCAATAATTGGGTAAAAGTGATTTTTAATCCCGTCTCCATCCCTCGATTTTTACATATGCTATTATCAGCGTATATCACGACTGGTTGGGTGGTTGCAGGAGTATCTGCCTATTACCTATTACAAAATAAATTTCACGCCTTTGCCTCATCCGCTTTACGTTGGGTCATGCCAATTTTACTCATCCTCATCCCCATTCAAGTTTTTTTGGGAGATCAAGCGGGACTGAATATTTTGAAATATCAACCCACTAAAACAGCTGCAATCGAAGGGAATTGGCAAACTCAAAGGGGAGCTCCCCTGCTTTTATTTGCTGTGCCGCTCCAAGATCAAGAACGTAATACAGCAGAATTGAGTATTCCCAAATTGGCCAGCTTGATCAATACTCACCATTTCGATGGGGAATTGCCCGGTCTTAAAAGCGTTCCTGCTTCGGACCGTCCTTGGGTTGCCGGGGTTTTTTATAGCTTCCGCATCATGGTCGGTTTAGGTTTACTCATGTTAGTACTGGCGATTTTAGGAGTGGTGTTGCTTTGGCGTGGTCGCTTATTCAATACCCGCTGGTTTTTACGTGCTTTAGTTTATTTTTCTCCAGCAGGATTTTTAGCCATTTTAACCGGTTGGTTTACAGCTGAATTGGGTCGACAGCCGTGGGTTGTGCAAAATTATTTACGCACGTTAGAATCCGCCTCTGCCATTTCTCTTCACAACGTCATTATTTCTTTTGCACTGATTATTGTTGTTTATGGAATTATTTTTGGCGTTTTTTATTTTAAATATCTCAACAAAATCATTCAGCAAGGCCCTGCACATTTAGAAGTGGAAGCTTCACCATTCGCCTATATGTCGGAGGAAAAATAAAAATGGACTTATTACCTTTAGCTTGGGCTTTCGTGATTGCTTTTTGTATTGTCATGTACGTGATTTTGGATGGCTTCACTTTAGGTGCTGGCATGTTGATGCCCTTCATGAATGCGGATGAGCGCGATACGGCCATGAGCGTATTATTGCCGACTTGGGATGGCAATCAAACTTGGTTAGTATTTGGCGGAGCCGCTCTATACGGTGCCTTTCCTCTGGCGTTTAGCCGATTGTTACCCACCTTTTATTTACCTATTTTTTTAATGTTGATTGCTTTGCTGTTTCGTGGAGTGGTGTTTGAATTTAGGCTTAAAGCCGCTCAGAATGGACGAAAAGTTTGGGACAGTATTTTTGCGGCAGCGTCTTTAATGGTGACGCTTATCCAAGGAGTTGTGTTAGGTAATTTCATCAGCGGCTTCCATCTCCATTCCTCCATTGTTATCCCTTTCACCATCTTTACCGCCATCGGTTTAGTCTTTGGTTATTCGCTGTTGGGTGCGACTCGGTTAATTTTGAAAACCACGGGTTCGTTGCCTAAAAAAATGACTAAGGCCGCTTATATTACTCTAGCAGGAGTATTAATTGGCATGGTTGTCGCCAGTTTGTGGACACCGCACTTGTCGCCGCAAATTTTTGAACGCTGGTTTGGGCATGGCAATTGGATATATTTGCTTATATTACCTTATATTTCTGCAATTACGACGGTTATACTATTATGGGGTTTGTATAAAAGCGATGAAATTGTGCCATTTTGGTGTACAGTGGTGTTATTCCTTTGCGCTTATGTGGGTTTTATCGTCAGCATTTTCCCTTATGTCATTCCTTTTGAAACAACCGTATGGCAAGCCGCAGCGCCGGACACTTCGTTACATTTTTTACTATTTGGCGTAATTATTATGTTGCCAATCTTATTAATTTACACAGGCTATTCTTATCATATTTTTAAGGGTAAAGTAAAAAATGTCTTCGAGTATTAAAAAAAAATGGACTTGGTTTGTCTTGTTATATTTTTCCAGTCTACTGGTTATCGGCGTGATTGATTTAATTTTTCACAGCTTTATTGCTTTCTTAATAAAAGTTTAATTTTCATTGATTTTTTCATTAAAACCCTATATATTATGGATGGAATGGATGCCACGTTGGCTTCCAGTTTTTTTAAATAACTTAGTAAGGAAACTAATTATGAAAAAAATCGTTTTATCGTTAGCTGCCATAGGATTCTCAGTCGCAGCAGCTAGCTCCGCTTTTGCCAATACCGGAAAATTTTATACCTCCACAGTTTGGGTTCAGAATAATTCAAGAATCGATGTTATTGCCGAAGCATTAGACAAAAATTGCGAAGTGATCGTTGCTAAAAAAGTTTGTGCACATGAGTGCACCAAATTGGTAATAAAATGTACCAAGAGCTTCAAATTTGCGGCATGTCCTGCGGATGGTTTAGTGCCTATTGATAGCGTTGCCGGTTTTCCCACTAATCCCACTTGCGAAGGCAATTCCGGAACTCGATTCTGCTCAGTGGATAGTCCTACTTCTGTTAAAATTACCACAGACAAATATGGAAACCTTAATTTAGATTGCTTCAAAAAACGCGACATCATCGATAGACAATAACTAATTTTCAGTCTGAGCCGTCATAAATGGCGGCTCTTTTGTTCTAATCATTTAAATGGAGTTTAATATGAAAAAATTTTTATTAACCGCTGCTTTAGCCAGTTCTTTTTTAATGGGATCTGCGTTAGCTCATAGTACCACTGGATTAACCATTCGAAATGACTCAATGGCTCCTATTACTTTTTTGGTGCATGACGCAGACGGGGAGGAGGGGAACACTGCTGTATACAGAACCGTCAATGCATTTGGTACTTTACAAATTGACTCATCTATACTGCCAGCTAACTATACGATTTCATTATGTTGGGTTGATCCAAAAGATAAACATCAAACCGATTGCCATCAAACAGTAGAGGGTTATCCTTATGTAGAAGTGCCTTGTGACAACAATATTTCCAATCCCAGAAAAGTTTATGTATTTGGTGGGTACTATTACGTAGGTCATAATGATCCGAGATCTCCTCGTTTTGTCAAATGCTTTAATTAATATCAATTAATTTGTAATTAATTAAACTTTAAGAAAGCTGGAATTATTTCCAGCTTTTTTTTGCCTATTTGATATTTCAGATGGTGTCAAAGCAAGTTGAATCATTTTCTTGATCAAAATAAAACTCCGCAGAAAAACATAAGTATAAGAATTTTAAGCTCAGTTATTACAAGGAAAAAAGCATGGCCACCATTAAAAGAATTTCCAGTGTTGGGAGCTTGTTAGCTTTATAAATGCCGCCGTTTATTCAGGCTTCTAGCGGTAACTTTTCTCCAAACTCAGTAACTCTAATTAAGGTAGTGTCACTGCTAATACAAAGTTTTGAAGGTACTTCTTCCGGAGAAAATTTTTAAGAATTATCAAAAAAAAAGCCCACAAAAAAATTTTCTGTGGGCTTTTAGAAAAAGAGCCTGGCAGTGTCCTACTTTCGCATGAAAAAAATCATACTATCATCGGCGCTGAGTGTTTTCACTACTGAGTTCGGAATGGATTCAGGTGGTACCCACTCGCTATTGCCGCCAGGAAAGGGTTAGTTATCTAATTATATTCATTAGATAACCGAAATTATTACAATCTGATTTAGTAAGGTCATGAAGGTTTAAAAATCGCTTAATTCAATTTCGTCTCAAAAACCATTTAAGGTTGCATGTTAAGCCGCACGATTAATTAGTACAAGTTAGCTACACGCATTACTGCGCTTCCACACCTTGCCTATCAACGTTGTCGTCTTCAACGAATCTTTAGGAGCTTCAAGAGCTCGCGAGATCTCATCTTGAGGGGGGCTTCCCGCTTAGATGCTTTCAGCGGTTATCCCGTCCGAACATAGCTACCCGGCAGTGCCACTGGCGTGACAACCGGAACACCAGAGGTTCGTCCACTCCGGTCCTCTCGTACTAGGAGCAGCCCCTCTCAAATCTCAAACGTCCACGGCAGATAGGGACCGAACTGTCTCACGACGTTCTAAACCCAGCTCGCGTACCACTTTAAATGGCGAACAGCCATACCCTTGGGACCTGCTACAGCCCCAGGATGTGATGAGCCGACATCGAGGTGCCAAACACTGCCGTCGATATGGACTCTTGGGCAGTATCAGCCTGTTATCCCCGGAGTACCTTTTATCCGTTGAGCGATGGCCCTTCCATGAAGAACCACCGGATCACTAAGGCCTACTTTCGTACCTGCTCGACTTGTCAGTCTTGCAGTCAAGCACCCTTTTACCTTTGCACTCAATGCGCGATTTCCGACCGCGCTGAGGGTACCTTTGCGCTCCTCTGTTACTCTTTAGGAGGAGACCGCCCCAGTCAAACTACCTACCATACACTGTCCACGACCCGGATTACGGGTCTGAGTTAGAACCCCAAGTCCGTCAGGGTGGTATTTCAAGGTTGGCTCCACCAGAACTAGCGTTCTGGCTTCAAAGCCTCCCACCTATCCTACACAGACAAACTCAGAGTTCAGTGTAAAGCTATAGTAAAGGTTCACGGGGTCTTTCCGTCTAGCCGCGGGTACACTGCATCTTCACAGCGATTTCAATTTCACTGAGCCTTGGATGGAGACAGCGTGGCCATCGTTACGCCATTCGTGCAGGTCGGAACTTACCCGACAAGGAATTTCGCTACCTTAGGACCGTTATAGTTACGGCCGCCGTTTACTGGGGCTTCTATCACCAGCTTCTCCCCGAAGGGATGACCGGATCAATTAACCTTCCAGCACCGGGCAGGCGTCACACCCTATACTTCCTCTTACGAGTTTGCAGAGTGCTGTGTTTTTATTAAACAGTCGCAGCCACCTGATTATTGCAACCCTTCTCGGCTTCTGTCGCAGGACATACACCTACAAAGGGCGTACCTTCTCCCGAAGTTACGGTACTATTTTGCCTAGTTCCTTCACCCAAGTTCTCTCAAGCGCCTTGGTATTCTCTACCTGTCCACCTGTGTCGGTTTGTAGTACGGTTCCATTATATCTGAAGCTTAGAGACTTTTCCTGGAAGCCGGGTATTAGTCACTTCGCTTAAGCCCGAAGACTTAAGCTCGTCATCACGCCTCGGAATTGAGTTTCCGGATTTGCCTAGAAACTCTCCCTACACGCTTAAACCACCACAACCATCGGGTGGCTGACCTAACCTTCTCCGTCCTCCCATCGCAATATAATGAAGTACAGGAATATTAACCTGTTTTCCATCGACTACGCATTTCTGCCTCGCCTTAGGGACCGACTCACCCTGCGCCGATTAGCGTTGCGCAGGAAACCTTAGACTTTCGGCGTACGAGTTTTTCACTCGTATTATCGTTACTTATGTCAGCATTCGCACTTCTGATACCTCCAGCAAGCTTTACAACTCACCTTCGCAGGCTTACAGAACGCTCCTCTACCACTCAAAAGAATTAACTTTTGAATCCGCAGCTTCGGTACACAGTTTTAGCCCCGTTATATCTTCCGCGCAGGCTGATTCGACCAGTGAGCTATTACGCTTTCTTTAAAGGATGGCTGCTTCTAAGCCAACCTCCTGGCTGTCTGTGCCTTCCCACATCGTTTCCCACTGAGCAGTGATTTGGGGACCTTAGCTGTAGGTCTGGGTTGTTTCCCTTTTCACGACGGACGTTAGCACCCGCCGTGTGTCTCCCGTGCTGACACTTGCTGGTATTCGGAGTTTGCATCGGTTTGGTAAGTCGGGATGACCCCCTAGCCGAAACAGTGCTCTACCCCCAGCAGTGATACACGAGGCGCTACCTAAATAGCTTTCGAGGAGAACCAGCTATCTCCGAGTTTGATTAGCCTTTCACTCCTATCCACAGCTCATCCGATACTTTTTCAACAGTAACCAGTTCGGGCCTCCAGTCAGTGTTACCTGACCTTCACCCTGGCCATGGATAGATCACCCGGTTTCGGGTCTACTCGCTGCAACTAAACGCCAATTATGACTCGATTTCTCTACGCCTCCCCTATGCGGTTAAGCTTGCTACAACGAGTAAGTCGCTGACCCATTATACAAAAGGTACGCCATCGCTCTGCTTTCGCAAAGCTTTGACTGCTTGTACATATACGGTTTCAGGTTCTATTTCACTCCGCTATCAGCGGTTCTTTTCGCCTTTCCCTCACGGTACTAGTTCACTATCGGTCAGTCAGTAGTATTTAGCCTTGGAGGATGGTCCCCCCATCTTCAACCAGGATTTCACGTGTCCCGATTTACTTATCGTTACCCACTATATTGGTCTTTCGCATACGGGGCTATCACCCTCTACGGCTGACTTTTCCAAGTCATTCTGCTAGAAAAATACAGATGTTGGTAAACTAGGCTGATCCGCGTTCGCTCGCCGCTACTAACGGAATCTCGGTTGATTTCTTTTCCTCCGGGTACTTAGATGTTTCAGTTCTCCGGGTTCGCTTCAATACACCTATGGATTCAGTGTATGATTTCTAGAATCGCTTCTAGAAGGGTTTCCCCATTCGGACATCTGCGGATCAAAGCTCTTTTGCCAGCTCCCCGCAGCTTATCGCAGACTAACACGTCCTTCATCGCCTCTGACTGCCAAGGCATCCACCGTATACGCTTATTCACTTATCATGCAACCTTGAATGATTCTCAAGATCAATAATAAAAAACGCTAACTAAATTTAAGTAGATAATTACCTTCGCGCCTTACTAAATCAAATTGTTAAAGAGCAGTACTAGAATTTTTTAGTATCTAGTGAAAATATTCTTTTTAAAAAATACTCTCATTAGACACCAATTGAGAAACGCTTCATTAATGGAGCCAGTCGGGATCGAACCGACGACCCTCTGCTTGCAAAGCAGATGCTCTCCCAGCTGAGCTATGGCCCCTTATATATCGAACCTGGTAGCTGGGAACACTCACCTACGAATCATCTTGCCACAAATTACTGTCAAAAACCACAATTTTTTGTATCAATCTGACCCATAGCTGAGCGTTCGATTACAGTTAAATTTGATAGCATCATTATTTTGCTACATCTTATTTAAGCTGTATACCCCGTCATTTTGGTGGGTCCGAGTAGAGTTGAACTACCGACCTCACCCTTATCAGGGGTGCGCTCTAACCAACTGAGCTACGGACCCGCTTTGTACGTTGAGAAGAAAGCAGTTAAAGTGAGCGCCTCCAAGAAAGAGTTAGATCATCATATAAGGAGGTGATCCAGCCGCAGGTTCCCCTACGGCTACCTTGTTACGACTTCACCCCAGTCATGAATCACACCGTGGTAACCGT
>CBFGTC010000020.1:0-25891 GCA_965651935.1 uncultured bacterium
TAATTCTGCTTTGGATAGATTTGCTCGGAATAAACTAGCTCCGGATAAATACGCTTTGGATAGATTTGCGCCGGTTAAATTAGCTCCGCATAACTTTGTTCCGATTAAATCTGCTTTGGATAAATCCGCTCCAGTTAAATTAGTGTAAGATAAATTTATTACGTGTAAAATAGTGTTGGTTAAATCTGCGTAAGATAAATCTGCTTCAGATAAATTAGCCCAGGCTAAATTAGCCTCAGTTAAATCTGCTCCGGTTAAATCAGTATTAGATAAATTAGCTCTGGTGCCTTTTTCACCACAAGTTTTAATATATAACTTATGCTCTGCTAATACTTCCGCTAACTCTTCTTTACTTATCTTTCTCATGTTATTGTCGTTAGTCATGCTTCATCTCCTCTTAATGCGGGTTGATAATTTATTTATACGCCACATATTTTAGTATGTCAACACTTATTTTCATCTTTTTTCATTTATTTTTATCAACAGCAGTTGTAAAGGAATATTTGACAACTAAGTCTTTGAATATTAGTAATACTAATAGCTTTCGGTCACAGACTGTGACCACTTGGTTTTATACATATATGATAAAGGAAGGGGCTTTGGCTACCCCGTCACTGGAAAAACTACCAGCCGCAGGTGCTAATATTTTCCTTTGCAAATACTCTATTTTTGCTACTAACTCACTGTAGGTCTTACAGCCATCCGTCTCTTTTTCCAGTTTAAATTCAAATTCCTTGTAAACCTTTTCATAAAATTGGTTTATATCAAGTTTAATGGAGCATGCCCCTATAAATGAACTATATTTTTTCCAAACTTCTAAATTATAATTTATTAGTTTTAAATAATCAGCCAGCCTTAGTAATACTACCGAAGACTTTCTTTTTTTCTTCCCCTCTTTTTCACTCCAGCTTTGTCTTAACTTCTCTTCGGCATCATGTATTATGTAAAACGCATTGTATTTCACAAAGCCCTGAATTAATAATAACCATGTCAGTTCATCGCCTATGTTTGTTTCCTTTTCTGTTCTAATCTTTCTTTTCTCCCGGTTTACAACCCTTTATCCATACTTTTCCGCAATAAGGTAATAGAAAAGCTTTGCCATAAAAGCTTGCAGATAGGGTTCCACAGCCTTTCCCTTTTCTGTTAGCTTTATTTTATCCCAATCAATCACTTGTTCAAACTCTTTCAGTGCCTTCTGCATTTCTTCCTTGTTTAAGCTTTCTATTTGCTTTCTGCCGGCATCTTCTATATATTTGGCCAACATAAGATCATTACTATCCATTTCGATACCAAGTTTAGTAACTATTTCCTGTAGCGTTATTCCTTCTATGCTTATTTTCTGTTCCATTCTCTTCTCCTACTTTATTAAAGTTTAATTTGTTAATCTGACGTAAACTTTTTTTCCTTTTGCCGAAACCAGTGCTTCTTGCAGTGCTGCCCTTATTTTGTGTTCATAGCTGTAAATTCCTTCCATAAATATGTCGAAAGTTATCTCGTCCTCATCTTCCGTTCTTATAATCTTCAGAGTTTCTTCCGCTTTCAGAAATACCGCATCAGGCAGTATTTTGGCACAAACCTTTAAAATTCCCTGACCCAGCTTATCGGGTTCTTGTGCAATTATTTCTTCAACTTCTTTAATATTCGGCATAACAGCAGGAGCCTTATACTCTTGCCTGAAATCTTTAAATGCGTTCCACATCGATTTGTCTTTCATTGAATCTTCTCCTTCATTATGTTGAATATTGGCCATAACTTTAGCTATACTTGTAGCTATAGATTTTGGCTCTTCCCATAGCTTTTCCTCATGTTGAGCTAATTGAACTGCCTTAGGGGCTACATCAGGTTCAGCCTCAATCATATACTCGTTTCTGAGAGAATCTTTTAAAGCAGCAAGTTCATTAGTACTTATCACAAGTTCATTAGTATTTATCATAGTAGTATCAATTACCTCAACCTCGACCTGAGGCCGACGATAAGGCAGTTTCGATTCAGAAGCAAGAAACTTCTTGTTTTCCTTGTAAGCCTGACGATCATGGTAATGAAAAAACCTTTTGCCTTGCGATTCTATTCCCTTCTTCTTGCGTAACGTCTCTCTAAGCCATAACGGAAAATATTGGTTGGTGTTCTTTTGAGTCCAGAATCGGCCACGTTCTTCAAACGGTTGCGGTAAATTCTCAATATATCGTTTAAAGGCCTTCTCGTATTCACGGGCAACCAGATAGCTTGGCGTACTCCCTCTCAAAATCCTCTCTGATTTCTCGCTAAGGTAAAAATCTTTTCTTATAAATTCACACTCCTCTTCCCTGCTTGTAGGGTCAGGTATTGACTTCTTATACGTCTTTGAACAACTTGTCCGCTCTTTGTAGCTTTTGACTGCTGAGCTTTCAGGTAGGTAAGTTTCTACCGGGTCATTTTCTAAAGAAACTAACTCTTGGCTTTCCTTTTTTAACTCAAATTTTTCAAAACTAGTATTCCTATTATTAGTATTACTAATATTCTTAAAAGAAAGAATGGATTGACGCGCTACAAACGCGCTTTCAAAGCAACTAGGCTGGTTACAAGGATGAGTTTCAGTTAAAATGTCAGTTTGTTTTGTTGCTTGTGTATCTTTAAGACGATTATGCGGCTTATAAGAATGCTCACCTATCAACTCATAATTAATTGTATAAATATTTGTTTTCTTTATACCCCTGCGAACTCTGGTTATTAATCCAGCTTCCACACAAAAGTTAATGCCTTTCTGAGTCCATTGCTTTCCGTAATTGAGGTATCGACTGATGGTTTCTATAGAATGTCGTGATACTCCTGTAACGTTATCGGCTTCGCTAAGAAAAAATGAAAAGACCTTTGTTGAAATGCCAGATTTTGCCCCTCTAAGAAGCCTAGAGGCCAGACGTTCCATTTCTCCCCGACGCTGGAAATAGTTTACCTCTCTAGGTTTGGGCTCATAGTTATTAAAGCCGTTAAGGTTAGGGTTTTGAGTTTCTAAAGAAGTATGTTTTTTAGGTAAAGTAATCATTTTAGTCTCTATTTAACAAAAATATTTGTCTAGAAGCAAAAAACCTATTGACCACACCCTATAAATACGTTTATATAATAATTATAAACATTGTGTGGGCGTGATTTCATATCGGGTTTTCACGCCTAGACTTTTCAAATACAATACTTTTTATTCTAGGTATTTGTCAACTTTATCTCTTAAGATTTTTTTTAAGTTATTAAAAATAAACCCTTGTCAGATTTTATACTTTGTACTAGAATTAGTGATACTAACATAAAGTTATCTTATCTCCTCAAGATAGATTTTTTAAGTTATTTGTATGATTATAAAGCCCTAAAGTGTCAACCTTTTAGGGCTTTTTTTATTTACACAAAGCAATTAGAAAATTAAGTGCTACTTCAGGATCGTGAGTCACAATATTAGGACATCCTATCATATCTAACTTTTGTTTATAAAAAACTTGCGAAGAGGATAACTTCTCTGTCTTATCACGTTTAAGCTCAATCTCAGCCACACAACAGAATTTCTTACCTTCGTGCTCTTTGACGTATTTAAATGTATAATCAAATAAACCTGCCATCATACCTTGCTGTGTTAAACTACGTATATACATCATATCTAATGTACGCCGAGACATTAGTTTACCCTTGTAGCGGATTAAATGATTATTTTTATTCGAAGTAATATTACGTTCATTAGTGTTTTTAACTAATATACTTTCTTTAGGGATTTTATTGCCGGCAATAGCGTAGTTAAATAATTGCATAAATACTTTACCTATCGCTGACTCTTTTATTATTACTTTTGACACTTGACGTTTACTAGTTAATTTTTTACACTTCACATTAAGCATAATTCATATATATCTTATGAGTTATTTGAGTGCAATTACTTAATAACCTTAGTATGTAAGTTGGAAAAAAAGATGGAAAGTAAATTTAATGTTGTACTTGTAGAATGGGAAGATTATAGACGTACTGAGCCTAGTTGGCAATGGATAGAGGATTTTAAACCTTGGGAAATATCCATTTGCAAAACAATAGGATATCTAATTAATGAAACCGATAAAGCTCTTTATATTGCTCAGACTACAGCTGATGATGAGCAGATGGCAGGCGTCATTACCATTCCTTTAAGTGCAGTAAAAGTACAAACAATAATCATGTATAAAACATCATACTGTTTAAAAGAAAATAATGAAACAATCAAATAAAATATCATGGATTGAAACAAGCGTTAAACTTAAAGAATTAAAAGACTATGCTAAGAATCCTCGCAAAATAAGCAAAGCAGATTTCAATAGATTAGTTAATGACATTAAAGAAGACGGCTACCATCGTCGTATTTTAGTTACTTATGATAACGTTATTATTGGCGGCCATTCGCGCAAAAAAGCTCTTCTTGCAGCAGGCTTTAGTGAAAATGACGATATTAGCGTTTTAAAACCTAACAGGGTATTATCCCAAAAAGAACTTGAACGTCTTAATATCAGAGATAATTTGGCCTTTGGTGAGTGGGATCTGGATTTTTTAGCTAATAATTTCAAAGATGATGATTTAAAAGAATGGGGAATGCCTGATACTATGTTTGATGAAGTAGAAGAAGATATCCCGACTGAAAAAATAAATTCATCATCTGAAAAAACTTGTCCAAATTGTGGGTGGAAATATGAAAACTCCAAAACGTAAAATCGCCAGCAGGCACTACAAAACAGACATGACGAGAGATAAGTTCCTTGAAATATATATGAATAATATGTGTCATGTAGAAAGATCATGTAAACTTTTTGGAATTCATAGAAGTACTTACTACGAATGGTATAAAAAATACCCCGATTTCAGAGATAAATGTGATAATGTTGTAGATGAATTAAAAGGCATGATTGATGATTCCATGATAAAAAGCATAAAGCTAGGCAATGTGGAATTGATTAAGGAAGCACGTAAATCCTTACGTGGCACACCTAAATTTCCACTAGGTAAAAGAATTAATTACCAATTCAGAGATCTTAAAACTTTAGACGAAATAAAAGAAGCCAGACTGAAAATGATTAAAGATTTCGGTGACGGTATAATAGATCAGGAATCGGTAGAAATAATTAACAGACTACTTGATAGTTTAGTAAATAATATTGTTGCAACCGAAGGTTCCAGAGATCTTTATGAAACTAAAGCTTTGATAAAAGAAATTAAAGGTAAAGAAAATGGTTAGTTATATGTCTTACGCTCAGCGCGCTTCTGTTATTCTTCATGATGCTCGAAGGCTTTTTAATCCGCCTGCCATATCAGCAGACATTCTTGAAAAGCAAAAAAAATACCAAGATAATTTTTACTTATTTATTAAAGATGCATGGACAGCTTTAGAGGGATCAAAAGTTCCTTTTTATGATAATTGGCATATACAAGCTATAGCGGAGCATTTGGAAGCATGTAATAGAGGCGATATTAGCTTCTTGATCGTTAATATGCCCCCTCGTTGTATGAAATCTTCTATTATTTCAATAATGTATCCGGCTTGGGTTTGGGGAAGAGGCGAGCCATGGAAAAAATTCTTATGTGGTACTTATGCAGCTAAGCTTTCTAATGAACATTCACTTAAATGCAGAGATTTAATCAGTAGCACATGGTATCAGGAAATCTTCGGTAATGTATTTAAGCTCAAAGATGATAATAATGCTATTCAGAAATTTTCCAATAATAAAAAAGGTTATCGTATTGCCTGCTCTGTTGGGGGTGGTGTCGGTATGGGGGGAGATCAGATAATACTTGATGATCCTAATTCTATTGAGGATATGGATTCCGAAGCTAGAAGAACAGCAGTGCATAACTGGTATGATCGCACTATGAGTGATCGTCTTAACGATAAAAAAACCGGTTGTAAGATTATATTACAACATAGGCCTCATATGGAAGATCTAACCGGCCATGTTTTAGAAACTC
This sequence comes from uncultured bacterium, assembly GCA_965651935.1. GTDB lineage: Bacteria > Pseudomonadota > Gammaproteobacteria > Coxiellales > Coxiellaceae > JAFEDN01. The sequence continues at coordinate 5,941 of CBFGTC010000020.1, forward strand.
AAAAAAATGTTGTCCATTTAAGGTTACCTATGGAGTTTGAAAGGTCTCATCGTTGTTCAACTATTATACTACCTTCAACTCAGGGTAAAAAATGGTCTGATCCAAGAATAAATGAAGGTGACCTGTTATGGCCTGATAAACATCCTAAAAGTTATATCGAACAAGAAAAGAAAATTAAAGGTGCTTTTGCTTATGCTTCATTATATCAACAAAGACCATCGCCAATGCAAGGCGGTATCTTTACTAAAGATGATTTTATGATTTGGGAAGAAGAACACGCGCCTGATTTCGAGCGTATAATTCAATCATGGGACACTGCTTTAGTCGGTAAGAAAGCTGATGAAAGCTCGGATCCTTGTATGTCGGTATGTACTACTTGGGGAGTGTTTAAAAACTTCTACGGCCTTACCTGTATTATGTTATTGGAGCTTTACTCCGGTCATATAGAATTTGATGTAATGAGAGAAATGGCTCAAAGAATGGCTCATAATTATAAAGATACTGATTACGATAATCCTATTGGCGGTAAACGGCCTGTAGATTACGTATTGATTGAGAAAAAAACTCTTGGTGATCCATTAATAAATGAATTATATATGGCCGGCATTCCTACCAGAGCATTTAATCCTCAAGGGCATGGGGGTAAAGTCGCGAGAGCCAGAGCATGCTTGCCTGAAATAGCCAGTGGAAGAGTTTATGTACGGAAATCTTTTAAAAGTAAAAGATTATTTAAACATGCAGAAAAATTCTTAGAAGCAGCTATAAATTTCCCATCTCATTCAAGCAATGATATTATAGACACCATGAGTCAGATTCTTATAACTCTTAAACGTGAAAAAGTATTAATACACGAAGATATTTACGAAGAACCTGAGAATGAAACAGATTTTAATATTTTTGATTATAAATAGGCATTAATATGGACTTACAAAATGTATTTAATAAGATTCAACAAGAAAAACTAGTTAATCAGATAGAGCAAAAAAATAAGTCTTTAGAACACGAATTAAATAATGAAGAACGTGATGTTACCGATGATTTGTTTAATGCTAATCTTAACATGGATGCCGACCAAGCCCAAATAGATGAGCTTGATAATGAAATGCAGGAAGGTACAAACGAAGTCAACAAGGATAATGAAGAAATTAAAAATAATTTAATTTATGAACTGCGGAACATAGCTGATTTAATACCTGAATATACAAGACAGGCTATTGCTAAAGATGTAATGGATAATCTTGATAATGACAAAAAATCTCGCGAACAATGGTTAGATAATATCAGAGAAGGCAAAGAGCAATTTAATATACGTACCATATATGATCCTAGAAACTCTGATAATCAAACAATTGAAGGTCGTAAGCAAATGTCTTCTGATAAATCTTACGCTCTGAATAGTGCAGTAATTAACGCTACTTCAACATTATCTTCTATCTTTCTGGGGAAAGAAATTATTAATTTTTCAATTAAAGAAGGAACAACAGAATTAAAAGAAAAAGCTATTAAGCTTAAAAACTACATTAATCAATACTTTGATTTAGCAATACCGAATTATAGAGAAGATAAAATAAATTCCTTTTATGATTTATCTTCAGAAGGAAATGTTTACCAAAAAATTTATTTTGATTCTACACAAAAAAAACTTCTTGATTACTATTTACCTGCATTAGATATTGAAGTTGATCCTTATTCACGTAGTGCCGAAGATGCAACTCGCCTGGCTCAACGTGTCCATATGAATAAATTTGAGTTAGATGATAAAATTGCTAATAAAGATTTTCTTGAATATAACTACCGTCCTATAGGTTCAGGCTATGGGGAATATGATGATTATGACGATGATATGGTGGATGCCAGCGAAGATAGAAATGACCATATTTACGAATTTTATCAGGTTAGGGTAAGATATAAATTAAGTGATTTCGGTGATTTGGGAGATTACAAACCACCTTTTAATAGAGATTTACCCTATTTAATCGATATTGATATTTCTTCAGGAAGAATCGCTGCTATTCATGAATTCTGGGAATCCGATGATCCTAATTTCAAAACTATTCAAATTTATGTAAAGAATACTTATTTTCCTAACTCCGAAAGTTGGAATTGGGGATTATTACACTTAGCCGCTCCTTTGGTTAAATCTGCTACTAATAAGATTAGAATGATTGCTAATGCTGCTGCCTATTCAAGCTATCCGACAGTATTAATTAATAAAGCTATTAAAAATACTAATACTACCCAAACATTATTTCCCGGCAGTATGGTACCGATTGATACCGGTGGAAATTTTAAATTATCCGAACAAGTTAGTCCTCTACCTTTCCCGCAAGCATCGCCTTCCTTATCAGAGCTAATGCAATATTACGAACAAGGTGTGAATCAAATCACTCTAAGTTTAAATAACATAAGCAATATCGGGCCTAACACACCTGCAAGCTCTATTATGATGATGATAGAAGAAGCTTCTAAAATACCTAATTTTATTATTCGCGGTATTTATGATGCATTAACTCGTGAATACAGAATATTTTTAAAACAACTTAAGAAATACGCTCATTTAATTGATCCTCAATATATGAGCTTTGAGTTTAGAGAATTATTAAACGAATTTGATTTTAATGATCCTAATGTAATCATTACTCCTGCTGCTAATAGTAAAGTATCATCTCAATATATTGATATGATTAAGTATGAAAGCTTACTTAATTTATCTGATAAATATAGTCAAATTAATACAGACTATCTACTTCGTAATTACATCGTTAATCTAGATTTAAACCCCGATGAAATTTTAAGAGCTGAACAACAAATTATGCCAATGACTCCGATGATGGAGACAGCAGCTTTAATGGCAGGTCAACCGGTAAAAGCATTTAGATATCAAGAGCAGGAAGCTTATATATTAGTGCTACAAGCTTTTATAACTTCATTACAAGAAACACAAGATATACCGCCTGAAGTTAAGCAACCGATATTAAATAATGCAAATATGTTAATGGCACAAAGAAAATTCTTTGATGCATTAAATAAAATCGAGATACAAATTCAACAATCATTTGCTGGCGAAGGAGTACCTCAAGAAGAAATTACCGAATTTAGATTACCTGAAGATATATCAGAGCTTGACCCTGCAATACTTAATCAGATTGCCCTTGTAGAAGCCCAAGCTATTGCTGAACAACAACAACAAAAACAACAATTAGCTGTCCAAACTCCATTACCGCTTGATCCTAACCAAGTTATGCAAAATCAAGTTGAAGTAGAAGCTCAAAAAGTACAAGTTGATGCTCATGCAATTGAGCAACGTGCTCAAACTGATAATATCAAAGCTCAAACTGAACTTCAAAAAGCGCAAATTATTCAACAAACTACGCTTCAAAAAGCAAGAATAGATCAGGAGAAGGAAATAGAAAAAGCTAATATTGCAGCAAAAGTTAAATTAATGGAAATATCTAATAAGTTACAACAGATTTAATAATGCTTACATTTTTTTGCAATTTATAAAAAAAGTAATATAGTCATATTATTGGATTACTAATATTAATTCTAAGGAGAAAAAAATGTATTTAGAACGTATAAAAAATAAATTGGGATCTACCCATGCTAAAATTTCTACTGGTAAAAGCAAAACAGTAAAAAGATTATCTCGCAAGAAAGGTGGTTCTATAAAAAGATCTAAACATGCTATGGGCGGTGATGTTCCCGACAATATGATGTATGCTATGCCTGTTGATGGTTCCGAATTATCTCGCAAAAAAGGCGGTTGCATAAAAAGAGCTAAACGTGTTATTGGTGGTATTACTCCATCTCCAGCTGCTGCTAAACTTGCAGTTGTATCTTCTCCTAAACACAAAAAAGGAAAAAGAGTTAAACGTGAACGTCATTTTTTAGGAGCGATGTTAGGTGCTGCATCAGCAATTCCTAGTATCATAGATTTAGTTAACAGAATAAAAAAACATTAATTATAATAATAGGTTATAACAATGAAAAAAACTGCAAAACATCATAGAATAACAAAAGCCCATGTTAAAAAAGCTATGAGAGAACATCATTTTTTAGGTCAATTAATTGGTGCTGCTGCCAAAGGCTTAGGTATGGCTGCTCCTCATTTTAGTAAAGCACTCAATGGTATTGGTGCACTTGGTTCCCTGGCACAAACAGGGATGGGTTTAAGTCAAATGAGACAGGCTAATAGAGCTTCTGCTGCTCAGGAAAGATTGCTAAAGGCACAAGCACGAGATGCTGAAAATCGAAATGCTTATTTTGAAAAACAAATGGCAGCATCGCAACCTCATAAAAAAGGCGGACGTACTAAGTCTTATAGAAAAAGCTTTAGATAATTACATGAATGTAATATTAGAATCTTATCCAGGAGAGTTTATAAAAGAGGAAATAGAAGAACGTGGATGGAACCAACGTGATTTAGCTTATGTTCTTGGTTGCACAAAACAATCTCTTAATACAATTCTGTCTGGGAAGCGTGGTATAAGCCCTAAGATGGCTAAAACTTTTGCAGATGCTTTTTCAGTATCACCAGAATTCTTTACAAATTTGCAGAAATCTTACGAGCTTGCCCGTGCACAAAACCTAAAATAGGTGTATAATATCGTTGCTTATCCAGTCAAGTATAAAATTCAGTTTAACGCATAGCATTAAGTAGTGAGTTATCCAGAAAAATGAAGAGTTAGGAAGAAATAAGACAGGAACCAGTGATGCTAAAGGAGTTGTGTATAGCAATTAAAGAGATGATTATTTATACATTGGGAGTATTTTTGCTTGTGTTGATAATACTCTATCTTATATTTTAAGCTTAATTAATTTTGGTAATTATCCCTTGACGTTAGGTAATCAGAAGGTAGTCAGTCGGTTACAAATTGTAACCAGTTGATAGATAAAAGACCGTATGTGCTTTTTAATTGGTTTAGTCCACCTTCTGTTGTTCCAACAGTAGTTTCTTGATCACATTTATAGGCACCAGCTTTACGCATTTTATTTATAAATTCTAACCCTTTTTGTAATTGGGTTAAATCAGCTCCGGTTAAATTTAGATTTTCTGAGATCTGAAATAGCATGGCTTGTTTCTAAAGCTTTTCTTACTAGTATTGTACATTACATCTTAAAACGCAACGAAAGTGTAAGTTCATCAGATGCAATTTTACCTAGATATTTAATTTTTCCAAAATTAGTGTATTTGTAATTAATATCAATATCCATGTCATTATTTATTTTATAAACCAGTCCAACAGCACCACTCATTGTAAATTGTTTAAAAGTTTGTTTGCTAAATGTATGAGTATCATCAAGTGTAATTGCATGGATAGTATTTGTTATCTTTTTTTGCACTATATTTCTTTGCAGCCTAACTTTTTGGCGCACATTAAGTCTATGTTCTTTTAACTTGATATGAGAAATACCCATGCCTATTTCTGCATAAGGGGTTAGGTTATCTCCAATTTTAGTAATATCGTATGAAGCATTAACCATATATGAAGCTATATTAAATTGTTTAATACTTCTTTTATAAATATTTTTATATTCATAGCCTGGTCTATAAACAAAGTTTCCACCTATTTTAATTTTGGGAATAACCTGATATTTTATGCCAGCACCAAATATCATTGAATTACCTGCGTAATTAGTGTGATTACCCTTCATATTCTTGCTTAAAAATAAACCGATATCTAAATGTAAAAAAAGATCATTATGAGTATTAAATTTACTATCAGCATAAGAAGGCCATGCTTGTAATAATAACATTAAACAAATTCCTGCACTTTTTTTGAGAGTCATATATATACCCATACTAATAAATCTGAATAGTATAGTATAATACAAATTTATAATGCTGTAAAAAAATGTTGTAGAAAAGAAAATTTCTATTATATTATAAAACCTAATAACAATAGAATAGTAATTATGGATTTAGAAAGTTTCGTACAACGATTGCTTTATATGCGTTCTGAATGTACGGATATGTTATTGGATCAAAATTTTATTCAAAACGATATAAATAATTACAATCGTATTTTTGAAAGAAGAAAAACAATCATAGAAATATTAGAAGAATTAAAAAAGTTTCAAAGTGAATCAGAAGAAACTGCTGCATTAAAGGTTAAATTTACCGGAACAACTATATTATAATATATTTATTTAAAGGAGACAACTGTGCACGGCAAAGATTTTAAAGAACATAATGAAAAGTTTAAAATATCACCTAATTGGCATACTGATTTTAAGAAAGAATGGACTGAAGAAGAAATTACCGCAAATATAATTAAAGAAGTCGGTTATGATATTATTAGACCAGAGAGAAATTATGTATACGGTAAACTTTATAAAATGAGCAATGAAGGCATACTTTGCCAGTATGCTGAAGAAACTATTATTAAAGATGTTTTAGAACAATCTGTCTTTAAAGTTTTAGCTTTTGGTGAAGATTGTTTTAAAGATAAAGAATCTTTCCCTAATGGTCAGCGTTTTTACATAGGTCAATGGTATAAATTTTCTAAATATGAATATGATAAGTTTAAAGTTGGTGGCGAATATGTTGCTATGGTACCGGACATAACTCTAAAAGCGCATGTATGTGATCCTTATTATGTCGATCATTTATTTTTAACACCTTATATTTAATATTAATCTAGAGGACATCAATGGATGATAATAATAAATTTTTAGATGATGAAGAATCTGCGATTTTAGAAGGAAGAGTCGCTACATCTGAGAAAGATCTTGAAGAAATAGTAAAAGAACAATCGGGTGATGATGGCATTGATGAGTTTGATGAAGAACAAGAAGATGAAATAGATGTAGATTCCTTTGATGAACGAAGTAGGCGTGCTAAACAAGAAGAAATTGAAAATAATAGAAAGCTTGTAGAACGTTTAAATGTTTTAGAAGAACAGGTTAATCAAAGCAATGAAGAGAAAATTGCTAAAGAGTTTGAAATAGCGCAACAACGTAAACTTCTTTATCAACAACAAGCAGAAAAAATAGCTACTGAATATAAAAAAGTTCAAGATGATATTGAAACTGTTAAAGCCATTAAACGTGATGCAGATTTAAAAGAAGATAAGGCACGTATATATCAAGCTGAGGATACTTTAGAAAAATTAAATGAAGCACGTTTTAATTTAGATCTAAAAATGAGAGAATTTGCTAAGCATGCCCCTCAAGATTTTTCTAGCAACGAAGAGTATGCTATTAATAATCGTCTTGCCCCGCAAAGACAATCGACTCAATTCGATATAAATAAATTAGATCCTGATTCGAGGAATTTTATTAAAACAAATCCTTATATGAATCCAGCCTCAGAGCATTATGATCAAGGACTTGTTAATGAAACAATAGCAATTATGGAAGATTTAAAGAAAAAATATGTATTTAGCGGTAAAAAAGCTAAGCTTTATTCTGCCTCGTTTTATAGAGAAGTAGAAGACGCTATGCATAATAAATATAGTAGTCGTGACGAAAGAATGCATAATTTAATAAATAATCCGGTAACAGGTGTAAGAAGAAATGGAGATTTTATGAGAGATGGAAGAAACAAAAGTTTAGGAGTCTTAAATAATATGGCTCGACAACTTATTAAAAAAGTCGAAGTAAGAGATAAAAATGGTAAACTTTTATCTCCTGAGCTTAAAGCCAAGTTATATAAAAAGTATAACGATAAACATCAAGAAAATAAAGCTTATGAAAGAGGATATTACTCATGAATAATTCAGAAAATAAAGAAAATGAAGTAAGTTTTAAAGCTGTTAAAACTCGTTCTGAAGATAAACGTAAAGCTAAATTATCTTATGATGAATATAAAACAACTATGATGAATAGCCGTCTTGGTAAATTACATATTCCAAAAGAAATAATCCCACCTGACAAGATGTGGCTATTTGCAGATCTTAACCCTGCCAGTAAAAGAGATTATCAAATGGAACTTATGGAAAAAGGCTGGATACCTGTTAAAAAAAGTATGCATCCGTATTTTAATATTATTACTGAAAAAAATAAAGATCGTAATGATGATTATGTAATAAGACATGGACAGATATTGATGGAAATAGATAAATATATTTGGGAATATCATGAACGAGCTAATTACGAACTGGCACTTAATGGCGCAGCTACTGCTGGCCGTAAACCTAATTACTCTCCGGCACGTCCCGGATTATTTGAAAGAGCTGAAGGTAAGGTAAAAGAATATAGTCATGTAAGGCGTCCTGCCATAGATGATGATTTCTAATGATTTAACAGGTAACAGGTAGTCCTAATTGCTACTCTAATTAGTCTCTATTACAATTTTTTGACATTGTTTTGTTAGTTAGATAGTATCATTTATAAGTTTGAGAATTTATTTAACTAAAGGAGACAATTAATATGGTATCTTACAATCAAAATCTGGGCATGAATCCGGTAAAATCTTTGACCGATCATCCTTATTCAGGAAATTTCTTATGGTATCCTATAGACAGTGGATATGCTTCAAGTATTTTTATAGGGAGTCCAGTAGCAATTGGTATAACTATTGGTGTAACAAATACACCAATATTAGGGGCAGCAAGAGCATTTAAAGATTTTACAACAGGTGGGACAGGTATTGTTGCACCAAGTCCGAATCAAGGAGTTGTGCCATCAACAATCCCACAATATTGGATAGGAGGTACAATTAAACCTACAGGTGTCCAAACATATGTAGCACTACAAGTTGATCCCATGACACTTTATGATATGCAATCAAATGCTACTGATATGCCAACAGGTTTCACAGAACATGAATTGTTTCTAGGTGCTAATTTTTCCACTCAACCAGGTTTTAACGCAAGTAGCGGTAATACCTCAACTGGTTATTCTACAGCTCAAATAAAAATTAATTCGGGTGCAGCTGCATTAACGACTAATTTTCAAGTTATAGGACTTGCTCCAAATCTTGGAAATGCTTGGGGAGTTGCAAATAATAACGTATTAGTAAAGATCAACGCAAGCACATTAAATGCTGCGCTATCAATATAATTAAACATTAAAAAGGAGACATTTAAATGGCACAAGTAACAAGATCACAAATTATAAATTTTATGTGGCCTGGATTAAGTTTAGTATTATGCGATGCTAAATATTATGATAGTTTATATAAAAAATATTTTAAATTAGTTCCAACGAAAAAAGCATTTGATATAGTTGTTGAGTATGCCCCAATGGGATATGCAAAAGCAATGAACGAAGGCGAGGCATATGAACTACAAACCAATTTCATTATTAATAAAACACAATACGATCATACAAGCTTTTCAGCTGCTATTGAGTTTACGTTTGAATCAATCGACGATAACTTATATACAGATGAATTCCCAAATGCTGGAGAACAAATTAAAGCTTCTTTAGTATTAACTCGTGATGTGAATGCAACAAATGTATTTAACTTTGCATTTAGTGCCTCTAATCCAATTGGTGATGGCCAACCATTTGCATCAACTCAACATCCAACAGCAGTTGGCGTATATTCTAACGTTATTTCTCCTGCTACTTTCAGTGAAACAGCTCTTACAGATATGATCACAATTGCTCAAACATTACCTGATGCTGCTGGCAAAGTATTAAATTACGAAGGTAAACAATTACTTTGTTCCCCAACTCTTCAATATGATGTAGGACGGGTGTTATTTAATGCTGAACGTCCCGGCACCGCTAATCGTGATATCGGCATTATATATCATCAAGGTTTTATAAAAGATGGTTATGTAGTTAATCCTTATTTAACTAATCCTAACTCATTTTTCTTATTTACATCTTGTCCGAATGGTTTGCTTTTCTATGAGAAAAACATGGCTGAAGTATCTTCATGGATGGATGAAAAAAATAGAACAGTTGGTATGGGTGGCTTTGATCGTTATTCAAGTGGTCCATCTAATGCTCGTTCAACTATTTGTAATCAAGGTTTTTAATTTTAAGAGGGTATAATGGTTTTTTCATTAACTACACAAAATAAAGTTGTGCAACCAAATAATTTTGGAAATTTAATTAGTGTTGGTTCAGTACAAGCGCATGCTTTCAATGGGGGACAGACAGGAGTACCACAACCTCAACTTGGTTCTCTTTTAGTCATTCCTTTAGCTGCCAGTAATACTAATTTACTTAATGCTACTATACCACCTGCAAATTCCTATATAACTCTTACGGCTGGAAATGGTGTAACAGCAGTACCTGGTATTTATAACTCATATACTAATACAACAGATACAGTTTATTTTTTTGATACTCCACGCGCGTTATCTGTTACTTTAGCTGGGAGTGGACCTACTAGTACTCTTACTGTATGGGGATTTGATGAAGATAATGTATTTATGAGTGAAAATATTACCACAGTTAATAGTAGTACTGTTTATGGTAAAAAAGCATTTGCAGGTGTTACTAGAATTTGGATAAATACTGAGCCAACTTCTAATTTATCTATAGGTACCTCCAATATTATTGGTCTTCCTTATTATTTAAAGGATAATACGCTTGTTATTTCTAATACTTATGCAGGTAGTCTTGTTAATGCTTCTGGTACTTCTACATTAGTAGCGGGTGTAAGTCCTGTTATTCCTACGCTTGCTATTACAGCAAATTCGATAGTACAAATTACTAGAACAATAACAAATTCAAGTCCTACGTTAGGAGCTCTGGCTGTAGTTAATATTATTGCTAATACTTCATTTCAAGTAGTTTCACTTGATCCGGCGACTGCGGCTACCGAGACAGCAGATGTATCAAGTTTCAGTTGGAATATTGTAAATGCAACACAAGGAACTGTAGTCAAAGGCGATAGTAATACTGCAACAGCTACTACTGGAGATATTAGAGGTACTGTAACCTTGCCTATACCTTCAGATGGCGCACGTAGTTTACAATTTACTTATATTATAGATACTACTACTACTGGTGTAAATAATCAAAATTATTCAAGCATTTACGGAGTACCACAATACAAAACTCCTTATAAATAATAAAATGGAGTGTTAATGAAAGTTCAAGTAATTAGTAACTATATAAATAGTAATATTGGTTTTTATGCTTCTGGTATTACTTTAGCTGCCGCTGGCAATATACCACTTAATTCAGTATCAACTCCTGATTGGGGGCGAACAATTACTATTAATTCTGGCCCTACTAGTAATTCAGGAGTTAGTGCTGTTTTAACAGGTCAAGATGTATTTGGTACTATTATTAGTGAATCAATTACATTACCAGCAGCAAATTCTCAAGTTACATCAGTAAATTCGTATAGCACCTTGATATCATTAACAACTAATAATCCTATTACTAATTTAAGTGTTGGTATTGGAGTTGAAGGGGAAACTGTACCTTTTAAAATGTCGATGAATGTTACATATGCTCAATGGGCAATACATGTTGTTACATCAGGAGAAATAAGTTATGATATTCAATATACATTATTTCCTTTTGAAAATTACACTTCTCCACCAACCTTTAGCACTCCGGTTTGGACTTCTGCTGCTATAGAAGCACCTGGGGGTTCAAATGTTGCATTATCTAATAATACTACTTCGCAATATATAAATTGTACAGCGGCTGTTTATGCAGTTAGAATTGTAATTAATTCTGGTTCAGGGTTTACATTCAATGCAGCTATAGCACAACAAGGAACATTATAGAAGAGGGGTAAGTGACAATTACTCTGAATCCTTTTATAAATGTAACAGCAAATCAAATTGTTTTAGAAGCTTTTGAACGTATTGGGTTAACTTTGCCTGAACTTGTTGGGAATCATATTATAAGTAGCATAAATTCTTTAAATATTTTGCTTACTGATTGGGCAAGGTATAATAATCTTTATAGTATTCAACCATTTATGACTAATTTGATAGGTGGTCAAAAAAGTTATCAGTTACCAATAGGTACTGCTGATATTCCTGATAAAGAAGCATCTGTTGCAAATATCACTAGAGAATTAGGGGGAGTCGCTAGTTCAAGTTCAGGAAATGCACAAAATGCATTTGATGGTAACCCTGCTACAGCTTGTACACAAACCTCACCTAATGGCTATATTTCATATGCTTATACTCCGGCACCAGGTTTCGCTCTTGATTATATAGGGATTCAATCTAATACTACGCAGCAATATACATTAGCAATAGAATATTCTTTTGATAATAATAACTGGAACAATATTTATCCGGTTATTAATAATCAAAATCCACCAACTACCGGGTTACAAACATATCTTGCCGGCCAGCAAGTCTGGTATGTAAATAAAGTTTCAATTTTAGCTCCTTATTGGCGTATTAGAGAAACAAACGGAGCTACTTTAGATATTCAGGAGCTATATTTTTGTACACATAATATTTCAAGGCAACTTAGTTTACTTAGTCGTAGTCAATATTTAGGGATAGCAACTAAAGATTTAACAGGAAGTGTTTCAAGTTATTTATTAAATAGAGATATTAACCCTTCTATTACTTTATGGCCTGTTCCTAATGGGGGGTCTGATTATCCTTATCTTATTCTTAATTTAAAAGTAATGAGTCCGCAGATTGTTTATTTGACAGATATATTGAATATTCCTAATAGATTTTATGAAGCCTTTTGTGCAAATTTAGCTTTAAAACTTGCTCAGAAAGATAAAGTCATGGGTATCGAAGTATCACCTGATAAAATGACTAATTTAATTCAATCAGCCGAAAAATCTATGGAAGATATTGAACAAGAAGATACCGAACATGCACCATATATTTTTCAGTTTAATTTATGAAGTATAAAAAAAATCGAAAGTTTCAACCTTATTCTTTTAGAAACCATAACCCTACCGCTAAATGTGATACGTCCGGTTTTAAGGTTATGCATTATGATTTGAAGAAACAATATGAATGGTATGGTAATACTTTAACTTTTACCGGATTTTATGTTCATAAAGATTTCTTAACTGAACCTAATCCTCAAGGGAAGGTGCTTTCATTACCGGGAGATCCGTTCCCAGTTGAAACTCCTCGTCCTTTTTATGTACAACCTACTAAAGCTATAATACTTAATAACACTGGTAATACCGTAAATTATATTATTGGCGGCTCTCCGGTAATTCTTAATCCTAATATTACCATATCTCAGGCAAATGGTGCTACAGATTTAAGCAAAGGTATATTGCAAATACTTATATATGAAAATGTAACCTTAGAAGATAATTTAACTATTATAAGTGGTGGATCAGTAATTGTTAGCGGAAATTATATAATAGTTGGTGGCATAAATATAGGAACAATTCGTGGTGGAAGTAAAGGAACACCACTTTATATATTATTACAACCGGGAGCTAATAATACAAATGCTTCAGCTATTTTACAAAATGTTAATTTTTCAACTTTTAATTCACAAGTGGTTAATAAAAGTGTAAAATTTATTGCAATGAATAATGCAGGTATAAATAGTGACGGTGGTTACACTACTGTACTTTGTAAACAATAAAAGAGGAACAAAAGACAATTATGCCGTTAGTTCAAAATGATTATCCTGGATTGGTCAAGGATATACAACAATATATGCAGAATTCTTCATTATCTTTATCTAATGAAATACCAAGGCTTATATCCATGGCTCAACAAGCCATAGCACTTGAGTTAAAAAATATTGAAAATCGAGTTACTGAAGATTTTATTTTAACTGCGGGCCAACCTACATTTCAAAAGCCCAGTGATTATAAAAATCTATGTACATTTTATATTTTTACTGCTAAGCCTGCAACGCCATTCGTTTATAATAATTTAACACCGGTAAAAACAGCATCATTGGATTATTGTTATAAATATACGCCTGATCAATCAATATTAGGTATTCCTCAATATATTGCTGAAGCAGATGTTTATAATTTTCTTATATCTCCAGCCCCTGATCAAAATTATCCAGCAAGGATAATATATTATCAGTTACCTTTAGCACTTAGTGAACTTACACCGACTAATACTTTAACTAATAATGCTTATAATTTATTACTTTATCGTTGTTTACTTGAAGCTATTCCTTATGAAAAAGCAGATGAACGTACTAAATACGAGCAATTATACACCGATACTTTAGGTAAGTATAAACTTGAAGAGCAAATGCGCAAAACATCAGGATTTTTTACAAGGAATTTACAATGACATCTTATAGCAATCCCTATTCTATATATCCGTTATCTCCTAGCCAATATGGATATGAAGAAATTATTTTAATTGGAAATTCTACTTTTGCATGGCCTGAAAATAACTCAGATTCCCAGTTTATAATTGCTCAACAAATGTATGTAAGTACTAATAATACTGGTAATCAATTTATTTTTCCGCCTGCTAATTTAGTAGGAGCCGGTAGAACATTTCAGATATTTAATTTCGGATCACTTGCATTTACTGTTTATGATAACAGTGGTACTTCTTTAGCTACTATTAACCCAGGTCAACTTTATCAATGCACTGTAAAAGATAATGGTAGTCCTTCTGGAATTTGGGCAGTATTATTGCTAGGTACAGGTACTTCAGGTGCGAATGCTTCTGCTTTATCAGGTTATGGACTTTCCGCGCTTACTAATTCAAAGATTAATACCAATCTTCCTGAAAAAGTAATAACAACTGCTTATACTGTTGTTGCTGATGATCGTGGATCAGTACTTAGTTATACCGGCGGTACTAATACTATAACTCTTCCTAATCCTGTAAATGGTTTTATAGTTGGAGTTATTAATAATAGTCAAATTGGCGGTCTTTTAACTATACAAGCACCAACTGGTTATACTATTAATAATGTTCCTATTTTAACTCTTTCTCCTGGAGATTCTGCTTTTATTACTGGGGGAGCTAATTACAATGCTATTGGTATCGGAAAAGCAAGTAGTAGTACAGATTCATTACTTGAATTAGATGTATCTGCAAGTGGTAATGTAACTTTAACTCCTGCTCAATCCAGTAATAATATTATTATATTTACTGGCGCTTTAGCTAATAATATAAATGTATATTTCACACCTGTAGCAGTAAACATTTATAATATTTATAATAATACTACTGGCGGTTTTAACATTACAATTTCTACTTCTGGTGGAGCTAACACTTATACTTTACAACCTCAGGAAAGATATGCTTATTTTACTGATCTTTCTGAATTATATAATGTTCCAAATAATTTAGCTTTTAATTCCGCTCGTTATTGGGTATCTAGTTCAAGTCCATATTTACCTAATCAAGTTAATCTGGGAACATTGGCAAATGGATTAGTCGCTATTAATGTCGTAAGTAGCATAGCAAGCCCTTATACTATGCCTATTGTAAATGATTCTGCTACAGGTAATTTCTTTTTTGGTGCTAATTCAATTCCTAGTTTGCCAATTACTGGGAACAATAATGTAGTAATCGGCATTGGAAGCGGATCATTATTAACTAGTGGCAGTAGTAATGTAGCGGTTGGCAATAATGCTTTAACAACAAACACTACTGGCGGTAATAATGTAGGAATTGGATATGGTGCTTTATCATCAAACACTAGCGGCAGTAGTAATGTAGCAGTTGGCTTTAATGTTTTATCATCAAGCACTACCGCCACTGGTAATGTAGGAATTGGTATTGCTGCTTTAAACCAAAACACTACTGGCGTTAATAATGTAGGAATTGGATATGGTGCTTTACTAGCAAACAATATTGGCGGTAGTAATGTAGCGGTTGGCTTTAGGGCTTTAGGAGCAAATACTACCGCCACTGGTAATGTAGCGGTTGGCAATAATGCTTTATCATCAAGCACTACCGCCACTGGTAATGTAGCGGTTGGCAATAATGCTTTAACAACAAACACTACTGGCGTTAATAATGTAGGAATTGGATATGGTGCTTTATCATCAAACACTATTGGCGGTAGTAATGTAGCGGTTGGCTTTAGGGCTTTAGGAGCAAATACTACCGCCACTGGTAATGTAGCGGTTGGCAATAATGCTTTATCATCAAGCACTACCGCCACTGGTAATGTAGCGGTTGGCAATAATGCTTTAACAACAAACACTACTGGCGTTAATAATGTAGGAATTGGATATGGTGCTTTATCATCAAACACTACCGCTGGTGATAATGTAGGAATTGGTTTTAATGCTTTATCATCAAACACTACTGGCGCTGGTAATGTAGGGATTGGCACTAATGCTTTAAAATTAAATACTACTGGTAGTAATAATATAGGAATTGGATATGGTGTTTTAGCAAACGCTACCAGTAGCAATAATGTAGGGATTGGTGGTAATGTTTTAGCAGCAAACACTACTGGCACTCGTAATCTAGGAATTGGTATTGCTGCTTTAAACCAAAACACTACCGGCAATAATAATATAGGGATTGGTGCTGATGCTTTAATAGCAAATAATACCGGCAGTAATAATGTAGCGTTTGGTATTGATACTTTACTAGCAAACACTACTGGCAATGATAATATAGCAATTGGCATTAATGCTTTAAACCAAAACACTACTGGCGCCAGTAATATAGCAATTGGTTCTAGTGCTTTATCATCAAATACTACTGGTGCTGGTAATGTAGCAATTGGCTCCCTATCTGGATTTACGAACAATAACAGTTGTGTGTTTATTGGTAATAATTCTAATTCTACTACTGGCGGTTTAACTAATGCTACAGCAATTGGTGCTGGTGCACAAGTTTCAAATTCTAATACTATGATACTTGGAGCTTCAGGTACAGCAGTAGGTGTTAATTCATTAGCTAATTTAGTTGTTACTGCTAATTCCGGAGCTAATGGAACGGTAGGAACAGCAACTTTAAACGGCACTACTAATGTAACAGTTAGTACTACTGCATGTAAAACAACTTCTAGGGTTATACTTACTCCTTTAACTAATGGAACTCCTGCTAATAATGGTGTCGTGTCGGTAAATAATATAACTGGTGGAAGTTTTCGGGTGGTTTCTACTAATGCTGCTGATAATTCAACAGTACAATGGTTTGTAGTTAATCCGGTATAAAAGTATAAGTTATGGCAGATAAAGTAGTACCTTTATATTCTAAGATAGGAATAAAGAGAGATAATACCGATTATAATTCCGAATATTATATTGACGGTGAATGGTGTCGGTTTTATGACAATAGCCCTAAAAAAATAGGCGGTTATAAATTAATATATCCCGGTACATCTGAAATTATAAGAACATTATATGAATTTAATAATTCAAATACAGTCAAAGTTTATTTAGGTAGAGAAATAGATGGCATTAGTTTTCTTGAGATTGATTCAAATGGAGTAGTAATAGGTGGTGAAATTAATAGGACGCCTTCTTCTTATGTTCCAACAGCAGGTAATCTTTGGGTATTTGATCAGATAAATTATTTAAATGAAGGAGTTCCGTTTTCATTAATATTTGCTCAAGTTGCGCCTAATGCTATTGATACTAATAGTGTTATTGAAGGTAATATTAGTTATGGAGGAGTATATGATACAACTCCTTTTCAAATATTAATGAATAGCGACCCTACTCCTGCGCCAATTACTGCATCCGGGGGAATAATAGTAGCTACACCATTTGTAATTGCTTATGGAAATTATGGTGTAATTCAGTGGTCTGACGCTACCAATCCTTTATTATGGCCAAAAGTAAATAATGCTATTATTGCTAATACACCTAAAATTATTGCTGCTGCCAATATTCGCGATAATGTAAATATATCTATTTTGTTTTGGTGTGTAGATAAATTAGTTCGCTCAACCTATGATGCTGATCTTAATACTTTTAGTTCAGTAATTCTTGATGATACTATTTCTATATTGAGTCGCAATAGCGTTTGTGAATATAACAATATTTATTATTGGGTAGGTAATACACAATTTTATTTATATGATGGAATAGTTAGAAAACTTCCAAATAATTTAAGCACTGATTATTTCTTTAATAATTTAAATAGAGCATACCAAGGTAAAATTTTTACCACCGTTATTAAGAAATATTCTGAAATTTGGATTAGCTGGCCAAGTGGAACTTCTAAAGAAAATAATGAAGTGTTAATATATAATGCTGAATATAATACATTTTATGATGCTTCTATATTTCGAAGCTGTAGTACTCCTCCCAGTGCTGTTTTACCTTATCCATTATTTGCAGCTTCCTCATTTTTAGGAGATCCTATAAATACTTATGGAATATGGATGCATGAATATGGTGTAGATAAAATAATATATGATAATGTTTATGCGATAAAATCACGTATTGTTACTAAATATTTCTTTCTTCCACAAGATATTGCGCCAGATAATAATTGTTGTACGATTTTAAATCGTTTAGAAAATGATTTTGTTCAAACCGGTAATATTCAATTTAGAATATTAAAAAAAGCATGGCCTAATACTCCACCTTTTTATTCAAATTACTATACTATTACTCCGACTACTGAAAAAGTTGACATTAATAATGAAGATAGAATGTCAAGAATATGGGCAATTGAATTTATATCGAATGAAGTCGGTGGTAATTTTATATTAGGAAAAACTCAAGTAGTATTAACAACGGGAGATAAACGCCCTCAACCAACAGAGGTAACGGATTAAATATGGCAAATATATCTTATATTCAAAATCCTACATTACCAACTTTTGAAGAGTGGTTTGCTCAACTTCGTATAGATCTTCCTAATTATGATATTCCTATATTTTACACAGTTGATAATTGGTGGGAATGGGCTAATCAATTTATTTTAAATAACAATTTAAATTCTACCATTCCATTGCCTACTCGCACTTCTTATCCAAATAAAGAAGATTGGAAAAAATGGGTATTATTTTTAGTAAGTTCTAATCCCAGCTTTGTAATATCATAAATATGAAAGAATATTATTTAATAGAACTTAAAGTTAATAATATTTTATATAAAAATAGGGAATGTAATTTATGTTACTCAGGAAGTATTTTTTCAAAAGATATTAATAAAAGAAGAAAATATTTAATTAATTTAATTAAATGTATTATTAATTTTTCTAAAATAAATGACGATAGGATTATAAATTATAGTACTCAGGAAGTCATAAACGAAAATCAGGTGCAATTTTTTCGGGCATTACATGCTGATATTGAGGATAGAAATAATCGAACATTCCGCTTGGTTTGGGATATTATACAAAAACTTCACTTGTATTAATAAATAGGATAAAATCAAAAACGATGAATTAACTATAAAAGAAAGAGGAAAAAATGGGATACCCTACAAATCCAGGTAATAATAATTTGCATATAATCCAACATATTGCTAGCCAAACTGGTTCTACTCCTGTTCATTTAAATAAAGAATCTATAGAAGGTCTTCGTAATCTACATAATTTAGTTCATAATGAAGATGTCGGACATGATTTTTCTAAATTAAAAACATTATTTGCCCAACCTAATATTGCAGTTTATTTAAAAGGGCAAATAGAGCAAAAAAAAGCTAATGGCGGTATAATTAATGATTATATCAATACATTAAAACAGAATGGCTCGGAAGAAACCTCTGAGCTATCATTAGCTCCTAATGAACTTGTTAAATTTCTAGATGATAGTGGTTATCCATATATGACTAATCCTCATACCGGTCATAAAGAATATCATTTAGGTAAAATGTTTGATGGTTTAAACAATATATTTAAGCCTATTAAAGATTCTATGAAAACAAGGGAACATCATGGATGGGGTGATATGATTGGCAGACTTGGTAGTACTGCATATAACGCGGCATCTACTCTAGGAAAGGCAGCCTATGATACTGGTGCGTATGTCGCGCCTATGGTGGGAAGTGCAGCGTCTACTATAGGAAAAGCGGCCTATGATGCGGGTGCATATGCTGCCCCGATAGTGAGTAATGCGGCCTATAATGCGGCGTCTAATGTACTTGGAACAGATGCAGCAGATAAATTAAGTAGTGCAGCATCTACTCTAGGAAAGGCAGCCTATGATACTGGTGCGTATGTCGCGCCTATGG
>CBFGTC010000021.1:0-24814 GCA_965651935.1 uncultured bacterium
GTCACCTGGAACCCGCCCAACACCGACCTTTATTTATTCAGCGGGAACCGCTGATCATTCCCTTAGTTTGCTATAAACCTTGGTCATGTTAGAATGATCACTCTCAACCGGAGGTTTAAATGCATTTTTTAAGCGAATATGGGTTATTTTTACTTAAAACAATCAGCATTGTCGTTGCCATCCTGGTGGTGGTTGCAGGCATTGTATTGATAATCACTTTAGCTAAAAGTAAAGAAAAATCTGGGAAATTGTCCATTCAAAAAATAAATAAAAAATATCAAAATTATCGCGAAATAATCGATGAAGCCGCTGCAAATCGCCATCAACGCAAACTAGCTAAAAAAAATTTAAAACAACTGGTTAAAATGGATAAAACACCGCGGTCTCGTTTGTTTGTACTCAATTTTTCGGGGGATATTAAAGCCTCGGCTGTTGAAGCTTTACGTGAGGAAATTACCGCGATCATTATTAGTAAAAAACCCGGCGATGAGGTTTTAATTTGCGTAGAAAGCCCGGGCGGACTGGTTCATGCTTATGGTCTAGCGGCAGCACAAATACAAAGACTAAAACAAGAAAATATTAAAATTACCATCGCGGTAGATAAAGTGGCTGCTAGCGGTGGGTACATGATAGCCTGTTTAGCCGACCGAATTATTTCAGCTCCTTTTGCTATCATCGGCTCTATCGGTGTAATTGCTCAATTGCCTAATTTTCATCGCTGGCTAGAGAAAAATGATATTGATTTTGAACAAATTTCCGCTGGGCAATATAAAAGAACTTTAACTTTGTTTGGTAAAAATACTCCAGAAGGCCGGCAAAAATTACAGGAAGAGATTAATGATGCCCACCACCTTTTTAAACTTTTTATCCAGCAAAATCGTCCCGCGGTAAACATTGATGAAGTGGCCACAGGAGAGCATTGGTTTGGTTGCCGGGCTTTGGATTTAAAATTAATTGATGAGATCAAAACCAGTGATGATTTCTTGATTAGCTTAAATTCCTCACACGACATATATCAACTCAAATACGAATTTAAGAAAAACTTAGGGCAGCGGATCGCTTTGTCCGCCAACGGATTAATCAATCATTTTTGGCCTCAAACGATGAGTTATTAATATGGCGCACGTGCATCATTCTCATTCTGATTTAGACGCACAGCATTCACATTTGCATTCTCATTCTCATAAACATCATCCTCACCGCATATTACTCATGGCTGTCGCCATTATCTTTCTTTTTTCCATAGTCGAAGCCCTAGGCGGTTGGTGGACCGGTTCACTGGCTTTATTAGGGGACGCCGGTCATATGGCCTCCGATGGAATTGCTTTGGGTATCGCCGCTTTTGCCGGGTGGCTAGCATTAATGCCCCCTTCTCAAAAACACAGTTATGGCTTAGGGCGAGCAGAAGTCATTGCCGGCGGTTTAAGCAGTTTATTCATGCTTATTATTTCATTAATGGTGATGGTCACAGCCGTTCATCGGCTACACAATCCACAACACGTGCAAGGCGGTGCAGTCATGGTGATTGCATTAGTTGGATTGACCGTGAATTTGTTCGTGGGGTGGTTATTAGCGCATGGAGAACGTACTTTGAATATCCGTGCCGCGTTGCTACACATCATGAGCGATATTTTAGGTTCTATCGCGGCATTAATCTCCGGTGCGGTAATTTATTTTACGCATTGGATGTTAATCGATCCCATTTTGTCTATTTTAATAGGCGTGTTAATTTTAATATCCAGCTTATCCTTAATTCGCGAATCCCTTTTGATTGTCATGGAAGGGGTGCCCGGGCATATTAATTTAAAAAACGTTTGCGATCAACTTTTGCAAGTGGGGGGTGTCAAAGCCCTCCATGATCTGCATATTTGGACTTTATCCTCTGGAAAGACCGCCTTGTCAGCGCATGTTTTTATTTATGATCCCAACCAATGGTCCGCTATACTGACCAACATGCGTGAATTACTGCAAAAAAATTATAATATTAGACATGTCACTTTACAGCCCGAACCTGATATTATTGATTGTCAGCCTTGCAAGGAACCCTAAGCCATGTCAGTCGACCTCAATGAAATAGCTAAATTTGATGCGCTAGCCAAAGATTGGTGGGACCCTCTAGGCCCGATGAAACCATTGCATCAACTGAACCCTTTGCGTTTTAAAGCCATCACCCAGCAAGTCAAGCTAGCTGGCAAAAAGATTTTAGATATCGGTTGTGGCGGTGGATTATTGAGTGAAACCATGGCTAAAGCACAGGCTCAAGTAACCGGCATTGATTTAAGTGAATCTTTAATTAAAACCGCTTCTCAACATGCTCAGCAACAAGGGTTAAATATCGAATACCGTTTGCAAAGCAGCACAGAATTAGTCAATGAACAGCGCGAGGCGTTTGATATTATTACCTGCATGGAATTGCTTGAACACGTTCCAGACCCGGATCTGCTTATTCAAGAATGCGCCAAACTTGTTAAACCTGACGGTATGATTTTTTTCGCGACGATCAATCGTAATTGGCAATCTTTTTTAAAAGCCATTGTCGGCGCAGAATATATTTTAAAATTACTTCCCAGAGGCACTCATCAATATTCGCAATTTATCCGCCCTTCTGAATTAACGTTATGGGCCAACCGCAGTGGATTGAGTTTAAAGGGATTTCAGGGCTTCTCATACAATCCTTTATTACAACAATTTCACTTAAGCGAAGATATTTCCGTGAATTATCTCGCTTTTTATACTCGGCAGAGTGGACAGAATGCCATTGCCAGCTAAAATTGAAGCGGTTTTTTTCGATTTAGATGGGACCTTACTCGACACCGCGGCAGATTTGAATGCAGCATGTAACCAAGTTTTACAAGATTATCAAAAACCTCCCATTCCTTTAGCTGAATTTCGCCATTATATCCATGGCGGCGCCGTGATGATGATAGGCGCCAGTTTCGGCATTGACTCTGCTCATCCAGAATACCTCACAATTAAATCCCGTTTTTTGCAAAAATACCAACAGCAATTGTTGCTCAATACTTGCTTATACCCTGGAATCGCGGAAACCTTGCAAATGCTTGAGCAATTGGGCATTCCCTGGGGAATTATCACCAATAAATTGGAATATTTGACTAAACCAATCATCAATCATTTCGGTTTTGATCAACGCTGTTGCTGTATTATTTGTGGTGATACCTTACCGACTCCTAAACCCGATCCGGCTCCGCTATTACATGCCTGTCAACTGATAAAAGTGAAACCTCAAAATTGTTTATTTGTGGGGGATTCCTTGGTTGATATGCAAGCAGCACAGGCAGCCGGCATGATGGGAGTTATCGCTACCTATGGATATCTCCCTAAAAATACACCCTGGGAGTTGTGGCCATATAGCATCCTGATTAAAACCGCACATGATTTAGCAAATTTATTTAAAAATAGGTTGAACTTATCATGAAAAAAAATTTTTATATTGTAGTCGCTTTAATTGCTGCTTTATCCGGCATCTTATTTGGTTACGACACAGGCGTTATTTCTGGCGCAATTCTTTTTATCCGGGATGAATTTTCCTTATCACCTCAATTAAACGGTTTGGTGGTTTCCGCCGTTTTGTTTGGTGCTTTATTAGGCGCTATAATCAGTGGCTGGCTCACCGACCGTTTCGGACGGAAAAATTTATTAATCGTTGATGCGATTATTTTTATAATCGGAACCTTAGGAAGCAGTTTTGCTACCCATTTAAGTGCTTTGATTATAAGCCGTATTATCGTTGGCATAGCCATCGGAATCGCTTCTTATATAGCCCCATTATACATTTCTGAAATCGCTCCAGCGAAATATCGCGGCGCTTTAGTTTCTTTTAATCAACTGGCGATTACGTTAGGAATATTGCTTTCATATGTGGTAGATAGTATTTTTGCCGAATCCCAAGCTTGGCGCTGGATGCTGGGAATTGGCATAATTCCAGCCGTGCTTTTACTTATTGGCATGATTTTTTTACCATATAGTCCGCGTTGGCTGATGTCGCGAGGACGAGAGACTGAAGCTTTAAAGGCCCTTAAAAAAATTAATGGGCAACACCACTCTGAATGCCTTGAACAGCTTCAAATTATCAAAAACAGTCTACGTCAACAAAAAGGCAACTGGCGGATGTTATTTTCATCACCCATTCGCACCACGTTATTTATCGCCGGCGGATTGGCTTTTTTACAACAAGTCACTGGAATCAATACCATTATTTATTATGCGCCAACCATTTTCCAAATGGCAGGTTTCAATAGTGCGAGTTCTGCTATTTCCACCACCATGATTATCGGAGTAGCTTTTGTATTGTTTACCATTTTAGCTTTACCGCTGGTGGATTCCTTAGGCAGACGTTTTTTATTATTAACTGGCTTGACAGCCATGTCACTCAGTTTAGGCTTATTAAGTTGGACATTCCATCTGCAACACCCGGGACCTGTACTTAAACAATTAACTTTAATTAGCATGCTGGTTTTTATTGCCGGATTTGCCATCAGTTTAGGCCCAATCATGTGGCTCATGATTGCCGAGATTTTCCCTTTAAAAGTCCGTGGTTTAGGGGCCAGTATTGCGACATGCATCAATTGGAGTTCCAATTGGTTAGTGGCTATTACTTTTCTATCCTTGATTTCCTGGATCGGCCCCAGCGGCGCTTTTGGAATTTATTTTAGTCTTAGTCTTATCGCTATCGTATTTGTGTATTTGTGGGTTCCTGAAACCAAAGCTTGCACTTTAGAAGATATTGAAGCCAATCTCTACGCCGGCAAATCTGCCAGAAGATTGGGTGAAAAAAATAAATGTTGCCATTTACCACATTAGAAACGTCATGAACGAATCGTGGTCCTCTCCTCTTTTAACTGCTTAATCTTTATCAGTCTTGACTATTTATTATGCTTGATCTAATTTAATACCATCTTTATATCTTATGAGGACTTGATCATGGGACAGGTACCTAAATTAAAGCTTTTTACTGTTGTCATGTGCTCCGAATTTGGCAACAACATGTTAATACCTTTATTATCTTTTATTTTCTTTGCCACCGACAGTCCTTTATTCTCAAACCCTACCGATACAGCCCATCGTAGCTTTTTATTTGGCCTATGCCTTAGCTTATACAAACTAGCTGGCGTGATAGGATGCATGCTAATTACGGCTTTATCGGACCATTATGGCCGCAAATTAGCGCTGAATTGTGCTCTCAGTGGCTTGTTAATTGTCGCCACTTGTGGTGCGATAGCGCTCTATATCCATAGTCCTATTTTATTTATCGCAGGCTATATTTTGGTGGGATTTTTAGATACCATGCTGGCCACAGGTCCTGCTATTGTTGGCGATATTAGCAAAAATCATAACCGGATTAATAATATGGCCACTATGCAATGTGTTATTTCTTTAGGTGCATGTTTAGGCCCCATTGTCGGAGGTCAATTGGCTAGTCAGCAATGGATATTATCCACCACTTACGCCCTACCCTTTTTCATTGCTTCCGTCATTGCTGCCATTAATTTATGGCTGATACAAATCAGTCCAGAAACTTTAAACCAACCTTGTCCAGCTAATTTTTCACTCCCCTCAATGATTCGTGATTACTTAAAATTATTACGCAATCCGCAAATAGCCTGGTTATTTTTATTATTTATTCTATGTCAATTCAGTTGGAGCAGTTATTATGAGTTCATCCCACCGACTTTAAAGAATATTTTTCATTTCCCCCCTTCACTGGTTGGGTTATTTGTCGGTTTAATCGCGTTTTGGCTCATTATTGCTACCGGTATTATGATACGGCCCTTACTGAAATTATTTAGTTATCCACAATTGTTATGGATGTCGACTGGAGCAGTTGCTGGCGGCGCCTTGATGAGTTTAGTGGCCAGTGAATATCCCTTCAATGCTATTTCTTTGTGGTTGATATGGTTCAGCCCTCTATTAACGGCCATGGGGGATGTGATTTTTTTCACTCTTCTCGTGGGATTTTTAGCGCAAGCTGTTCCGAACTACCAGCTTGGGCGGGCCATGGGCTTGACCCGAACCCTAGCTTATTTAGTATGGTCACTAACAGCCATGTTAGGTGGTTTATTGTTAGCCTGGGGTTATAATCATGCTCTAGCTTTAGCTCCTTTAGGTGCGATCATTTTATTAGGTATTTTTAGTTTTAATACACACTCATTTCAATTTCTTCAGAAGGAAAGCATATGATTTTATGTCTTGATGTTGGAAATACCCATATTTTTGGCGGGGTTTATCACGGTAAGCAGATTGTATTGCGGTTTCGTTATGATACCAAACAACCTCATACTTCAGATCAAATCGGGATATTTTTTCGCAATGTTTTACGAGAAAATAATATAGAGTTCAAAAACATTAAAAAAATTGCCATTGCTTCCGTTGTCCCCAGTATTGATTACTCTCTTCGTGCGGCCTGTATTAAATATTTTGACATTGAACCTTTTGTATTGCAGGCAGGCGTTAAAACCGGGATCAAAATTAAAACCGAGCATCCCGAAAAAGTGGGGGCAGATTTAGTAGCCGAAGCCATCGCTGGCGTGCACCAATACCCTAAACAGAATATAATTATTGTGGATTTTGGCACAGCCACCACCTATTTAGCGGTCAATGATCGTCAGGAATTTTTGGGGGTGACTATTTTACCGGGTTTTAAAACATCTATGGAGGCGTTAAAATCCAACACTGCGGCATTACCTGCGGTCGAAATTGTCAAACCGCAAGCGATGTTGGGGCGCAACACCATACAATGTATCCAAGCCGGTTTGTATTATAGTCAACTGGCTACTTTAAAAGAATTAACCCAGGGCATTACCCAGCAATGCTTTAATGGTATTCCCCCCATTATTATTGGCACGGGTGGGTTTTCTTATCTTTTTGAAGAAGAAAAAATATTCACCCACTTGGCGCCCGATATTGTCCTAGAAGGGTTATATATTGCTCTTTTAAAAAATCAGTGATTCCGCTATAGAAATAGTTGATTAGTTAACAAAATCACATTTACGACAAAGACCATAAATAGTCAGACTATGGTCCGTAATTTTAAAATGGGCTTTTTCAGCGATAGCCAATTGTCTTTTTTCAATGATGTCGTCAATAAATTCTTCAACTGCACCACAATTGACACAAACCAAATGGTCATGGTGAGCACCGTGCTCCAATTCAAAAACCGCTTGTCCCCCACTAAAATGGTGCTTCCTAACCAAGCCGGCAGCTTCAAATTGAGTTAATACCCGATATACCGTCGCCAAACCCACGTCTTCTCCCCGCTCCAGTAAAGCCTGGTAGAGATCTTCTGCGGTCAAATGATGAGGTTCGGCTTCCTCTAAAATTTTCAAAATAATGGTTCGCGGTAAAGTGACTTTTAAGCCAGCTTGACGGATATCTTTATTAGGCAAGGGCTCTCCCAGAATATGTACAAAGGTACTGGTTAATATACCACAAATTAGGTATGATTCAGGCATGTGTTTTAAACGTATACTATTTACTTTCGCCACGGTGATGTTGAGCTTAGTCATCAGCGGATGTTGGTTTATTTATAAGCCAGATATCAAACAAGGTAATATTTTAACCCTAGAAAAAATCAATCGAATTTACACGGGTATGCCTAAAGAAACCGTGGTTAGTATTTTGGGTGAGCCGATATTAATTAATGTATTTAATGATCAAGAAATGGTATATGTGTATACTATTCAACCGGGCCATGCTCCCTTTCATGCTGAACAATTGCGGATTCATTTTGTCAATGGACGAGTGTTTCAATATACGACTGACGTTCATAAACTGAAGTAACAGATAAGCATTCTTACTCAGAGGTGAATTGAGTATATAGGACGCCCCCCTTTTCCTCTCGAATAATTGGTTTGCCAAATGCTCAGAATATAAAAAACTCTAAATTTATACCGCAATCTGCTGAGATATCAGCTTAATTTAGCCCGGGCTAAGCGAGCTTGCTTTGGATCCATTTTCAAAGGTCTGTAAATTTCGACTCGATCTCCATTTTGGAGAATCTCGTCTAGTGCGACTTTTTTACCAAAAATCCCTACTGGCACGCTGCCTAACTTAATTTCAGGGAAGATTTTTAAAATTCCTGAGCGTTGTATTGCCAATGCCAAAGTGCAATTTTCTTCCACGGTCAAAGGGATTTCAATTTGTTGCTGGGGAGAAGAGGCATAAGCCAAAGTGATATGGATCATAGGTAAATTTGTTGAGCCCGTTGATGAAATGAATCGACTAACAGGTTGACAATTTGGCTAAAAATAGGCCCAAATAATATTTTTAAAACACCAATTAGCTCAAACTCTAAATTTAAGGTGATCTTACAACTTGTTTCATTGATTTCTTCAAAACTCCAAAACCCCTCCAAGCTTTTAAATGGGCCATCGATTAAACGGATTTCAATCATTTTATGGGCTTGCAAGCGATTTAATGTGGTAAAGGATTTATGTATCCCCGCGCCGGCAAAAGTCAGCATGGCGTGTATTTCATCCTCTTTTTGTAAGATAATTTTACTATCAACGCAATACGGTATAAATTGCGGATATTTTTCAATATCGTTGACTAGATCAAACATTTGAGCGCTTGAATACGGCACTACGGCAGTTTTATTAATTATGGTCATTGCAAAAAGTCGCTAATTGTTAAAGTCAATGATAATATAACTTTCACTATGAATAAGCAATCCAAAACAGTAGAACGCGTTATCGCAAATAACAAAAAAGCTTTCCATGATTATTTCATTGAAGAGCGTTTCGAAGCGGGACTGGTCCTCCAAGGGTGGGAAGTCAAAAGCATACGAGCTGGAAGAGTCCAACTGAAAGAAAGCTATGTGATTTTAAAAAACGGTGAAGCTTGGGTGATTGGTATGCATATCTCCCCTCTTCTTAGCGCTTCGACTCATGTTCAGCCAGAACCTGAGCGATCGCGTAAATTGTTGCTGCATGAACGTGAGCTTGCCAAACTTCATCGGGCCAAGGAGCGCGAAGGTTATACGATTGTGGCGATTGATTTGCATTGGCATCGTAATCGAATTAAAGCCGAGATTGCTCTCGCCAAGGGAAAAAAGGCTTATGATAAGCGCGCATCTACCAAGGCGAGAGAATGGAACCTTGAAAAACAAAGAATTATGCGTCATTCTTAAAGCAACACATAAAGAATTAATAGAGAATCGCGATTCACTCTTTTTTTGTGAATATAAATAAGCCAACTATCACTATTGGGCGGAAAAATAGTTACAAATCACAGTTTCACTTCGACACATCACCTCTCCATGTAGAAAAAAAGATCAATAAAATATAATTTTGCTTCTTTTTGTTCATTTTTTGTTCTATATTTAAGCATTAAGGAGGGCTGTTAGGAAGCAGTTCATTATAACAGCAAGGATGCTATTTTGTGTTGTTAGGAGATGAACATGAAATGGTTTAGTAGTGTAAAATCAATAGGATGCTCTTTAATTTGTACTTTTTTGATGATTCCTGGTTTCGCCTTTGCGGAAAAAATGTTTGTTTTTGATCCCACAAAACACCGTTGGTATGCTATCGAAAATGGTGAGGTCATTCGAAGCGGGATTGCTTCAGGCGGCGCTAATTATTGTCCAGATACAGGTCGCCGATGTCGCACCACTGTGGGAAGTTTTAGGGTTATCAGCAAAGGAGGGCCTGATTGTAAATCCTCTATTTACCCAATAGGCCGTGGTGGTGCACCCATGCCTTATTGTATGCATTTTTCCAAATATTATGCTGTTCATGGTTCATACCATTTGTCCAGTACACAAAATATAAGCCATGGTTGCATTCGTATCGAACCGGATGAAGCGCGCTGGTTAAGCCAAAATTTCATGCAAATTGGTACTCGCGTTGTTGTAAAACCTTATTAAAAGATGTATAATTAAATTATAAAGGGGGCGACCTGGCTTCGACGCGGGTTGCAAAGCCTGAGGTGCATGTCGAGCAAGCAATGAGGCTCGTAAATCCTAAATTGCAAACCAATAGCTGGAAACTTATTCAGCCGTAAAGCTGCAAACGACAACAACGCATTGGCTTTAGCCGCTGCCTAATTGTCGCCGACCGTCCTAAGAAAACGGTACAGCCCATTGCCCGGTGAGTGCTTATGTAACCGGTATCTCTCACGAGATTTGCAATGGTCATACTCATAAGATCGCCAGCTGGCATGGCTCATGACCAGTTGGTTAAACCAAAAGAGCTCGCTGCTGGTTTTCCCCTGCTTATCGGGTGGCCAGTAGTTAAATCAAAGATAAGACTAAGCATGTAGATCTGAGGGTAGAGGATCAGCGGACGCGGGTTCAATTCCCGCCGCCTCCACGCTATAACCATTTGATATTAAATATAAAAATTTATTTTTGACTCCCTTCGAGTTTATTATGAATAATTTATCGACAATAATAGGCCATCAAAGACAATTCACATGGGTCTTTCCCACTTTAGGGGGCAGTTAATCAAGCCCATAATACTTTAACTCGTATTCTGTAATTTTCAAAATTACGGAAGCCATAGGCACGTCGTTGAATGAGTTTCATTTTGCGATGAAAGCCTTCCGTGATGCCATTGTTTTTAGTAAATCGCCCCATTCTGACGATCTCATCGCACCAAAGCCATAAAGTTTTACCGAGGGTATTGAGGAAAGAGAAGCGGCTTTCTTTGAGTTGTTGTATGTAATCTAAAAAGATTTTAATTAAGCGTTTACACTGTTTAGCCCTACAATGTTTAAACATTAAGAGCCGATGTAATTTTTGTTTAAAAGTGTAAACAGCAGCGATGGCGGGTTGATGTCTAAAATACTGATCTCGCCGTTGTAGCTGATGTGATTTTAGACTCAAATCTTTCATCAGCACGCTCAAGGCATCTCTGGACAAACTCTGGCTCACAATTTTAGGATCGGTAAGGCCACGGTTGAACGATGGTTCCATCAACGTTATCTTTTAGAAAACCGGGAAACACTTCAAAAAAAATGTCCTACAGTCCTTGGCCTCGATGAACATTCTTTCAGCAAAAAGAAAGGTTATGCCACCACCTTTTGCGATCTCGCTCGGCACAATATCTTCGATGTCGTACCCGGTAAATCCTCTGCTGATCTTGCCGGTTATTTAAATAATTTACCCGGTAAAGATCGCGTCAAAGTCGTCTGTATCGACTTAAGCTCTTCCTATCGCAGCATCTGTTGATTAAAATATCGGTGACAAGGTTTACAATAAAATTTATAAGCTTTAAAGCGCAAGATCATGGGTCGATGCCCGACAGCTTCATGTCGAACATGACGGATAAAGCTGGTTTTTTTACGAAGGTGTTTACCATGACAAAAGACACACCTAGCCTTGCGTCGATAGTGGACATCAAGGATTAAGAGCAGATAGCCGCTGACTTTTTGGATGGTAAAGCCAGGTAAATTTAGGATACAATCCGTATGGGGCATATTTAATCTCCTTTTTATTGAACAAATCAAGGGGTTAGGTTAACCTAACTTCGATTAAATTGCCCCCTTAAGTGGGGTAGAGCCATTCACATACCACGCATATTTATTTTATTTCAGAAAAAGCCTTTGACTTGCTTTTCTTAAAAAAACAAACAATAATGACGAAAATTAGCTTTTTGTGGAAAGATATTTCCTATATATTTGAACGACCGTATAATGTTTTCTCAGGAGAGTTTTAAAAGGTATTTTCTTAGGAGTTTTTTATGGAAACTAACTTAGTTCAAAAAAAAACTAAGCAAATAAAAAAGGACTTACTGACTGAAGAAAAAAGTGAAGAATATATACTTATTTCGTATTCCCAAGCAATAAAAAAAGTGCTGTCTTTTTCTGGTTCATATACGTTATCACGATTAGGAGCTGCTCTAAATGCCATAGGCAATGGAATAATTTTAGCAAGACTTAGTGAATCAGAAAATGCAGCCGGTTCCTTTGTGACAACTTTAACCGCAGCAGTCTTAGGAACTGTCAGGAATATAATGCTTTCAACCGGTATGGTTATTGGAGAGCAGGATCAAAAAGATGATACATCTGATCAGCAAGTAAGTGATACTTTAAAAAAAAGCTGGATTTTGGCTGGTCTTTTCAGTTTTCCTGCCATCACCTTACTCTTGAATAGTGAATCCATATTAGTGCGATTAGGTATTCAAAAAGAAGTAGCTCACGACACTCAACGATTTTTCATAGGATTATCATATGGCATACCAGCAATTTTTTGGCTAACTTGCGACCAACAATTTGCGCTTGGAATAAAAAAACATAAGATTGTTTTGATAAGTGGAATAACTTACGCACTTTTGCCAATGATGATTGGTTTTCCGTTGGCTTTAATTACACCATTAGGCATCAGTGGATTAGGCCATGGTGCAGCTATTTCTGGTTGGCTAACTCTAATCGGTATAAGGGTTTATTTTAAAATAAGAGCTTCAGAATTTGATAAATATGAACTATTTAAAATTAAATGTGAAAATATAAAATACAGTGATTTTTGTGAATTACTGAACAGAGGTCTAGCATTAGGATTCCAAAATATAACTGAGTGGGCTAATTTGTTAGCTCTTTCTATTATGACTGGTGAAATAAATAGTGATGATTTAATTGATTTACAAGTATCATTGAGACCAATAGCTTCTTACATCATTATATTGATGGGCTTAGCTCAAGCCGTAGGTGTTATGGTTTCTCGCTACCGGGGCGCAGACCAAAAAGCCTTCGAAAAAGGCGACATAGAATTTTCAAGAATAGCAAAAATAAACGCAAGAACTGTTGGTAATATGGGAATAATAATCGGCTTTTCATCAAGTTTAATTGTAAGCGCTATTATTATTGGATTGTCTAATCAGTTAGTTTGGCTTTTGGGAGACTCAGAGCATAACTCATATGATGACTCGTTGGCAAAATCCTTACTGCTTATAACGAGTGGTGGTTTATTAGTTGACTCAATTCGAAGTATTGCAAGTGTTATCTTAGTCGGAAATAAAGACCCCTGGGTTCCCCCACTATTAAGTTTTGTTTTTATGTCATTATTATCTGCGCCTGCTGGTGGATTAATATCACTCTACTTCAAATTCAGTGTTAACTGGTTATATATAACAAGAGACATTGGTATAACACTTGCCGCAATGAGTATAGGATGTAGATGGTTACAAAAAAGTAGTATTAATTTAAAAACCACTCCCTTGTTAGTTAAAGAAAAAAAGCATACAAAAAAAGATGACCAAGTATTATCAAGAGTCGATAGTTCAATTCAAGGAAAAAATCCATCGAAATGCTTTGATTGGTTTAGAACTACCAGGCCTCAAGATGAGGATTATCAAGCTCTTGGAACTTCAGCAAAATCATCTTTGTGTATAATTTTATAAACTAATAGGAATGATAATATTGTGATTATAGGAACGAGGCATACAATGGAACACCTTATAAAGCAAAATATGCAGAAGTTAATCCCGGATATGGTAAAGATGCGCCATCATATCCATTCTTATCCAGAACTAGCTGGTGAAGAAACAGCTACTGCTCTTATGATAGCTGACAAATTAAAAAATTTTGATCTCCAAGTTAGCACTGGCATTGCTGGGGCCGGTATAGTCGCAATACTAGATTCTGGTAAACTTGGCAAAACAGTTGCTCTACGTGCTGAATTGGATGCTCTCCCTATCTTTGAACAATCTACAGCGCCATATAAATCTAAAATTGATGGGAAAATGCATGCTTGTGGTCATGACGGTCATATCGCAACTTCGCTTACGATTGCTGGCATATTATCTAACTGTAAAGACCATTTTAAAGGAAGAATTAAATTTATTTTTCAGCCTGCTGAAGAAACCTCCGGATCAGGCGCAATTAAAATGGTAGATAATAACGTATTAGAAAATCCGAAAGTTGATGCCATTTTTGCGTTTCATGGCACTCATAGGTATGAGCTTGGGAAATTCGCTACTAAAGTTGGGTGTTTAATGGCAAGTCATGACACTTTCATTATTAATCTTAAAGGAGAAGGTGGTTATGTATCGAGTGCTTATTCGAGAAATAATCCTATTTATATAGGCTCTCTTATAGTGCAAGACCTAAAAAATTTGCAATCCAACAGCTCTTCATCATCAGAAGTTCCGATTATATCGGTTACCCAGTTTCATGCTGGGGATAGTCATAATATAATTCCGAACGAAGTTTCTATTATAGGGTCTATTCGCGCTATAAGTATCTCTACACAAACGCAGATTAAGGAGCAAATAATAAAAACTGTGATGGAGTCAGCAAAACGTTTTGGCATGGAGATTACCGTTAATTTTCATGATAACCTGCCCCCCGTGATTAATTCTTCTTATGAAACTGAATTAGTCGTCAAAGTTGCTGAAACTATTTTAGGAAAGGAAAATGTGATTTCCACAATGGATACGATTATGGCTCCCGAAGGCTTTGCAAGTTACTTAGAAAAAATCCCGGGGTGTTTCTTTTATATGGGTAACGGATCACAAAGAGGAAGTGTACATAAAGCAGATTATGATTTTAATGATGAGACTATACCGTTAGCAGCCGAAGTGCTGAGTATGGTTATAATGACTTACTTAAATACATCACAATAGTATGTGATAAATTCTTAAAAGGACAAGGACGATGAAAATGAAAAGTTCGGAATTATTTTTAAAGGCGGCGTACAAACTTGGAATAGAAAATGTGTTTGGGATTGTAGGAGGTGAATCTCAAGCGATCCAGTTTGATGAAGAAAAAAATATTAATTTTTACCTCACTCGCCATGAATTTGCTGCTGGAATTATGGCTGACGTATATAGTAGAATTACCGGGAAACCACAAATGTGTTATTCAACAATGGGGCCTGGTCTTACTAATTTGTCAACTGGCGTTTTCTCAGCAATCCAAGATCGCTCGCCTATTCTGGTTGTATCTGCACAAATTCCTAAGCAGGAGATTTTTTTCAACGAAACACATCAATGTCTTGATAATGTCGGATTTATGAAAACCATTACTAAGTATGCTGTAGAAATTGATGACGTTATGCAGATCCCAGAAATTCTTACCAAAGCTTTAAGTATCGCAGTAGATGGAATACCGGGACCTGTTTATATAAGTTTCCCATGGGATCTTATGAAGATAGAAATTGAAGAAGAAAAAGCAAAAGAAATGCTTAACAATTTAAAACCCATCGTTAAAGCCATACCTCCATCCCCTGATTATGCACAATTGGATTTGGTTATTGAAAAAATCATTGCTGCTAAACATCCACTTATTCTTGCAGGAAATCAAGTTATTAGAGAAGAATGTTGTGAGAAATTACTCCAATTCATAAATGCAACTAATATTCCTATTATGTCAACGATATGTTCTAAAGGAGTTATCTCAGAAGAACATCAATTATGCCTTACAAGCGCCAATAAATATATCGATAAAATTTACTTAAAAACTTTAACAAAGGAAGTTTTCTCTGAATGTGATCTTATTTTATTAATAGGATATGATATCGGAGAAGATGCCAAACCTTCACTTTGGGAAAAAATTGAAAGTATAGTTATCAATAGTTTTTACAACAAGGTCGATAAAGTATTTCAACCGGGGATGCTTTGTATTGGTAAGCTTTCGGAATCACTAGAATACTTATGTAAAGCAAATATTCCGCCAAAAAAATTATCAAATAGCTCTATAAATGCAAAAAAATCTCTTGATGAAAAAAATATTCAAGATAACGGCGAATCAAAATTTATTGAATCCATAATGAATGCGGTAAGAAATGCATTAGGAGAACGCGGAATATTATGTGTAGATGTTGGATTACATAAACTATATGCCGCTTTATTTTCTAAGACTTATTATCCCAACACATTTATTAGTTCCGGCGTATGTAGCACCTTTGGCTTTGGTTTACCGGCTGGGCTGGGAGTTAAGCTTGCCATGCCGCAAGAAAGAGTATGCGTTGTTTGTGGAGACGGAGGTTTTCATTCTACAAGTCAAGATCTCGAAACGGCAATACGCTACAACATACCAATAGTAATAGTGGTTTTGAATGATAGTGCATTTGGCATGATTAAATGTTGTCAGTTTATAGCCAGAAATGAGATATTTAGGCATTCTGTTGAGTTAGGGAAAGTGGATTTTGTAATGCTTGCTAATGCTAATGGCATGGAAGCTAAACTAATATCCGATCCCATTGAGCTGGAAACAGTAATGAAAGAAGCATTTGAAAAAAATATTTCGCTGTTAATTGATGTGCCTGTTAAATATCCATATCAATTGATAGCTCAAACAGTATAAAATAAGAGGTTTCTATGGTTCAGCCTCTAGATTTTATTGGAATTGGATTTGGACCGGCTAATATAGCATTAGCAATCCAACTCCAAGAAAACCATTTAGATAACAAACTTAAACACTTATTTATTGATAGCAATAAAGATTCTCTTTGGCAACATGAAATGCTTATTGATGGCACTGATATTCAAAATGTGCCAGTTAGAGATTTAATAACCCCAATTAACCCACAGAGCCATTATACATTCATTAATTACTTACATAAAACAGGAAAATACTTTAAATATTATGGAACAGGTTTAACTTATCCGTTAAGAAAAGATTATGCAATGTATATTAACTGGTGTGCGTCTCATTTCAAGCATAATGTAAATTACCAGGAAACAGTTAACTGTGTAGATATTTCAGAAAGTGGAGACCACTATATAGTTAGGACAAATCACTCAACCTATCATACCAGAATCATAGTTCTTGCTACGGGACGAAGTTTATATATTCCAGAATTATTCAATCGTATTCCTGAACAAAGAATGATTACTATTAATAATTTTATTTCGAAAATATCTGCATTAAAAAGAAGTAAAAAATATAGGTTTGCTGTGGTTGGAGCAAGTCAAAGTGCTGCTGAAATTTTTCTTGAATTGTCCGAAAAATTTTATAATTCGATTGTTCACTCGTATATTAGAAAATTTAGTTTTGTTATGAGAGATTCCAGTCCTTTTAGTTTTGAAGTCTTTTTTCCTGAATTTATCGATGAATACTATGAAGCTGATGATCATGCTAAAATTTCCTTAAATAATCATCTTCGAAGGACAAATTACTCAAGCGTAGATATTGAGGTATTAGATAAAATAAATATAAAAATGTATGAGGAAAATCTAACTAATAATCATAGAATGAAAATTATAAA
Source organism: uncultured bacterium (assembly GCA_965651935.1). GTDB lineage: Bacteria > Pseudomonadota > Gammaproteobacteria > Coxiellales > Coxiellaceae > JAFEDN01. The sequence continues at coordinate 17,162 of CBFGTC010000021.1, forward strand.
AAACAGCGAAATTACAAATCTTTCATATGATAACGAAACAATTTATATTAAAAGCAGAAATACCGTAAACAACCAGGAACAGTCTAATGCTTATGATTTTATAATTATCTGTACTGGCTTTAAGGATTTAGGGAACGGTGACCATAAAGAATATTTGCCTCCATTGTTACAACAATTAGCAAATAAATTAGTGAAAAAGAATAACAAACGCATGACAGAGTATATTACTAAAAATTATGAAATATTTTTTAAGGATGTTAAGCATCCGATTTACTTAAATGGTCTTTGTGAAACTTCTCATGGAATGGGAGATGCGGGTTCTTTTGGATTGATTTCTATTAGAGTTAACAGAATATTAAACAGCATAGCGAGTCACTTGATCGCTCTGGAGAAAATTACATGAAAAAGTACTTTGTAGAATGCGCCCCTCCAACACCAAATGGTAAGTTGCATTTAGGACATATAGCTGGACCATATATAGCTGCAGACTTATTTAACAGAACACAGCGAGTAAATAGCAATGAAACTTTTTTTGCTTGTGATGTAGATAGTAATCAGAGTTATGTAAGACTTGCTGCATTAATGGAGAAAATTGATAGGGAAATATTTTTAGAAGAAAAAATTAATTCAATAAGGGATACCTTTGCTCAATATGATATAGGGTTCGATTTATTTAATCTAATTAGTACTAAAAATAGAACAGATTTTATAGTTAGTTTTATTAATCCATTATTTAATTCTAAGTATGTCTTTGAGAAAGAAATAGAATTTTATTTTGATGAAAGTACTGATAAATGCCTAGTTGAAGCATTTATCAGCGGCACTTGTACTCAATGTTTTAAGCCAGTGAAGGGTGGTGTCTGTGAGATATGTGGATATTATAATTTTTCAACAGATATCACCGATCCATTTCCAACAGTCAATCAAAATACTGTTTCAAAAAAGCGTAATTATAAAATACATGTTTTAAGAACAGAACCCTTGTTAGCTGAATTAATAAATACCCTAAATAATATAGACATAGAAAGTGGTATACGAGAGTTTATTTCAGAAATTTTATCCAAAATACCCCATGAATTCCCTATTACTTTACCTTTAGAAGATGGAATAGACTTAGGTTTTCAAAAAGTAAAACTCAACCCATGGGTTGAATTATTAGGCAGTACATATTATTTGAAACATGCTGCTAAAAATACTTTAAATTGCTCAAGTTACAAAGACCTATTTCATAAGTGTTTTATTGGAATAGATAATACTTTTTATTATATTATCGTTCATAATTTGCTTAGGATTTGTCTAAAATTAGAAGATTTCCCAGAAAGTTATGTAGTGAATAGATTTTATCTTCTAAATAACTCTAAATTTTCTACGAGTAGAAAAAATGCAGTTTGGGCTGATGAAATTGCACAACAATTTGATGCAAACATACTAAGATTGTTTCTGGCTATGACTCATCCTAGTAAAGAACCTTATAATTTTTCTATAGAAAAATTAATGGATTTTAATAAAGCTTTACACGCTAATGATTGGGTTAATAAGCTAAAAATACCCCTTACACGTAATCTCTCCAATGTTGAAAAATTAGAGACTATTAGCCCTAACTTAAATGCTCAATCATTATTAGCTACTATCAATGACTCTAATATTGATAACAATATAAAATGTTTAATACAAGTTATATGCCCATCTCTATTTAAAAAACTCCTTCGGAAGGTTAGGAAAATTCCACATATAGTTAAGGAAACTAGCAACGCTTTTAAAAGAGAATTTGGAGTTGAACTTAATAGACTAATTGGCCTTGATGAAAATAAGTTTGGATCATCGATAGTCAATATTAAACCTGGCAAGCATACTACACCCCATTCTCATAACGAACTCGATGAGTTATTTTACATTATTCAAGGCCAGGGGCTATTAACGTTAGATGGTCAAGAATCGGTGGTCAGTGAAGGTGATTACGTCTATATTCCGGGTGGTATGATGCACACCTTAAAACATATTGGAGATATAGAATTAAAATTTATAACCATAGCCTGGTACATTTAGTAATTTTTAGCTAAAGCCCAGGAATTAGATTATAAACAAATATTATTATGTTAACTAAACATCAAAAACAGGCAGTTATTTTTTCCTGTCTAATACTCATTACAGGGCTTATGGCAATGGATTTTATTAATCCTTCTTTGCCATACATAATGCAATCTTTAAGTACGACAGAAGCAGGTACAAAACCTCTGATAGCATTATATATGATTGGCTTAAGTTTATCACAATTTTTTTATGGCACATTCTCCGATAATCATGGAAGAAAAAAAACGATATTATTATCTTATTTTATAAGTTTTATAGGAATAATCATATCCAGTACATCTACCTCTATTGGAATGCTCTACTTAGGTAGATTAATTAATGGTGCTGGGAATGGCGGTGCGTCTGTAATTTCTAGAGCAATAATAGCAGATGTTTGCACAGAGCACAGATCAATTAATAAGGCTTTCTCTTACTTTACTACATTTGGTATGATTTCGCCTACTTTCGCTCCAATTCTAGGCGGTCTTATACAACAATATTCTAATAACTGGAGGTGGTGTTTTATAGCACTACTGTTTGTTACGCTTATTTCCAGCATAATCATCAAAATGTTTATGCCAGAAACTCATACTATACCTTCTGCTAAGAATTCTTTTTTGGAACAAGGTAAATTATATTTTAATTTATTAAAACTTCGAACATTCATGTTTTATAATCTCATATCTGCAGCAATATATGTTTTTAGTATTGCTTACTATGCTTATATGCCGTTTATTTTATTTAAACTTTACTTTTCTCCTTTAGAAAATGGCATATTGTATGCTGTATATGCAGTATTTTTAATTGGAGGTTCACTATCGTTTGGAAAATATCTTAATAAATTTGACTCAAAAAAAATTTTTTCTAATTGCTGCATTGCATTTCTATTATCAGCCATAATTTTTTACTTTTATTTTTATCTAACAAATTCCATGGTAGCCATAATATTATTATCTATAATAATTTCCTTTATTTGTGGTATATCTGCTCCATTGACTTTATCACTCTGTATGCATGGCTTTAGCTCAAATAAAAAAGGTGCTGCAAGTGCGGTACAAAGTTTCATAAAAATGTTTTTTACAGGAATTACTCTATTCTTATTTAATTTTATTCCATTGCATTCGATGACTGCATTATTACTATGTTATTTTATATTGGCTGTGACAATTACTTGTTTGTTTTTATTCGATAAAATGACAATTAAACTGGCTCAACAAGGCATGCCACAAACTTAATGAATTTTTAGTAATGAGGTTTTGTTATGAAAACTATCTTAATCACTGGAGCGAGTAAGGGCATAGGTTTGGCTACCAGCTTTAAATTGGCAAAGGCTGGCCACAAGGTGCTTGGAATCGCAAGACATCAACCTGAAAATTATCCTGGGGATTTTTTTAAGTGTGATCTTTCTGACGTAACTGCTACTGCCAATATATTAGAAAAAATAAATGATCAATATAATACTATAGAAGGTGTTATCAATAATGTAGGAATAGTAAAACCTGAGCCATTAGAAAGAGTGAGTTTAAATATATTACATGAAGTTTATGATTTAAATGTTAGAGTAGCAGTTCAGGTAATTCAAACATTTGTTTGTGCCATGAAAAAGAAACGTTTTGGTAGAATTATCAATATTTCAAGTAGAGCGATTCAAGGTAGCAAAGGTTTAAGCAGCTATACGGCTGCAAAAAGCGCATTGATTGGGTTAACAAGGACGTGGGCGCTTGAGTTGGCCCCTTTCAATATAACCGTAAATGCAATAGCACCCGGTTTCATTGAAACAACTTTATTAACTTTTCCTGCTGGTGCAACTAGAGATGACGCTATTAACTGCACACCCCTAGGAAGGATTGGAAAACCTGATGAAATTGCTGCGACTATTGAGTTTTTATTATCTGAAGGTTCTGGATTTATGACAGGTCAAACGCTTTATGTGGATGGTGGGAGAAGTTTATAGCTTATATATAGGAGATTTTTAAGATGAATTTTTTAACAGTTTTACTACTCAGAATAGTAAGAGAATACGATGATAGAATATAACGTTTTTTTCGAAAATTATATTTCGGAGATAAAAGCAGAAAATAGATATAGAATTTTTCAAAATATTGATAGAGGTATAGATATCTTCCCTAAAGCTTATAGATACATTGATAATGTAAAGCAAGAAATTACTATTTGGTGTTCCCTTGATTATTTAGGGATGGCGACTAATCCCATTATAGTTGAAGCTATTAAAGTGTCATTAGAAAAATTTGGGGCTGGTTCAGGGGGATCACGAAACATCGCAGGTAACCACACTCAGCACTTATTAGTTGAAGCTGAACTGGCCAGTTTGCATAATAAAAAAAGTGCACTGTTATTTACTTCGGGATATGTTGCTAATCAAGCTGCAATTATTGCCCTTGCAAAGCTGATACCTAATTGCGTTTTTTTATCAGATGAAGAAAATCATGCTTCAATCATAACAGCGATTAGTTACAGTAGATGTGAGAAACTTATCTTTAAACACAATGATAGTGATGACTTAAAAAAACATCTGGAAAAATTACCTCTCATGCAACCAAAAATTATTATTTTTGAATCATTATATTCTATGAGTGGTTCTGTTGCTCCATTAAAAGACTTTATTAAAATAGCAAAACAATATAATGCCCTAACTTACATAGATGAAGTACATGCAGTTGGGGTATATGGTAAATCAGGAGGTGGTATTGCAGAAGATCTAGGGGTAAGTGACGAAGTTGATATAATATCAGGTACATTAGGAAAAGCGATTGGCGTAAGTGGTGGTTATATTGTTGGAGATAAAAATCTCATAGACGCTGTTCGTTCTATTGCAAGTGGCTTTATCTTTACTGTCTCTCTACCCCCCGCTTTCTGTACTGGAATAATAGAAAGTATCCGTTATATTAGAAACCATCCTCAAGAAAGAGCGTTACTTTTTAAAAAAGCCAGTTTATTAAGAAACGAACTGCAAAAGATAGGTGCAAATCTTATAAATTCAAACAGCTATATTATTCCGATTATTATCCAAGACGCTCAGTTATGTACAGAAATTAGCTATTATCTTTTAGATTATTACAGTATATATACCCAAGCAATTAATTATCCTTCTGTGAAGAAAGGACAAGAAAGATTAAGAGTAACCATTACTGTAAAGCATAGCTTAGAGGATATTTCAAAATTCATTTTAGCTATGTCTCATGTATTGCAAAAATTTCCAATCAAAGGTATTTATCAACATATTTAAATTCTATTTCTTGAATTCTTGGATTAGATAGGAGAATATTGATGAACTGGCTTACCCCAATCACGTTGAAAGGAAAGTATGCGACGTTAATTCCTTTAAAAAGTGAACATTGTACCCACTTAATTGAAGCTGCTAAAGATGGCGAATTATGGAAATTATGGTATGCCACAGTCCCCTCCCCCGAAGGTATGGCAAATGAAATTAAGCATCGGTTAGATTCCCAGGATAGAGGTACTCTGTTACCGTTCACAGTGATTGATAATGCGACAGAACTTCCCATTGGCATGACTACTTATATGGATATCTTCCCTACTAATAGGCGGCTTGAAATCGGTTGGACTTGGTATCGTAAAAATATGCAAAGAACGGCTGTGAACACTGAATGTAAATTGATGTTATTAACTTATGCATTTGAAACATTGCAATGTAATGTAGTGAGATTAAGTGCTAATTTTTTCAACCATAATAGCCGTCGTGCGATTGAACGACTGGGTGCAAAGCTAGATGGAATATTGCGAAATCATCGAATTATGCCAAATGGAGTAGTTTGTGATTTTTGTACGTATAGCATACTAGCTCATGAGTGGATATCAGTTAAGGTTAATTTGGAATCAAAACTCAATAAAAGCTATGTTTTTCGAAAAAATTAACTGTACAAAATATATCCTGATATTACGGAAATTTACCCCCTACTCCGATAAGAATTTACAAGCAGACTTAAATTGTTTAGCTGATGTCTAAAATCGCAATAGCAGACTCTTCTTGTATGGAACTTCGATTTAATTTTACCGGTTTATTTTTATAAATATCATATGTGGCATAATCATACATCTGACTAAAGTAACACACCACTGCACCATCCTGGAACCATAGCCTTGACCCTGTAATGCTTTATCTACCGCAAGGAGAGCAATTTTTATAGCAGAAAAAGCCTCATATTTAGCTAATGCAGAAATTTCTTGAGGTCGTTGGTCTTCGTTTAGAACAATTTCACTACTCATTAGAGTCACATAACCCCATACCCTTGTGGGAAATATGCCCATTGCTGCCAATACATAGGTCTTCGCAATATCGTACTCATGAAAATCCATACTGCTTTTTTCAGAAATATCTTAAGTGGAGTATAATCAGGGTTCCCAAGTGAAAGCTTACCTAAATGGTCGTCTGCATGGATTGCACGAAGCTCTAATTCTTTCGGTATGTCCAAACCCATTAGCCCTTGTTTTTCTGAGAGCGAAGAACCACTCGCCCCGTTTTTTGGTATTCTTTTAAAAATACTTCCCCACTGCGTAAAGTTTCTTGTGCAAGAGGATTAGGCTTCGCTTCCCTGATTTGTGCTAAGAAGGCATCTGCATCTTGACCAGACAATCGCCAACCCGAAAATGTTGACGTTTTAATCGCCATATCTCATACCTTATACCTTATACCTTATACCTTATACCTTATACCTTATATTTGAATAATAATTACATTTTGAATTATAGCATAGTGCTCTGCATAAATGAAACAGTACGAGAAGCCTTCCCAGCCTCCAGACACCCTTTTTTCCTAAAGCTAAGGGTCGGAATCTAAGGGAACTTTGGGGATCTATTTTTGGGTTCATTTTGGGTTTATTCACCGACAATTATAGACCACCAAAGACAATTAGCATACCAGTTCAATTTAGGGCGTTGTTGCGCAAATAAATATTTGAAGATATGAGTTTTGTAGAAGGTTAGAAATAATTGTTATGTCCTTATTTCTGATATAGGCATACCCAATGACGTCATTTTATTCAGGATTTTAGCCATTAATTTTGCTTCCACTTCCTGATTTTCAAACTTTCTTGCACGCATCTTGCCTCCTAGAATAATTTTAAGCCGGGATATATGCGTTTCAACCAGTGATCGTTGATGGTAATCAGTCGTTTTCTTCCATCTGCCTTTGCCTCCAGCGCGCCAAATCTCCTGAACCAGTTTATTTCTTAATTTCTCTCCATTCGAAGGTTCTTTTTTTACTAAACTTGTTCCGCTGCGAACCGGTATCCTCGGAATTCCTCCAGCATCTGCTATCGCGTCAAAGCTTTTTTTGTAGGTATATGCACCATCTGCATAAAATTTGCCAATATTCCGTTGACCCAATAAAAGAATGGGCATCATATTAACATCATGTACGTTGCCTTTTGTTAATTCAACAGCAGTGACTTCATGTGTATCTGGATTAACTGAAACATGATATTTACGCCAAGTTCTTCTTTTCTGTTTACCATGAGTACGAACTTTCCATTCACCTTCTCCAAAAATCTTTAACCCGGATATTTCATTGTAGGATTTAAAAAGGAGTAGCGAAAATCTAAC
>CBFGTC010000022.1:0-18562 GCA_965651935.1 uncultured bacterium
AATGTTAGATTTTCGCTACTCCTTTTTAAATCCTACAATGAAATATCCAGGTTAAAACAGGGATATTTCCGTTTTAGGCTGCGGCAAGAAGGATTGTGAGTAAAGAAAGTTTTCGAGTTAACAAGTATAATTTAAAGATGCGGCTAGCTCATATCTAATTTAAGTATGACTTTAGCTTATGTCATTGATGAGTCAGAGATGTTTGGGCTAGTAGTGTTGTCACTACCTTTAATCAAAAAAATTTTCGAATGCTGTGTCAGACCCAGCCCCCGGTAATTTCTTTGGTGCGTAAATTCAGCGAAAAAGGACAGGAAAATTCTTCTTTAGAGCCGGGTTGAGCGCAAAGACCGGTAATAGTGTCTTCATGTAATTGAACATTGCCAAACCCATCTAAAGAGAGTTTGTCGGAGCGCCATTTTTCTTGGGTTTTATAATTAAATACTAAAATGTCTACGATTAAAATTAAAATTAATTCGTCTTCCCATAAAAAAAGATTGCTTATTGCGCCATTGGAGATAGAAAAGATGACTTCTTCTTTGTCAAGGTCCATTATATAATCTTGACCTCCAGCAATTACCATTACCCAGTTGTGATCAGGATATTCTATTACCCGATTATATTGAGTCATACCGCACTCAAAATTGGCCACCCAATCACTTCCATCATTTCTATAGAATCTGACTACGAATCCTTCAGAGAGTAATTGACGATTCTTGGGTATCGATACCCACATTGGTCCGTAAGGAGGTAAATGTTTTAATATTTCATATTTAGGCTGGGTCATATGATAATTGTCTCATAAAAATTGATGTACAGAATGCTAGAAATTTTTACTCACCCAAATTTCGCTCCGATCCTTCTAAAATGCTCTTTCATTTAAATAAAAATTCTGAATGATTTCATTGGCCTCTTCGGCAAATGACATTCCTTAAAATTATAGTTTGGAGATATTAACACATCTGCGTGGGTATTAACTAGAAAAAATATTTTCTATTTGATTGGTTTTTTCTTGTGCTTTAAATAAACGCCCCTGGTAAACGCCGAGTTTATCGGAAGTAATTTTAATTTTTTTCACTACATTTGAAGCAATAATCTGATTTTTATCATTGAACCCACAAATAGGGGTTACTATATCCGCTAAAGTCATCTGTAATTGGTGGTTAAGTTGATGCAGGTGATTTAATTGACGTGGCTTTGTAAGCCTCATTCTCCAAAATGAGGTGATGGATTTTTCATAAGCGATTCGGTGTGCATTTAGAGTTAATACTCGCTCTTGTAAATCAGCGCCACAGGAATTTTGTTGCAATTGTTTTTGCATCATGTCTGCTTCATCCACTAAACTTAATAATGGGCGGCATTGACTTATGTCATGAGATTGCGCTATATGGATTAAGATAGCCAATAATAACGATATCCTCTCAATTCGATTGGCATGTGCTAAATTGATTTGGGTGCGGTGCTCGATGGCTAATCGAGTCTGTTGGAGGAGATGTCGGCGATAATGATCGGTTTTTGTCTGCATGTTTTCGGCGCGATCTTGCAAACACCGTTTCGCATGTTCAACTGCTTCTGCCATTGTTTCGACAGCAGATTTTTGCTCTAATTCTCGAATCAAATTTTGATAAACGATGCGCGCATTCCCTTCGCGCTCAATTTGATGGTGAATATTTTTAATTGATAACCGAGCTTGGGTCGTTTTAGCATCATAAGGCCGCAGCGACGAATTACAAGTAAAAAAATAAGGTTCGATAGCAGGAATATGTTTATTTAATGGCGTGACATGTTCTGCTAATTGATGGTAATCGCGAATGCAAGTATTAATCTCAAATTCACAATCATTTAGCGCTAATTGTTGTGTAAGACAAGCTTGACGTGCGGATTCATAACGTTGCGCTTGTAAATCAGATAAGGCGGCATGATTTTTAACCTCAAGCCAAATTTTTTTACGGACGGTTTCGGTTACATTAGCCATTGAAATAACCTCATCAGCTTGTAGCAAAGCCTTGCGTAATTGCTGGCTGGAAATAAGATTCCGATTACCCAATTCTGCCTGGCTTGCAGCTAATAGCGATTGCCAGCGTGATTCGCCCCATAAACAAGCAGAATGCTGCAATAAAAATAAAATTTGCAATGAGATCGATCTGAATAAATTGAGTATATACGGCGTAGATTTTCGTTTTTGTGCGATTGCTTCCAGAAGTTTCTGTTCTAAATTATTCAAATAAGGATAATAATATTTAACAGCCAGAGGTACATCCGCTTGCGCGCATAAAATTTTTAAATATTTCATGAGTTAATCCATTAGATTGGTATTGATAATGAATAAATCTTCTAGTGAGTAACTCTAATCAATCTTTTACTTATCGTGAATACAGTAATATGGAGTGTGTTCAATAGAGTATAAATAGTGTGCAGACTTAAATGAAACTATCGGCATAACTGCTCAATTGACTATGAGTGTTGTGGTAGTAGCCATGATGCGATTTGATTTTCGCCGTTGTCATTGTTGGTGAGCCTTCTCAAATATTATCAAAAAATCCCCATTATTTTAATTAGCAAATAAACTATGCCGATTAACCAAATAAATAAAATGCTTGCTAAGTACAGTGGTTTAGCGCCAACTTGTTTAATTTTATTTAAATGGGTTTCGATTCCCACCGCAGCCATGGACATTGTCAATAAAAATATATCTACTTGATTAATGAAATTAACTACAGAAAGAGGGATAAGGTGCAGGGAATTAATGCCCACAACAGCAACGAAGCCAATTGCAAACCAAGGGATCATGAGCTTATTTTTAATTTGACTTTGCGGAGTTGCTGTTTTTGTTTTGCAAATTGATAACATTATCAATAGTGGCGCTAATAGTAGCACTCGAGTCATCTTTACAATAACGGCGATATTGCCTGTGGCGTCACTAATATTCGCTCCAGCCGCCAATGCTTGCGCCACTTCATGAATGCTGGCTCCAATAAAAACACCAAATTGGTTATCAGTGAGATGTAACATATTGGCATGTTGCAATAATGGGAACAAAACCATGCTTAAAGTACCAAACAATACCACGGTGGCTATGGCAATGCTGGTTTGGTATGATTCGCTTTTTATTGTATCTTCTACCGCCAATATTGCAGCAGCACCACAAATAGCTGATCCCGAGCTAATCAGCAATGCTAGACGAGGCTGTAATTTTAGAACTTTGACTCCCACCCAATATCCCAGGCTCAATGTTGAGATCACTATAAAAAAATCCAATAATACGACGCCGCTGCCGATGGAATAAATTTGCTGTAAATTAATTTTAAACCCATACAGGATAATAGCTAAACGCAGTAAACGTTTGCTTGAAAAATGGATACCCGCCAACCATTGGTTTGGGAGAGCGTGCCGTAAGGTATTGCCATATATCATTCCCAACGCAATGGCAATGATTAACGGACTGAGATTGATTTTATTTAACCAAGGAATTTGTGTTAAATAAAAACTGGATAATGCGAATAAGAAAATAAACACAATGCCATAAACGTTTGCTTGAAAAATGGATACCCGCCAACCATTGGTTTGGGAGAGCGTGCCGTAAGGTATTGCCATATATCATTCCCAACGCAATGGCAATGATTAACGGACTGAGATTGATTTTATTTAACCAAGGAATTTGTGTTAAATAAAAACTGGATAATGCGAATAAGAAAATAAACACAATGCCATTTATTGTATTTGCTCGATTGACAGCGGAAAAAGTCATAAAAATCTCTTTTGTTGTTATTGCTTAAAACCAAATTTTATCATAAAATTAATTATCTAAAAAATAGATAAATTTGATAATATTAATCATAAAAATTGATATGCATATTACATTGCGGCAAATTCAAGTCTTTACCGTCATCGCACAGCAACAAAATATGACTACTGCGGCTGAAATACTGCATTTATCACAGTCGGCGTGCAGTATGGCATTAACGTCCCTAGAGACTCAGTTGGGAATTAAACTATTTTATCGCCACGCTAAGCGGCTAATACTCAATGAATATGGGCGATTTTTATTACCCAAGGCTCTTAATCTATTGGGCCAAGCAAATGATATTGAAGATTCGGTTAAAATAACATCCACAGGGCGCTTGGTGGGACATTTGATGATTGGTGCAAGTTCAACCATTGGTAATTATCTATTACCTGCCATTATTGGCCGTTTTATGGTAGATCACCCCCAGGTTAAAATTTCATTGCAGGTAAGCAATTCAGAACAGGTCATTCAGCAATTATTGGAATTTAAGCTAGATATGGGTTTTATTGAAGGCACATGTTATACGCCAAATTTAAATGTCGTGCGATGGGGAAAAGATGAATTAGTGATTATCGCGGCGCCGCAGCATCCATTGGCAAAACGTAAAACTCTTAAGAAAGCGGATATTCAAAGCGCTCGTTGGATTTTGCGCGAACTCGGTTCAGGAACGCGCGAACGCGTTGAAATCGCGTTAGGGGGTTATATTCTGGATCCATTTTTAGAGCTTGGACACACTGAAGCGATTAAAAATGCTGTTCGCCAAGGTTTGGGGATCAGTTGTTTGTCGCGCCTTACAGTTGCTAACGATTTAAATAATCGAGAATTAGTTGAATTACCGGTCTGCGGTATAGGGTTAGAAAGAAATTTTTATTATCTGTTATCTAAACATGCCAAACCCAGTATTTTATTGCAAAATTTCCTGCATTCAGTTATTTCTAATCCTTAAATTTTACGCCATCGGCTTGCCATCCCCAATCAGTTTGGGATCCCATCCAGCCCTTTCCGCGCCGGCTAAATAGGTGGAGTTAAAAAAATCCAGCAAGTCTTCATCGGGCTGTTTTGATTTTTGAATTTGCTCATAATCCAGTATAAATTCACTTAATGTGGGTTCCCAACGCGCAGAAGCGGGTTTTATTTGCGCCTTTTCAATTTGAGGTGGTTGAGGATAAGTAAATGAAAAAAACGCGGGTCGTGGATACTGGGGGTTGCCGCACCACCATCCTGCTTCGACTTGCGCGTCATCCATGGCATTTTTACGTATAAAATCCGTGTTGCCTGCCGTAATGGGCAATTGCACTCCTTGATAACGCACATCGCGCAAATCTAAAGTGCCCCACATTAAACCCACTGGTGGTGAGATTCCTCGAAATAAAGCGTGATAACGCTGTAGAACACGATGCACATGACCTAAAGCTTGCCACCAGTCTTGGGCTAATTTAGGTTGATAGATTCGTGTTTCCACATCCTGTTTGAAAGGGATTGGATTAGGTACTTCAACCGGGATAGGATTTATTTTTAAATTAATATTCATCCGCGCTAATGCTTGCAAAATATTATCGGTGAGTTGGGCAACTGAAGAACGGGTCAGTGGGATCGCTTCTTTTACGCCCCAATTAGAAAAAATCTGTATTTGATGTTCAAGAAAATTAATGTCGACGCTAAAGTTTTTATTTTGATAATGAATGGGCCCGCTGGTTAGGCCATTACTGGTCAGCCACAATGCCACTCCTGCCCAATGGGGTTCAAAAGCTTGTGACAACTTTAATTTTCCAATGACTTGCGTGGTCATGTGTATTAAGTGTAAAGTGGCCTGCATCTCCGAGTAATCCAGTGTGGGCCAATTTAAGTGGGTGTTCTCGATAGACATTTACAATATCTCCTTATTTTGCAAATTCTTCAGAATAAAATTGATGGTTCTCAGTTTAAGCATACCGCATTTTAGGGTAGGCCAACAACAGTTCCTGTTTAGAAACATCGACGATTCCTTTTAAAATTAAAAAAAATATTGAGGTTTGTCTTCTTCTTGGCAGATGTATTCTCCGGGTTTAAAAATCATTTGCCGGCTATGCGCAAGTAAAATCCGTTTTTCCTCATCAGTCAAGTAATGAAATATGGGATTGCCGTTGAGTCCCTGTTCCATGTTAGCTCCATTGCTTGGTCTAATTCATATCTTTGTTTTTTTGGAAAGCTTGGAGTAAGGGTGTTACCCATGCGCTTCTTAAGCTCCAATAATAAAACAAAATGGCAATGACAGCGATACTGATTTGGTCATAAGGGCCATTGATAATACCAATACCGCCAAATTGTTTGCTGCCTAACCATGATAATAAGGCCATAGTTAAAAGATAGCTGATAAACCAAATGCCGTTTTTGAGATGCTGGTAGATTTCTTTTTTATTTTTAAACTGGTAATAGATATAAATAATCAATCCTCCGAAAGTAACCAGTAAAACTTGGCCTGTGAGTGGCCATCGCGACCAGTAAATAATGAGAGAAATCACAATAAAAGCGATTGGAGCAATGAAATTCATGCCTGGAATCCGGCAAGGGCTTGGCCAATCAGGGCTGATTCGACGAAGACCGGCAGCGGCTAAAGGTCCTGCCATATAAGATAAAGTATTCATGATTGAAATAACGTTAGCTAAATTTCCCCAGCCTCTGAAAATCCATAAAAACAAAAATCCTACAAATAAACAAACCCACATGGCATTACGAGGAATTAAATAGCGTGAATGTAAATCACCTACAAATTGGGGCATGTGGCCATTTCGTTGCATACCAAACAACATGCGGGCGGTTGCGCCCATATAGGCTATCCCGGTGCCGGAAGGGGATACCACGGCATCCACATATAAAAGTAGGGCGATTAAATTTAAATTTAAACTCAAGGCAAGTTGCACAAAGGGCGAGCTAAAATTGATGCCTTGCCAGCCATTCGCTAAGTCTCGTGGGGTTAATGCGCCGATAAATCCTGTTTGTAAAATCAAATAAATACCTAAACAAATCAGAATAGATGAAATCAGTGCGACAGGGATAGTGCGATGCGGGTCTTTCGCTTCGCCAGCGAAATTCACGATGGATTGAAAGCCGTTAAAAGCGAAGATGACTCCTCCTGCGGAGACCGCAATAAAAACGGCATTAAAACCATAGGGGGCAAAAGTATTGATATTGTGACCAAAATTGTTGGGATGAAATCCAGCCCACATGATAGCGATGACGGAAAGGATAGGGATAACTAATTTGAATAATGTCACTAAGGTAGTTGAGCGCAAAAATAGTTTTAAGGTCCAGAAATTAAGAAAGAAATATCCAAACATTAATGCGCTGGATAATAACAAGCCTTGTTTGCTCATTGCGCCGGTAGTCGCATCGAATAATCCTTGAAAACCCGAGAGTGAGCTTAGATATTGCACGGAAGCGGCGGCTTCGGTAGGTAAACACGCGACAATTCCCAGCCAATTTATCCAACCGCTTAAAAATCCAGATAACGAGCCATGAGTGTATTCCAAATAACGAGCTATCCCTCCGGATTGGGCAAATAAGGAGCCTACTTCTGCAATCGTTAAAGCGACCAACAATAAGGCTACTGCACCTACAATCCATGCAGCTAACGCGGCTGGCCCTGCTATTTTTGCGCTATGGAAAGCGCCAAATAACCAGCCTGATCCAATAATAGAGGTTATTCCTATCAAGGTAAGTTGAAAAACCCCGATACTTCTTTTTATTCGAGGGGGCATTGTTGAATCGGAAACGCGTTGTTCCATAGTTTTTTCAACCTGAATAATGATAAATTTTAAATATTAAATGAATAAATGATGATATCATAGTAAAAATTTTAGTCAAGCTAATTGATTGTAGGTGTCAATCCAAAATTAAATGGTCTTCTTAATATCCAAACTAAAATTATCATCTTTATAAACCAATTAAACTAAAGATCCTGCGAACCTGTTCAAAGAGGGTATAGCCATTCCGCTCTATTGGAAGATTTTGGATAAGGATAGCTCAACAAATGCTCAAGAACAAATTGATTTTCTTAATTGATTTTTATTGGGTTTTGGCAAGATAAATATCATTGGGTTACTCGCAGATAGAGAATTTGGCAATGGAGAATTTTTTGCTTGTTAAAAGCGAAAAGGATTCCATTTTATATTCGAATTAAAGAAGGCTCAGTTGTTAGAACAAAAGGAAAGCGGTTGTATAAAGCGAAGACATTATTTCGTGATGTCACCCCACTACAACATTGCTCTGCCCCGATGCAAATTGAAATTTTTGGGGTAACGGTTTACTTAGAAGGATCCCGATCCAAAAAAGGGGAATTAATGATTATCGCGACTGATAAACCTGCGCAAAATGCCATTGCTAAATATCTTCGAAGGTGGGAAGTAGAAAATCTGTTTCAAAGTTTAAAAGGACGAGGATTTCATTTTGAAGAAACCCATCTTACCGAACCTGAAAGAATAGAAAAACTCATGGTTATTTTATCATTAGGATTTTGTTTAGCCCATAAAATCGGTGAATGGCGGACTCAACAAAAACCTATTCCTTTTAAAAAATTTCGAGATAGTTCTCGTTCGCAACAAAGCTTTTTTTGATACGGCTTTGATTTTATCAGAGATTTTTTCCTCCAACCGACTAAAAAAATTCCATTTTTAAGAAAATTATTTCATTCCTAGTCCCTCCGTCTCCTGATTATCTACTAGGAGAACATGGAGAGCATGACTGTGTTTAAAAAAGATGTCTAGTACAGAGTTTTTTTTGTTATAAAGGCTGGTTTATTAAGAATATCTTAAGCGTAATAGTATAGCTTATGGAAAAATTAAATACCAAATAAAGTGTTATTATGTTAAGAGACCTCAAGATAGAAGATAACGAAAATTGGAATCTAGAAAGATTTGCTTTGCTCATCTATTCTCAAAAAAAATTTTATCAACGCATAGGGGTGCAAATAGGTAGTGAAATACAAAAGGAAGAAGTGACTGATTTAAAAGAGCTAATAAAAGCAGCTTTAGAAAAAAAACAATGGCGAGTTGTCCTATTGTTGTTAACTTCTCCTTGTAGGCTTTTGCTGGAATTTATCAAAGAGTTGACCCCTTTCAAACATGCAATTATTAATGAGGCTAATTTAAAAGCGACTACAAGTCATGGGCAATTTATTATAGATAGCAATAGTTTATCTGATATTCAGGACGAGAAAACTAATTTATATCAGCTTGTTTATCACCAAAACGATTTTTTGATGCCAAAAAAATTCAGTTACATGACTCAAAAACCGTTAGTATTGTTAAAAAAATTAATAAGGAAAAAAAATCCAGAGAAGATGCCGAATATAACTTGGATGAAAAAAAATCATTGATCGTAGATAATATTATTCGTTGTGTCCGTATTGATACATCCACCAGTACATTTTCCCATAAACCACTAAAAATGTTTAAATCAGCTTTAAATAAATATATATTTGAATCCAGTTGCGAGCCTGACAAATATAATCCATTATTATTAATATTTGAAGTGGTGATGTTATTGATGGATAAAGGCTATAATAAACCCTTGAATAAAAAAGATAAGACAGAGAAATTCCATGCGTTAAAAATTTTTTTAGATTCCCCTAAAGTATTTGATCCTGAGACTGGCTGTTATATGCATAAATATGGAGTCCATATCGGCTCGCATTCAGAAGCATCCAAATTATTAGAAACCATCTTTCACGAATTAACCCATGCATTATGTAAAATAATTTATAATGACACCGCTACCTCTTATCGTGACGATTTAGAAAAACTCGCAGCGGCTCTTAAAGAATATTATTCAGACAAGGCCAATTCACCATCGTATTTGAATTTTTTTTATTATTATTCTAAAAAAAAATATGCCAAGGAGTTATTTCCTCGATTGGTTGAATTATACATTAAAAAACCGAATTCCGCATATCATTTAAGTTATCCGTATCATATTTTAGTAATGATTAATCGTCTGTTTTCACAGTTTATCCGAGATGTAGCTGAATTTAAGCTTAAATTAATTGAATTACAGACAGAGAATAAATGGAGCCGTGTCGCCATTAGCAAAGCTTTAGAACATGAGGATTATAAAACCTATTTTTCCATGGTAACGCCGGCAACCCAGTCTTCCGTAAATGAATGGCCTCAGTTTAGTGACAATACCAAATTAGTGAGCATGGCTGTTGCAAAGGATTTTTCTCTTTATAGTCTCAATAAATTCAAAAAGAATATTCTGCAAATTGTATTGGAAGCAAAGCGTCCGAATATTGATCGGGGTTTGGATATTTTAGAAAAAATTTGGGAGGCGAAAGGTGAAATTCCTGTGGCTAATCTCAATGTCTGCAATGAAATGGGATTAAGTTTATTATCCAGAGCTATTATTCAAAATAAAGAACAGCAATTTATCAAATGGCTGATTGTAAAGGCGGGGGTTGACGTCAGTATCATCGACGGTTTTGGAAAAAACGCTTTGTACTATGCAGAATTAATGAATTTAGAGGAAGTCCATCAATTAATTAAACTTTTTTTATTTCCTTGCGAAACCGATGTTAGTCAATTCGCTGTGAGTTGATTTGTCAATCCAAAATTAATTTGTCTCTCAATATCAGATACCGATTCTCTAATCCTGCTGCATTATAGTAAAACACCGAACAGAGGTATAATGAGTTTATGTGAAGAGGCGGTTTATGCCGAGGGAAAATGATTTGATAAAAATTTTTAAGTAAATGCCGTACCTTTAGCGCGTGAAGTAGATTAACATTAGGGCACTTTCTCGCCGTAGGTAGTTTGCCTGACAACCGATCTTTCGGCTAGGTCAAGGTTTTGGGGAGCGGAGACTCCCCATTATCAATCAGCAGCCAATCGAAGCAATTCGGTCTTTGCTTAAAAAGCTCTGTTGGAATTGGTTCGTAGGCTGACAGCAGAGCAGTCAAAATTAGACTAATTGAAATTACTTTGTCTTAGGTGTTTTATAAAATTGCGTTGCTCTTTTTTTGATTTCACGAGGGGTTAGATCTTCTATATGAGAAGAAATGTACCAGAGATGGCCAAAAGGATCTTCCACCTGTCCGACGCGATCGCCATAAAACATATTTTCAACAGGTTTTTTTAATTGCCCACCTGTAGCAATAGCTTTTTTAACAACTTTATCAACATCTTCTACATAATATTGAAAACAAAAAGGAGTTCCTCCATAAGTTTTGGGGGAACGTACGTTCATATCAGGAAATTCATCTGCTAACATGATTTTAGAGTCACCGATGATTAGTTCTGCATGACTAATCCTTCCATCCGGTTGTTGCATTTTAAAAATAAGTTTAGCTTTAAAGGCTTTTTTGTAAAATTCAATGGCCTTCGCAGCGCCATCTACAAAAATATAAGGCGTTAAGCTATGAAATCCTTTAGGAATGGGAGAAACTTTTTTCTTACGTGGTGTTATTTTCTTTGCTTTTTTTAAAGGAGTTACGGTAGTTTTTTTTCTTGGCATAAAATTTCCTGTTAAATTGTTAATAAAATTATTTAGCTCCGCTATTGTTCAGTCAAAACAATTGAATGAGAAATACCGGGCTCCGCATTATAAAGAAATTTGTTTCTCAATGGAAGAATGCAATATCTCAGTGATAGTAGAAAAATTACGCCGATGTAGTGGAGTAAGCCCGAGTTTGAGTAATGCTTGTCGATGTTGTTGAGTATTATAGCCCTTATGGGATGCGAAACCGTATCCGGGATAAATCGCGTCATATTTCAACATTTCACGGTCGCGAGAAACTTTTGCGATGATAGCAGCAGCGCTTATGCAGGGAATATTTTCATCACCGTGAGGAATAGCTAAAGATGGCATTGGTAATTCAGGACAATGCAGACCGTCTATTAAAACCGCCGCGGGAGTTATGGATAAATCGGCAACTGCCCGGCTCATTGCTAAAAGTGTGGCATGGTGGATATTTAAATTTGCATAAGAATAAAAAAGGGATGCAAGGATTTTACGAAAGCAAAAATTTGAAAATGGTTTCGCCTTAGCATTGTCAAAATTTATTAGTCGATTTTTAAGTTACATTTTTTCTTTTATTATGGTGATAATGACAGATGAGCCATCTGTCATTGCTAAAAATAATCAGCTCAAATTTTTAAAATCATTGCGTCAAGGTTTTAGTACGCCTTTTCTAGACAAGAATTGATAGGCAGTTATGCTATTGATTTCATCGCGATGATCTTTGGAATGCCAGTTGCTTTATTTCCTGCTATTGCGTACAAATACGGCGGCCCTAAAATTTTTAGGTCTTTTATATGCGACTCCGGTGATCGGCGCTTTGGGATATTCCGTTCTACTCGATGGAACCAAACTATTCCCGCTGAATTTAGAGGAAGATTATCAGGTATTGAGATGATTAGTTACTTAAGCGGTCCGAAATTGGGTGACGTTGAAGCCGGTTTTGTCGCAGCGTTGTTTGGGATTTTTACTTTAATTATTTCTTGTGGCGTATTATGTATGCTTGATGTCGGAATGTGTGGTTGGCTGCTGCCAAAATTTTGGAAATATCGCGCTGAATAAAAATGCTTGCTAATAAAAAAAAATTTGTTATGATCAAATTTTAATTTAATTGATAGGAGATAACATGAGAAAAGAAGAAAAAGCATCAGCACCATCAGCACCATCAGCACCAGCGTCAACACCAGCAGCAGCACAGGCGCCAGCGCCAACTGAATCAAAATTCACAACGGTTATACAAGAATCGGATACTCGAAGTTATAGTGTCGTTAACCCCGATAACTCGAGCTCTGGAAATTATCGTTTGATATACAAAGTAAAAATAAATAATAAGAGCGATGACAATCCTGAGCCAAAGCGAACTTTTTGGGGTAGTCATTTAGACTAATACTAAACGGCGACTGGCCTCGTTCTGGCTACTATTTAAAAATTGTTTAAAGCGTCCAGCCCAAATTTCCAGCGATTAAATAATGATTTTTGTTCTGCTCGCCATTTAAATGTTGCAACGCAGCGAAGCCAGTCCCAAATTGAAAAATTAATTTTTTGGATGATACCCATAAAGAAGGCGTGATATAAACTACATTTCCTCCCGAATTGGGATCGGTTAATCCATCTATGCGATTTTTTTGCGTATATTGACCATCTGCTTCCACCAGCCAATTAAACATCCAACGTTGACCAATATTAAAAATATTTCTTCCAATCCCCGCTTGATATAAATATGAATTTCCAAATTGCGTATCACCATGCGCAGTGGTGAGATTAGCGCCATAGGAAGTAAACATATACCAGTAGACATACATCCGGCTATAAGTCGTGCCGATAAAAAAACTGGGTGCGCCTATCCCGGTATTAGGTTCAATTGTATCAGAGCCGGTTGGAATGCTTGCGCTAGCGACAAGGGTGGCTTGATCAATATATGCACGATTTTTTTTAGCATAAATGGCATATTCAAATTGAACAAAAGCATCCTCTAATCCGCTAGAATGATCTTGATCTTGTTTGTAACTAACGGCAATCGGTGCATTAATATTAATTGAAAGTTTATCGGTGATGCCGTAGACAAAATTAGGAAAAAGATCGATATTATATTTATTTTCCCCGATAAAATCATCAGCAAATACTAAGATTTGAGTTAGGCCTTTGTCCAAAATATTCTGTCCAAAACTGAACAATGAAGAGGGTTGCTGCGAAGACGGCAAGGCAAAATTACCAATATAGGGAGGTTCGTCCCCTAAACTGGTACTGGCGTATCCAGCGCCCATTTGAAATAAAATTGTCGTTGCCAGAAGAGTTGCTAAATTTCGCGACTGCATAAATTTACAATTCCAGGTGTGATCATCGCGATATCATACCTGCTCATCTTAAATTTGCAATGTTAAGATAAGTAGAAGGCAATCAGATTAACTCCGCAACTTAGAGTTTATAGCATTTCGAGAGCGCTTAAATCATCTTTTATAAAATCCAGTATGTTACCTACTATTATTTTACAGAAGGGACAGAGTTCTCTCTTCTGACAGACTACTGGTTTTATCAGGTGCTAGTAGTTGAGGTTTATTGAACATAAAAGAAGAACTACAACTCGAACTCGAGAAAATGTCTTGTGATTGCGTCAATGATTCTAAGCAAGAAATCACTTCACTCGCATCTGCTTCAACATAAAGCCTAGTCTCTTCATTTTGCACCACAACAAAAGAGATAGGGGGGATTTTCTTGGAAGAAAACAGTGTATTTAACTGATTTTGGAACTGATCTTGTTGTTCTAAAGAACTTTTTTCATCTAATTTCGTCAAAGCTTTCTGGGTTAGATTGCTTATTTTAGCATAAAAGGCATCATTTAAGTATATACACACATGCGTTTCTGCCTGCAATAGTATGCCCTCAATGAATTCTATCATTTTTTTATAGTACGGAAAATTCCAATTTAATAATGTATTCCTAATGTTTAGGAAATGATCTAATAATGGCTTGGTATCTGGTAATGGCTTGGTATCTGGCAAAACCCCTTTTACTAGTTGGGATAAAGCTTTTGTAGGATCAATCAGTACGGTTGATTGATCAACCACACAATGTGAATCCCTTTCAACATAAAGTGGGACTTGATTTTTCTTAATAGTCAATAGTTTTTCGTAACGTTTTGCAATTTGATAGGGTAAAAAATTTTTTATTATTCCATAAGCGGGATCTTTAGGAGACAAATTGTAACTCCAGCACAAAATTTGGAGTAAATCATCAATAATGAATGGTAATTGATAATCAACAATAATATCCAAGATTACCGAGGGGAGTGTCGTATTTAGTAACAATAAAGTTAATAAATCCTTTTTTTTATTTACTTGCCTTGCTTGATATGCATTCCATTCTGTCATCTGTTTGGGTAGTTCTTTCTCTAATTCTGTAATTGCAGATTGATTATGACGATCAATATAAACAATATCTTCAAAAATAAAACAATCGAGGTTTGGTAGTTCAAGTTCATCGAGGGGGGTGCCTCGCTGACGCCGAAACAAAAGCGGTTCTTTACTACCGAGGTATTGGGACAATATTGAATCGCAAAAACTATTTGAGACTAGTTTAGTTGGCGCCTTAAATGAGGGATAGAAACTTAATTGTGTAGGTATGTCACAAAAATGTTGAATTAATGGCAATAAAAAATCAAATTGCTCTTGTGAACAAGTGATCGCAACATGATTGTCAGTAAAGAGTAAGATGGTTTTTAGAAATTCTCTAATTTGAGCAGTATGATTTGGGAGAGAATGTTCATACACTTTTATGAGTTCTGGAAACCAAAGGGGGAACCCATCATCAGCGATAATACCTACCATCAACAATTGCTTTAAGCATTCATAAGCTGTTAGTTTCAAATAGGGTTTCTTTTTAGGCAAATTAAGTGAAAAAGCAGAATATTCAAAATACTTATTTTCTCGGCTAATAATTTCCTCTAATATTTTTTTGAATTGTATTCTAAAATTTTCTACATAATAAATATCATTGTCAGTTTTGAGCTGAGAATTAGAAAAAATATCATATAAATCAAGTTCTTGCTCTAAGATTTCGGTTGCTTCGTGCTTAAAGTAATCGACAATTATTCGGTTGATATCTGAAAAACTTTCTATGGCTTCTTCTAAAAATTTAAAAACTATTTGTTTGCTTACTGCACGCATTTATATGTACCCCTTATAATCTTAATTATTATACATATGAATATTCTTTCTTGCAATATAACCATAAAATATTCCTGCGTACATGACAAAATTTTAAGCTGTACTATAACTCAGTGATAAATAGGCATAGATGGTGACTCGGACGGTAAATTTAAATAAATTGGCGGGCGCCTTCTTATAGCGGAATCCTAACTAATCCGCCCTTGTTATTTGCTCTGCATAGAGTAAAATAATAGTTTTTTTGGAGGAAGGATGCCAGCACCATATTCATTAGATTTGAGAAGAAAAGCGATTTTAGCCTATGAAGAAGGAGAAGGAACGCAACAAGAAATTTCTCAACTATTCGATATAGGATTAAGAACTTTAAAGGAATGGGTATTTTTAATAAAAGAAACTGGAGATGTTCAATCCAAAGATCACCTTCGCCGAGGCTAACTTCCTATTATAGATGATAAAGGATTATTATTTATCAAAAGAATCATTGAAAATAAGCCTGATATTTTAATTTCAGATATACAAGAATTATATGCAAAAAAATTTAATGTTAAAGTTTCGCATCAATGGTATCAATGGCAATGAAGAAATTAAAATTTCGTCGTAAGAAAAAAAGCGAATACGCGTTTGAACAAGATCGTGATGATGTTGAAAAAAACGAAAGAAGTGGCGAAGAGAAACGAAGTATTTCAATGCAAAAAGCCTCATTTTTATTGATGAATCAGGTGCAAATTTAAGAATGGCTAGCTCTTACGCAAGATCAGAAGGCGGAAAACGAATTAAAATGCCAATTCCTTTTGCACATGGCCCACAATTTTCTATGATTGGAGCAATATCAGTTAATAAAGTAGAAGCAGCGTTATACGGTGAATGGGCAACTAACGGCGACATATTCCATGCGTTTATTGAAAATAATTTATTGCCCCAATTAAAGCCAAAACATACTGTTATAATGGACAATGTTAAATTTCATTTACAAGCAAGAATTAGAGAAACAATTGAATCAACCGGAGCAAAAATAGTTTTTCTGCCACCATACTCACCTGATTTAAATCTCATTGAAAATATGTGGTCAAAAATAAAAAATACACTGAGGAAATTAGCGCCACGTACAACAAAAAATTTCAAACAGTGTATCAAGGTTGCATTTGATGAAATTGCTAAAACTGATTTAGTTGAATGGTTCAAACACTATGGCTATGAGGGCGGATTAATTATGATTCCGCTATAAGTAAAGCGACGCAATTGTCCCGCTATCGGCGGCTACAAAGATTTTTTTCACAATTTAAACTCGATTATGCGCAAATCGCAGGATTTATTTTTCAGTGGTTTTTTGTTCCCGGCGGTCGTTGGTATTTAACAGTGGATCGCACCAATTGGCAATGGAGGAAGGTAGATATCAATATATTAACACTAGGAATTGCATTTAAAGGAACAGCTATTCCTATTTTTTGGATGTTATTGGATAAAAAAAGGTAATTCAGATACGGCAGAGAGAATAGAATTGATGCAGAAATTTATTCAGAAATTTGGAAAATTCTGTATTGCTGGATTATTAGCAGATAGAAATTTGTTAATCGTTGCAACGGACCAATTCCCGGAAGATGCTATTCCCATTAATATGGAAATGCTATCTTTTTTTGATGCTGCGCCCGGCAAAGCCGATGCTTGCGCTTAAGTGGAAGCATCGCGATTCTTCCACTTAAGAATCCCCCATGCATATTGGATTTTGGATTTATAAAGGTGGAAAATGTGTTAGTATTAGCTGAGAACGACGCTGGGTTTCCCCTCGGCAATTAAGAATACTTTACAAACATATTGAAGAAAATATTTAGATGCAAAATAACGTTTTGTTTAAAATTTAAGGATACATATAAATGCGTGTAAATCGACAAGTAATTTTCGAATTTTTAAACGAAGCCACAGAAATAGTAATACCGTCAAATATCAACCGAATAATCGTTGATTATTTGCTGTATGAAGCATCCCATCTATTGGGTCACGAGCTTGATCTATATAAAATTTTTATTGAGGCTAAACCAAATTCAAACGATTTAATCATTGTAAATAGATTTAGAAAACAATTCACAAGTATATTAGAGAAAATTATTCTTGGAGAAGAGGAGTGTAATTTTTTGCATTTTGGAATTAATCTATATAGTATGGAATTGCGAATCGTTACAAGAAGCTATTGATGGCCCAAAAAGGTCAAGTCCCTCTGCTTGATGTTAAGCTGGAAGCAGAAAGTAAACTTTCTCGTTATTGCGTCGTGGCTAATCCTACAAACGCTTTAGCTCAACTAGTAAAAGGAAGATTACCATTTACCAAACCATTATTAGAATATTTTCTAAACATTAGGGATGAATTATCAATTTCTAATTCTTCTTATTATAAAGATATTATAGAATTAATCGAGGGGCTACTGCTGCAGGCAGAAACACATGTATGCATATCTTTAAATAAAATATTTTATACTAATATAAACCAGAGATTAACTTTAGAAAAATTAGATGAAAAAAGTTCTTTAAAAAAACAAGATCAATTTTTAAATATATTAAACACACTGTTTTCTTCAAAAAAAAACTCCCCTATATCTTTTATTGTGGTGCTAAATAAAGAGACTAGGCTCTATGTTGAATCGGATGCGGAGAAAACTATTTCTTATTTAAAATCATTGACAGAGACACAACATGCCATTTCCTCATACAGTAGCGGTAGTTATTCTTTCTTCAATAAATCTCCGCCCCTAGCGGGAAGCTCTGTTGTGGTTGCCAACCAAACAGTAGGTGACAGACTAGTTGCTATAAAAAGACGATTTAAGAACTTCGTGTCCAACAGATGAAAGAATCATTGATGATTAACTCCCTTGGCGTAGTTTTATAGATTTAAATGTAAAAGAACAGTCGAAGGGAGAAGAGTCGTGCATTCGTTGATTTTTTATCTAGATGAAATACCGCTAATTCTATCAATGCAGACTAACCCCAAACTCTTAGTTTTGGGTATGCTTTACTAGTTGTGGAAAATCAGCCTTCAAACAGCTAATAAAAATAATTCAGATTACCCAAAGCTATTAAGAATATCAGCGGTTCCCGCTGAATAAATAAAGGTCGGTGTTGGGCGGGTTCCAGGTGAC
>CBFGTC010000023.1:0-18207 GCA_965651935.1 uncultured bacterium
TCGCGCCTATGGTGGGAAGTGCAGCGTCTACTATAGGAAAAGCGGCCTATGATGCAGGTAAATATGTCGCACCTACAATTATCGGTGGTGCAGCGTCTACTCCGGAAGATGCAGCTTCACAACCAAGTCGGGTACAAAATATAATGCGAGGAATTGCAGGGCCAATAGGTGGTGCAATAGGGGGACTAGGCGCACAATTTGCCGGTCAAAAAATTGGGCAAAAATTAGGTGAAGGAATTCCTTTTGTAGGGCCTTTTGTATCTCCTATTACAGGGAATATTGCCGGTAATTTAGGATATAAAGCCGGTGCTTATAAAGGTAGAAATAAAGGAATTGAATTAGCAGATAGGTTCTATAATTATTTAGGTGGCAGCAACACATCTGCACCTACATCTACACCTACGCCTGCTGCTTCTACTTCTACATCTTATTTCCCGACGCTTTCCGGATTTGGTAATAACGCGTATAATACCGCAAAGGATTTCGGTAATAGTGCCTATAATGCAGTATCTAATCTGGGAAATAGTGCCTATAATGCTGCAAAGGATTTAGGTAATAGTATTTATCAATTAGGAACAAATGCATATCAATTAGGAACAAATGCTGCACGTACAGCTTATGATAAGCTTCCTAGCAATCCTTTTACAAATCTTTATAATTAATAGGAAAAATAATTATGATAAATTATATGCGCAATGTAAAACCTACAACAAGTAAGTATGCCCATGGTGGACATGTCCATAATTTAGTTGAAAAAGCTTATCAAGGACATAGTTTTGGTGGACATGTTTATGATTTTTCTAATGCTGTTGTTAAAAAGATAAATGATCATTTGTCTTCTATACCCAATCAGCAAAGGTTAGAGAATATAAGTAATCAAATTAGAAAAATACCTGAGTATATTCATTCTGGAACTCAGCATATTGCACAAATAGCTCCTAAATTTGAGCATGGAGCAAAACTTGCTCACGAATTATTGAAAAGATATTCAGGAAATAATTAATAGTAATTTTAGAGGATAAGAATGCAAGAAGAACTTTTAAGAGAGATTTTAAAAAATCATAAATATCCAAAAGTAGTTAGTTCTGGCGGAGTTGTGCCTGAAGAAGCTCATTTTAATTTAAAAGAAGTTGAATTACTTAATTCTCTTCAGGGTCACGAAGTAAGATTACCTGAGCATGGTAATATTCGTTCATTTATGCCTCTAGCCGATCTATTTTCCGACCCTACTTATTTACGTTTAGTAAGGCAAATTGTTGAAAATTTAAACGAACATCAGGTAGATGATAACGAAATAGAATATGCTTTAGATGAGTTTACAGAAGAAAATAAAGATAAAACGACTATTCAACCAGAAAGTCCTTTAGCTATGGTAAAAGCATCACAAGGTATGGGAGGTGATACTGAAATATGTCTATGTCCTTCTAATATGCTGGATTTTTTTGATGAAATACGAGGATACTCAAGTGTAAATCCTATAGATGGTAAAAGACAATATTTTTTGAAAGGATTATGGAAAGCAGTTAAAAAAGTACTTCCTGTAGTTGGTGCTATAGGTGGTGCATTTTTAGGTGGCCCAATGATAGGTTCTGTATTAGGTAGCACACTAGGATCATTAAGTGGTCCTGTTTCTACTGCGATAGGTGCAGGTCTTGGCTCAAAATTGATGGGAGCAAAGACAGAAGATGCATTTAAATATGGTGCATTAGGTGGAATTGGGAGTGCTATTGCTCCGGGAATTAGTAGTGCATTAGGCCCTATTAGTGGTGCGTTAGGCCCTGTTAGTGGTGCGTTAGGCTCTATTACAGGATTAGGAGCAGCAGGTGCGGGAACAGCAGCAGGCGCAGCAAGTACAGGATTAGGAGCGGCGGCAGCAGGTACAGGCGCGGGAACAGCAGCAGGTGCTGGATTAGGTGCCGCAAGTGCAGGAACGGCGGCAGGTGCAGGAACGGCGGCAGGTGCAGGATTAGGAACTATGTTTACGCCTCAAGTATTAATTCCGACAGCTTTAATGGGCGGAATGTTATATAAAGCTCATAAAGATAACCTGAAATTACAGGAAAAATATAAGAAAGAAATGAATGAGTATAAGCAGGAAATTAATGCTTTTAATCAACGGCATGATAAAACTGCTACAGGATTGAAAGATTATTTTTCAAATGTTGATGTATCTGCTCATAAAGAACCACAGCGTGATTATATTACCAGTAATCAAGACAAAATAGGAATTTCTCATGGTATAAGTCCTATGTACGGATTTGAAACGGGACAATATTATGCAAAAGGTGGACAAATTCAAGATAAGAGTGGCGGAATAATAGGAGACGGTAAAGGGCAACAGGATAATATACATGATGATTATAATGTTGGGGATTATATTATGCCTGCCGATGTTACTTCCGGTCTCGGAGACGGTCACAGCGATGCCGGATATGATGAATTGGATAAATTAAAAAATTATATTTATAAAACCAAAGATATAAATAAAGCTTATCAAAAAGTTCCGGTTCAGGTTAAAATGGAGCTTACTAAAAAACAACCTGTAGCTGTAAGTCCAGGTGAATATAGATTTGATAAGAATATTACTGTTGCAATAGGAGACGGTAACCTTAAAAAAGCAGATAGCATATTCCAAGAATTTTATAAATTAGTTCGTAATGATAAAAGAACTTCCGGTAATACTATACCTAAGAAAGCAAAATCGGCTATTGAGTATTTTAAAGATGCTCAAAGAAAAGTGGAAAAAAATAAGGGGTAAGTGTAAAAATGGTATCAGCAAGATTAGCAGCACAAGCACAAGGATTAGCACAATTGGGACAACAAGCACAAGGATTAGCACAATTGGGACAACAAGCACAAGCGCAAGCGGCAAAAGAAGCGCAAGCGGCAAAAGAAGCGCAAGCGGCAGAAGAATTAAACCAATTATCACAAACAAAGCATGCAGAAAATGCAAAACTGTCAGAAGAAGAAAGACAGATTGCAGAAGCAACCCAAAAAATAAAAGAACATTACAAACTATTAGCATTTATAAAATCAATGCAAAAAGATATTGATGCTATTTTAAACAAATATCCCGATCTTGTTGACCAATATAATAAGGAATCACCTAATAATCCCAGAAAAGCACTAGAAAATCTTATTAACAATGCATATGAAAGAGAGATAAAAAGCACTGACCATAGTAATTTAATATATTATCAAGAGCTCTCCGATAAAATAAAAGAACAAAAATTAGAAGATAGCATAGCGAAAAAAGAAGAACAGGCTAAAGCTGAAAAAGCTAAGAACAAACCTACCACTGAAGAAGAAAGAAAACAAAAATTAGAAAAGATGCTTAATGATCAGAAGGGTTACCCAGGGGCTACTATTAATAATCTTACATTTCAAGGGAGGCCTATTTGGTATAGTAATTTACTTAAACATATAGCTAGTCGTACTGCGCAACTTACCAGTCCTGAAGAACCATATCCTTATTATCTAAAACCAAGAATAGCCACGCAATCTAAAGAAGAAAAGATCGCGTATGATTTGCTAGCTAATAACTTGCTTAATCCTGAATATAAAGAAACTGTTAAAAGGACTATTGAAGATCTTGAAAACTTAAAACAAGAATCTCCTACTCAAAACTTGGCTGATGCCGATGAACGTGCTACCGAAAGGACTACTAATGAGAATATAGAGCAATATGTTAATCCAAAAACTAATAGTGTTCTAGATTTAATCCAAAAAAGAGCATTACGTAACTTTGAAGAAAATATAATGCCTAAAGTATCTGCTCCATTTATAGCCAGAGGTAGTTTTAGTACTGGCGCTAGAACAGAAGCACAAGCGCGGGCTCGTCGTGATTTAATGGAAAGTATAATGGATCAGGAAACACAGTTTTTAGCAAATGCTTATGATAAAGCTCGCAATACTGCTTCTGAAGATAAAAAAACTTATCTTAATTATAAACTTAGTAAGGCTGGTATTGAAAATGAGGAAATTCTTAGAAAAGGAAAAATTGCTGAAGATATAAATAAGTTAATGGATACCGAGCATAGGAATAAGCTACTTGATATGGAAGCATTACGTACGATTGGCGAAAATCAAAGAAATATTAAACAAAGAGAACTTGATTTGCAATATGAGGAATTTAGAAACCAGACTGATTATCCTTTACGTAAAATTGATATTTTAAATAAAATGATTCATCAATTACCTGTTGATAGCATGACTGGGCAAAGTTCAAGACTTGTTCCTAATGCTCCAACTAAAACAGAGCAAGTAAGTCCATGGCAAACCGGAGCAGGAATTATTGGTCAAATGGCTGCTATGAATATGATGAATAAAGCAGAAGGCGGCATGATTGAAAACCATGCTAATGGCGATATGATCGGTAAAATGAAAGATCAATTTTTAGAAGGTCTAATGGCCAGAGCACAAAATACTCAAAGTAGAGCACAAAATCCTTGGGCGCATTATATGCTTGGCATATCTAATGCACTTGCATCATCTCAAAATCCTAATGTGGTCAGTGCAATCGGTGAAGGTAGTACTCATGGAGTAAATCATTTTATGAATGCAGTACAAAACAATAGAGCATTAGAAGATCAAAATTTAGAATTTAAGAAATCTATTATTGATTATTTAGATCAGGCTGAAGCAAGAAAACAAGAGAAAATACTAAATGAATTAAAAATGCAACAAATCTTAGCATCATTAACTCCGGGAGAAGAGATAGAAGAAAAGCATATACCTTCATTAACTCCGTCAAATCAAATTCCTGTTGTAACTTATAAAAATGGGAAAGTATCAGGCGTGAGATTGATGGAGCCTTCTGGCTTTACCGGAACCAGTAACATAGCTCCACAGGGATTTGATTTATCTGATTCCAATGAAAATAATGCATTTGATTCATTTAAAACTCCAACAGTAGAAGATTTACAGAAGATTAATATGCGCCCTAAATTACCTACTAATGCTGCTGAAAAAGAAGTTTATACTCACGATTTAAAAAAGTTGGAAGAAGATAAGGAAGTAGCAGAAAAAGCAAGAGCAAGAGAAGGAAAAATATTAAATCTACAATCTCAATTAAAGAATTTACCAACCGGGATTACATCTGATATTTTGAAGGGTATTGATGAATTACTTTATGCTGCTGGATTAGGAGAAGGAAAAAAATCAAAAGCCTATGCTGCATTCCAAGAACTTCAACTGGAAGATATAGCTAAATTTGCTGAAGTATTCAAACCAATGAGTGATACGGATATAGAAACAGTAAAAGAAATGAGTAATAATCCTCGTAATACTATAAATTCTATAAAAGAAAGATTGGATCTTAACCTTGCTGCTGCAAAAATTCAACAAACTAAAGCAAAAGCTAAAGAAATATGGTTATCCAAATATGGTTCTACCAGAGGATTTGATACTCAGTTCGATTCATGGCTTAAAAGTGTAAAAGTATTTGGAGATAAGAAAAAAAACGGCAAAGTAATTAGAAGAAAATTTAATGAAAATAGTTTAGATTCATGGCCTGAAATGTTTAATCCTAATTTCTTAAAAAATAATACGGTTAATGTTGAAAGTAAAAATGATATAAATAATAGTAAATGGTTTAATTAAACAGAAGAAAGAAAATGAAGGAAATGGATTTTAGTAAATTAACACGTGAAGAAATATTAAAAATAGATCCGGACACTCTTTCACCAGAAGATGTAGCAGCAGGCCGTAAACGTCTTAAAGAACTTGAAATAGACTTTAGTAACTTAACGCCTGAGGAATTAGCAAAAATAAAAACAGATACTCTTTCGCCGGCAGAAAAAAAAGCTAAGCTAAAACGTTTAAAAGAATTTTATCCTGAGGAATTAGCAAAAATAAAAACAGATACTCTTTCGCCGGCAGAAAAAAAAGCTAAGCTAAAACGTTTAAAAGAATTTTATCCTGAAGAAGTAGAAAGAATAGAAAGAAAAAGAAAAGAAGAAGAACTGGAAGAAGCAGAAGAAAATAAATCATTTTCTGAAAAAGCAGGAGATTTAGCAATAAGTACAGGGAAGGCATTAACTCACGGAGCTGCTTTAGCCCCTACTTATGTAGCCGATCTTATACCACTTGCAGGAAACGTTAGTAGTTGGTTACTTGAAAAAATTTACAATAAGGCAGTACAGCCGGAAACCCCGCTTAATATTCCTTCAATACCTTTTGCATCCGAGGCATTAAAAGAGCATGTATTAGATAAATATATGCCTTTAAGTGCTAACGAAAAAATAGCCAGAGAAGCAGTTGCATTTATAAATCCTGCTGCCAAAATAAGTATGGCAAAAAATGCTATTAATAAAGCTCCTACTGTTTTGAAATATTTGCTTAGTGCTCCTGAAGGTAAAAAAGCGGTTGCATCTGCCGGATTAGGTGGTGCTACTTTTGAAGCTGCTAGGCAATCTAATCCTGAAGATCCTTTTGCTCCGATTTTAAAAAGTCTTGTTGCTCAACATATTTTAAGTGCTCCTGCGGCAATAAAAGGTGGTGCAAAAGGTATAGCTAATTATGTTTCTAATATGAAAGCTCCTAAACAACTTGTTGAATCTGTTGATATTGATCCAAAAGCTGTAAAATTAATGGAAACAATAGGAGAAGAGCCTAACATCGGTTTAACTAGCAAGTCTCCATATATAAGAGGGCTTTATCAACAAGTTAAAAATGAACCCGGAAGTAGTATTGCTCAACGGGAAGAAGCTTTATTTAAGAAATTAAACAAAAATACTTTAGAAGCGATTGAACCTGAGGAATTTTTAAAAGACAGAGTAAATTTAGCAGAAGAAACAAAAAAAACTGCAAAAAACATTTCTAAACAAAAAAATATAATAATGAAAGAGTTAGGAGCTCTTACAAATAAATATTTACCTGACGAAGAAATAATAAAGCTTCCTAATACTTCAGAAGCAATTAAAAACTTTAAAGCAGAGTTGGAACTTCCTAATATTTCAGGAGTTTTAGGAGATACAAAAATACCGAGAGAAGCCAGGGTTTTAAATGCATTGGAAAGTGGGGAAGCAAGTTATAAAGATGCTAAATTTGCTTTAAGAGAAATATTAAATAAAAAAGTTAGCAATTTTTTAACTGAAGGCAAAATTAGTGAAGGAAGAATAAAACAATTAGCTAAAGCAATAGATGACGATATTGAATTAGCTTTTGCATCTAAAGGCCCGGAAGCTATAGAAGCAAGAGCTTTATTTAATGAAACTTATAAAAATTATATGGATAATATCCAACCTACCAATAATAAAATTAAAAAACAAATAGGTGGAGAGGCTGTTTCAATACTAAATAAAGAACTATTTAACAAGGATAGTGCAAATAAACATTTACCTTCTGCATTTAAAAATAGTAAGAATCCTGAACAATTAGCAAAAGGGCTACTTTATCAAGCAGGGTTAAAGAATAATAATTTTAATGCTTCTCATTTTTATAAAGCTTTAGATAAAATCCCTCAAAAGAATTATCAGCAAATAATGTCTATTCTTCCTAAAGAACAAAAAGTTATAATAGAGAATATGAAATCTTTAAATGATCATTTATCTGCGATACAAGCTTATAAGAATTTTTCTAATACAGCCCAACATTTAAAAACAACAGTAAATATAATTGCCAAAGCTATACTAGGAGGATATGGTTTCTTGGAACATGGGCCATTAGGGGCTATCGGCGGTATAGCTTCAACTGAAGCATTAATAAGAGCTGCTGCAAAAGCTAATAATAGTATACTTACGTCTCCTGCATTCTATAATTGGATAAATAAAGTAGATAAAGCCCCGAATAAAAAGATTGCCATGACAATTAATAAAAACTATGTTAAGAAATTAAAGCATTTATATCCACATGCAAATAGATTTATTATTGAGATGGAAAAATATATCAATTCAGATATAAATAATGAAGATGATGAAGATTAACATAATTAGGTACACCAATGAGTGATTATCATATAAATGACAGCCATACTTTTGTAGTATATGGGAGTTTATACTTTTTAAATGATACTATTAAAGATTATATATTATTAAATAAATCAATAGAAGCTCCAGAATTCCCGCCTAGCGAGATAGCGGTTATGGAAAAGTTTTTAAAGGATATTTGGAATCAATTGAATACTGTTATTAAAACAGTACAAATATCAGTATTTATTGATGAATTGGATAACGCTACTGATGAAGAGGTTATAGAAGTAGATATATTACATACACCATCATCTTTTAATATGACCGGAGTAGAAGTATAGCTTTATTGGAGATGTTCTTTTTATCTATCAACTATATCTTTAATCTTATCTAAAATATTGGAGATGTTATCTATATTCTCCCCTTCTTCCAACAAATGTAAAATCAACTTATTTGCCAATTTATAATTAATCCATCCATGTTGAATTAGCTCAAAGTCATCAACTACTACTCCGTCTTTAATAGTTCTAATTCCTGTTTCATGAGAGCCTCTCCATTTGTTTAATGTGAGCAAAAATCTATCTGTTTTAATTCGATCAATATTTTCAAAGATTGGCCCCATTGGTGTATTACCTATATAATATTCCATATCATACCTCATTTAACATAGAAGATAACCCCGTTTGGACTATGCCGATGGCGTACCTCAAGTGGAACTTGAGACTTCGTACAAACAGGGCTAGACCTTATTATAACTTATGTTCATTAAATAGAACAATAACTTACGTACATTGATATTCACATACTGAAGTTGGAACTAAGATATTTTCATTTATCCAGTCTATTGCTTGAGAAGTATTATCAAAATAAAGATTTAATCTGTTTAAATAATCAAAATTAAGAACAGGATTAAGATAATCAGGATTCATAATATAAGTTATCTTATTTGCATCAAAAATATAATCAGTTTTAGAATTCGCTTTAGTAATAGTATATCTTTTTAAAGCCATATTATCTTCTCCAATAAAATTATAAAGAATATTATAGCATATATTAGAGCAATCTTCAAACTTGCATCACCTTGATATTGTTCGACATCTCAAAAAATGCGATATATTAAGATATCAAGAAAACTTATCTAGACATTTAACTGCAATTCCTATTAATAGCAAATCCTAGCATAATTAGTCCTAAAATAATAACAATCGTGATGAATATATTATACAACATAAACGTCTCCTTATCCTTTAATTTTGTCTAAAGCTTTTTGTAGAATAGTTTTATTTTTATTATCACCAAGTTTATCAAGCATTTCTTCTAACATTTTTCTTTTTTGTTCAGTAGTATATAATACTTTATCACATTCATACAAAATCTCAGACTCATACAAAACAGTAGCTATTTTTATTTGTTCTTCAACATCTCGTGGCTTATAGTAAAGTGCCATTTCCAGACACTTTGTCCACTTTGAGCTTTGTTCTTGAGTATTTATATCATTCATAAATGTCTCCTTTTTTTATGTTATATTTCCAAGCAATACTTCACGCATAGCTTCTGTGGCATCTTTACGCACATTAATTACAGCAGTATCTGTAGTAAGCCATATTCCGACTACTGCAACAGCGTCTAAAACTGCATATTTTACTACTTCGTATGGATCAATAATATTTGCATCCAGCATATTGACTATTCTACAAGTATTAGCATCAAAGCCAAATATTGATACATCAATGATGTTTCTATCATGTTGTAAAATTTGGTTTAAATAATCGCTAACATCTTCTGAACCTGTAGCATTACTAATAATTCGAGATATAGGAGCTTTTAATGCTTTAGTAAATAATGATATACCGGCATTAAATCCTTTTATATTATGTTTTGAGTTAGGATCGTATAAGAAATTATCTATCAAGCAAGATAATTTAAATAATAATGCTCCACCGCCCGGTACATAACCGTAAGTAATAGCTGATTTAGTAGCATGAACTGCATCATCAACCCGGTCTAACTTCTCAGATAAATCAGTATCGGTTTGACCGCATACTTTAATCATAGCGACTTGACCAAGTAACTGAGCTTTACGTGCTAAATAATAGGTTCTTTGGTAAGCAGTTAACGTTCCCGATTCAATATCGGTAGTAATGCTATCTACGCGATTTTGAATCATTACAGGATCACCTTTTCCGGTTAAAATAGTAGTATGAGTACGTTCTACTATTACCTTACCGGCTACTCCCAGAAACTCAGGAGTAATATCTTCTCTAAATCTGCCATCGGAAGTTTTATGATATTTAGCACCTGTATAAATACATATATCTTGTAATATTTGTGCTTGTTCCTCTCCTATCGAAGGACTTTTAATAGCGCATATTTTTACCGAACCACGGGCATTATTTTCTAACATAGTTATAACGGAATCACCGGTAAAATCATTAGCAATTATAAGTATAGGATCTCCTTTGCTTGCACAATGTTCTACAATACGGCGAATCGGGAAAAAGTTAGTAATATCCATTGGTAACACTAATATTTTGCAATCATTAGCCTCCCATCTGTTGTTACTGTTTCCGATAACAAATTGATTATGAATATAACCGCTTTCTACTCTAAATCCTTCTATAAGATTTAAATGCATGTTTTGAGTTTGTTCAGAAGTTTGAATTTCCTTATCTACTACTATAACACCGTTTTTACCTACTTTTTTAAAAGTATCTCGTAGAATAGATGCTATATCATCATCATAATTTGAGGAGATAGTTGCAATTTTATAAGCCAATTCTGCAGCATCATTTTCAGGTATAAGAGTTACATAAGATTGAAGTAATTCTATAAATTTTTCTTTTGCAAAGTCCAATCCTTTTTTAAGTTCGACAGTATTTATACCTTGTTGAATAAAATTATAGCCTTCATTGCACATAGCAGCAGCTAATATAGTGCTGGAAGTAGTACCGTCTCCGATAAAGTTACCGGTTTTTTCGGTAACTGTTTTAACCATTTGAGCGCCTAAATTTTCTAATTCATCTTTTAAATAAATGCTTTTAGCAACTGTAACACCGTCTTTAGTTATTTGATGACGTCCATCTGTTCCTTTTTCAATAATTACATTTCTACCTTGAGCACCAAGTGTGGAACCTACTGCTTTTGCAAGTTTATTAATACCTGCTAACATTGGTTTTCGTGCATCATCTCCATGATAAATTTCTACTGTTTTAATACTCATTTTGCCTCCTTTTTTATTAAAGTATATTAAAAAGTTGTAGTATTTTATTAACTACTACGTTACTTAATTTCGGATCTTTTTTTTGAAATTTTCTAAATGAATTAAAGTTAATTTTAGCACGGTCACATACTTCATGCTCACTCCATCCTTTTTCTTTCATTTTTTGCTTTACTTCATCTACATGGATACTCCATCCTTTAGGTGTTTTTAATGGAGTACTCGTATCTTCTTCTTGTTTTGCTAACATTTGTTTTTCATTAGCTAATTCTTGAAGACGAGTGCTTATTGCCTGAACTTCTGTATTAAGATTTATTATAGCAGTTTCAATTATACCAAATCTTTTTATTAAATCATTTATTAAAGTCATATGTTTATTATCAACTATTTCAAATCTCTTTTGTAAATCTTCTTTTAAAGCAGTAAACTCAATGTGGTTAACATTAAATTCCGGCAAGTTGGTTTGAGTTTTAGTATCAATAGTTTGCATTTTAGTATCTATCTCCTTATTAAGTTCTTGCAAGGTTTTATCTAATACTAAATTAAATTTTTCTCTTTTGCTAATAAATTGATTTTGAAATATAATTAAAATTTCTTCCAGATTTAAACATTTAGAAAGCCAGGCTGCCTGATACATATGTTCAGTCGGTGTTTCTTCTAGCAATTTATTAACTGTATCCAATAAATACTTTAAATAAGTATGTATATTAGATAATTCCGTGCGCATCGGTTTGAGGTCTATAATGTTCATGAAAGTCTCATTTTTAAAGGGTTAAATAAATCTTCTAATTGTTGACATAAATTGTCATAATCTTTCTCATTGAAGCCTTCTATATTATAGACATGTAATTTAGGGGCTAAATAATTAGCTTTTGACCTTTCAATGACTTCAATATTCTTGTTTTTAACTAAATTAATAAATATAGGACGATATATTATTACATCGGTAACTCCTTCTTTTCTAATAAAATTACCTCTGAATTTCTTAGTTTCGGTAGTATAGGCGACTTTTACTGTTCCTGATAGAAAGGCAAAGATTACATTAATTAAATTATCCTCATTTATATAGTCGAAACCAAAGCTATTGCTTAGAGCTTTTAAATTACCGTTATAATCTTCTTTAGATTGCAGCATTATAAATGCATCATAATCATTCTTTAAATACTTAACTAAAGCTTCTATAAGATCAACTGACATTTATATAGTTCTTGTATTGTTATTTATATTATAATAGTATATATATATTATATATGCAATATAAATTATAATAATCGATAATGAGAATAAAAGAACTTGCACATTTACTTACGAAGAAACAATTCATTGCGAAATATCCTTTTATTTCTTCTAGCAATTTGGATTTTTGGATATATCAACGTAAAAAAAATGGTCTCGCAGAAACTAAAGCTCTTATTAAAACAAGAAGAAGAATATTGATAGATGATAAAAAGTTTTTAGATTGGTTAAACAGTTATCAAATCCTGCAATAAATTATATTGACGGTTATAGTTATCTAAATTCTAATAGTTTAATGTATTATAAGGTATTTTTATGGTTAGCAGTTTAAATAAAGTCGTACTTATCGGTAATGTAGGAAAAGACCCTGAAATTAGAAACACTCAAGATGGAAGAGAAGTCGCAAGTTTTCCTCTGGCAACATCCGAAAGTTGGAAAGATAAGATTTCCGGGGAACGTAAGGAAAGAACGGAGTGGCATAGAATTGTAATT
This sequence comes from uncultured bacterium, assembly GCA_965651935.1. Lineage (GTDB taxonomy): Bacteria > Pseudomonadota > Gammaproteobacteria > Coxiellales > Coxiellaceae > JAFEDN01. The sequence continues at coordinate 12,856 of CBFGTC010000023.1, forward strand.
TTTGCCCAACCTTTGATTAATATAATAAAAAGCTACGTACATAAAGGCTCTAAACTATATATTGAAGGATCGTTGCATACGAGAAAGTGGAATGACCAAAACGGTACGGAGAAGTTTACCACTGAAGTGGTATTGCAATCATTCAATAGTATCATGATGCTTCTTGATAGCCGTAATAGTCAGTCAGGCCACCATGATGCCGATGGTCATAAGGAGCCGGTACATCAAGAAGCGATAAAAGACAAAGGTGAATATAACATTATGGAAAATATTGATGATGAAATACCTTTTTAAACGCGCTTATATACTTAACAAACCTATATTTGTTATGGCTGTAGGATTCATACTATGCATTATTCTTGGTTGTGTAGCTTACATCCATATGTTTAACTTCATCCTCAATTCTGTTTTTAAATAACCAATGCCATATCCATTCCGGAAGGTAGCCATTTGGTTCCTGTCCTGAAGATAATTCCAATATTAACATTTTGTCTTTAATTCCAAGTTTAGGTTGGAACGCTCTTAGCCACTCTTCAGGAGAATTTGCAGTCCAAACAATCCAGCAATTACCTGCATAGCGTATCCAATCCTCACTTAGCGATGCAAAAATTGGCTCAAGCTCCTTTATTAAGGGAATTCCTGCGAAATAGAAACCTATGTGTAAATATCTTTTTTGTGTCATCTTTTTTACCGTTATAAAATTAATTAATCATCTTTACAACAAAACTGGATGTAGACTACAAATAAAATAAATACTACATTCATAAAATAACGCATAAGATCATTCATAATTATATAATTATAAATATCCAACACTAATATCCAACACTATCACCACTACAATGCATATAGTTATAAGTATCTTAAAGATCTCAAAGAAATTCATATCGATATCCATGTTATTATTATCTTTTTATTCCCTGCAATAGCTTTCTTTAGCATTTATCATTAAAAAGTACAAAAATGGCGGTCAGTATATAAATTATTATAAAAGTTAGATCCGTTATATTACCCAAGCAACGCTGAATAAAAGCCCCTATCATTACTGCAGATGGTAATATATGCATGATGAAATACATTTTTTTCTCCTTATCTTGAAGGTATAATAGGCATTGGCATAATTAATGGATCAGATTCTCTTGCTCCTAAACCGGCACACTTTCTTATTATACTCTCTTCCGGATGCTTTAATTTCAACCAAACGTCTTCATCCATATTTTTTAAATTATCATAAATACACTTATTCATATCAATTTTACGTAAAGGATAATCAGTCTGGTTTCTAAATTCCTCATATTGCAAATCAAGTTGTTCATATTTCTTAAGCGTAGCATCATATCCATTATAATGATTATAAACCAGAGTCAAAGGCATTCCTATAATCAACATTAGCACCGCTAATATACATATAGCTTTAAATAATTCACTCATGTTCTTCTCCTTATTTTTTTCTCTCTTCAATCATTTGACATAATATCTTTTCTTTACACTCAAATTTTTTACCAACTAACTCTTCAATTTCTTTAATTTCAGCCTTCTCTAGATCTTCGATTAATTTCCTTATCTTTGATTCATAATAAAGATCAGGTATACGCTTTGACAGGTATGATTGTTCATCAATATATACAATATTTTGTAACCGCTTTATAATTTCATTGTAAGTCATTCTTCACTCCTTCTATTTTAGTTTCGCATAAATTAAAAATCTCAATATTAATTTTTCTTGATATTGCATTTATAGGAATTTCTTGTATTCTATTAACGATTTGATCTAAGTGACTTGTCATTTCACATACCGCTGCGTCATGTATAATATGTCCATCCTCTAAAACGTCTATAGTCTCAATTCTATATGAATATAATTGCTTTAAACCCGTCATATCAATGCCCCTCTAAGTATTTGATTGCTGTATCCATAAGGATAATTCCTTTTTCAAATCTTCTTGGCCTAATACAGTAACTCCAAGTTTCTTAAAATCTTCTTCAGTAAAATCAAATATTGTTTGATTTTCTTTAGGATCGTAAAAAAGATCAACAATCCATTTTTTTATATTATAGACCTTTTTGTTATACTTGCTCATAACACAGTCTAAGGGTTTCTCCAACCATTCTGCCAACAAAAATATTGCTGAAATTGGCATATTAAAATATTCAGAGTATTTTTCCAACATATCTGTATGTAAACGCTTTTTGTTATTTTCTATCTCAGAAATATAAGAACAAGATACCTTTAAAGCTTTAGCCAATTCAGTGGCAGTTAAATCGTGATATTTACGAATGAATTTTAAAGAATGACTTATCATATTTTCCTCTTAATTTATTTTATTTTTAAATTGTTTTTAATCATAGTTTTTACATTCGGATTATCTTTAGCAGATTCCAGAATTTCAATATCGGGTGAATCTTTATGTATTGCTTCTAAATCAACTAATCCTTGTTTGTGCAATAGCCACTCAATTAGTATGCTTCTTGATACTCCCAATGCTCTCTCTACGGCACGAAGCTTTTCTGCCGGGCGTTTTCTCACAAATAGCGGTATCTCCTTTTTATAATCGTTGGATGGCATAAAAAGACCACGATCTTTGGTGGTGGAGTCTATATTTATTTTTTTTACTTTTAGCATAAATTCCTCTTAATTATATTTTGATGATTGTTGAGCCAGTCATAAAAATCCTGTTTTGTAATTATATAATTTTTCTTACTATAAAAGGAGCGTTTAGGCAGTCTTACCTCATGATTCTTATAATAATTGCTTAAGGTTTGCGTTGTTATTTTAAGCATGTCCGCCAGATCTTCTTTAGTGTAATAGTCTTTAGAAGATCCGGTCGTTCCTACCTTATGCTTTAACAGCTCTATTTCTTTCTCTAAAAAAATTAGTTTGTCTTGTATAGAGTTTAATTGTTTTTTTATTGTCATACTTCTATATATTTTAAGTTATTAGCTATATCGGTTGTCGAGACTACATGTAATCGTTTCATGTTATCTTTATGAATTCTTTGCGAAGTTAACTGAAATCTTCTTGATAATTCCTCCGCCTCGTCTTCATTAAATCGAGCATAGCGTGCAAGCTCTCTTTTGTTATTTAATTTCCATTTACCATATTCGGCAACATCTTCATCATCTTTTAAATCGATTATCAAGCTATTTATATAATCAAATGTTTCGTATTTATTTAAAGGTTTTTCAAGCTTTGCATTACTTAAATCGGTCAATTGATAGTCGCTATTAAGAGGCGCATTAAATTCCGATTGAGCCTCAACTTCTGATACTTGTTCCGGCTTTTTGTCTTCTACGGCTTTGCCGGAATTTAACCATTCCAATAATATTTTCCCCGTCTTTTCGCTAGGCAAATCAGGCTTGCCGTCAAACAAACCAGTTCTATCTTTTGAAGCAGAATAAAAATGTCCGTCCAAAGATAAATCCAGCACCGCAGTAAACTCATATTCCATACCGTCCCTTTGAACAGGAGCCATTCCGACTTTACGAGGCGTTGTCTTTCCTTTTTCATTTGTCTCAATTACATACTCTGTTTTAGTTCGCATAGTGGTTATAATATGCAAATTACTTGTAAGTATCGCCTCCACTAATTTATTATGCCAAGGCGTTACATCACGCCATGCTGTATAGCTGTTTCCGGTTCTGGATGTTTTAGAAACCTTATCTACCATTTCTAATACTCCGCCCTCACCACTCCATGCATGAGTTAGGGAATCTATAATTAATACCGTATATCCGGCCTTTTCAGCCGCTTTAATGCATTCTATATATCTTTCCGGTGAATACGGGGCATTCAAAGTTACAACGTCATAATCCGCTAAATGTGCATATAACTCACCCGAGCCGTGCTCCGTATCTATCATGGCTATTTTGCCGCCTAAACCTTGTGCTATTTTTATAGAGCTATAAGTTTTGCCTGAACCTGATGGGCCCGCTAAACATAACCTTAACTTTGCCTGCTTTCGTTCTGCTTTTCTAAACATTGTTTGTGTCATTGTGTTATCCTCACTACATTATATCCGTTATTGGTTTTTGTTACTTGTGCATATACTTCCGGAAACTGTTGTTGTAGTTTCTTTGTATCTACGCTTTCTCTGCCGGGGTACTTTATTATCGATACTAAAGACTTATTGTTTGCATCTACCAGCTTCCTTATATCATGTTCCTTGCAGTAGCTTAAAATTGCAGTCTTTTGTAAAGTTATCTCGTCTTCCAGAGAAGCTGCTTGTTTTTGCAATTCCAGAAGCCTGATATATTTCTCATACATATCTTCCGGTATTACCTTCGAAACATTACTTTTATCATAATGTCTTAATGCTATTTCATAATTATCAGGTGTGATCTCAGGTTCTTTTTCCGGCTCTACATATTTTTTCCAGAAAGTTACGGCAGCATCTTCTAATATTTTCTCTAACTCCCTATCTCTATAATATGTATATATTTTATATTTCCAATTATGCTCGAATCTTACAATAAGATCTGCTTGTTCTACATCTAAAACATTACAATAATGAGCTATTTGTAGCAGGTAATTTATCGGCATATTGTCACTTTCCCAATCTTCCGGCTTATTTCCCCAAAGAGTTGACAACTTAGCATCAACAATTATATTGTTATATAAAGCATCAATGTGTGCATATAATAACGGAATGGTTTTATGTCTGAATGTTGATAGATTTCTCTGAAGAACAACATTTTTTTGTCTTTCGTATTCATTTAATATATAAGGTTCCGCTTCTATACCTTTATACATAGCCGGAGTCGGGTCATCCACTTGTGTGATAGGAATAACTTTATCATAAAATACCTCTAGTTTAGTTTTAAATGGCGATTTCCCCAGTATTGCAGCTATGTCCGAACCACCTATACCTTTTTGACGCTCTTGTAAAAATTGTAATCTATTGATCATATTTCCCTCTGATTCTTCATGTTGTTAAATCTGCTCCAGTTAAATACTCTCTGGAAAATACTTAACTTTGCATCCGTTAAATCTGCATCGGATAAATCCGCTCCGTATAACTTTGCATCCGTTAAATCTGCTCGTTTTAAACTAGCTCCGTATAACTTTGCTCTGGATAAATCTGCTCGTCTTAAAGTTGCTTGAGATAAATCAGATCCATATAAATATGCGTCGGTTAAATCTGCTCCGTATAAATATGCGTGGGATAAAAGAGCTCCGGATAAACTAGCTCCGGATAAATACGCTCCAGATAAACTAGCTCCAGATAAATTAGCTCTGGTTAAATCTGCGTCCACTAAATTAGCTTCAATTAATTCTGCTTTGGATAGATTTGCTCGGAATAAACTAGCTCCGGATAAATACGCTCCAGATAAACTAGCTCCAGATAAATTAGC
>CBFGTC010000024.1:0-16394 GCA_965651935.1 uncultured bacterium
GAAGTTTAGTCATTACTAAATCAATTTGTCAGTGTGGGATTATTGGGGGCTTACGCCCTAGTCATTGTCGACCGTTACTAAATTTGATAGCTGAAGCACAAGCCATGCAGAAAAAGCTAGAGGAGAATACGGATCGTGCTGCCTTGCAGGAAAAATTATTGGCCATGAATGCTCATCGTGACACTTACGAAAAGTCTATCAGTTCTTTTTGGTGTGCATTATTTACTAATGGTCGCCAATTACAAAACCAACGGGAAATCAATGAGAATTTACAAATCCAACTCACTCAATTAGTCATCCCCATTTGTGGGTTTGATGATAAAAACAAAGCCATTACTCCCGACACAGTGAAAAAGTTAAAGATCACTTCAGATCAATTAGCGATTCATCAAGGGAATTTGGTGCAGGAGCAAGATAAAATTAATCAGATAGAAAACATCTTCTCGACATGATAATCATCTAGCCCCCTCAGTCAGGGTGTAAAATAACTTTTTGTTTTAACCAACACCCATCGGGAGGGGATATGAAACTATATGCAGGAATTGATCTTCATTCAACTAATAATTATCAAGTGTTAATAGATGATACCGGTAAAGTGGTTTATGATAAACGACTGCCCAACGATATCGATTTGGTGCTGCGTGAATACCGGCAGTTTGAAAGGATTGATAGCGTGGTGGTGGAATCCACTTATAATTGGTACTGGCTGGTCGACGGACTGATGTCGGCGGGTTATCGAGTGAAACTGGCAAATCCCAATGCTATCCAACAATACAATGGCATTAAGCGAACCAATGATAAAAGCGATGCCCGTTGGCTAGCGGACATGAATCGGTTAGGAATTTTAAAGCAAGGCTATATTTATCCGTCAGAAGAAAGAGGCACTCGCGATTTACTACGCAAACGGAGTCAACTGGTACAACAACGTACCACGCATATCTTAAGTTTGGAGACTATTGTTGAGCGGCAAACCCGTATTCGCTTGAATTCACAGCAGGTTAAAATTTTAAACTCTGAAGAACTGAATCGATATTTAAAGGACGAAGATGTTTTTCTCGCTGCCAATAGCAATTTGTTAATGATGCAATATTTAGATCAGCAAATCGGAGAAATTGAAAAGCGAGTTCTCAAAAAGGTAAGACTCAAACCCGCGTATAAAAGATTATTAGAAATGGATGGCATTGGAAAGATATTGGCACTTACCATTATGCTTGAAACAGGAGAGATTTCTCGCTTTGCCACTGCCGGAAATTATGCCTCCTACTGTCGGATGGTGGATAGTAAAAAAGAAAGTAACGGCAAGAAAAAAGGCGAAGGCAATAAAAAAAATGGCAACAAATATTTATGTTGGGCGTATATAGAAGCAGCCAATTTTGCGATTCGTTACAATGAGGAGATCAAAAGTTATTACCAACGTAAATTAAAGAAAACCAATCGTATTGTGGCCATTAAAACCATTGCCCATAAATTGGCCCGTGCCAGTTTTTATGTCATTCGTGATGAGGTGGGATTTGATGTAAAGAAGTCATTCACTGCCTAGTAAGAGTTGGCTGGGGTTATGTAACCAGAGACAGGGTTGGTAGAACCACAAGACTTGATTGGTCATAACTCCATCCTCAGCATGAATGAAATAGGTTATACTGAAACGCCTATGCCGTGAGCCACAAGGGTCTGGAGCCGAAAGGCAGCCATAAAACTTGTTAAAAACATTTGGACACGGCATGGCACAAATCGTTTTCTGGGGACGCTGTGCGTCAACGGGGTTGCTGGTGAATGAAGAAATTGGCAATCCTAGATCCTGATGGGTGACTGGTGCGGATCAGTGATTCGACACCGACTATTGAAAACTAAGATGCGTTTATAGGGACTTATTTCAAAGTATGCTGAGCTGTTTTTTTAAAGCAGCTTTAATAAAAATAATGCTGTAATAATTTTTATTTGCCTATTGACGAACGGGGGCTAATGGGTGACCCTGTAATAGAGTTTTGAGGTGCACCCCTTCGACTAGACAGTTTTAACACTAAATGAAGAGAGAGTGTTGTCACCGAAATTTAGAATTTCATAATTCATTTTTCTAGTCAAGTTTTTTTAAAAAACCCCATTCTGGACTTTCTGCTTTTTTTATTGCAATATTGTCGAAATTATCGGATGAACATGCTTAGGAGATAATATGGAAGATGATAGGGATTTCAACATTCAAGAAGAATTATGGGATTATCCCAGGCGGCCACCACAGTCATTTTTTAGTAGCCGATTACAACCATTTTTAACCCAACACACTTCCTTGCTTCGCTCAGTTGCTGTCAACCTAGCGCATTTTTTTTCTAAAAAAACAGGGGACTTGAAAGAGCAGGTATATATTTCTTCCGGGGCAGCCAGTGTCCATGCCTGGTTCGATGGCGTGGAGGCCATTACCCGCACATTATGGCCTCCGGCTTTTATAGGAATGTTTGTTTATGATGTTTATCGTTATCTGAAATATTCCGATTATCTTTATCAGATGACTTTACCGAATTTGTTGCTGGGATTACCGGAAAATTACGATTACCAAAACTCCGCGCTCTCGATCAATTTGGGTGGTGACATCGCCAGTGTTGATCGTATTGAATATTGGCCTTGGAGTATACTACTGAGTAGTGCAATAGCCCCGGGTTTTTTGTTTCAATTTTTATCCTCGCGGAACTTTTCTTTACAATGGGATGATTTTTCAGACAAACCTAATAGGAATTTTCTGTCCAAAATATGGCAGGATGCCTTTTGCAGTTTACCCTATCTCAGCCCGGCTTATTGGCGTCTTTATGGTTCTCGACAAATTCTGATGAAGGTAGATTACCGTTTGGAGGAGCAAGACTTTGATGTGGGGCAGACTCATCGTGCAATTAAATCCGATTATAAATCATTTGCAGGTTCATCGGCTCAAGCCAAAAGAATTTTAGCCCGAACGGTCGATCATGAATTGAATTCTGAAACCGTTGATCAATTAGAAAATATTCTGCAAATTTCTTCGTATCTTTCTTATTTTGCAAAAACCTCCGCCATTGCTCAGCTTACTCAAATAGCATATTGGCGGCGTCAAGATAAATTAGGTGCGAGAGCATTGTTGGAATTAAAAAAAGCCGGTAATAACAGTTTCTATGCTCGTTATAAACTTTGGTCTATCGGCGGTTTTAAAAGTGCGCTTTTTTCTTTGATTGGTTATTTAATAATAGCGCCTGTGCAGTGGTATGCCAGATTGCGGTTATGGTCGTTGCTGGTGACTAAAATCATACGTCTGGCGGAGTTTTTACAGAATCAGCAGCAATGTTTGCAGGAAACTAAAGGCGTATGGACCTACACGGCGGCTATCGGCAATTATGCCTGTCTTCCCTGTGAATTGGATTTTGCGGCTTACCGTCCGAACATGACTGGACAGGATTGCGTGGATGGCTTGCTTTCCCAGCCCCGTAAACCGGGGCAAATTATAGAAAGCCTATCAGGCGTTCAAGCTCATGGGCCGTTCGGTAACATTGATTTGCATCGTCAAAACTGGACGAACTGGAACCGCAATGATTGGCAAACGCTGCTGGCGTTACTCAACAGCAGCAATTTCACGCAAGCGCCGGTATTCAATTTATCGCAGGACGTTGCCGGTACTTTGGCGGTTGAGCCGGATTTTTTAGCGGACTTGGCGGACTTTTTAAAATTCTCTGGTGTGCAACATTTGGATTTAAGCGGCCAGATGATCAGCGCTCAAGGGATGTTGGCGCTGACGCCGGGGTTTCGCAATAATTCACGGCTTATCAGCGTGGGAATGGCGCGCTCAAGACTGGATGATTCTGTCTTTAATACTTTTATTTCCCTGACTCCGGGAATGACTTCACTTAACAGTCTCAACGTGGCTGCCAATCAGTTGACCGGATTTACACTCAAGGCGCTTAACAATCTGTGGGAAACAAATCTCAGTTTAACTGATTTGGATATCAGTAATAATCTTTTGACCACCGCCGATATAAATCAATGGCAAATAAACTCCTCTGCATTACAAAGACTGGATATTTCAGGAGCGAATTTAGCAGGAGGAACTTTAAACTATTTTTGTGCGGCGTTGACCAATAGTTCGATGATAAGTTTGACCATGAATTATTGCCGACTGTCTCCTTCACTTGCGGCAAGCCTGTTTGCTTGTGTGGCGCTTTCCAATATCAGCCGTTTGGATTGGGTGGGAAACGATATTGGTTTTAGCGGAGCGCAAAATATCGCCAGACTGTTACCGGACAGTCATATTGAGGAATTCAATCTCGGCAATAATGAGCTGGATGATGATGCTGTGGCCCTGTTGGCCGCGCCACTGAGCGTTTCCAACATCAGCTTGCGTAATTTAGAATTATCGGGGAATCCGTTTACCGGAGTGGGGTTTCAGTCATTGGTCTCAGCATTGAATACTTCTCTGCTACAAAGTTTATCGGTCTCTCGTGTGAATTTAGGTGATGACAGTGTTGATTCATTAATGATCACTCCCGCTGATCAGTTACCGCTGACCCAGTTAGATTTAAGCAATACCGGACTCTCAAACAGCGGCGCAGCCCAATTACTGCTGTATCTTGCCAACAGTTCATTGGTGGATTTAGATCTCAGTCAAAATTTCCTACTCGGGGATTTAAGCGCACCTTTGCTGGCGATTTTCAATTCCAGTGTGAGGCGTCTCAACCTGCGCCAGACTTATGTGAGAGTGGAAGATTTGCAATCGGCCTTTCAAATCTTAAACGTTTCTTCATTGCAACAATGCGATATCAGTGAAAATGATTTGGGTGATCGCCTCGCCTTCACTCTGGCGGAGCAACTGTTGTCGAACGTGTCTAATCAGCCGCAATATTTAGAAATAATGGCCGGCGACATCGACTTCAGCCGTGCATTGGCCCGGTCATCCCCTCGCACCCGGGTTAGTAAAATTATTTGGGAGGACGACAACCGGTTGACTGAATTGGGAGCGACTTCGTTGTGTCGAGTGTGGCCGTTTGCGGGAAATTCCAATTTTAACCTGACATTATCGGGAGTTAACTTAAATCCGGCGCTCTCCGGTGTGTCGGGTTGTCCTTATAGTCATTTCGAAACCTCAGCAGCAGGTCCCAGCACGACCGCCCCCTCCGGGATACTGACCGCAACAATTTTGCTGATGGCGCTGCAATCTCATTTTTCTGCATCGCCTTTGCGGGTATTCAATGCCTGTGTCGGGGCTGTCCTGGTTTCGGGATTAGGCGTACCGGGAGTGGTGCTTGGAGCGACGTTGGGTTATCGGGCAGGCAATATATTCTCTTCCATGTGGCGGACAGCCCATAAAAAATCAGTTGAGATAATGGGAATTAATCCTATGCGATGTTCATCTACTTAGAGATTTTGAACAAATTCTAACAAGGAGTGTGATCTATGAAACAATATCCGTTCCATCTCATTAGCGGAACAGGCAAGGGCGTTTCTTACTCTTCTCTATCCCAGGTGGGGGATTTATCACCGGCTGAAGCATTTGGACAAGCGAAAGCTCGGATTTTTTATAACTTCACTAACGGTAACTTGAGTGTTGCCGATCACTTACTCCTGTTTCCCGAAATGAAATCGCATGTGCCGTTGGGTTATTGTTTTAACAGCTCCTCTCCCAATCTTTCCGCGTGGCGGTTGCCAGTCAGAAGTTTTACCCCACCGGACATGGCCGACGCCAAACAAATTACGTTGATTGAAGTAGACGGCCATGAAGCGGTCTACACGCGCAACGGTTCGCTGTTTTTCGCGCCGGGTTGCGGTGACGGCACGCCCTATCTGCAATACGATGCAGACCATTATCAATGGTATTGGTACCACCCGGGGACTCAGACCTGCGAAGTTTACAATAAATACGGTTTGATGGTGGAACGCCGCGACTGCTGGGGTAATAAAACCCAATACAATTACGACCCCACCAGCCGACAATTAACGTCGGTTTTAGGGCCTTCCGGGAACCAATATGTGATTGAACGCACTAAATCCTCTGACGGCGTTTTCTCGGTAACGATAGGGCTTATCCGCCCCGGTCAAAGTTACACACTTTATTTACAAGGCTATGAATTTGATAATGACACGGGACTGCTCAAAACATCGACTTGCTCCATCAATGGACGGGATTTAACCGGCGGCTATAAAATTTATTATAAATATGGGTTGACCACGCCTCAACCTGTGATCACCCAAATCAGTCAGGATGACGGAACCACTATTCAATTCGCCTATGACAGCTCCTGGCGCGTCCAAACCATTTATTTACCGGCGGCAAGCGGTAACACTCGCGCTGATTTTAAATATTCGGATAATAAAGTGGCGGTCGCCATCAATAATTGTTGGAAGGCCGATTTCGAATGGGATTCTCAATCACGAATCAGCCGGCGCACGCAGTATACCGGTTTTAGAACGGGAGATTCGGCGAGTGAAGTCACTCAGTATGAGTATTCCTCGGAGGGCCAGCTTAAGAAAATCACTCAGCCGGATGGCGGCATAGAGAGTTATATACACAGCGCCCCGTTCGGATTGTTAACCCAGCATTGCCGACCGGATGGTCAGCAAACCGACTTTTTCTACAATGACGGCCAAAACCGGCCCTTATTGCAATCCACGGTTTTCACACTGCCGAGCAGTTCTACGCCATTAATTAAATATTCCGTGTATGAACGGCGCACCAATAACTCGATTAATTTTGCCGACGAAACCGATTATCTGCGTTACGAAATTTCCCCGGAAGGGCGGGTGACGGCGTTTGAGCCGACTCCCAAAGGCCCGGTGAGATTCCGGCGCGCGTTTTTGTCGACGGTTTATCCTTCACAATATCTCACCGAAGCGCCGTCTTTCCTGGAAATGCAGGAATGGCAAGAACAAAAACAGAATGACCCGCAACAAGTGATGCTAAACGAGTACAGTTACAACGCACAAGGTTTAAAATTTCAAGAGATCGATTATGCTTCGGTGGATGCGCAAGGGTCGGGGATTAAAGATTCCCAGATGGGTGAAACCGACCGCACCTGGGATTTCTATGGTAACTGGCTGAATCAATCGAAACAGCTTGTGCGCGACGGCGGTGAAGTGATCGAATCCGCGCAAACCACTCGCGAGTTCGACGGTTTAAAACGCCAAACTTTAAATATTGATGCACTGGATTGGCAGACAAAAACGGATTACGCACCGATGGAGGAGGATAAAACCTATCCTAAAGGCGTTTACCTCCTGACTGTCACCCGTCCTAACAACCGTTTGGAAAAAACTGTTCTGGATGGGCAGGGCGACCCTATTTATCAAGTCGACAGTGTACCGGTAGACGGAGGCTATTCCCAGCCGCGAACGACCCACTGGAACCGCGATTTGGGCGGCAGGCCGATTGTGATCAATAATCCCGATGGCAGCACCACTTATCAATCATTTTACTTAGATAACCAACTGGGAATCACGGTGAGCACCACTGGATTGGTGACCGAACATCAATTTGACCGTATTCACAATTACGAATGTGACATCGAGTATAAAAATCCCATCGATGTCACTCAAATCGACACCCACACCGTCAACGGCGATGATATTAAAGCGCTGATTACCCCCGATCAGGAAGATCACGTGCGTTATCGTTTTTATGATAATTCCCACCGTTTGCGCTTTGAAGTCGACGCCAAGAGTCAGGCTACTGAATCGCGTTATGACACCCTGGACCGCCTCATCAGCAAAACGTTATATAAAAATCCTCTGACATCCACTCAGTTGGACACGTTAAAATCCGGCGAGTTAATTAGCTTAACTCCCAATTTAAGCACCGGTCAGGACCGCTGCACCTCGTTTTATTATGACCGTGACAACATCAAAATCGGCGAAATAGATCCCGACGGCTGGGTGAAAGAAAACGTCTTGGATAATGCTGGAAGAATCATTAGGCAAATCCGCTACAGCACGCCCAATCGCAGTTCCACCCGCAGCCTTGATTTTGCCGCCATGCGCCCTGAGTCGGCAGACGATGACGCCGTCTCGTATTATTTTTACAATGCGCGCGGCCAGAATACCGTCTTGGTGGATGCAAACGGCTTCGTCACCGCCACCAGCTACTACGCCAGTGAGAAAGTATTTCAAACGATTCAGTATGCAAATCGTGTCGATGATGATTGGTTTAAAAATCCCACGGTTTGCCCGCCTTTACCCGAAAAAAACAGCGAAGATTTACTGACCACTTCGGAATATGATTTATTAGAGCGTCCATCTAACATAATGGCATCCAATGGCGTGGCGAAAACCACCCAATATACCAACATGGGCAAAATCTGCTTACAGCGCAGTTATGATTGCCGTTTTACGGGTGCGCAAGGCAATTTAGACCCCGATCAGACTCGCACTGAACAGAAACGCTATGACGGCTGGGACCAAGTGGTCAAAACCGCGAACGCCACGATCAGCCAGCAACTGGCGCAAACCACCGATTCAGAAAAGCAACAGGAAATTTGGGATAATTCCACGCTGCGCGATCAGTACGATGACGTGACTGCGCTCAAATTAAAAAGCACCGACACGTTAAACCGCACGACTGTTTTTTATTATGATTCAGAGCGGCGTTTGGTTTTATCCATCAGCCCCATGGGGGTCGCCACTCAACTTTTTTATAACTCATTTAACAAAATCATCGTTAATCGGCGTTATTTTAATAAAATTGCCGCCACCGATCTGGCGGCGTTGACCGGTGGTTTTATACAAGACTCGGTGTTGGCCCTGCTTCAAGAGGACAGCAGTCAAGATATCGTTGAGCAAAGCGCCTACGATGTTTTAAATCAAAAAATTCAAACCCTGGACGCCGAATCGTATCAAACCGCTTATATTTTTAGCCGGTTCGGTGAAGTGATAGAAGAAGACTTGCCATTACAGGATAAAACCCCCAGCCTGCGGCGGCTGCACGGTTTTGATAATCGCGGTAATGAAATTCTGACTCAAACCGTTGCCGATTCAGGGGAAAAGCTAACCATTAATCAGGATTTTGAAAACTGCTACGGAAAACTCACTTTGCATGTGGACGAGACCGGTGCGGTCACTCGCTACGGTTATGATGGATTAGGCAATCGAACCTGGGTGATTGACGCCTTAAATAACCGCCGCGAATATACTTATGATTTTAGAAGCCGCGTTTCAACCGATACCGACGCTTTAGAACAAACCACAATATATCAGTACAATCAGTTACAACGCACTCTGACTGAAATTCCGCCGGAAGAAAATACGAAAAGCATTCAAGAAACCAATATTTTCAAAGAAAAAATCAAGCTTACCGATGCACTGGGTCAGGTGCGCATTACCGAACACGGGCCGGACGGGCAGGTCACTCGCTCAGTCAATGAATTGGGTTGGGAAACTTTGGATGAGTACGATAGCGAAAGCCAGCATACATTGCACATTGATCCCATGGACACCCAAATACTTTATATTTATAACGTGGATGGTTTTGTCCTCAGTGAAACCCAACACAGCGATAATTTTAAAGATTTAGTAACACAATATAGCCGCGACAGTTTTGGCCGGGCTGTGGGTATTTTAGACCCCCGCGGAGTTTTTAAACGCCAGACATTCAGTCAACGCAGTTTACTCATCGAAGAAATTCGCGATTACGGCACGGACAGTCAGCCGGGACTGAGATTAACAGCGCAAAGCACCTACAATGGTCAGCGTACTCAAACGACCAGCACTCGCGGCGATGAAAAAGACAGCCGGCGTTACACGGTTTCTTTTCAGCAAGATGGCTTTAACCGAGACAGTGGGAAGATTATCGACCCCACCAGTTTAACCGGCGACGGCGCTTTGAATTTAACTTCCGTATTGCAACACGATCTCGCCGGCCGTGTCATTCGTCAAACTGACCCGGCAGGCCGCACCACGTATTTATTTTACGATGGTTTAGGTCACCAGCGCTTCAGTGTAAACGACAGTGGGGCGATTAATGAATGTCAGTATGATTCTTTAGGACTGAAACAGGTTGTGCGTGATTACATCAATTTTGTCGATACCCAAAAAATCACCGATTCAACCACATTAAGTGAGATGGCGGCGCTGGCGGCAGCTGTTGCCGATAATCAGGATAAAACCGTTTATATTTACTGTGACGGCAACCGACGCGAAAAATACCGGGTTGTGATTTTAACCGACCCGCTCAGTCAGAACAGCACCGGATTAGTGACTGAAATGGTTTATGACGGGGCAGGTCATCGCATTCAAGTGATCGGTTATGCCACGGCCATTGCGGCGAACGAGATCGCTGATTTAACCACGGCGCAAATCAAAACTTTGATTGTCGGCGACAATCAAAACGACCGCGTGACCGGGTATGTGTTTGACAGTGCCGGACAGGAACGTTTTATTTTAAATCCATTTGACTCCACTCACGGAACCCTGACTGAAAAACGTTACGATAAATTAGGCCGGGCCAATATTGAAATTCGTTATGCAAATTTGATCGACAATCCGCTTCTGCTTGGCGGCATGACCGAAACGGAAATGATCGACTATATACAAGAAGAAAAAATCGCCGACATCACCCAAGATCAATTTAATTTCAGCGTATTTAACCTGTTTAACAAACCCGATTACACGGTAAAAACGATTACCGGACAGCAATGCGCGGTGGTCAAATATCAGCATAATGAAAACGGTGAACTGATTTACAGTTGTCAGTTCGCCAACACCATCACGTTTAGCGGTTTCGATCAATTAACTCAGCAAATCAGTCAACTCACGCCCGATCCCAAGATCGATAAAATTTCTCAGTTCACACTCGATGCTTGCGACCGCGTCAGCGCGATCACCGACCCCATTGGCAACCAGGACCTTTTCTTGCGCGATTCATTAGATAATATTCTTCAACATCAAGATCGCGGCGGCAATATCACTCAAAACAGTTTTGATCGCGCCAAACGCCTGATTCAGCAACTGACTCCCACAGCACCGGTGGGTTCAATTAGCCAGGACAGCCAGGGATTATTGGTGGCGGAATCTAAAAATCGACCTGTGAAAACGCTGAATACTTACGATGGGGCGGATAATCTTATAGCAAAAACCATCGATGCCGACGGTTCCGATGCGCGTAGTTCGCAAATGAAGTTTTCGGTACTGAACAAACTGATTTCGACCAGTGCGGAAAATATTGAAGTGGATGATCCGTCGCAGCCGGCCAGTCTCAGCACCCGCCCGGTAAAAACTCAAATTGTCGGTAATCAAAAGGTATTTAACGCTTTTAACCAGGAAGTGGTGAGCATCAGTGCGCAAAACGGCATGAAATTCCAAATCCACGATTCAGCGGGGCGTAAAATTTTTGTCATCGACCCGGAAAAGGGCGTGACCGGTTATGTCTGCAATAACTTTGGTGAAATTATCCTGGAAACACACTATGCGTTGCCTCTGAACCTGGATTTAACGCCTTATGCGCAGACGGGGATTCCGCTGAACGTGTTATTGAAAAATCTCGCAGAAAGCGAGGATGACCGCTACATCCTCTACCAAAGAAATCTCGGTGGCGACCCGATTAATATTATTACCGGCATAGATAAACCGGATACATTAAAGTTGGAATACCTGTCCGGCAAGCGATTTTACTTTCATCCCGAGTTAGGCGAATACGGCTATTATTTCGGGCAAAATTCGCTGAAATATAACGCTTTTAAAAAAATCATCGCCAATTCCGAACTGGTAACCGCTTCCGGCTTATGGTCGATCACGTATCAGTGGGAAAACACGCTCAATAAAATTGAAGCTAAAGCGATTCCGGTGCGCTCCTCTTTGCAAAGCCAGCCCTTGTATCGCGTGGAAAGAGTTCACTATAACGCGATGGGCAATGAAATCCAAAAAATTAAATATGCGGCATACATGAATATCTCTCCTGACGGCATGAGCTTGAGCCAATTGGACGCCTACGTTCAAGCGCACACCACACCGGGAAAAGACCGTATTAAACAAAAAACCTATGATCCGCGCGGTCTTTTGCTCAGTAAATCCAAAGTGGGGGTGACCCGCGAAAGCAACTCAGGTTCACCGCTGACGTTTAACACCTACAGCAATATTACCCTGACTACCACTTTTGATTATAACAAAACCGAATCGATGACTCGCATCACCCACGAATCTTTGCCCGGCGATACCACGCCGCCACGGCAGGAATATTTTTACTATGACGCTCGCGGATTTATGATCATGCAAACGGGTGTGACGTTTACCACCAAGAAAACTTTTCCGGGCGATGACGTGACGATAACACCGTTAATCAGTTATAGCGTTAACGCGCACGGTCAGCGCATCAGTAAACGGGCTTATATTAACGGCGCCGGCGCGGTCAGTTTAGACAGCCTGCCCATACCTCTATCACCCGACGCCAAGAATGACTCGATAGAATTAAAAATGCTGGACAACCGCGGCAAGGAAATTATCGTTCAAGACGCCAATAATCGCCAAAATTTTCTCACCTATACCGCCACCGCTCAGCTTGCGCGCAGTTACGGCCCTTTAACGAATACCAATGGCAAACACATTGATGAAAAGCGCATAGGCTATGATTTGTGCGACCGGGTGGTGTCGCAGAGAATCATGCGTGATAACACCGATAATGTGGTGACCATGCTGCGGCACAATACGTTTGGTGAAACCATTCAGGAAGGGCCGGGCGGTTCGTTGGAAACTGAGCCGGAAAACGATATCAAACTGGGGCCGGAAGCCTTCTGGCGTTTAGAGCCGCTAGAATCTAAAGAGCGGTACCGCGGAATAGCCCCTACGGATCAATATCCCTTATACCGAAAAATGGACCCGTGCGGAAAAATTTATAATACGAATGATCCGGGCAACGATAACAGCAGTAACCGTCAGGCCAGCGATACCGTCAGCGTATACGACTTAAGAGGGTCGAGAACCGGAGTGATCCGTTCGAAGACGATCGACTTAAGTGAAAAAAATTTGGAGGACCTGCCCGCGCTGTTGCAGACTTCTTATCAAGAAGCCGAACGCAATGAATACTGGCTGGACTTCAGTAAGAGGCTGTTGAAAGAGCAACGGGCGCAATATAATTTAGGGCCTGCCTCGCAGCCTTGTAATCTGCCTTCGGAATTTTTGGTCAGTGCGCTTTACCCGTCATTGGGGACGCTCAGTGTCTCCTGGTTGTATACGGTCACTAACAGCGTGCCGGTGTTCACCCTGGCCCCGGCAGGGTCGGGGGATGCCAAAACGTTGACGGTGAAAACCGATTCCAGCAGCGGGCGTTGCGGGGTGGATATCTCCGCTTGGCAGACCGGGATTTACGATTTACAAATGCAGTTCTATTTGCTGAATCCTTCCACCGGTCAGCCGGATTACAATCAGCCCCAGTTTTCTACCCACAGTCGTATTTATTTTGCGACAGCGCACAACGACAAAGCCATCGATGTCGTGCCTTATGTTCAAGACGATCATATTTTGTGGCTGGCCGGGGCGGTGACCGGACTAACGGCGATTAATCTCTTGAATTCTTCCGGTACTTTAGTGAGACAATACCCGGTCAGCGCCGATTCCAGTACCGGGCAATTTTTCGTGGATTTATTGAAAGAAACCTCGGGCAGTTACACGGCGCAACCGGTATTCAAGGACAAACCCGGCACGGCCACGCCCGCTTTCATCATTAACACCGATATTTCTCCTCAAGAAATTCTATCGCGAGAGATTCCCGCGCAAGCGCAAATCAGCTATTCAACGAATATTTTACAAAACACGGATTTGACGCTCAGCATTTGGGATAGTTTACCTAAAGATTATCAACAGACACCGGTCAACGTGCAGATGGGGTATAGCTCGCCCTCGGGAGCCGATAATTATAAAGCGACTTTGACTCCGGTGGAAGGGGCGGCGGAATTTACCCTTGACGGCACAGTGACTTCGATTGATTCGTTGACGTTGAGTTTGGTGATCAGCGACACGGAGATTGTGCCGATTTATGTGAACGAACCTCCCGGCTCGCGCATGCAGAAAGGCATTCGCTTTAAACGCATGATGGAATTGGCGGCGGCAAAATCGGCGTTTCAAGTCGAAAAGGAGTTAAAACGAACTGCCCCGGGAGATAAAATTGTCAAGTTTGTTCCACGCCGAATCGTGTACATTCGGGGGGAGACGGTAAAAAATTTACCTTCCGCTCCGGTTATTCAATACCAAGATGTGTCGCAAGGGACGGACACGGTCTGGAAATCGATGAACACCGATACGGCGACTTCGCAAGGCATCACGGCCAACGTCACGCTGTTTGCCGCGGGCAACTATCCTTTTATTTTACCGGAAGGCAACAAGGACAGGCCCGATGTCTTTAGCGTGTGGATGGGCGGGCAAGTCTTTGACGGCAGCTCCGCGCTGCCGGAAATGAAAAAAGAGCTGAAATCGGCGGATGGTCAGCAGCGGCAGCGTGTTTATGAACTGGATGTGTTCGGTAATTTCCTGGGGATAACGGATTCTTTGGGGCACAAAACCGTGCGTGAATTTAATGATCTGGATAAAGAAATTAAGCGCATCGACCCTCCGGTGTTGGCCGTTGAGAGCAACGGTATCGGCAACCCCAACTTTCAGGGAGTCACCGACACGCACCTTAACGTGAACGGTTTTGAAATCGGTGTAACCTTGCCTGCCGGAAATTCCTGTGGAAAAGTATTAGACGAACAGGATGAAATGGTACAGCAGGTGGTGGGTGACGGGGTAGCGCAGCAAACTATCTACCGAGATGGCCTTAAGCGGCCTTCATTATTATTGGATTCGCGCCAGCAGCAAACTCAACGCTTCTGGGACGCCTGCCATAATCTGCTTCGTCAGATCGAGCCGAATAACGACCCGCAGAATAATCGCCGTCAGCCTTTAATCACGAATTTAACCTACAACGAGCGCAATAAAGTGACGTCGCGGCAGAATCCGGCGGGATACATCACGCGTTATAACTATAATTCCACCGATGACATCGAGCAACGCATCAATCCGCTGGGGGATACGGTGACGACGGTGTGGGACGGGCGCAACCACGTGCGCTTGCGGGAAACCCTGGCCAGCGGCCACACCCAAATATGGACGCCCGCACCAATCGTGGGGTATTTCGGCATAATGCAACAATATAAAGACATCAGCGGTTGCGTTACTCGTTACACCTATAATCAAAAATTGGAAGTGATTCAACGGACAGGCGATTACGGCAAGCACGGCTACACGGCGCGATTGGTGGTGAATTACGATCCCGACACGCAGATGTCTCTTTATTCATTGGATACCAGCCAACTCACGCCGGGCCAACGGCTGCGCTTTGATTATACCGCCGGGCGCTTGATGAATGTCTATGACGACGCCCAGGGTCTGCTGACCAATTTCGACTATGACGCCGAAGATAATTTGATTCTCGTGCAGATGACGCGCTACGACGGCAGTTTAATTCGGCGGGTGACTTCCAATTTGGACGCACTATACCGCGAGCAGAATTTTTTCGACACCATGCTGACCGGCATCACCGAGTACGATCGTAACGGCAACCGGCGACACCGCATCTCGCAGATTATCAGCCCGGTGGACGGCCAAGCGATTGTCGATGACAATTGGTATACCTACGATAAAGCCGACCGCACGATCGTGGTAGACGGGGTGCTGTCTTCCGGCCAGATCATCCGTAATTCCAACAAATCCAGCAGTTACTCGATTACCTATTCGCGTGGGGTGAGAGTCCAAGAGGTGGATTATCAGGGCCATGTCCGCAGTATAGGAATTTATGCGGACGGCAACATTTCCGGCTTCAACAGCACCGACGGTTCCAGCCAATCTTACCATTATTCGCCGGACGGCAGCGTGCACATCAGTCAGAAGATCGACACCGATGGCACCAATCACCAAGACACGATGCTGTGTAACGCGAACGTGTTCCAGACTTCGCAGATCAGCTATAAAAACGGGACGTTGGAAGACAACACCACGTTTACGCCGGACGTCAATAACAACATTGTTAAGCAATACACGGTGGACTACAGCAACGGCCAGGACAAACCGGTGTCGTATACGATGACTTACGCGGATATTGGCTTGGGGGACCAGTTTCAAATTTCATCGATTACCGCCGTGACCAACGACGATAACGGTACCGCACAAACCCAATCGGCGATTTATTACGATTCGAATAATTCGACGGTGGGGGTGCTGCACGGCGATGACGATGACGGCAACTCGAAGTTTTACACGTCCACCTATGATGGTTTTATTATCCAGAAAATCAGCTTTCCTAAAAAACCGGACAAAGACAAGCAATACAAATACACCAATTATTTTTACACGGTAAACAGCAGTTATTTGAGCTCGTTTGAGATGGATAGCGAATACGCGCTGAACATGCTGCTGAATTATTCTTCGGTGCGCAA
>CBFGTC010000025.1:0-15860 GCA_965651935.1 uncultured bacterium
TTTATAGGTGGTTTTATTGTACAATGGGGGACATTTCTATTTTGGTTTTAAGGGGGCATTATCATTTTGGGATAACAGAGGTATACAAAGCAGTGCTGACAGCATTACCTGAAGGGCTTGATTTTATCCTTCATTTAAATAATATGGCGTTTGCCTAATTTACCTGAAAGTCTGGCTAATTATTTAGTCGCTTATTATTTAAAAGATCGGAAATTATTTGCTGGTTTAAATCCCGAAAAAAGTTCGTCGGACTATATTCTCGATCACCTTAATTCTAACCGTCAGTTGACCGTTAAGACAGAAGCTGATCAACGATCTCTCCAAGAGCTTTCGTTTTCTTCACTGACAGGTTCCGGGAGCGGTTGTATTTTTGCGAGCAGTAGCCATTCGAATTCTAGTGTGTCACTGTCTTCAAGTTCATCATCTACATCTGCGGTTAGTATTATAAATCAATAACATTTCCCACCTAAAAGCAAATGACGGGATTCAGCCCTTAATTGTAAATAAATCAATGACATGATTTTGGTTCAGTGAGATAATGCGCAGGTTATGCATAAGCCACCTGGTTTATGAAAGAGCAAAAGAAATTACATGTTGACGAGACGAGTTTACGGGTGATGAAAAAACGAAGCTGGTTACACGTTGCCAGCACCAGTAAATTGACTTATTACGATATTCATAGGCAACGTGGTTCTGAAGCGATAGATGAAATAGGTTTACTGCGAGATTTTAAAGGGATATTAGTGCATGATCATTTTAAACCGTATTTTCATTACGGTAGTGGTCATAGTCTTTGTAATGCGCATCATTTACGAGAGCTATCCCTTTACCCCACCTAGCGGCTGAATAGTTACCTATTTACCATAAAATTAAACAAATCGCTGAATTTATTAAAATTTCTATAAGAAATTAATATTAATTTAATATTCATTAAGTAAAATACTATAGAATAAATTATAAATATAGAGATAAAATCATGAGTAAAAATATTTCAAAATTAAATGTAAATCATTTTGAGGGTAAACCACTAAGTGAAATTAATATATCTATATTAGATGATTTTATTGATGAATTAAAAGAGGCATCCACAGAAAATGATATTAATCTTCTTTACCAAGAATTTGTTTTTGAAAACCCATTCCTTAAAAAAGAATTACAGCAGATAAGGGATGACTCTATTTCAAAATTAAATAGCTCCAGAAACTATGAGAAGGGATGTAAAGTGGGGGGTAATAATGACGTTGATGGAATCTTTATTCCAGAAGAAATTGAAACTCCCCCACGTGAAGATATTCAAAAAATCTTACCAAAATTTCAATTATCTATAATAGAAAAAATTGAAGCTAATCTTAGATCTCTTGAAAAAGAGAGAAATGATTTGCAACTACTTTCTATTGATAATCATGAAGTTGTGCCTTCCTTATTGGAGGAATTAAAACAATTCGAAAGTAAGTTAGATGAAGTTTTGAGTGAAATTAGCCAATCGATACTAACAACAGAAAAAAAATTCGAATACTACAAAAAAATTTTTGATCTGAAGTATAACTTTAAACTTTCAATTCAAAATCAAGATCAAATCCAAGTATCTGCGAAATCTACTGAACAGATAACAACCAGTCAAGAAATTTTGGATGATAAAAATGAACAAATGTTTAATTTTTTATTTCAGAAAAATTATATTAGTATCTCTTTGAGGGAAGATATAGGAAAAGCAACTACGATTAATGAAATTTGTAACACTGTCGTCGCTGCAAGACTGGCTTTTAGTCAGTTATCCGAAGTAAAAGATTCTAAATTGGATCCCAAGGCTGCATTTCAGGATATAGCTGATAATGGTATTAAAAAAGCAATATATATCGAAGAGATAAAAAAATGCAATTCAATTGCTGCGGTGCTAATGAAAGTAAAAAATGAAGAGAATAAAAATATACCGCCTTACGCTGTACAAAAAATTAATGAAATAGCAAATCAAAGAATAAAGGTTCTGCATGATAAACAAATAACCGCATTAAAATTTAAAATAAAAGATTGTCAAACTCCTGTTGAAGTAATTTGTTTGCTACAGGATATTAAAAAGGAAATGAAATATTACAATATTTACCCAGAAATTAAAAACCTTTGGGAGTCAATATCTAAATTGGCAAATGTAAAAATAGTTGAGTTATTTGAATCTAATTTAAAACAATGTGATACTTTTGCTAAAGTGACTGAATTATTAGAGAAAACGAAAAGTGAAGTCGGCAATGCCGATCCTTCCCCGGAAATTAAAAATGTTTTAATGGACATATCTAACTTGGCAGCAGAAAAAATCAATGAGTTAAATATGGCCTTAAGCGCTATAGGTAACAAAAATCGTGTCAGCTCCTCTAAATTTTCAATATTTAACAACCAAAAAAATATAACGCCTAGAGATAATAAAACAAATGAAATTTTACCCAAATATTTGCCTTGATTTTTGATATCAATTGGTTTTAGCCCGACTCCGAGATAAAATACGGAAATATGAAAAAGGAACAAGTCGGGCAAAAAACCTTAGCGGTGATGGTTTTAACTTTTATGTCGCGCATCGGCGGATTCGTGCGCGATATGATCTTAGCACAAATCTTCGGGGCCAGCGCGGTATTTGATGCCTTCATTATCGCATTTAAACTACCTAACCTTGCGCGCCGACTTTTTGGTGAAGGCGCTTTCGCTCAAGCCTTTATCCCCACTTTGGCCGAATTTAGATCTAAACATAATCATTCAGAAATAAAATTATTTCTGAATAAAATAGCAGGCATCATCAGTTTAAGCGGCATAGCTATAGTCATCCTCGGAGAAATTTTGGCCCCGCTTATCGCCATAATCTTTGCCCCAGGCTTTTATCACGATCCCTCCCGTTTTACTTTAACCCTAAATTTAGTGCGAATGACACAGCCCTATCTATTCATGATCATTTGGATCGCCCTAGCTGGAGCCATTTTAAATACC
Organism: uncultured bacterium; assembly: GCA_965651935.1. Classification (GTDB taxonomy): domain Bacteria; phylum Pseudomonadota; class Gammaproteobacteria; order Coxiellales; family Coxiellaceae; genus JAFEDN01. The sequence goes on from CBFGTC010000025.1 coordinate 2,971, forward strand.
TACCATCGCTTCGCTATAACCGCCTTCACTCCCACCATTTTAAACGCCGTGTTAATTTTTACCGCTTATATCATTGCCCCTCAACTTGGCGCGCATGCCATTTATGCTTTAGCGATAGCGGTGCTAGTCAGCGGTATTTTACAACTGTTAGCACAATGGCCAGCCTTGCGTCATTTAGATTTAGCACCTATCCCCTGGGGAAATTGGGGACAACAAACCATCAAACCCTTATTCCAACGCATGGGCCCTGCCATTCTCGGGGTGTCCGCGGGTCAAATCAGCTTACTCATCGACAATCTATTTGCTTCATTTTTACCCACAGGCAGCATCTCCTGGCTGTACTATGCCGATCGTTTGATTTATTTACCGCTGGGGGTGATTGGCGCCGCGATAGCCACTGTGACAGCGCCATTGCTTGCTCATCAACATCATCAAGGCCACACAGAGGAATTTTCAGCCACCTTAGATTGGGGATTACGAATGATGATCTCCATTGGCATTCCTGCCGCATTAGGTTTATTCATCTTGGCAGGTCCCATTATCACCACATTATTGTACCATGGAGCGTTTAAGGAAATAGACGTGCTGATGTCACGCCGCAGTTTAATGGCCTTCGCCATCGGTCTGCCGGCCTGGATGCTCATCAAACTATCCGCTTCTGCTTTTTATGCGCAAATGGAAATTAACGCACCTGCTCGATGGGCTGGCATAGCACTGGGGTTCAATATTATTTTAAACTTTATTTTAATCGGGCCCTTGGCGCATGCGGGCTTGGCTTTGGCCACGGCATTAGCATCATGGCTTAACGCCGTGGTATTATGGATATTATTAATTAAGAAAAAAATTTATCAGCCACGGAAAGGCTGGGGACAAAACGCCGCGGCAGTTATTATCGCTGCCACCCTAATGAGCGGCTTTTTATGGTGGGGCAAAGGCGATTTGTCACATTGGTTGATTGGGAACGGATGGGTTAGGGCCTGGCGACTATTATTACTGATCAGTAGCGCAATAGTCGTTTATCTATTAGGTTTGGGTTTAGTGGGCATGCGTTGGCGGCATTTTAAACCATGATATTAATTCGCGGAAATGGGTGGCTTACTCGGCGTTTGACCCGCTCAGTCATTGCTTTAGGTAATTTTGATGGTTTCCATCGAGGGCATCAACAATTATTAAACTTATTGCGCCAACAATCCGATTCAAGGCAAGCCCCTACGGTTGTGATGACCTTTGAACCCTTGCCCTTTGAATTTTTTCATCCAGAAATTCAACAACCGCGTTTGATGCGTTTACATGAAAAATGGTGTTATTTACAAGGGCAGGGTATCGACTATTGCGTCTGCTTAAAATTTAATGCCGCCATGGCGCAAATGCCTCCAGTCGATTTTGTGCAGCAAATATTGATAAACCAGCTTGGTATCTGTGCTATCGTTGTCGGCGGCGATTTTCGTTTTGGCGCTAAACGCGCCGGTGATGTGAAATTACTACAGAATTTAGGCGAACAACTTAATTTTTACTGTATTCAGGCTCCAACCCTCTTGTATGAAGGTGAACGCGTCAGCAGTACCCGGATAAGGCGAGCGTTACAAGCCGATCAAGTGGAATTGGCTAACGCGATGTTAGGCCGTCCTTATTTTTTATGTGGAAAAGTCGTACATGGCGAAGCGCGAGGCCGTCAATGGGGGTTGCCCACCGCCAATATTCATTTGAGTGATAGACCTGTGGCGGTTTCCGGTATTTATGTCGTGCAAGTCAGAGGTTTGGGAAATAGTCCCTTGCCCGCCGTGGCGAGTGTGGGCACTCGCCCTATGTTTTCCCGCAATCGGCGAGTGATTCTGGAAGTGCATCTATTGGATTTTAATCAAGACCTGTATGGTAAACAATTGCAAGTGGAGTTTTTACATAAATTGCGTGATGAACAAGTTTTCCCGAATTCCGCAGAATTGATAGAGCAAATCAAAACCGATATAAAAAACGCCAGACAATTTTTGGAGAAATACAATGACTCAATCTCAAACCAATAATGTGTTACAAACCAATCTGCCCTTACGCTTGCTGGGACGAGGCAAAGTGCGAGATATTTATGAAGTGAATGCAGAGCAGTTGTTGATCGTCACCACTGATCGATTAAGCGCTTTCGACGTCGTACTTCCCAATCCAATCCCACAACGCGGAAAAGTTTTAACCCAACTTTCGGCATTTTGGTTTAATTATTTTCGCGACATTGTCCCCCATCACTTAATCACTTTGGATATTCAGCAAATGGGGTTGAGTAACGAACTATTGTCTGAATTTGGCCCCATTTTACGGGGACGAACGATGCTGGTGTATCGTACTCAGCCATTGCCGGTGGAGTGTGTGGCGCGCGGATATTTAGCCGGTTCGGCTTGGCTAGAATACCAGCAAACTCAGCAAATTTCAGGCGTGAAGTTACCCGCGGGGTTGCAACAATGCCAACAATTGCCGGAAGCAATTTTTACTCCCGCCACTAAGGCGGCAATCGGTCATGACGAAAACATAGATATGCAAACGGTACGTCAACTGATTGGTGAACAAAAAGCGGAGCAAATAGCCCGTCTTACCCTGCAACTGTATCAGTTAGCTTCTGAATTGGCTGCGAAAGCCGGCATTATTATTGCCGATACCAAATTCGAATTTGGTATATGGCGGGATCAAATCATGTTAATTGACGAAGCGCTAACGCCGGACAGTTCACGTTTTTGGCCCAAAGATTTATATCAAATTGGCCGTGATCAGCCCAGTTTTGATAAGCAAATCGTGAGGAATTATTTAATTTCCACTGGCTGGGATAAGGAAGCGCCGGCTCCCACACTCCCTAGAGAGGTGATTGAAAAAACCAGTCAAGCTTATATTGAAGCGTTACAACGGCTTTCAGGCAAAGGTTTAATGTGAGCGAGCGGGTAGCGTCACAGCAAGGAGGCCAATCTTATTTTGATGTATTAGTGATTGGCGGCGGGATAGCTGGACTAAGCTATATTTTGGCCTTGAATGGTTTGGCGCCACAAGCGCGGGTCGCTTTAATTTGCAAAGAAGATTTAAAAGAATCCAATAGTTATTATGCGCAAGGTGGATTGGCCGCGGTAGGATCGCAGTACGATTCCATTGCCGCCCACGTTCAAGATACCATCGTGGCGGGCGCTGGCATCTGCGATATAGAGGTAGTTAAACAAATTATCCATGAAGGCCCCGACACTATCCGTTTTTTAACTGAACAAGGGGTGGTGTTCGATCAGCAAACGCATTTTTTATTGGGCCAGGAAGGCGGCCATTCGCAACGTCGTATATACACGATAGGTGATAGGGCTGGTGCAGGGATTATGCAAGAATTAATTAAATCCGTGCGCAGCCTCCCTCAAGTTTCTGTATTTGAATTTCATACTGCTGTGAATTTAATTCAGGAAGAAGATAAACTCATTCCTGCGCGCCAAGCAGCCGTAATGGGCGCCTATGTTTTAGAAGAAAAAACAAATCTAATCCATGCTTTTGTTGCCAATATCGTGGTTCTCGCGACGGGTGGAGCGGGCAAAATTTATCGTTACACTTCCAATCCGGACGTTGCTACAGGTGACGGCATAGCCATGGCTTATCGAGCAGGAGCTCGTTTAAAACACATGGAATTTTACCAATTCCATCCCACTTTATTATACAGTGCTGAACACAATAATATTTTAATGTCTGAAGCTTTAAGAGGGGAGGGGGCTTATTTACGTTTACCGAAAAGCCATCAACGTTTTATGCCCCGTTATGCGCCACAGCAGCTGGAGTTGGCTACACGCGATGTGGTGGCTCGTGCTATTTTTACAGAAATAGAACTGAGCGCTTATAACTATGTGTATTTAGATATTACTCATCGTTCTAAAGAATTTTTACAACAACATTTTCCGCACAGTTTTCAATTTTTATTGAAATTAGGCATAGACATGAGTAAAGACTATATTCCGGTCGTGCCGGGAGCTCATTATTTATGCGGTGGAATTTTAGCGGCGGTGGATGGCGCTACGGATTTAAAACGTTTATATGCGATTGGCGAGGTGGCGTGCACGGGTTTACATGGAGCAAATCGTTTAGCCAGTAATTCCTTATTGGAAGGTGTGGTGATGGGGCGAAGAGCGGCTTCTTCCAGTTTGGCATGGTTAACGCAAGCGATTTATAAAGAAGTTAAAGTCAAACCTTGGAATTCGCAAGGGGTTATTGATTTTCGCCGCGCCAGTCAAATCAATGCGCATTGGCGTGGTTTGCGGGGTGAGATGACCTCTTATGCTGGAATTGTGCGCACCGCTGCCGGACTTAGTGATTTGCTCAGATTAATTTTGACTCGCCGTGAAATGATTGAGGAGTATTACCGGCATTACTCTATTACCCGTGATTTAATTGAATTAAGAAATATCATTTTATTAGCGGAACACATTGTTCGAGCGGCGCTGGACCGCTGTGAGAGCCGCGGCGGCCATTTTCGAGAGGACTATCCTTCTGTCAATGCCTCCGAATCGGTTTTAGCGAAGTAAAACATGTTGTCGAGGCTACTCTGGAATGACATGCAATTACCGCATATTGACGCTAATATTTCAAAAATTATTTATAATGCAGAGTAAGTGCATTTAATTTTTTATAAAATTCGGTAATCACTTCAGTCATTTCCACGAAAGCTGGAATCCACCACGTGTTGTACGGTAATAGTAAGTTCCGGTCAATGCTCACCCGTTTCTGTAAAAAATTTTATGAAGTACATTATGTACCGTTTTTAATATTTACTTAATAATGAAATATTAAACTGATTTTTTTTACAGTGAGGGAAAAACATGAGATTTAGAGGAAGAAGAAGAAATTGAATTATTGTCAAAGGAAATTATTTTAAAATTCCTGGATTTGGATATTTTAGAATTTATGTGTGCTCCGCGATTTCGAGCTGAATTAAAATCAAATGAGTTAAGTAAATTTATACAAATAAATACGGAAATTCTTCACGGTTTGGTTGGTCAACAGCAAGATTCTAAAAATACGTTAATGGGAGCCATTCCCAAACTTTATGACAGAATCAACCTGCGTGCTAGTGAAATAGTTAAGCTTACAGAGAGCAAATTGAATTTAAGTAGGCAAGATGTAGCTGCAATTATTATTGGATGTCTTAAATTGTATATATTAAAAAATACATGGGATTTTATTGACCTTTATACTTCACCAAATATTTGGAATGTGCTGAATCAATTTAAAAAATTTTTAACTACTAATGAAGAATTTTGCTACATGATAGCTAATCATTTGCCTACTTTATATTATTTTGCTCAAATCTATGCAAAGAAATACTCCGCTCAAAATACGAATCAAAATGATGCTGAAAATAATGAGTATGTTCAGGATGAAATTATAGCTTATATTGGCTTAGGAATTTCAAATTATAATGATGATAATACCAGTATAAGTTCCAACTCTAACACCACTTCAACAATCGAATATAAAGATTATGATTGTATGAGCGAAGAAGCTAATGAAGAAGAGACTGATGAGGAGGAAGCGGATGAGGAAGAAACTGAAGATGATGAAAATGATGGAGAAGATGAGTACAGCAATGTAGGTCAGAGACTGTTTTCAATGAACACAATGAGTCCAGAAATTTCTGAACCAATTCCTAGGTCACCCACTCCTTTCCCGTCGTGATGAAAATTTGGGGTTAAAACGTATTTAATTTACGCGCCACCCCGGTTTGGATTGCAGCCACTTTTACCGCATTAGCAACGGCAGGCGCTACGTTTTTGTCAAAAACGCTCGGAATAATATATTCGGGCGCTAACGCTTTTTCATTGACTGATGAAGCGATAGCATAAGCCGCAGCCAATCTCATTTCCGGATTAATATCACTGGCTCGACAATCCAATGCACCGCGAAAAATACCGGGAAAAGCCAGTAAATTGTTAATTTGATTGGGATAGTCACTTCTGCCTGTCGCCATGATTGACACGTATGGAGCCGCAATTTCAGGCATAATTTCTGGAATCGGATTGGCCATCGCGAACACGATGGGATCTTTATTCATTGCTTTTAAATCATCCAATGATAAAGTATTAGGCCCTGATAAACCGATAAATACATCCGCGCCTTTGATGACGTCACTTAAGCTACCGCCTAATTTATCAGGATTAGTTGTTTCAGCGAATTCACGTTTGCTGATATCCAAATCAGAGCGGCTGGCCACTAAAACGCCTTTTCGGTCACAACCAATAATATTCACTGCGCCTAATTGCAGAAGCATATTCTTGCAAGCAGTGCCAGCCGCACCCACGCCACTAAAAATAATTTTGAGATCTTTGGCCTGTTTTCCGGTTAATTTCAAAGCGTTAATGAACGCAGCAGCGACCACGGCAGCAGTCCCATGTTGGTCATCATGGAAAACAGGAATATCTAACTCCGCCTTCAATCGTCTTTCAATCTCAAAACAGCGAGGGGCGGATATATCCTCCAAATTTATTCCCCCAAAATTAGGCGCAACGTAAGTGACCGTGCGGATAAATTCTTCAATATCTTGAGTCGCTAAGCACAACGGGAACGCGTCTACCCCGGCGAATTCTTTAAATAATAAGACCTTGCCTTCCATCACCGGCAAAGCGGCTTTGGGACCGATGTTACCTAATCCTAAAACTGCCGTGCCATCGGTTATGACCGCTACGGTATTTCGGCGAATGGTAAACGCATCAGCTTGTTCGGGATTGTGATGGATCGCCATACATATTTTAGCGACTTCTGGCGTATAAGCTAAGGCCAATTCTTCCCGAGTATTGACGTTAATTTTGGGTTTGGTCTCAATTTTCCCCCCAAAATGGCGACTAAAAGTCGTGTCTAGCGCAGAACAACCCACATGCTCCAAGGCATTAATTTTATTGATAATTACCGGCGCAAAATCTTCACTCACTTTGAGGAAAAAACTAATATTATCGGGAGTCTGCAAACGTTCAAGCAGGGTTAAATTGGGGGCCAGTTCTTCTAAAATGTTTTCGACTTCATTGTGGAGGTCGTCTTCAGGGGAGACATGGACGGAAACAATCACAGTACGCTGACTTTCAGTAGTTATCATCATCAGTATTCTCCGGATTTCTCATTAAAATTAAATCCACCTGACCTGCGACGTTCTCAGTAATTCCTGCCACGAAAAAATCGGATATAATCACATGAAATATTGAAAGCATTACTTTTCAATAAAAATATTTTTCGTAGAAAAAACCACATCCTGATGGACAAGAACCAGGAAGCAATTCCTGCGTAGCGGGAATTGCTGGGACGTTCTTAGGTTGCTTGCTTAAAGCCGCTAATATAACATACTGCTATGAAAGATTACAAAGACACCTTAAATTTACCTGTGACCGCTTTCCCTATGAAAGCCAATTTACCTCAAAAAGAACCGGAAACCCTGAAGCGCTGGCAAGGGATGGATTTGTACCAACGTATTCGGGAAACCCGTCGAGGTCAGGCCCGGTTTATTTTGCATGATGGTCCTCCTTACGCTAATGCGAGACCGCATTTGGGAACCGCTCTCAATAAAATTTTAAAAGACATTGTCATAAAATCCAAAACGCTGAGCGGGTATGACGCTCCTTACGTGCCGGGGTGGGATTGCCATGGCTTACCCATTGAGTTGAATGTGGAAAAAAAAATAGGAAAACCTGGCACGAAACTATCGGCCCATGCTTTTCGCCAAGCTTGCCGCGAGTATGCCAAACAACAAGTGGCATTACAGAGAGAAGATTTTCAGCGATTGGGAGTCCTAGGTGATTGGCAAAATCCTTATTTAACGATGGATTTTAAGTACGAAGCAGATACGATCAGAGCATTAGCCCTCATCATTGCGAATGGTCATTTACATCGAGGCGAAAAACCCGTGCATTGGTGTACGGCTTGCGGTTCAGCCTTGGCCGACACCGAGGTGGAGTATCAAGACAAAACCTCTCCCGCCATCGACGTGGCTTTTGCCGTGCAAGATGCGAAACAAGTGGCTGAAATTTTTCATCTCAATGCCGTTGACGCGGAAATAGTTGTCCCTATTTGGACCACCACTCCCTGGACTTTACCTGCCAATCAGGCTGTAGCGGTAAATTCTCATTTTGATTACTCATTAATTAAAGCGAAATATCAAGGCCAAGATTTATACTTAATCTGTGCTCAAGACTTGTTTGAATCAGTCATGGGCCGCTACAGCATAACAGACTATGAAGTGAAGGGCAGTGTCAACGGCGAACAATTGGAAGGTGTACAACTGCATCATCCCTATTTAGATAAGCGGGTCCCTATTATTTTGGGCGACCACGTGACGATTGAAGCAGGGACAGGCAATGTCCATACGGCTCCTGCACACGGGCAAGAGGATTATGTCGTTGGGGAACAATATAAGCTTGCTATGGAAAATCCGGTTAATGCCAATAGCTGTTTCAATGATGCAGTCCCTTTGGTTGGTGGACTGCATGTTTTCAAAGCGAATGAAGTCGTTATCAATGAGCTAAAAACCCGTGGTCGATTACTACACCATGTGGATATTATCCACAGTTATCCTCATTGTTGGAGGCATAAAACCCCATTGATCTTCCGTGCTACGCCACAGTGGTTTATTAGTATGGACCAAAAGGGCTTGCGCAACTTAGCGTTGAGTGCGGTTGATACTGTGGAATGGATACCAGCTTGGGGTAAGACTCGTATCAGCCGTATGCTGGAAATGCGGCCAGATTGGTGTATATCGCGGCAACGAGTATGGGGTGTTCCCATCCCTTTATTTATTCATAAGGATAACGGTCAATTGCACCCGCAAACTTTGGAATTGATGGAAAAAGTGGCTCAATTAATCGAGAAAGGCGGTGTTGAGAATTGGTTTGCCTTAGAATCGCAAGAATTATTAGGTCAAGAGGCAGAAAATTATTTAAAATTAAATGATGTGTTGGATGTCTGGTTTGATTCAGGTATTAGCCATTTTAGCGTGTTAAGTCAACGACCGGAGTTGGGCTTGCCTGCCAATTTGTATTTGGAAGGCTCTGACCAACACCGTGGCTGGTTTCAAACGTCTTTATTAACTTGCGCGGCCATCCATAGTAATGCTCCGTTTAAAACCGTGCTGACTCATGGTTATGTCGTCGATGCGCATGGCCGGAAAATGTCGAAATCGATTGGGAATGTCATTGTTCCAGCCGATGTGGCGCAGAATTTAGGCGCGGATATTCTGCGTCTTTGGGTGTCTTCGGCAGATTACAAATTAGATATTAATTATTCCGAGGAAATTATCAAACGCAGTGTGGATGCGTATCGTCGCATTCGCAACACGACGAGATTTTTATTAGCGAATATATTTGATTTTGTTCCTGCAACGGATCAAATTCCGGCTAGCGAGTTGCTCGCTTTAGACCGCTGGGCTATCAATCAAACTTCGGGATTGCAAAAAGAAATTATTGAAGCTTATAACGAATACAGCTTTCAAACCATCTTTCAAAAAATTCATAACTTTTGCAGTGTGCAAATGGGCAGCTTTTATTTAGATGTCATTAAGGACCGTCAATACACGGGTTATAAAAGCAGCATAGCCCGCCGCTCTGCGCAAACGGCCATATATCATATTCTGGAAGCTTTGGTACGATGGTTAGCGCCTATAATGAGCTTTACGGCGGAAGAAATTTGGTCTTATATCCCCGGTGAGCGTGAAGAGTCCGTATTTTTATCTAAATGGCATTCTTTACCCAAAATGGAAAGCCGTGCGGAAATTGAGTGGGATTTACTTATCCCTGTCCGAGATGCAGTGAATAAAATTTTAGAAAAACATCGTCAAGCTGGTGAAATTGGGTCAGGTCTGGATGCCGAGGTTATCTTGTATGCCGAGGGCCAAATTTATCAAGCGTTATCGGCATTACAAGACGAGTTGAGGTTTGTTTTAATTACATCCGACGCCAAAGTCATGTCTTTGGTTTCGAAGAATTCCTCAGCTGAGTTAACGGAAATAGCGGATTTATGGGTGGAAATAAAGGTGTCTTCGTGCAACAAGTGTGCTCGCTGTTGGCAGAGGAGAGGGGAGGTGGGTAAAGATCCTCACCACCCTTTCATTTGCGGGCGTTGTGTGACTAATTTGGCGGCTCCAGGTGAAATCCGTTACTTTGCTTAAGGTATTAGGAATGAAATCATTTAATTATCGCAAATCTGCTCCATGGTTTTTGTTAAGTATTTTGGTGGTGATTCTCGATCAAATTAGTAAGTTTTGGATTATACATCGCTTACAAGTTGAAGAATCTTTGCGAATTTTACCCTTTTTAAATTTTACCTTACGATATAATCAGGGTGGTGCGTTTAGTTTTTTAAGAGAAGCAGGCGGCTGGCAAATTATTTTCTTAAGTACTGTTTCAATTTTAGTAATCCTCGCTCTATCCATTTGGTTATTGCGTTTGCATTATCCTGATAGATGGACTGCCTGCAGTTTAAGTTTAGTGATTGGTGGTGCCGCTGGGAATTTAATTGATCGAGTGCGTCTGGGGAATGTCATTGATTTTTTTGATTTTTATATTGGCAATTGGCATTATGCGACATTTAATATAGCCGACAGTGTTATCGTTATAGGCATCATCATGTTGCTTTTGCAAAATTTTTTCAAAAAAAATGCTTAATGTTTGGGTATTCCCTTTATCGTCAATTGGGGCGTAAGGCTGCGATGATTTTCTGGGGTTTCCTGTTCCTGCGATAATCTTGCTGAATTTAAGGGGTTATTGCCAATCTTAAATTGATATTCCACTTTGGCCATAATAAGTTCCATTTTATACATTTGAGCCCTAGACGAAGAAGAACCTGTATCTAAATTATTTTGAATGGCATACTGATTATAGGCGTTACTCACGCTTTCCAGGTTGGTAAATTCAGTGTTAAACAAATTATTTACGGCAGATTGTAATTTATTAATAAATTGGTCTAAATCTTGTTGTGGAAGTATTTTCAATTTATCAAAAACACTATTTTCTATTGTTTGTAATTTTTTATAAACTTGTTCGCAATTTTCAAAGCATTCTTTTTCTTCTGGAGTGGGTTCGGGAATAGCTTCAAATTCTGTTTTAATTTCCTGATAGGCTGCTTCAATATCCTCTCGACCAGCTCCGATACCTAAACCTAATTGATTTAACAAAAATAGAACGAAATATTCCGCATTAACATCTTCATCTGGCAATTCAAGCCAAAGAGGTAAAGCAGGGGGAGGGACGTTTTGAGGTTGAGGCTCTTTCACTTCTTGATTCATTAAACGAGCTTCTTCTTCCGCTTTTTTCTTGGCTTCATAGATAGCCATCAATCGAAGCCATCGTTTATGTTCTTTTTTAGCAATTTGATGAGTATATAGATGATTTAACGATTCTAACCAGGATAGAAAATATTTTTTGGCAAAATTTATTTTATTATTCGTGAGTTGCTGGTTATCTTTGGAGCTGTTCTGGCCGGTGATATTTTGGATAACGATTTGAGTGCGAACAGTGATGTAGTGGCTTAGATTTTTAAATACCAAGCTTTTTTCGCTGGGAGGCAAGGGGTTCACCCATTTTTCTCTATTAATAGTAAAAGCAATGATTTGACTAATGTACTGATGTACATGTTGCTGCAATTTGCTGAGATCTGCTCTTGTCCATTGTGGTCTGGTAAGTGATTGCTGATACATTGTAGACAGATTTTGCGTGAGCGTATCCAATTGTTCTTCTATTTTATTAGCCAAGGCTGGTGCTAGCTTTAATGTGTTTTTCATATAGTAAATTATGACAAATGAAGCTTAAGAATTTATTAACCAAGCCATTTTATTCCCAACAAAAACTGGATTTTGCTGTACCGCTGGAAGATTTTTCTCCCAATTCATTAAGGCTCAATGTTTGGCATGCTTTGTCTTTATTTTGTGCGCCTAGAGGTATGGCATGAATGATAAATCCAGAATCGCCGGCTTCGGCAATCTGGAGTTCGTAGCTTTGATAATCATCTGTGTACTGATTTATTTCCAAATTTTCTAAGGTGCTGTTTTTATATGTATTTTCTTCATTATAGTAAGCTTCCAGCCGAGCTGCGAGTTGAAGCAGGGCGATTTCGGCCTGATTGCGGCGAGATTTGTTGAGGTGATATGCATAAGATGGGTAAGCGCTAGCGATTAAAATGACCACTAAAGCCATCACGATCAACAGTTCTAATAAAGAAAAGCCCAAACATGTTTTCATTGTGTTCAGTTTAATTTTTCGTTACTCTTATTGAAATACAGTAAAAATGATAAAAAAGTTTAAAAAAAGACTTGTGCTTTGATAAGAAACAGGTATTATGCTATTTTTTTAAAATATTTTTCTAAGGGCCGGTAGCTCAGCCGGTAGAGCAGCGGACTTTTAATCCGTTGGTCGCGAGTTCGAATCTCGCCCGGCCCAATAAAATCAAAGACTTAGAGCGTTAATTGGGTCTTTCCCACTTTAGGGGGCAGTTAATCAAGCACATAATACTTTGGGTCTTCCCTATTTTCGGGGGCATATTTACCCGCCACAGAGTACTTTAACTCTAATTCTATAATTTTCAAAATTTCTAAAGCCATAGGCACGTCGCTGGATGAGTTTCATCTTGCGATGGAAGCCTTCAGTGATGCCATTATTTTTGGTGAACCGCCACATACGAACGATCTCATCTCGCCATAACCACAAAGTTTTTCCCAGGTTATTTAAGAAAGCAAAGCTGCTCTCTTTGAGTTGCTGAATGTCATTTAAAAAGACTTTGATCAATCGTTTACACTGCCTCGCTTTACGATGTTTGAACATCAATAAACGGTGCAATTTTTGTTGAAAAGCATAAACGGCAGCGATAGTGGTTTTTATACTCTAATTTGGCCCCACATTAATATTTTATTTTGGCCCCACTTA
>CBFGTC010000026.1:0-13237 GCA_965651935.1 uncultured bacterium
TGGGGGACATTTCTATTTTGGTTTTAAGGGGACATTATCATTTTTGGATAACATGTCAACTTCAGAGTCGCATCTAAATTGTAAAAATATATTCGGTATGGCTAGGGTCTGTTGACATTTCTCTTGCTTTTTTCCACCATAATTCAAAACCTCACCATGATAGTTCGGTACCCGGAGAAGTCTGAAAAGTTTGAGGTTTCAATTTTCCATTTTAATATAGCGGGACTAAAAACACCCCGTTTAAAAGTATCGTCTTTTTGAAGTAAATCACACGGATTTCAACTATTTATTTTAAATTTTTCATTTTATTGTAGAAAATAATTCGATAATATTTTTATTAAATGCGGGAAGATCATCGGGTTTGCGGCTGGTGACTAAATTGCCGTCACACACGGATTCCTGGTCCACCCATTTCGCTCCGGCATTAATTAAATCCATTTTCACCGACGGCCATGAAGTCAGGATACGCCCTTTAACAACTTCAGCATTAATCAAAGTCCAAGGGCCATGGCAAATGGCGCCCACCGGTTTATTATTTTTAAAAAAATGTTTTACAAACTCCAGCGCCTTGGGCATGGTACGCAATTGATCTGGGTTAAATACCCCTCCTGGCAACACTAAAGCTTGATAATCATTAGGGTCCGCTTCATCTAATAATACATCTGCCGAAAATTCATCACCCGGGTTGTCATGATGACAAGCTTTAACCGTTTTTTTTGGCGTTATCAGAAAAGTTTGCGCACCCTCTCCTTCTAATGCTTTCCTAGGCTCAGTCATTTCCACTTGCTCAAAGCCATCCGCGCATAAAATAGCGACTTTCAAATTTTCACATTTTTTCATCATAAAATTACCTCCTTTAGGAAAGTGTAGGATACTTCCACCAACAATTCCCAAGATGATAGTTTTTGAAAAATAGGCTCACGCCGCACGCTAGCTAAATCTCTGATCAACACCATATACTTAATATTGAATTGACTGTACTGCCATTACTGGGGCAAAACTGTGTCGATGGATGGGAGAGGGGCCCCGCTCTTTTAAGGCTTGAATATGTAACGAAGTTCCATAACCCTTATGGCGAGCAAAACCATAACCGGGATAAAGCTGATCATACCGCTCCATTTCTCGATCACGCGACACTTTGGCAATAATGGAAGCAGCACTGATTACCGCTTCAATTTCATCGCCTTTTACTATGGCTTGAGCCGGGATATTGAGTTTAGGACAAAACAATCCGTCAATCTTTACTAAGGCCGGACGGACAGGCAACGCTTCAATGGCGCGGCGCATTGCTAATAACGTGGCGTGATGGATATTGAGCTGATCAATTTCAGCAGGTTCACATCGTCCTAAAGCAAATGCCACACATTCCATTGCAATACGCTCGTATAAATAGCATCTTTGCTGATGATTTAATTTTTTAGAATCCTTTAAACCCGGCAAATGATAGCCCGGCTTTAAGATAACAGCCGCAGCAATGACTGGGCCAGCTAACGGCCCACGACCCGCTTCATCCACCCCGGCAATGCTCGCTTTTGCATCCATACCTTATCCTCTCCTTCTGTGCTAATCGACACGGCGAAACGTTCATTTCGCTCACCTGTTTTTGTGGTTATTGCGCTATAATACCAGCTATATCAATAAAAAAAACGTTTTTGTTGAACCCGAAATTCTTCTGTCCTATCGCTGACAAAAAGTTGAATTAAAGATATAAAAATGTCATGATGCACGCATGAAAAAATTAAGAACAGCCGTGATCGGAGTGGGGTATTTAGGAAAATTTCACGCTCAAAAATATGCCAACTTGAATGACTCGCAACTAGCCGCCCTTTGTGATACCCATGCTGAAAATCTTGCACAAATTGCACAACAATACGACGTAGCTGCTTATTCAGATTACACAGCCCTGGTCAATTTAGTTGACGCTGTCAGCATAGTTACCCCCACCCCCTCTCACCATAAAATAGCTCGTTTTTTTCTGGAGCGCGGTATCCATGTTTTATTAGAAAAACCGATCGCCATGACTTTGAATGAAGCGGATGATCTCATTGAAACCGCTAGAGTCCATAAAGCCGTTTTACAAATCGGACATATAGAACGTTTCAATACAGTTTTGCAGGCTGCGTTACCCAAGTTAGAGAACCCGCGTTTTATTGAATGTTGGCGTTTAGCCCCTTTTAAACTCCGCGGCAGCGATGTGAGCGTCATTTTGGATATGATGATCCACGATATTGATATCGTACATCATATTATTGATTCACCAATTAAACAGATTAATGCCCATGGCGCGCGTGTTTATTCTGCTAATTTGGACATTGCCAATGCTCGCATTGAATTTCAAAACGGCTGCGTAGCTAATTTAACTGCTAGCCGCATTCATCCACGAATATCCCGGCGAATGCATATTTTACAAGACAAAAATATCTTGAATTTAGATTTACATTATAAAAAATTAAATATATTCCAACTAAATAAAACGGAAAACCCAAGCATGGGATTTACCTCCAGTAACAAAATCAGTTTTCCAAAAGACGACCCGCTCCGTGAAGAAATTTCGAGCTTTTTAACCGCTATTTTAGACACCAACACCCCACGCGTTTCAGGTACAGATGGTAAAAATGCTTTAGCAACTGCTTTAAAAATCACTGAAGTTATTATGACTGGCCAAGCCATTCCTGAACCGGTTTATGCTTAACAACACTATTTTCTTTATA
Organism: uncultured bacterium; assembly: GCA_965651935.1. Classification (GTDB taxonomy): domain Bacteria; phylum Pseudomonadota; class Gammaproteobacteria; order Coxiellales; family Coxiellaceae; genus JAFEDN01. The sequence goes on from CBFGTC010000026.1 coordinate 2,712, forward strand.
GCCGGTGAGGCATCGGGTGATTTGCTTGGCGCCAATCTGGCTAGGCAGCTTCTGCATTTGCGCCCCGATTTAAAGTTGCTGGCGATAGGCGGAGATCTCATGCGAGCCCAAGGGGTGGAAATTGTTTTTCCCAATAGCTCTATGAACATTATCGGCTGGGTGGGTGTGCTTAAAAATTGGCGAATTATTTATAAGGCTATGCGTCGCGTACGAGAAATTTTTAAAAAAAACCGGCCGGATTTGCTCATTTTAATTGATTATCCAGGTTTCAATCTTCGCGTAGCCAAAATGGCTAAACATTTTGACATTAAAGTACTTTATTATGTAAGTCCACAAATTTGGGCCTGGAAATACCAACGTGTCCAACAAATCCGCCGCTATGTCCATCACATGGCAGTGCTGTTTGCTTTTGAAGAAGATATCTACCGCAAAGAAAATATTCCAGTCACTTATGTGGGTCATCCTTTGGCTTACATGGTTAAAGCGAAGGAAGAGCCGAGTCAAATTTTTCAACGTTATCAATTGAACCCTCAACTTCCGGTAGTGGCCATTTTTCCAGGGAGCCGTCAAAGTGAAGTGCGGCGTTTATTTCCGGTCATTGTCGCGGCTATCGAAATTATAAGCGCTAAAATTCCCGGAATTCAGTTTGTGTTACCTTTAGCCAGCACGCTGTCGCGCAATGATTTACAAGCTTATTTAAATGATAAAATTACCGTTGTGGAAAAAGATACTTATAATATACTAAGCATATGCCAAGCAGCGATTGTTAAATCGGGCACATCCACTTTAGAAGTGGGATTGAGTCAAATACCTTTGGTTATTATTTATAAATCAAATTGGATTAATTATTGGCTGGCGCGCTTCGTTGTGCACACTACTCAAATAGGTCTTTGCAATATCGTTGCGCAAAAGTCTATCGCCAAAGAGTTGATACAGGGCGCAGTGACGGCGGAGAATATCGCTGATGAGGTTTTACGTTTACTCATGAATTCTCACTACCGTGAAAGAGTATTGGCTGATCTAAAAATATTGTCCCAGCAAATGCAACAACCAAACTCTTCCAAAATGACTAACTTAGTCCTGACTCTGCTTCAAAATTAGGTATCAGTAAATCCCAAGCAGACTGCTTATTTGAGTTTTAACTCTTTTAATAACTTCTTTACCAGCCGTTCGCGTTTGAGAGCAGATAACCGGTCCAAATAAAGTTGACCGTTTAAATGGTCGATTTCATGCTGCATGCACTGGGCCATAAAACCTTCTGCTTCTAATTCAATCGGCTCGCCTTGTTCATTCAGAGCGCGAACCTTAATTTTCATTGCGCGTTTAACGTACTCATAAACTCGATCTTCCACTTCCCCACCGACCGACATGCATCCTTCCGGGACTATTTGCTCTCCTTCTCGATAAATAATTTCTGGGTTAATCAAACACAATGGCTCATTTTTATTATCAGAAAAATCGATCACAGTAATACGTAAAGGGTCGGCAAAATCCAATTGGGTCGCTGCTAAAGCAGCACAATTCTTCGCGTTGTAATGAGTCTCAAACATGTCAGAGACCACTTTTCTAACATCGTCGTTAACCGTTTCTACCCATTTTGCTTTTTTTTTCAAACGTAAATCAGGGTATTGAAGTATTCGTACTATCGCCATAAATTGCCTCTATAATTTATCTTGCACCTTGGCCAAGCCAGCCGGCGCTAAAGTATTACGTTCATCAAACACAAAGCATTGACCATCAAAAAATTCACCTTGGCATTGTTCAAAGTAATTCAGTATTCCGCCTTGTAATTGATAAACTTCTTCGAACCCTTGCTTCAGCAACCACATGGCGGCTTTTTCACACCGTATTCCACCAGTACAAAAAGTCACAACCGGTAACGCCTTCGCTTCGGCTGGTAATTGCTCTACAGCTTGGGGAAAACTACGAAAATTTTTTAAATTTAAATGCAAAGCATTTTTAAAACTCCCGCATTCTACTTCATATTGATTCCGTGTATCCAGCACTAGCATCTTTTTACCAGTCTTGTACCACTCATGTAAGACTTTGGGTTGAATGTATGGTGCAGGCTGTTGCTCAGGCTGAATTTCTTCTCGCCCCATACTGATAATTTCTTTTTTTATACGGACCAGCATTTTTTTAAAAGGAAATGATTGAGATAAAGTTTTTCGATAGGTGAGATCTTTAAATTCAGGAAATCCTGCCAAAACAGTTTGAAAAATTTTGATATTCTCTGGTTCTCCCGAAAGAAATAAATTTATTCCTTCGGTACTTAATAAAATAGTTCCTTTTAAAGCGTTGGCTACGGCGGAACTTTTCAGGCAATTTCGCCATTCAATTAAATCCACTTGAGCTAAACTCACAAATTTATAAGCAGAAATATGAACTAAGTTATTCATGGCTTTCTCGACGATAAATCATATGCGATGCACTTTGATCAGTAGGCATGATGTTGATTTCGTGTATGGAGACATGAGCTGGACGGGTAACGCAATATACCACGCTATCGGCTACGTCTTCTGCTAAAAGTGGCTGCATTCCGGAAAATAAAGCCTTCACTTTTTGTTGATCGCCTTGTAAACGCACATCAAAAAAAGGCGTTTTTACCATGCCGGGGTCCACTAAAGTGACTCGTATCCCTGTACCATGTAAATCCAAACGCAGGGTATCGGTTAAAGCACGGACAGCATATTTACTAGCGCAATAAACACTGCCTCCAGGATAAGTGGTGCGACTGGAAATAGAGCCGATATTAACGACATGGCCTTTACCGCGTTTTACCATATTGGCAACCACAAAGCGAGTCATGTAGACCACGCTTTTAATATTCGTATCAATAACCGTATCCCATTCCTTTAAATTACCGGCAAATAACTTGTCATACCCTAATGCGAGACCGGCATTATTAACCAGCACATCAATATCCTGCCATTCTTCAGGTAAGCTCTCTAGGGCCTTTTCGACATCTTGAGCTTGACTAATATCAAAGACCAATGGTAACCCTTTAACATAATATTGGGAGGTGATTTTGTGTAAAATTTTTTGTAAACGCGACTCCACACGGCCACATAAAATTAAATCAGCGCCTTCTTTGGCAAACAATTCCGCACAAGCTTGACCAATGCCGCTGGTGGCGCCGGTAATCAGTATTTTTTTGCCTTGGCAACGCATAAATTCTCCGGGTGATTAACTAGAAATTTTAAAATTGATCATTTGCTGGCGTCCTGCCGTTTTTTCCCACGGTCTTTTATATTCTAAAAGCACTCGCGTTTTTTGCGGGTAACTAAATGCCGTTCTTTTAAATTGAAAACACCATATCGTATACCCCGGCGCTCCCGTCATGTCTGTCTTAGCGGGAACATAGTAACTGTTAGGGGGCAACATTAGAGCAGAATCATATTTTACCAAAAGCCATTGATATCCGGTGGAGGGATTGGAAGGTAGCCGTACTTTGATTACCGGCGCTAAAGGCGACACCGTTATGACGCGACCCGAAGCAAGAGTATTATTTATATTTTTTGCATACGAATTATATATAAAAAATGATATTATTAACAAAAAAAATGTATTAAATAAAGCATATTTTCGAAAAATGCCCATTTTTACCTCTGCAATTAGATTCGCGAGAACATCAATTATATCAAAACCTGAATAAAATACCTACGATTTACTTCAAAAACACAGCAAACGTTTAAGATTTATTTAATAGTTTAAAGTTACTATACCGACAAAATGAGTTATTTTATTTATGATATCTCTTACTGATGTGATCAAAATTTAAAAAATAGGTAGCTTTATGAGAAACATGAAAAATATATATAATTGGTTTATAAACCCTCAAACTCAATCCGAAGAATTAAACGCTAGGTTATTAATTAATAGTTCCGCTAATGAAATAGATAGCAATGAAGTGAAAATATTAATAACTAATCCCAGCCAAGAAGAGGAGGATGTTCAGGAAGTTGAATCAAATAATAATTCTTTACATGAAATGGAAGACAAGGAAGCAAAATCAGAAATAAAAAATCAAGATGAAAGGCATTATATAGATCAGCAATGCGAGAGACTGGAAAGCATTATAAATAATTTAAATAGTTTAAATATTAATGGTACTTATACCAAGCGAAAAACCTATTTTAGCTTATTTAATTTAGGACTAACCGGAATACCCAGTTACTTTGTTAAGCAAATGATAGATATTAGTCTTGATAAGAGTCGTGTCTTAGACCAACTGGTTTATAATTTTTCTCATCTTATTTTCAATAATAGCACTTGTGCAGAATCAACCCAGGAGAATATTTATGATTGCGGCGACAATAACGATAGCGATATTACACCCCATAGGTCAGGATTTACTATCCAAACTGTTTTAGATCAAGTTAATTTTATGACTCAAAATGTTACTGAGACTTGTCAAAATATGCGGGATGAATACTGCCAAATCAGTACCCAAAAAGGCTACTTCATAATAGCAGGTGTAGTGTTAGGCATGGCAAGTCTAGGGATGTTAGCAACGTCAGCCTACTATTTTAAGTTGAGATCTAATCAAAAAGAGACTCCCAGTTGTCTGAAAAGATTCGATTATCAGGCTGCTTTACCTGACGATATCAAATTTTTAGAATCTTGTGGAATTTCTATTAGCGCTAATCATTCAGTAGAAAAAATCATAAGCAAGATTCGTGACAAAATGGTGGATTTACGGATGAAGACCAAAAATACTGATCTGAGTATATATACAAATATCGTAGACGGATATTTGTCTACTGAACCATCTAGTAGAGACGTTGCAGCACATGCATTTATATCTCAGACCTTTAAATAATTCATATCAGGGGAGGACATAATGCTCCCCAGAACAAAATGTATCGATTATCACCAAGACTTGAAAAACTTAAAATTAATTCTCGCAAACAATATTCAAACTTTAATAGATTAAAGTTATTATTATAATAGAAACAATCAATTTTATTTATATTTTATATTTTATTAAGCTGATCTAAGCACAAACTAAATGAGGAAATTATTATGAGATTTTTTAATTATTTTTTTAATACTCCGACTTCAGAATTAAAAGTTAATCTATTGGGTAATAACTCCATCAATGAAATAGATAACAAGGAAGTTACATTAGAAATAAAAAATGAAAAGAATTCTATTGATCTGCAATGTGAAAAGCTGCAAAGAATTATAGATAAATTAGATATTAATAATTTTAATACTAAGCGAAAAACCCGTTTCAGCCTATTTAGTCTAGGACTAACAGGAATAACTGGCTATGGTATTTCCCGAATAATAAATATTGGTCGTAGCAAAACCATTGCATTAAATCAACTGGCCTATAATTTTTCTCACCTTATTATCAATAACAGCACTTGCGCAGAATCAAATCCGGAGGATATAGATGATTATTGCGAAGGTAGATCCAGTCCTGCAGACTTTATTGCTAATACCGTCTTAAACCAAGTCAGTTTTTTGACTCAAAATATGACTCAGGCTTGTAAAAATATGGTAGATGAATACTGCAATCTCAATTCACAAATAACTGGTCTCCGTATGGCAGACGCCGTACTGGGCATAGCCGGTTTTGTGTTTTTCGCTGCGTCAATTCAGTGGTTGTACTTAAGATCTGATCGAAAAACTTACCCTCCTTGTCATGAATGTGATACGGAGCCATTCAAGTCTCGCAATGCTTTAAGCCAAGACGATATCAATCTTTTAACTTCTTATGGAATCCATATTGATCGTAATACCTTAGCAGAAGATACCGTAAACCAGATTAGGGACAAAATGCTGGAATTACGTGTGAAGACCGAGAGGTATGAGCCAAAGGTATATAATCAGATCGTAATGGGATATTTAAACCCAGAAACGGATGGTACAGCTATAGCGGCTGTACGTTCATTTTTTTCCTAACACGGGATCCTACTGAGGAGATGAAGTCTGAAATCCAAGGTTATTTTACAGCTCTTGGATTTCAGCTTTTGCTGGTATGAGATTGCGTTTACACTAACACTTTAAAAAATCCAGTTTTGATTAATCTATATTTATGGGATAATAACACTTTAGCTCAGACCCCAATTAGTTTGGGTTGGAGCAGCCATCCCCAAAATTTTTGATTTGCTGCTCTACCCTACTCTAAGCCGGGCCAATAATCGCACCTCGGGAGAAAGAATCTCACTCTCTCTTGGAAATTGCCGCGATTTAACTAATTATGTATACTTATTTTCCATTATAAGGAATGAAACATGGTTCTAACCGCCTCTAACATGATGCCTTTAGGCGCCAAAGCGCCTGATTTTTGTTTGCCGGATACTATTTCGAAAAAAAACCTATCCCTGCAACAACTCCGATCGCCCAATAGCGCAACCGTCATCATGTTTATTTGCAATCATTGCCCTTTTGTGGTGCATATTCAAAAAAAATTGGTAGAAATTGCCGATATTTATCAAAAAAAAGGTACTCGTTTTATCGCCATTAGTTCTAATGATATCACCGAATACCCAGAAGACTCCCCCGAAAAAATGCGCGAAGTGGCCCAAAGTTTGCATTTTCCTTTTCCTTATTTGTATGACGAAACTCAAACTATCGCGAAAGCATACCAGGCTGCCTGCACACCGGATTTTTATGTTTTTGATCAAAACTTACAATGCATCTATCGTGGGAGATTTGATGATTCCCGCCCTGGGAAAGATATCCCGGTCACCGGGAAAGACCTCACTGACGCCTTGGACGCATTTTTGAATAATACCCCTGCTCCTGAAGCACAACACCCCAGCATTGGCTGCAACATTAAGTGGAGGAATTTAAATAATCCTGATAAGAAGTAATTTTATCTATGCTCAGAGGATAATCCCAATTCCCTTCTATCACGGCGTAATAGTAAAGCTGATCGTCGGTCTGCAAAGCTTTAGCAGGGTATAAATGCCAGTCTCTCACAGGAACAATTTTGCTTTTTGCATCAGGGAAATAGGTTAACTTTTCTTTTTTTTCTAATATTTCTACCGTGTGTCTGGGGACATTTTTTTCATCTTTGGCTAATTCATAAAGCATTTGCATTTCCTCGTCGGTTTTGACAATCAACCAAGTGGGATTTTTTTGAGCGTCGAGGAATAAATAGCTCGCCGGGTTTTCTACTAAATAGTATTCCACGGCATTAACTCGTTTCGCTATTTCATTAAAAAATTGAATGAAAACGAAATCATTACGTGGCGCTTCCCTTCCCGCTCCCGTAAGCAAATTAGTTATTTCCTGAAAATACTCCTTCTGCAAGTCATTAATATATTCCAATAACTTTTCCACATAGTCAGGAGCGCTTTTCAAAATAAAACGGTCAATAAGTTTATCATTGAAAGCATGGATGGCAGTTTGATGGTCCGCCTCGCCTGTCAACATAATAATTTTAATCGGCAAATCTAATGTACGAATTTGATGCGATAGTTCCAACCCATTCATTTCTGGCATAGAATAGTCTACGATCAAAATAGTTTCTAAAGTGAATCGGGGAGGATCCGCATAAATTTGTTGCCGCAAAGCCGGTATATTGATTTTAACTAGAGTTTGTGAAGGTTCAAAATATTCTTCCGGCAATGTCACCCATTGTTTAACCAAACGCTGCATGGCATCTCCTTGGCTTTTAATCCAGGAAATAATTTTTTTAGGGGAATTGGTGATTTTAGATTTATAATGAGGGGCCAAAACTATTGATAAATCGTGTAACAAATCAATATTATCATCAACGATCAGTAAAGTGGTTGGATGATAAAAACACGTGGGGTGGAATTTGATTGCCATACTTCATCCTTAAACATTTTAATTGTAAATTGAATAATACCATGCTGATTACAGCTTGCAAATAAATAACATTGATATTAAACTCTTCATTATTGTATGAAACATTTCATTTTAGGTCAATTCAAACTTTATCAGAACCAAACTAGTTTTAGTCAAGAATTGACTGCCGGCCTGACTACCTTCCTTACCATGGCCTATATCATCTTCGTCAATCCTGCCATCTTGGGGGCTTCAGGTATGGATACCGGTGCCGTTTATGTGGCGACGTGCCTGGTGACTATCTTGAGTTGTTGCTTGTCAGGATTTTTATCCAATTACCCTATTTCGATTGCCCCCGCCATGTCTCTCAATGTATTTTTTACTTACACCGTTGTGCACTCCATGGGGCTTCCTTGGCAAAGCGCCTTAGGCATCGTTTTCTTAGCCGGTATTATTTTCTTAATTTTAGCCCTGACGCAAATTCGCCAATGGATCATTGAACTCATGCCGGAAGCGCTAAATGTCGGCACTGCCGCCGGAATCGGTCTGTTTATTATTCTCATCGGATTACAAAACGGCAGCGTTATTATTAAACCTGAAGGAGCCACTTTGATTGGGGTAGGAAATCTAACCTCCCCCGCCTGTTTACTGTTTTTTTTGGGATTTTTTATTATCGCTACCCTTGATTATTTTAAAATTCGCGGAGCCATCATTATTGCCATTCTCAGCGTCACACTACTGAGCTTACTGCTAGGCCAATCCCACTATCATGGTATTTTCTCTATTCCCCCAAGTATGAAACCCACCTTTCTGGCAGTCGATCTCAAACATGTTTTCAAATGGGATAATTTACCCATTTTATTTGCTTTTTTACTGGTCGGATTTTTTGACGCCACCGGAACTATGGTGGGAGTGTTGAGACAACCCTTATTCAGAAAAGATCCCTACCGCCTTAAACGCCTTTCCCGAGCTTTGATCGCCGACAGCCTGGGGACGATCTCCGGCTCATTATTCGGCACCGCCAGCACCAGCATTTATATCGAAAGCGCTGCTGGAATAGAAGCCGGCGGGCGCACCGGCTTGACCGCGGTCACCACCGCTGTGCTATTTATATTCGCTTTGTTTATTTCACCTTTAGCCCAATCCGTACCAGCTTTCGCTGTAGCGCCAGCTTTAATTTATGTCGGTCTATTGATGCTGAGAAATATTGCGCATTTGCAAGTCGACAATCCCATTGAATTTATTTCCGCCATTATCATTGTGATTATGGTCCCCTTTACGTTTTCCATTGCTAATGGTTTAGGCATGGGCATAATCTGCTATGTGGTATTAAAAATATTGACGGGTAAAATTAAGGAATTAAACCCCATGTTGTGGGGCCTGGCGCTAATTTTTGTGTTCTATTTTGCTTATCGGATACATTAGCCTTTAATGCAAATTTTCGGCTTTAATAACGCCACTCGACGGGCCAAGCCGCTTTTTTCAGTAGATTCGGCAACTTCATCCACATCTTTATACGCCAGCGGCGCTTCTTCAGCTACCCCCCTTAGTGTCCCGCTGCGAATAATAATCCCCTGCTGATCTAATCCATCCACTAATTCACGGCCACGCCATTGCTTTAATGCTTGATGACGGCTCATGGAACGTCCGGCGCCGTGACTAGCAGAAGCAAATGCCCGGTTTTGTTCTGGTGGATTTCCAGCAAGGATATAAGAGGCAGTCCCCATGCTGCCGCCGATCACTACCGGCTGGCCCACTTTTTGATAGGCCATAGGCACCGCGGGATGACCGGGGCCAAAAGCGCGAGTAGCGCCCTTACGGTGCACATACACATTTTTCTCCACCCCATCAATTTGATGAGATTCATACTTGCAGGTATTATGGGAGACATCATATAACGTATCAAGTTGCGAACCCGGCAATACTCGTTCAAAGCATTCACGAGTCAAATGAGTGATAATCTGCCGATTCGCCAGCGCGCAATTAATTCCGGCATACATTGCACCCAAATACCTTTCACCTTCATCTGACAAAATCGGAGCACAAGCCAATTCTCGTTCCGGCAATTTTACTCCCAAACGGATGGACGCTTTTGCCAAACTGACTAAATAATCGCTGCCAATTTGATGCCCTAATCCGCGAGAACCGCAATGGATAGAAATCAGCACCTGGCCAACCCGAATCCCAAAAGCATTCGCGGCCTGAGTGTCATATATTTTTTCGACCACCTGCACTTCAAGATAATGATTGCCGGAGCCTAAAGTACCCATTTCGCCATGCTGGCGCTTTTTAGCTAAATCGGAGACGTTTTCTGGAATGGCATGAGGCATATGGCCGTGTTCTTCCACAAAAGTTAAATCGGCAGTTTGGCCAAAACCCGATTTCACTGCCCATTGAGCGCCTCCCATTAAAACGCGATCCAATTCTCGGGCAGATAATTTCAATTTACCCTCTCGTCCCACACCCGAAGGAACAGTCGCAAATAAAATATCCGCCAAATCGTGCCTGACATTGGCAAGGTCATGCCAATTTAAATTCGAACGTAAGCAACGTATTCCGCAAGAAATATCAAAGCCCACGCCCCCGGCTGAAATAATTCCACCGGCTTCAGGATCAAAAGCAGCCACTCCACCAATGGGAAAACCATACCCCCAATGCGCATCAGGCATTGTCATGGCCATGCCGACTAATCCCGGCAATTGCGCCACATTGGTGATTTGTTCATAAACTTTTTCATCCATGGCTGCGAGTAAAGC
>CBFGTC010000027.1:0-10777 GCA_965651935.1 uncultured bacterium
TGGGGGACATTTCTATTTTGGTTTTAAGGGGACATTATCATTTTTGGATAACATGAATGCGCCCCTGCTTCAGCAATAGATTCAGTGATTTTTTCTCTTTAAAATTAAAGTCGTAAAATCTATACTTTACCTTTCTTCTGTTTAGTAAAAAATTATCAGAGGACTTTCAATTTAAATTGAACGTAAGAATAACCTGACAATCATTATAAATTGCTCGGGTTTATCATAATGAAGGCCATGACCCACGTTAGCCATTTTTTCAATGTGCAATCTCGGATTTAAGGCGTTTAAGCTCTCCCGCCACTAATGACGAAACCACACCACTATCACCTATCACAAGTAGGCTGGGAACCCCAACCTGACTGACTAACTGCTGGTAATCGGAAAAGAGTGGAGTTAGCACTTGGAAAGCTCTCAGATTCGTTTAATGTCGAGCTTTAGCCAACCATTCGAGAAGCTCTAATGATCGATGCGCTTGTTTATGTTGCGCTTCAATCAGGATTTCATCCAATGACTTGTCAAGAAATTGTCGATGCTGTTCGGCAACATCACTTTCATAGACTTCACGTTTTAATCCTCTTCTTTCAAACTTCATCAGCGTGTCCCAAGAAAATGGCTGCCTGAATTTCGGCGACGGAGTTCATAAAATTCATTATAATCTTACTCACTTATGATCACCAAACCCACCCAAAATGAGTATTATCAGGCTTTGCTGGCTAAAGACCGTGAGTATGAAGGAGTCTTTTACGTCGGCGTAAAAACCACCGGCGTATTTTGCCGGCCTACCTGTCCAGCCAGAAAGCCGAAATTGGAGCACTGCGAATTCTTTGAAACCGCACAGCAAGCGCTCCTGGCCTCATTCCGTCCTTGCCAGCGCTGTAAACCACTGTCTTATCCACAACAATCATCGGAACTAATTCAAAAACTCATTCAGGCAATAGAGGAAAATCCGGAAAAACATTGGCGAGAGCGTGATTTCCAAGCCTTATTTTCGGTTGATGCATCCACCGCTCGCCGCCAATTTAAAAAACGCTTTGGCATGACTTTTGTCGCCTACGCCCGCGCCCGCCGAATAGGTCTGGCAATGAAACAGATCAAAAGCGGCCACCTGGTGATTGAGGCTCAACTGGCCAGCGGCTATGAATCCAGCAGCGGATTTCGCGACGCTTTTTCCCGGATTATGGGTGCAGCGCCTTCGCTGCACGATCAACGTCATCTCTTAAAAGCAGCCTGGCTGGATACCCCACTCGGACCAATGATTGCGATTGCCGATGATAGCTCGCTTTATCTATTAGAATTTGCCGACCGGCGTGGACTGGAGCGAGAAATATTCAAATTACGCCAAAAAATGCAGGCCGGGATAGTTCCGGGATCTACCAAAATAACCCTCGCAATTACCGCAGAACTTCAACAATATTTTTCCGGCAAATTGCAGACTTTTAAAACCCCATTACACCTACTCGGCTCACCCTTTCAACAGCGTGTTTGGAAAGCCTTACAAAATACTCCTTACGGTCAAACTTGCTCTTATGCTGATTTGGCCAGAAATATCGGGCAGGACACCGCTTTTCGAGCCGTGGCTAACGCCAATGGCGCAAATCAAATCGCCATTGTGATTCCCTGTCATCGGGTCATTAACACCAATGGGCAACTGGGTGGATATGGCGGCGGCCTAACTCGTAAAGAATGGTTAATTCGACATGAAAAAAATCACGCCTAAATTTCACGCCTCAATAATGTCACTTCTTTGCAATTTTGCCAAAATCAAGATAAATTTTTAGATAAAAACGCGCAACGCATCAATGCATTGTTAAATGCAAGAAGCATTTTATGAAAATAATGAAATCGTATTGGCAATGGATTTTTATTATCGGCATACCGCTTTTGTTAGTCAGCAGTATGGCTTTATATTATCCGAATATAGCCCTGCAAATATTTAAACTGCATTGGTTGGCCGTACTTTTACTATTAATTGTATTATGCAGCCCCAAAAACGATCTGCGTTTAGCCACAACCGACTTGGAGCCGCCTCGTTATACACGTCGCAGTTGGCTGCTGCAAATAGTGATTTTGCAATTGAGTTCCATGGCTGTTTTTTTAGGCATTTGCGTTTGTTGCGGCGTCAGCGCACCCGTCAATACCCTCCCACACCTGGGATTGTTTTCCCAAATTATGAGAGAAAGTTTAGTGTCATTAGGGTTATTTCCTTGGGGTTTTATCGCATTGACAGCCGTCTTAATTGGTGAGAGGGCTTATTGCCAAAAAAAAGACGCTTATTGGGGCAGTATACTGGACTCTTGGATTTCAAATCCATTGATCACCATTGGCATTAATTTTATCGGCAGGATGCTGATCATTTTAATATTCGGAATAAGCATCTGCATCATGAGCTTATTATGGGCAAGCATGGGCACGGTTTTTTCAATTGTCACTGGGTTTTATTTAACTTCGCTTTTATTAGCGACTATTTTATTTATAATCAGTTTTACCCAAATCTTTCGCCGCAACGTGGTCAAAGCCGTGGGCAAAGAGATTCCTTTAGCACCCGGGTTATTTTTATGGGCCATTTTCCTCGCCGCCGCAATATGGCTTTTAAACGGTTTTTTAGAGCCGTGGACACACGTTGCCATGGCCCCTCCTACACTATTGAGTCATTGGTTAAATTACGATTGGAGCCATTTATGGCGGATTTTCGCTTATGGTTTTTGGTTATTCTGGACTCCTTTACTGGGGATGAATTTAGCGAGAATTTCGCGAGGTTACCAGGTAAAAGAAACCATTATCGCTATTTTAGCTCTGCCGTTGATATTGGGACTAGTATTATATTTTACCCGTCATGTTCGCTGGGATATTGCCCCGATCTATGCTGGCTTGATCGGGGCGGCAGGTTTGTTGATTTTATTCTTGCTGACGTTAAGAAAAAAATCCATCCCCACGTTTATTTTGGCTTATTTACCCCGCCAGGACCATTATAAATTTCGCTCATATCATCGTACTTTTGTACGTGTCGCGCAATGGACAATCACTATCCTTTTTATTTATTTACCCGGCGGAATTTATACGCTTAACTTTTTAGTTTACCCTTTTGTGTTATGCGCCATCCTCATACTACTTCTCTGTGCCGCCGTTTTTCTGCAAAAATTTGTGGTTCGAATTAAACTGCGTTAATTTTGCTGTGGAGGTTGTATGCCAGGAATAATAACCTCACCCGTATTCTTATCATATTTTCTACCCTTGCTGGCATGGCCCACCACATCAGCACCTTTATGCATACCAGAAGTCACACCCTGTTTCACCGTATCCAACATGTTTTGAGAACTTGCACCATGGTGTTGCGGGCCACCTATCCAGCTCATGATGTAATCCGGCAATTGGTGGATCAATGAAAAACAAGTCACTGTCGTCGTATAAACCATCACCGCAAATATGGCCAAAAATAATGGGAAAACCAAAAATGACGAGATTAATTTCCCTATTCCAAAACCACCGGCGCCTCCCATAGTTGACGCCGTGACTGCGCCAGCAGCTTGTAAAACTAAGTCGCCACTGGGAATACCTTTAATTGGAGTGGAAATATAGAAAAGATCAGCACAAAAGCCTGAAAAAGTATACAATACGATGCTCAAAGAAACTTGGCATAAAATCATACCGGCAAATAAGCCTATCAGCATCAACACGGGACGTAAAAACAAGCCTACCAATAACATAATTGCTTGCGCAGCCCTTCCTAAGAAATCGTGCCCTTCTGGGTGCGTAATCCCCAAAGCAATAAGCGGCGCCGCCACCATGGCTTCCATTATCGCGATAATCCAGCCAATTACACCAAAGGTAAACAGCATATATGGATAAAGAGGAATATAAAAGCCAATACTGAAGCCGATGGCGATAAAAGCAACGGCCATGCCTAACAATATAGGTTGCAACCAATCCAAGAACATTTTCGCCGTTCCACCCAAGGGGCTTACAGCATTGCAGGTAAAAAGAAGTGCACCTGCCGGAACCATGGCCAAAGCGAAACCAAGCCACATATTAAAGCCCAAACTGATAAGTTTTACCCCCAATTGATGCATCCATGAAATCGGCTCAGCGCCTAAGCCACCATTAGCAGTCGATATATACTGGCTAAAACTGAGAATAATTGAAATAAAGTCATATATTATGCTGATTAGAGCCCCTACCCCAGGCATACCTGAAAGACCCATCCCTGCCGAGGCGAAATAACCTACAATAGAGCCGACATTACTAGCAGAAGTAGAAGGTTTGACAGCGGTCCCCGCTTGGGAACTATTGCTCAAATCTGTCATATAACTTTTAGCAAGAGGAATACCCTGGCTCCCCAGAGTATACTTCATCAACTGGTTCGCCAAACTCATGGAAACGGGAACCGCAGAATTATTCCAGGATGAATAATTGCTAGGGCTATAATTTCGATACGCGACGCTATTGGTCAAGGCTTTATCATAGGCATCTTCCATCTGCAACATGTCCCAATAATAGCGGCCAGCTACCATCCAGCCGTCCTGTCTAGCCCGAGCGTAAAAGTTAAGCACGTTATCGTTTGGATCCTTAAACTGCACCTGGACGCTTCTCACCAAAGGATCAATGAGGTTTTTAAAATTAAGCGTAGCAGACATCATGGCATCGGCAATATAAGTGGATGAGCCTGCGTCAGGATCGGAATCATTATCTGCACTACCGCACTCAGGAGATTGTTCAGGATTATCACTTTTCGCACAAACGTATTTATGGACCGCCGGTAATAAATCGATAATAACCTCTTTTAAGGCTAAGTGACTGAACTCGCATTTGGAGTTACTTGAATTACTATCTCCCGACACACAATCACTCATCGCGCCAGTCGCTGTATTTTGATTCCAATACACGACTCCACAATTCGTATTTCTCGTATTAGTCGAATAACCACCGGGGAATTCAAAACTAAAATTATCTAAATTTTCGTAAACATTCAGCGGCATAGAAGAACTCAGACTGGAAACAGTGGAATTATCATCGCTATTGCTGGAATTATTGCGAGACAGCTCAATGGAACTGCTCACCATGCAGGCTTCCATCGCCATAATCTTTTGAACGAAACTTAAATTAGTGGAAAAGTTATCCGGGACGGCGACCTGCTGGTTGTCAGTCGTACCCAAGATCGCATTGATATCGTCATTACTGATAATCGCGTTGGATATACTGGAACTGCTACTGCCACCTTGCTGAATCGGCCTATTCCATAA
Source organism: uncultured bacterium (assembly GCA_965651935.1). GTDB lineage: Bacteria > Pseudomonadota > Gammaproteobacteria > Coxiellales > Coxiellaceae > JAFEDN01. The sequence goes on from CBFGTC010000027.1 coordinate 5,241, forward strand.
AGACCCTCCGGCATTGAGATAATCCAAACCATATTCCCAAACTTGATCGGCCAGCTTGATCCCTTGCACCGTCACTTGCATCACTATACCCTGCAATAAAGTATAACCAGTGGAAGGATTGGGGATGAGAAATCCAAATCCCAGCGCTACCCGTATGCAAATCATGGGAGCGCTTTTTCCTTCTTGTTGCTGCATAAAAGAACCGGAAAGACCGCTTCTAAAACAAATCATCAAAACGCTAAACGCCAGCCAACAGCCTGCTACAACCAGCATACCTTGATTGAAGCGGTAGAGGAGCTTACCTATCATTTGTCCGGAAGTGCCGGTTAAAACCCCGCTTACCGTACCAAAAACCGAGGAGAGATAAGCAATGGACAAGTCCGTTTTATTGGAAACGGCGTCGCTGACTATACCGGAATTAGTGGATGCTAGCGCGGCACCGGCGAAAAGCAGTAAGAATAACAATAAGGCCGCCGAACCAATTTTATTGTACTTATTCATTTTTTTCCTCGAGATTTGATGCGAATGGAATGCATAACCCATTCTCTCATACTGCAACCTAAACGCCGCTGCTGCATCTGAAAACGGTTATAGTGTTCACGGAATGTGTAAGCCCCGGCTAATAAAGTCAGCATCAGACACACAAAACTGGATAAATAAAAACCGGAGTTAAATATGTAAAAGGTGTAGAGAAGCATAGGTAAAATCAAAAAACCGCAGAAGCGGATGATAATGGTGCTAGATCTGATTCGTTTTTTTAAATCGGCTTCGGTCATGTTTAAACGCTGCATAGCCTGAGCAAAAGTTTCTCTTTTAGGCTCATTGGACTTGTTATTTTCAACGGCAAATGCTTTTTGGGAAAGTTCTTTAATTAATAAGGTATTGCGCTTAATTCCCTTAACACCAACCCAAGCGCTCACATTCCATCCGGCGCTGATGCCTTTTTTCACGAATTTCATTACACCCATGGTTTTTATCCTCGTTCAAACTTAATATATTCAGTTATGCTCACATCTTAACAGGCAAACCTTAAGGGATCATTAAACAATATTGGTTTTTCTTAATTGTTTCTTAAGGTTTAGCGGTTACACTATATCTTAATTTGAAGGAGAACAAAAATGCCTGATCTAAGTCATGAAGCCGTACATCAATTTTGGAAGGCTTACCCTGACCCCAGTATTTACCGGGTCATTAGTTTTATGGAAGGGGTCGAAGATTGGACTTTGGACAGTCAACCTGAAGTAGAGGCGACGCTTCAAGCTTTGGGCAAGGCTTTAGATAATATAGATGACATTGAATTACAGCAGGAAGAACTGGTGGTTGAATTAGTGACCCACCTGAAAACCGGCAGGGGTTTACGCCTGTTGATGTGTTTGGATAATGCGTATCCTGGGGCCGCGGCGAAAGTGCTGATGTATGCCGAAGAGCACACCAAATCGGAGCGCGATAATCCAGGAATTTTTTTACGCCGCAATATTATATTTGAGCGTTTGCGGTTATTAAGCCGGGTGTTTGCACCTGATCGTTTAAAATTAGTTTTAAAAGCGTTAGAGGACCGTGATTATGCGTAATTGGTGGGTAGTGATATTGGGTATTAGCGTGGCTTTGCCTTATTCCTGGGCTTTGGCAGATAATAATAGCAACGCCCCCAGCGCTGCTGCTCTCATGATGATATGCACGCCGCTGATTCAGAAAGGTAATGCTAATCCGCCGGAACCAGTAGACAATCTTCAAACCCTCCAATTGTGCCAAAGCAATTGTGATACTTTATTCCCAGCCAGCTTAGACCATGGCGAAGCCATGTTACGGAGCGCGAACACTTGCAAAAAATCGCTTAACAATCTCTATTTTTCCAGTGTCGCAAAAACGAATATTGATCAATTGGACCAGCAATTATCTAAACGTTCGACCGATTTATCGGTTTTTGAAAAATTAAATTCCATTATCCATCAACAATCCAGCTCCAATTCAGCGGATTACAATAAAGCAGACGCTCCGGCTACGCCTGAAAATTCTGCTCCGTCTTCATCGTCTTCGAATACTACTTCCAACAATAATACTCAGGCGCCAGTATCTTACGACAATATCAATTGGTAACTAGCTATAGAGGATTGTGATAAATATGAATAAGAAATTGAAAAAAATAAATCTCATTACCGCAGCCAGTGCGATAACCGTATTTGCCGCGAGCTCGCTGTCTTATGCTGACTCATCCTCTGCTCAAACCAACTCTGCCAACGACAGTAAAAATAGCCTAGGAATTGTCGTCGCCATCCAGGAATTGGGGAATAAAATTCAGGGATTGACTCAAGCGGGAGTACGTTCCGTGAATGAAATGGCTTATGCTTTAGACCAAAGTTTTTGGCCTTCCATGCAATTAAATGCGAAACACACCGATATTCAAGAGCGGATACGCGCTCAAACTCGCGAAAATGTGGACAAAGCGGTGAAGAAAGATTTACAACCCTTCGCTATTTCAACTTTAACTTATACTTCCAAATCGCAACCGGAAGTCAAATTAGCCATGGAGCGAAACAAACTCCAACAAGATTCTATTAATCAATTAAAAAATTTAGACGCCAGTGATAGTATTTATTCCTTGGTACAAGGAATGGATGCCAGTATCTTTTGGACTCGAAAAAATTTGGGCCGGGCTGGCGTCAATGATGATGCTTTTAATTTTGCTGCTTTTATCGAACCAGCGGCGTACAATCCAGAACAACTTAAAAACAGTGATAATTTTATCGGCTATGCGACTAAACAATATCAATCTTATACCGATGGAATGAATTTAGCTGATTTGAAACAAGGCCTAGTGGGATATCAAAAACAAGGCGTTAAAGTTTTATCACAAAAAATTGATGAATTCCGTAAAAATCCCGCTTACCAAAACTATCAATTGGCAATACGCACTATCATAGCCAACAAATCGGTTGCCGCAGATGTGTTAAGTGGAATTGCGGCGGAACGTAAACCAATTATGACTACTCAAGCGGACTCTCAGCTGGACGCCATCAGCCGTGCTATCGGGGTTGAACCGCAAGTTATCTCGGTAAAAACGCCCGATGGACAAAGTGTTTCCATGTATCGTTATGCTAGTCCTTTACAAATTGCGCAATATCGGGCGAATTATCGCTTAAACGATCCTAAGTGGTTTCAAGAAGTCGCTAGTGACTCATCGGAAAATCTGCAAAGAAAATCGGTTATTTTATTGGCAGAGATCAATCGCCAACTTTTGCAAAATCATTTAGACAATGAAAAAGTCATGGCGACTTTAGCCATATTGTCTCAGCAAACCGGGGATGTATCGAGTATGATGCTCAAAAATCAAGTGAATGAGGTTAACAATGCTATCAAAACATTTACAGGTGACGCTAACTCCACGGATGCCCCTCCGGCTTCTAACACTAACAGTGCAACTAATAATACGAGTTATCCCGCCACCTACCCTCAAAATGTCGATCCCAGCACTTATTCATCAGGAACCCCAACGACAACTACCGGCAATTAAGCAATTGACACAAAGATACTATTCAACACGACCGGGCCAATAAAGGTGGCCCTTTCACTTCAGGGTGAGAGTTGTTTATTACTGATGTAATTTAAACTATTTTGTTTGAAGGCTTTAATGAAACAATTGATAGCCTCTTCGGCACAATATAATTGCAAAGGGAGGATACAACCCGTTTCTTTTCTGAATTCTGTAATATCTGATAAAAGTTTGTCTTGTAAGGTTGGTGAGACTTTATCTAGAACAAATTGAAATTTTAAGCGTTCGCTACAAGCATAATAGAGAATATCATGATAAATTTCGTACATCAGTTTTTCAAATGATTCGACAGCTTTTATTTCATTTAATTTCAGTAAATAAGTAATATCCGATTTAACCCTAAGCTTTATACGAAATGAATGCTCTAATATTATTTTTTGCCAGGAATCAATGTTATTATGATACTGTGGCACTTCATCTTCTATAATATATTCTTTTAAACCAGAGTGTTTATTAATTTTAATACATGAACCAATATAATCAGTTCTCAATTTATAGTTAAAATTACTAAAATTAAACAATTTATCAATTTCTTGCTTACTTTCATTTATAATGAAAAAATAATTTATTTCATAATCACGACAAGGTAATAACTCTATATTAGATAGATTGATACATTTTTCTATATCTATTGTTTTAAAAACAGAAGGCAAGTTTTTAAAATTAAGCGTCCCTATAAATTCACATCTAACAAAAATGATGGCCCAATTCTTGCGCTTTACCATCAAACTACAAGGAAATTTTAATATTTCATCAAGGTCTGCTTGACTTAAATAGCAATCCTGTATTTGCAGAATTATCTCACCGTCATTTATAAAATTTGGGGTCAAGTAGCTACATGTTATTTTTCCATTAGATTTTTCATTAAAATTTTCAATGAAATCTCGGTATTCTTTTTCTTCGATTTTAAATTGTTCGTACAGTGATTTAGATTCTATTGATTTAGGTTTCTTTTTTTTATAAACAGAGCGCAAATGAGTATTGTATTCCCTATCTTTATCGATTTGTTTTTTATGGGCTTCACTTCGAGATTTCTTTATTTTCTGACTTTCTTGATTTTCGCGTTCCATAGCATTGGAATAAGCTACATATTTTTCTTCAGTAAATAATTCATGTAAAATTTTCGAGAAGTTCTGAAAAAAATCTTGCCAACGTGTTTCATCCATAATGTGGTAAGGAAATGGGTATTTTAATTTTTTAAGTTCTTCTGAAGTCGGTATTTGTAATCGATTCATTAGAAGATCAATAAATATATCCGCATTAGCCGCAGCAACAGCCCCTAACTTCGTCCACACTAATAACTTAAATTGTTTTTCCAATAAAACTTCAGCAAGAAAATGGATGCAACTATAATGCTCATAGAAATTTTTACCCGCTTTAAAATAAGGAAAAGAAGTGGTTAGTAAAGTCTGAGGCGTCCATTTTTGATCAAATAGACTTAATTCAAATGCCGGCAATCCTAAATATTCTCTCACGGGATGCAGCATCCCCGGCGGATTCATTTGATAAATAGGACGTTGAGCCTTTAAAGAAAATTTATATAACTTAAATAACACTGATTGGAGACGGCTCACAAGAGTGTTTTTATAAAAATTCAGTAATGGATTGGGTGGCATGCAAAAGGAATTCGAGATTGATTGAATCCCATGGCGGGGGGTGGCATCATAAGACATAAAGGTTTCTGCAGACCATTGGACTAACACAAAACTATGTTTTTCGCTAGTGACAATTTTATTGCAAAGTAATAGTCCGCTCATTAAATATACTGGAATTCCGTGCGTGGCCAGAATCGGTCGACATAATAAGTACAAAATAATAGCGCTTTCGACACAAACTATCTTTTTCGTTAATAACCAATGAGCAATGCAGTGCTCCAAATTATCTTTCTGATATACCTTATCTAAGGCTTGTCGGTCCTCAAAATTCTTACGGTCTAACCCGGATATTTCATTGTAGGATTTAAAAAGGAGTAGCGAAAATCTAACAT
>CBFGTC010000028.1:0-9636 GCA_965651935.1 uncultured bacterium
AACAAGTCGATCCCGTTTCTTTACTTCCTCAATTTATTGACAAAAATCTTTTAAAAAATCAATAACATTTTTAGGGGCTTACAAAACAGATGATTACATGAGCACCAACAGCGCCATGGTATAGCGAAATATATTTAAAAATAATGAAATTAATAAAAAATGTAAGTGCAAATCTTAAACAATAAAATTACTATCAAAATTTTTAAGAATGCAAATTTTAACTCCTTAATTATTCTTTATATTAAATAGAATTATGCCGATTTGAAGCGGCTATTTCTTGAGAACAGTACATCGAAGCAAATATTCTTTAAATAAATTTTGGAAGCCGTTAAAAAATAATTCAATTATTTGATCAGGTAACTGAGCAATAAAACTTCCTAGTTCGGACAATTGAATTTCTTTGCTTTGAGAGTAAGGACCATGAGGATCATTAACATCGGCAAGAATCTCATTAAAGTCTGCAAAAAAAGCATTTACTTTACCCTTCACTGATTGAGAATGAAGAGAATATTGATAAATAAGGAGGTTATCTCTTAAATATCCGTAAAAAGGGGCAGGTGTTGTTGCTTCAGGCCCTGATTGTATAAAATTTCCTTGTTTTAAAATTTTTTTATTATGAACAAGCTCTCTAATAGTTTCCGTAGAGATATTCTCATATCTAGTTTTAGGTTTATAGGATTTTAAAGCAACTGAAAATTGATGTAAAAATTTTCTTTCCCGTTCTGATAGACCCTTTCTTTTACGTTTACCCCATAACTCTTGCATCGCTTTTATCGATTGCACTCCTTTATCGATCGATTTTTGCATTCGTTGCATTAAAACTTTATCTATCTCCCCCGTTTTTTTTAAAAACGGAAAGCCCATTCGATCTAAATCACGGTCATCCAATTTAATTCCACATCTCTCATTGCTCATTAAGGTTAAATGTGAAAATAATTCATTGCGTAAACTTGCTTTATAATCAGCGGCTAATAAACCTGGAGTATAGACTATAGCTATTTTGCGAAACTTAGAAAGGTAGGCCGCAGAAATTCCATTAATATACCGCACATTAGAAGGAAACAATGCAATCGATAACATTTTTTTTGTAATTTGCTCTGTCAATTGTCTTCTGTGAATCCATGAAACTTCGGTTAATAACTCAGATAGCGCATCTTTACACATCCTGATTGCTTGCCGAATTTCTTTTGGGTCTGTGTTGCCAAGCAGTTCTTTAGTCTCAATGGTTAAATTATCAATTATTTCTATAATTTCTAAATTCAAAACGGCGTTACCCGAAGTGTTTACAAAAAAATGGGGGATTGACGGCAAAAGAGAGGTTGATTGTGCGCGAGCCTGTGACTTTAACGCAATCCCACTTAAAATTAACAAGTGAAATAAGAACAATGTTTTTTTCATTTTATTGAGTTAAATTTTTTCACAAATGTCATGCGTTGTCAAATCCAAATATTTTACAGTGTCAATCCAAAATAGAAATTCCCCCTGGAATTCCAAAATAAAAATACCACCCACCCAACATAAGAGAGGCCGGCGTGGTATCTCTTATTATTTATAAAATCTGTTGTAAAGCGAAGCGGAGGGTAAATCCTTTGCCTGGATGGCGAAGGATAGCGAGTTATCCACTGCTGAGCGTTGAAGTCGCAAACGGCGGCGGGTAGTCTGTGGGCAACAGGGATGTTGACCATGAGCTATCCACGGACGCCGCGAAATCCAGCAGGCGGACTTATCTGACGCACCCATTCACTTTTGCTTATCGCACGGCGTATGGGAATCTGTACTCCGACCCTTGAGGAGTCCGGATTAAACTGGCTCCACGGAGTTTTCCATCTATTGCAGTGGGAATGCTCGCCACATTGAGTGGTATGGCTACACTAATGCGGATACAAGAATTAGTGTAGCCATACCAATGAAAATTAACTAAAAGAGGATACCAGCGTTAAACTAGCATTTTCATCTTCATCGTCTGAAGGGTCTGTAATATCTGCATTTGTAATCGCCCCTCGCATTTCCTCACCTAGCATTTCATTTTCATCCTCTGAATGGTCTGTAATATCTACATGTTGAATTCCCCACAGCAATCTTTTCTTTCGCATTTCATTTTCATCTTGGCTTTCTTCCATTTCATTATCATCATCTATTGGCAGTGAAGTCTCTGATGTAATAATATGAGGAGTTTCCGTTTTATGCTGGCTTTTTTCCATTTTACTATCTTTATCCGGCGAAGAAATATTGCTGATCATGGAAGTGGATGTATAGGTCGGGAAAAAATGCCCAAAGCTATTGCTATATTGGACAATTTCCTTCTTCTCCGGGTGGCTCGATATTGTTTTCTGCTTTTTTGACTCATGATCTGGTGGATTGAATAAATTCTTACTATCGCTCTGTTCGACAATTGCCTTCCGTTTCAGACGGGGCACTATTTTTTTCTGCTCTTTTGGCTCATGCTCCGGTTTGAATAAATCCTTAAGATCTTCTAACAGTCTGCGCAGGACCACACCCACAATATTCGGGTTATCTGCAAATAGCTTAAAAAGGGTTTGTTGCAAATTGGACAGGTGATTCTTTAATTGGTATTGACCGTTAGGCGACTGCAGGCGTCGCTGTAAACCCTTGCCATAAGGGACCACCATTTGCGGGTTCCACTTGCGAAGTTTCGCCTCATAGGCTTGCGCTCGTTCAGCGACTTGGCCATAAGGAATACTCGTTTTAAAACCATCTTCCCATATTTTATTCCTAATCGGATTTCCTCTTGCATTAGACGGCATTTATCTATTTTTTCATCCTCTTGTTTTGAATCTAGCAATAACCCAAAGGGGTGCATGGCATTGGCTAATTCTTCTCGACGCTTCATGGACAAAGCCTGCACCACACAAGAAATCACCGACCATCTTTCTAGTGCATTACCACGGATTTGCAAAATTTTCTGATAATTGCTTTCTTCATTAGTGGGGGTAAAAGTCTTTTCTATTTTGACATTGATGGGCTGCGTTTTATTGGTTTCTTTAACCAGCCGATGCATATTGGGAAGGTCTTTGCTGCTCACCAAATTATATTCATCTCCATCGTAATCTCCACCCATGGCTTTGGCTAAGGGTATTGGTAAGCCAAATAGCTGTCCGGGGAAAATGACTTTTTTTATGACCAGGACGCCATTCAATTTGAGGTCTTGAATTCTTTCAGGCAAGTGATCATTATTTTTATCCGCCAGAGATTGCCATAAATCACACAGCTTTTTATCTTTTGCTGACAGGCATAGATCTGAATCCTTCATGCATTCATCAGAGACGACAATCAAAATACCCTTATAAAATTCAAACACTGGCGCCTTATTTTTATCCGACTGCCGGTAGCCGGTCAGGGTATACTGCAGGGCGGTCAGTTGATCTAGCTGGCTGTCTATAGCGATTTGTTTGCTATCCACGGCTTGTAAAAGCGGTGAATTATAGGGATTACGACCCAACAGCAGGTTTTGAGGAGACCAGTTCCAGCTCGCCGGCAATATGATTTGGTCGCCAGCCACCGGCAAGCCGGTCGCCATCAGGCTGGGTAAACCAGCAGCTAAACCATAATACAGAAACTTACGTTGTTGAAGATCCGTTGGATTACTCCAAGCTTTTTTAACTTGCTTCTTTCCGAGTTGCTCTAACTCCTCTACCGCGCCCTGATTCTGTTCTGCCACATAATGATGGGTAGCCTGATAGGTCAGGTGAGTGCACACAGGCTCCCTGAGAGAGGTCTCAATCCCCATTTTTTTGGCCAGACTCGCTTTGATAAAACCACAACCATCCTGGGTGATGAAGGGGGGCAATGCCGTTTGCTTTAAGGCATCTGGGGTCAATCGTAAATGAAAGCTCCCTTTCAGTCCCAGGGTATTTTTATTAGGTTCCTCAGGGGCTAACGCCCGTTGGGCGTAATAAAAGCTTTCTTGAGAGGTCATCAGTGACTGTACAAAATGTTGCGCTACGGTGGGTACAGCAAAAAAGCTACCAAATTTGTTCTGGCTGACCTGGCTTTTTAATTTGGGCCCGCCCATCACATCTAAACGATAGTTGTATTTGCTATCACTGATAAACATGGGTATTTTTTCTGCAGCCATGGGACAACCCAGATTCACCATACGATACATCGGCAATTCGTCGCCAGTGATTTCACAATAAACCGAGCTATTCAGTGAATAGCGACCTACTGGGTTACCCCAAATATTAAGCGTATCGACAGAAATTTTTCGGCTGGTAGGTAAGATTTCTAAATCGTGCTTTAATTTTTCATAGGCTCTGATTTTTATTTTTTGGACAGCTCGCTTATCTTGTGTTTGTTGATATTTTCCCCACAAGGCGCTGTCGTTAGGATAGTACTGTTTTAATAATTCAAATGCGCTCCAAGAAGGCGAGATCGACGAAGTGAGGAAATAAGCTCTTAGCGCTTCCAGGCATTTTTCTGTGATGGTTGCGACTTCATCAAGCACCTCCTTATTGACTTTTTTTACTTGATTTGGGTGGGCTTTAATTAACTGTACTAATTTATCATAATGCAAAGCCAACCGTATGAGACACAATTTCCGTTGATCTTCCTCCAGCAAGCTTTTTGTGGATTCAAATAATTGCCTGGCGGTAGCACCCATTTCTACAGCAGTGGCCAGGGTTTCTTTCTTAAAGTTTTTCGTGGCCTGCAATAAGGCAATTTGCATCATTAAGATGCTTGATTTTAACTTATTTTCCGGCAGTGCACGGGATAATTGGGATTTTGAGTAAAGCGTTATCGCTTCTTCATATTTACCCATGTCGCGGCATAATTTCAGATAAACAAAGGTGATTACCTGATCAGTGTGATATAAGTTACAGGCTTCTTTATAAGTTGATAGCGCCAACCCAAAGGCTTCAGCTAGGCGCGCCGCATTGATAAAGCTAGTATAAGTGATAACATCGGTTTTACCCTTATTTTTTGCCTCCATAAAGGCTGCTTCGGCCTTTTCAAACTCTCCATTTTTACCTGCTGCATCAATAAAGCTGGTATAAGTGTAGACATCGACTTTACCCTTATTTTTTGCCTCCTCAAAGGCTGCTTCGGCCTTTTCAAACTCTCCATTTTTACCTGCCACATCAATAAAGCTGGTATAAGTACAAATATTGGCAATATTCTTATTTTTGGCTTCATCAAAGGCTGCTTCCGCCTTTTCAAATTCTCCGTTTTTACCCGCTGCATTAATAATGCTATTATAAGTGCAGGCAACGTCAATGTTTTTCTCTTTTGCCTTCTTAAAGGCTGCTTCTGCCTTTTCAAATTCTCCATTTTTACCTGCCGCATCAATAAAGCTGGTATAAGTGTAGGCATCGTCCATGTTTTTCTTTTTCGCCTCCATAAAAGCTGCTTCTGCCTTTGCAAACTTCCCATTTTTACCAGCTGCATTAATAATGCTATTATAAGTGTAGGCATCGTCAATGTTCTTCTTTTTCGCTTCCATAAAGGCTGCTTCCGCCTTTTCAAACTCTCCGTTTTTCGCCGCCACATCAATAAAGCTGGTATAAGTGATGATATCGGCTTTATCCTTACTTTTCATTTCCTCAAAGGCTGCTTCCGCCTTTTTAAAATCTCCGTTTTTACCTGCTGTATCGATAAAGCTGTTATAAGTACGAATATTGGCAATATTCTTATTTTTGGCTTCATCAAAGGCTACTTCCGCCTTTTCAAATTCTCCATTTTTACGTGCCGCATCAATAAAGCTGTTATAAGTGATGACACTGGCTTTATGCTTATCTTTTGCTTCCTTAAAGGCTGCTTCCGCCTTTTCAAACTCTCCGTTTTTACCTGCCGCGTGGATAAAGGTATTATAAGTTTTGACATCAACTTCTTTTGCCTCTACTGCCCTCTTAAAGGCTGCCTCCGCTTCTGCAAACTCTCCATTTTTACCCGCCACATTGATAAAGGCGTTATAAATGACCACATCGGACAGTTGTTTTTTTTCCACTTCTGTATAGGCCTTTTTTGCTTCTGAAAAATGAGCAAATTCACCTGCTTTATGAATAAAAATAGTAATAATGAATCTATCTCCAGGAAATTTTGCATGAGCTTTTTTGTATAGATCTTTAACTGTCTTAAAATTTTTAGCGTTTTTAATTTGAGTTACATAGCTTTTTGCTTCGGCTTTTGAGTCTGATATTTGTGAATATGATTTTCGTTTTTTAAAGTTACTAGAAGAATAATTACCCGGTGCTTTTTTTTGTTTATTTGTTGATTGAATATTCGAAAATCGATTATTTATCTGATAAAGAGATTTTTGCCTTAAGTTTTTGGGTGGAGGGAGTGGCTGTATTTTTCTTTGGTGATTTTCTCGAGAACGACTCTGTCTGCGAGACGAATGGTGGGGGGATAATGATCGGTTTCTTCTCCGCAAGCGGGATAATCTATTTTGTCGCATTGATAACGTCTTTTATTGATATTTATTCTTGTCCTTCAAATTTATTTTTTGGGCGATTATGTTGGCTTAATGTTAAGATAATATTAAAAGTGAGAAAAATTTTTATTCCCCGAATTGTCTCATAAACACCTAACCGAAGAAAGACTAGTTAAGTTAAGGGGAAAAACCCTCTAATGTTGACTCATAATTCACCTAACCCAAAATTGTTGTTTCTGACTTCAGTGTTTCCTTCGCTATCTGATTAAAAAATTTTAAATTATCAATGGGATGCTAAGTGGGATGGGCTACGGATTGCAATATAGAAGTTTATTCTGATTATCAGAGATTATGGGTGATTGAGGAAAGTTTTAGGATTAACAAGCACAACCTTAAGATGCGGCCCATTTATCATTTCACACCAAAACGCATTCAGGCACACATTTTGTTGTGCTACATGGTATTCATATTAATGCGTCATATTCAATTGAGACTGCAACAATCAAAACAAACTATGAGTGTAGCTCGTATTGTTGATGCAGTCAGAGATATTCAAGCCAGTAGGTTCAATTTTTGAAATTCTGTATTCCTAGGCTTAATCAACGTCAACATTAAATTGTACTGTGCCGACCCCAACGGCTTTATAACGGCTTGCTTCACTGCCACATACAAAATTCGGGCCTCCTAACCATTTTGCCGGCAATACATCCTGGATGCCATTGACGATAACTTTCAAATAGACTTCTGCCCCCGTATTCAGATTGTCGTAACGACATACCCCCCAGAAAGTCGTCGCTTCAGGATTGGTAGTGTTGGAATAAGCGATTACCAACTGTTGGGCATTGGAAATATTGCCTTTACAAACAGTAAATGGAGCATAATTCCCAGCAACCACAGCTGATGGCGCAGGGCAAGGGTACCAAATGGCATAAGATGGGCAAACATAAGCTGTGGCTGAAAGAGTAACAATACTAACGGCCATCATGCGATAGCGGTTAAGCATATTTTGAATTTCCATAAAAACTCCTATTTTTGAAAGTAAAAAAACCTCATTTATGGTGCTGGGTCATTATATATTGCTATAATATCGTACATACTTTAGCTACACTATTACCAAATCGTTCCCAGCGCTGACGGTCTAATTCATACAAGAGTGCTTTCTCTGCTTCTGACATCTGAGGGCTACGAGGCCGCCGATCTTCCTCAGATGCACAACAACGTTTGTAAACTCCATAACAACAACCTGCTACAATCAATAATACAGCACCTATGGCGACAATAGCGCCCGTGGATAATGAACTTGATCCACACAGAGAATTAAATTCGTCATTAATGCATTTCAAAGAGGGATCGGTAGTTATATTTAAGTCATTACTACCCTGTAACGCCTTGATTTCACTACCATCGCATAAAGTCAAAATAGTCTTAAGAATTAAAGTGCTTGGAGCTAAAACAGATGTATTACATGATATAAGTATTTGTTGGGTTGAATTTGAAGACTGGTTGGTTGATATTACATTTTTACCCCCGGCAGGAGTTGAAAAATATAAATCAACTGTAGTATTTGTAGTATTTTGAGTAGACTCAATATTCTGAGTAGATGTTATAGATTGTGAACTTATTTTCCTCAACGGCTTTTGCTCAAAAAAGTCACTGTGCGAAAGTCTTGTTCTAGCCACAAATTTTCTAGCTGAAGCATTGAGCTTCATTCCTTTTTTCATAAAATTTCTCCTTGTAATCACTAAGCTTTGTCCAGTAAAAAGTAGCATTCTAATCTAACTATCATTTTGGAAATAGGGTAAAAAATACTGATGCTCTGGAAATAGCGACTAAAAATTAGCCGATTTTTATAACTATAATAATGAATGCTAAAATATTAACAGCAGGATTAATCATCCATTAATACCTCAATAAAATCTGCTTCTATTAATGTATCAAAAACATCAGAACGATAATTGACACCTAGCTTATTTTTAATAGTTAGATGGATGTGCTCAATTGTGCGTGGTGATAAATTCAGGAGTTGAGCAGTTTGTTTAGCTGTTTTGCCTTGAATTAGATAAAATGCACATTCAGCCTGACGCGACGAAAGATATATTTTTTTGTACTTTCCTTTCAAGTAATATTTTTTTTTATCACTAGATGGAAATTGCTTCAACATTTGAACGGGTAGTTGTTGGCGAATTAAGTCAGAAGAAATGTCTCTGGCTACCCCTGTAAAACCGATATGTTCACCATGGGCATCATAAACAAGTTGCCCATGATCGCTGATTGTTCTGATGCGGCCATCTCCCCCACGTATAATTGAATAGGTAGCAGAAAAAACACCGGAGTAACCCTTTTTTATTTTTAGAGGCATTTCCAAAAATGGATCATAACTTCCACGAGAAGAATTTGTGAGGTAAGTAGATATTATCTTAAAATCTCTAAGTATGGCGTCTTTAGGATAACAAAAAGTCTTTTCATAAGCGTTATTTAAGAAAACACAGTTTTTAAAATCGTGCGTGCCTACCCAATAAATATCTGTACTGTGGTAACTAATAGCTGCCACTTTTTCTATTAGTTTTTGCAACTTTTCCTTTTTGCCCATGGGTCTCATCAGAAAGAAACTCCATTTTTCTATTTCATAGTGGTTAAAACTGTAACGGAGAATCGTCGAATCGTCAAAATTTCTATACCTGCTTAACTTTAATTTAGTGAAGATAGTTATAATTGTCTATTTTTTTAAACACATGTAATTTATGGTAATATTATTCAAGCAGTTCTGTTGATGAACTGTTCAGTAGAAGTATATGACATGGCCAAAAACTACAGTTTTTGGCCTATCTAACCAGCCGGACTAACTATTGTTTAAGCCTTTAAAAATTGATTGCTTGCCGACTTAATTTCAGTAAGATTTCCAGCCAACCTCATAGCGGATCTAATTCCTCCCAACACCTGCTTAAAGCTGGGAAATTTTTTTTCTTCTAAGCAATGAATTGCATAAAATAGTAAATAATAAAGAAATTGAGGAAAAATTCTAAATCCGGGAGGCTCCTGCACTTCCTGATTCAACAAATTGAAGAATCGCTTAAAATTTCGGCATTCGTCTAAAGAAAGTTGACTCACTTGAATACCTTGCAGCAATATTTTTTCCAGTTGATCATCACTCTGTTCCTCGTTGTCAAAGGTTTATTTTTTTCTTTTTCGCTAACCTGGATATTTCATTGTAGGATTTAAAAAGGAGTAGCGAAAATCTAACATTT
>CBFGTC010000029.1:0-7490 GCA_965651935.1 uncultured bacterium
AGAAGTTTAGTCATTACTAAATCAATTTGTCAGTGTGGGATTATTGGGGGCTTACACGGCAATTGTGTCATTTCTTTAGTTAAGTCCTGAAAAACCGTCCGTGCGCTTCTTTCTGTCTGAATTAAATGCTGAATATGAGGTTCAGAAAATCGCATTTGAGTGGATGCATGAGAATATTGCGGCAATTCACGCGGCCTGGATTGAATGATCCCTTGATTATTCGTGGTTGTTAAAACATTCTGCTGACCAGTCAATTGAGAATATTCTTGACTGATGTGTAGAACGGTACCTTGTAAGGCGGTCAGGGTCGCTGCCTGTGTCGATAAAGTGGCTTTTATCTCTCGGTATTTTTTCTCAAACTCTGTCGAAAGTAAGGATTGCTGTTGAGCTGTTTGCCAAATTTTTTGACGGACTTCTTGAGTGACGTAAGCAATTTCAATCAGATCGTCTGTTTCACACAATACCCGGCATAATTCGCGTCGATTTAATGAGGTGGAATTTAAGTTGGATAAGCATTCCGTAAAAGATTTTTGCCAGT
This sequence comes from uncultured bacterium, assembly GCA_965651935.1. Classification (GTDB taxonomy): domain Bacteria; phylum Pseudomonadota; class Gammaproteobacteria; order Coxiellales; family Coxiellaceae; genus JAFEDN01. The sequence goes on from CBFGTC010000029.1 coordinate 539, forward strand.
CATTTTCACCATAAAAACAGCCAGTGTGTTGTAGTTGCATCAATACCTTGATGGCGATTTTCCGAAGTACCGCCAGTTGATAATTTCGCGATTTTTTTCGACTCGCTTCTAAAACTTGGTCACGATCTTCTTGATCTAAAAATGGCAGATAATATTGTGCATTCAGTGCCAATCGAGCGCGTTGATTGAGTAATTGCAGATGTTTCATAAGATTCTCCCAAGGATAATGTATGGATTTCAGCGGAACTGATCAGCTCCGCTGAAAATTTTGTTTAACCGCCTTTGAGCATGGGTGTTGCAGCTAACATAGAAGATGATGTGAGCGTCTTTTCGATTTGCTGGGACACTTCTTGACCGGGAATTTTCCAGAATCCCAAACGTTGAACCAGTCCTTTAGAAAGAAAGTTGATCACACTCTTAATGAATTTCACAGCAGCATTATCAGGATTTTTTTCAATGACATTCCGTTGCGCTTTAAATTCTTTACTAAAATCTTGTAACTGAGTGGTGACTGGTTTGATGGGTTTATTTAGACTATCTTCCATCCGCCGTACCGCCTGATAATTACTTAAGAGTATCGTTAACCGCTCGCTGGGTTTTTCCAGTCCGGGCGCTTGCTCGGCGACAAACTGATCCATTGGACGGGCCGAATCGATCCGAACTGCCACCACGGTGTCCGGCGATATTTTGGGACCGCCAAACACCCGTGAAGGCGCTTTCTCATAGTGAGCATACGCTTTGGGATGATCACTGCGGAGTTCACCCTCAATTTCCGTCGTTAAATGATCTTTATATTCACCGCAAATTTGTTGCAATTGCTGTTTTTTTCTGACTTGCGGCAACAGATAAATGAGCAGTTGGCGAACGAGTTGGCTGGATTTTAAATTTTCCACTTCCCACGGACACCAACGTTGTACCGATTGACTCAAGGTATCGTATTGACTTTGCTCCATTAAGTCAGATTTAGCTAATATCTGAGTCAAGGCAATCATGAGTTCACCTACTAAGGCATGGCGCTTGTCCAATTCATCGGGTGAACGTTGATGCCGTAATTTTTTATTGACTCGTGTTTCAGCATCGGTATAAAGCTTTTTGACGGCATCGTCCAGTGTCACACTGATGTTGAATTCACATGGATTTTTTTGAGATTCCTGTTGAATTTCTAAGAGTAGTTGAGGAATAGATTTCATATTTTTCTCCTTTAAAACTAAATAATGAGGGGCATAAAGATTACAAACTGGGTATCGCCGGTTTTTGATCAGCCACGGCTTTCATATCTTGAGCAGCCTGCTGACCTTTCACCCCAAAAATACCCAAAGCCGCTGCAATACCGAAAGTAAGCGCTGTCGTTACTTTTTTCAGAAAACGCATGGCCGTGCTGTCTCGATGGGATTCTAGGAGGGGTTTTTGCTGCTCAAGTATTCGGCTAAAATCCTGAATTTGTGTCGCCGCCGGTTTATGAGTCAGTAGTGTGGATTGCAAGGTAGTCACGGCTTCGTACTTTTGAATGGCTTTCTGTAACCCGGAATTTCGGGCTATCGGCAGTGACTTGGCTTCAGTCGATAAAAATTGATCGAGCGTGGAAGGCTTTTCGCCGGGTCTGAGTGGTTTTTTAAATAAGCCTGTGGGTTCCGGTAAATCAAAACCACGGCTCCTAGCCAAGTTGGGGAAGTCATTAGTTAATTCCGATTTGATTACCGTGGTCAAATGCGCTTTATACTCCTGACACAGTCGATTTAAGCGCTGTTTTTTACGCGTATCCTCTAAACAGACAATCAGGGATTTTTTAATCGCCGAACATTCTCTAAAATGATCCTTGGTATGATCAGGATTCCAATCTAGGATGACACGCTGTAAACGCCGATAATCATTCAGCCGATGCAAATTCATGGCGTCCAGTTCTGTAGTGATTCGAATTTGTAGCTGATGACGTATTTTTTCTTCTGTTACACCATAATTCTGCATGAATCCGCTTCTATTATCCCGCATAGCTTGAGCACTTTCTTGATAAATACGAAAAACTTCCTGATCCAGTATTGGCAATTGGCTGAATGGCGCATGCCGCTGCGGATGATCCAGGTTTAACAAAGCTTGAATAAGTTTGGACATAACGATCTCCTTTTGAATGAAATGAATAAAATTTTTTTAGGTGAGTATCGATGTCGAAAGGAGTGTCGGTATAAAAATATTAAAATTGAGAGTAGTTATTTTTTGAGGAATTCTTCATGAGAAGAAGACATTAATTTTTGTCGATCATCAAATTCCTGCAATATAATTTTCTTTAAATAAGGCAATGTTTGTCCATTCACTAGCGCATTGACCAATTTATTTAAAGTTGGCATCCAGCCAGTTTCTGCAGCGATTTCTTGTTGCAGTTGAACTAATGCGTCAAACGAGTGGTCATTGAGTAAATGAGTTTTCTTCAAATCTTTTTGATTATTTTTCTCGTTTTGACTGTTATTTTTCATATATCGGTTACCCTATCTATGAATGCTGATCTATTTCGTGCATTCACGAGATAGGCTGCCACAATAACATTAAAAATAAAACGTTATTCCTTTGGATATTCTTCCTGATTTGTTTCAAAAAATACATTGAAAAGTAGAGAAAATCTCTCGAAATGTCTTTTTTAAGACTTAAAGTAGTTTATAAATGATTGATTCTTGGTCTTGATCGGGAAATTTTCAAATAAAATCGAGAAATTTTTGCTGATAAGTCGGGAAATTTTTAACTTCTCATTCCGTGTGCAGATTCCTGATTTTCTGAGAGGATATCTCACAACGGTGAAGAAAAATCTTCACAAATAAAACAAGAAAAATAGTGCCACTATTTTATAGGAATTTTTAAATGGACATTCAATGGTTTTTAATCGATGATCTTCGACCTTATGAACGAAATCCGCGTAAAAACGCGAAATCTGTCGATAAAGTCGCTGACAGTTTAAAAACGTATGGCTGGCAGCAGCCGATTGTTGCAGACGTTGATCATATTATTATTGCTGGTCATACCCGCTGGTTAGCAGCTAAAAAACTGAAGATGGAAAAAGTACCGGTTTTGATTGCACACCATCTCGCTCCCGCACAAGTCAGAGCTTATCGTATTGCAGATAATCGTCTCTCCGAGGAGGCCGAATGGGATCATGAATTATTGAGCCATGAATTATCCTTATTAAAAGAAATGGATGTGGATTTATCACTGACCGGTTTTAGTGAAATTGAATTGACAAAATTAATGGGCGGTTTACCGGATGAAACCGAGGAATTTGGAGAATGGTTAAAATCTTCAACCGCTATTATCAGTCAGCCGGGAGATATTTGGGAATTAGGTCATCATCGAGTGATGTGTGGAGATGCGACATCCGCCGATGATTTGACTCGATTAATGGGAAATAAAAAAATCGATCTGGTATTTACCGATCCGCCTTATAATGTCGATTATGCGCAAGAAGTGGATGACAAATCCATCCGTCGTATTCAAAACGATCACTTAAAAGATGAAGACTATCTACAATTATTGCAAGCGGCCTTTGCCCAGGCCACCCCTTATGTCCGACCGGAGGCTTCCTGGTATGTTTGCCATGCTTCGCAATGTCAGGACTTAGTCAAACAAGCTTTAGAAACTAACCAATTGCGAGTTCGTTCGCAAATAGTTTGGGCAAAAAACCATTTTGTATTAAACCGCGGGCGCTATAAAACGCAGCACGAACTCATTTTTTACGCTTATCGTCGAGGCCAGACCGATCAGTGGTATGGAGATCGTGCGCAAAGCACCCTGTGGACTATTGATAAACCGTTATTCTGCGACCTTCATCCGACGATGAAGCCCTTGGCGCTGGTACAACGAGCGCTGCAGAACAGCAGCTTATCAGGCGATTATGTGCTGGATATGTTTGGCGGAGCCGGATCCACCTTGATCGCAGCCGAGCAATCGCACCGCCATGCGTTGCTTGTGGACATCGCGCCCCATTATGTGGACGTGATGGTGCGCCGCTGGCAGCAACATACAGGCCATGCGGCGGTGTTGTCCGGGACAGACCGGACATTCGCGGAATGTGTATCAGCGCGGCAAGGTGTCACTCATGGCGGAGCAAGATCATGAGTTGACGGAAAATATTCGTCAGAAAATGTGTGAGGCTCTACGGATTGGAGCCAGTTATGAGTTGGCGGCACGGTATGCCGGTATCCAAGTGAAGTATTTTTGGCGGTGGAAGAAGCAGAGTAAAAATGTCGTGACATCGATCAGTGATCCGAATCAGCAACGGTGCATTGATTTTTTTGCCGATGTTCGTCAAGCCCGCGCCGACTATGAGATGGCTTATCTCATGAAGTTGGAAAAGCACGGCGGTAAAAATTGGAAGCCGTTGCAATGGAAGTATTTGCATTTATTGGAAGCCCGGTTGTCGGGTAACCAGAGCGGTAGAAAAAATAAAAAAAGAAATGAGGTTCACCATGAACATGAATAAGCAAGTCAGGCGATTAAAACAGATAGGTCAGTCCATCGGTCAACGATTATGGTGCGTGCTATGCCATCCCTACGCCAACAGAATCATACGTTCTTTATTGGCGATTAGTGTGATGAGTATATGCCTGGATGCATTAGCAGATGGCACAGATATTTTGAATGGTACCGACGCTAGTCTATGGGCGACGCTCAACGGCACTGGTAAAAAATATATTTATGCTTCCGAAGGTATTTTAGGATTGGCCGCCTATATGAAAACCAAAAATTTATTGGTGTTGAGTGGCATTGTGGTGGTGTCGATCTTCTTCAACATTATTCTATCGATTGCGGGAGAAAGCGCATGAGTCAGGGATACCGTATTCCACAAACACTGGATGAGCCCTTTAAATTCATGTTGTGGACGATGGATGAACTCATCGTATTTTTAGCACCTTTTCTGATTCTAATGCTGGCATTGAATAGTCCAGTCTGGGGCATGATTGTCGGTAGTGCTGGAATCTTTGGCATCAAGAAAATGAAAGGCGAACAGGGTCATCATTTTATTGTCCACTGGTTATATTGGCATTTTCCGATGTGTGTGAAATTAAAATCTACCCCGCCGTCATATTGGCGAGAACTCATCGGTTAACTCAGGGAAATAGACTATGGAAATTACACAATATAAATCTCGATTACAACAGTTAATCGTACAACGGAACGGTTATTTAATCTTAGCCGCTGTTTTAGGAATAATTAGTTTAATATTAGTGATTTGCGTGTGCAGGATGATTAATCGTGAACGGATTGTGATTGTCCCACCGGTGGTTAATCAGGCTTTCTGGGTAAATTCACAAACGGTGTCACCCGAATATTTATCGCAAATATCCGCTTTTCTCGTGCAACTACGCTTAAACATGACGCCCAGCAGTGCGCAGTATCAACGAGACATGCTATTGCGCTATACCGATCCCACTTATTATGGCGAATTGAAGAATGAATTGGTGGATGAAGCAGATCATTTAACCAAAACGCATACCAGTCTGATTTTTTATCCTGTGGAAATTTTGGTGGATATCCCTCATCTGACAGCTCAAATTACAGGTGATTTCAGCGCCACAGTGAGCAATTTGCCACTGCCAGTTCAACGGCTTAGCTATCGTCTCAGTTATCGATATTCTCAAGGCCGACTCTGGCTGCAATCGTTTCAAGAAATAAAAGATCCCTCTCAACAGACTACTCAGGAGAATCCCGCTCATGCTTAAAAAATCAATTAAACAGCGACTTTTACTTACTGGTTCACTCATTGCTGTTTCTGCTTGGCTGGGGATAACACCCGCACAGGCGCAGACAGTGATTGCTGCAGATAATACTAAAATAACGGCTGATATTGCCGCGATGGAATTGACCCGGATTGCAGTCAGTGCCGATCGTATTGTGTTAGTCAGGGGTTCCGCAGGCGCTTATCAGGTGAGTAACGATGTGAGTCAAGGAGCGATATTTATTAAACCGATTCTGGCTCAGAAAAAAATAGGTCAATCTTGCCCCATCACCAAAAAGAAAAAAAAGATAAAGACATCTTGTAAAAAAGTACAATCTAAAGTGCTTTCAAAAAAACCCTTTTATTTATTCGTCAGTACTGAGCAAGGGCATCACTATGTTCTTTATTTAACACCACAATGGCACCAGCACGCCGATATGCTGGTGATTAAACCGCAGGAGCTACTCACCGAAGCGGCCAGAGCCTGGGAAATAAGCGATATTTATTCGCAAACCTTAATCCGTTTAGTGGATATGATTATCCATCAAAAAATCCCCCCTGGTTACACGCACAATGTGTTGAAAAAATCTCAGCAGTTTACCGCTGGTTCAGGCTTACATTTGAAATTAACCGAGCGTTATATAGGTGATCGCTTCGATGTGGCTATTTATCAGATCACCAATCATTCTCGCCAGAGCATCACGGTGACGGAGAACGAGTTTGCACAGCCTAGTGATCGTGCGATTTATTGCCAGAAAACGACTCTATTACCGCATCAATCGATTCAAATGATCAAGGTGGTGAATCATGTTTAAGAAAAACGATCATGCTCCACAAGAGTCTGTGGATACGCAACCCAGCCGAGTTAAGAAAAAACAACAAAAACATCTGGCGATGGCTTTAATCGCTGTCGGATTAGCAGGTTGGGTTTTTTATTCATTTTTGTCCAGCCATGCTGATATACCATCTAAGAAACGTCAATCTTCCACTCAATTTCAGATCGACAATCCCACCACGCATGTGGATGGTTCCAATCTTTGGATGGAACGGACTGAAAACGAGCTGAATAAAACCCAAAAAACAACTTCTGAACTTCAGCAACAATTACAGTTAATCACACAACAAAAAGCAGCGCAGGAACAAACCAATCAATCCCAAAATGAAACCCTGCAAAATCTGCAAATGCAACTCAAAGCGTTACATGGTTTTTATACTCTAATTTGGCCCCACATTAATATTTTATTTTGGCCCCAC
>CBFGTC010000030.1:0-5779 GCA_965651935.1 uncultured bacterium
GTATTACAGCAGATTTTTTAGATTAAGTTGCGCAAGCTGGGCGTAAGGTCACGAATTCGACCTCACTGTTTTACGCAAATGGATAGAGACTATGGTGATATCAAAAGTTCCGAAATTAGAAAAAATTTCGGAAGAAATATCATTTGATTCTTAAGGTACTCCCCAATGTCAAGACCAATTTTCACTTAAAGTGAGATATAAAATCCAAATATAAAAGTAATAAAAATTACTGTTGTTGAGCCTGTGGACCCATGTTAATGATGTGGGTAACTTTGCGAGGAACGAGCAAACTGTTATCCACATCATTAACATAGTCCACAGGCAATTTCATACCAAAATAAATTTCAGCCGGTTTTTTATAATCCAAAGCTTGGTGATGTCGCTCAAAATTATAAAATTTAAAATACTTCGTTAATCGTTCCTGAGTTTCTTTGGCAGAAACATAATCATACAAATAAATCTCTTCATATTTGACCGTTCTCCATAATCTTTCAATAAAAATATTATCAAAAGCTCGACCTTTAGCATCCATACTAATTTTAATCCTATTAGCTAATAATAACCCGGTAAAAGGCTCACTGGTATATTGAACCCCTTGATCAGAATTAAAAATCTCTGGCAATCCATAACACATTCATGCCTCTTCTAAAGCTTCAATGCAAAATGAAGCATCCAAAGTGTTGCTTAATTTCCAACTTAATACATAGCGGCTATGCCAATCCATAATGGCTACTAAATAAACAAAACCCTGAGATAAGCGAATATAGGTAATATCGCTGCACCACACTTGATTAGAATGGTTGATTTCCAATCCAGTCAGTAAATAAGGGTACTTTTTATGGGAAATATCGGGAATACTTAATCTCTTTTTAGGATAAATCGCTTCCAATCCCATCACCCTGAGCAATCTTCTAACGCGTTTCAGATTAACCTTATGGCCCAATTCTTTCAAATAGACTACCATTTTTTCCACACCTTTAAACGGATGGCGGGTGTATTCTTCGTCCAATAATCGCATCAGTAAAAGGTTATATTCATTTTCCCCCAGAGCTTGATAGTACAAACTAGAACGATTTAAGCTGAGAAGCTCGCACTGCTTCCTTACACTCAAATTCTCATTGTTAATATCAATCATAGCGCGTCTCTCTGATAGCGTTATTCCCAAACTCTTTTTTTTAGAAATTCGTTTTCACAGGTTAGTTGACCAATTTGCCGATATAGGTCATCAATGAGCTTCTGGTCGCCTATATCCATTTTTTGAACCTTATTAGTAAAACTGCATTTCATCGAGGCTAACGCTTCCTGTTTCCAGCGATTAATTTGAGTAGCATGAACTCCATACTTTGTAGAGATTTCATTTATCGTTAAATCTCCACGTATCGCTTCTAAGGCCACTTTAGCCTTATATTCAGCCGTATAACTCTTTGCTTTTTTCTTACTCATCTGACCCTCCGAGATAGATCATTTTAACAAATTTTTATATCTCTCTCAGTGGTCTAGAAATTAGGGAGTATTATATAAGTCTGACAATATCATCATGATCTTTTGTTAAAACTTATTTATAGAGGTAAAAAAATGAAAAATAAAAATTTAACTTGTTTAAAAGGTATGGACGCAATTTCAGCGCAAGTTTCCGATCATCATCCGGTAATTCACCATAATATATTATTTTGGAATGTGATGATGCAAGCAAAAGAGCGTAATGGTAGATTTAATAATGGATTTAAGCTAATAGAAGACGACAAGCAATATATAAAAAGGCTCAGTAAAGTTGCCGCGGTGATAGCAGAAATTGTTTATATTAATCCAAATATTCAAGTCATTGGATTGTGTGAAGGGCCAGTTGACGCAACGCACGTGAAGCACTTATTTTCCGAATTGAAAAAATATCCGTGGCTTAAACGATTGCTTATGAATGAAGATTTTCAGCGCCCCCGCATTTTCATCAGGCGATAATTGGGGATTATTAATGTTAGCCGATTATCGCTACAAAACTTCCAATTTATCTCATGAGTCACAACTCAAGTCTTTGGAACTTTTTGAAAAGTTAACCAATCGCTTCCAAGTTTGGGAATTCGAAAGAAAAGGGTTAAACTCCAAAAAGCTTTATTTTGCATTGGCGCACTTACCCTTTTCAGGCGACGAATTTAAAACCTCACATAACCAACTATCTGCGATGGGAAAAAAATATTGTTATTTAATCTATATGCTTTTGCAAACACACGCTGACCAGACCATGGTTTTTTGCGGAGATTTTAATATTAACCCCGCTTTAATTCGTGACAACGGTCATTTTGACTCAATTCCTATCAACAACAGCGTACTATCAGAACAAAAAACTTCTGAAAAAATAGCGGTAACGGTAGATGGAATACTGCTATCAAACCATGAAAAACAACGCAAATACACCGAACTGCCGATTTTAGGCTTGTTTAGAACATTAATCCAAGAACGGGCTTTAACCAAGGTACACGCGATTCATAGTATAACAAAGGCGGTTTTGCACCATTAGACCTGTCTGTACATTAAAGCAATCCGAATCCCCGGGCCAGCCGGGGAAGGACTCGATTTTTTGTGATGCGCGTCATTGCGGCTTAAGCGATACAATCAGCTCAATGCGTGTGTAAAATCAGTCGCTTAAGCCGCAATGACGATTTTCCTCCTGTGTACAAGCGTGTACTAGACATAAATAATTTTTAATAAAACCATAATAATTACGTTATACAATAATTTAAATTGTTAGCAAGATTAATCAAGAAAAAATAGAAGAAAATACTTGCGGCTGCAGCAGATAAATTGGACGATCAAAGCGTTATAAAAACAAGTATGAATATGCGCCTTTTAAACCACAAAAAAATGACTTCGAAAACGTCTCTGCTAATATAAAAAATTTAAATCGTAAATATTCGGTCAACCCGTACGTCATTCCAGCGAAAACTGGAATCTAGGGACAGTATGATAAAACTAGATTCCAGCTTTCGCTGGAATGACGAGATCAAGTTAGTTTTTTCAGCCAAAAATCGAAAAAAATAGACGGGTTGACCGAATATTTACTTTAAATCTAAGTAAAAAGTGGGCATTGGGGTAAATATAATAAATAGGTTTTAAAAATGAAACAAACACAACAGCAAATAGTCGCCAAAGAATTACTGGAAAAAATTAAATATCCTTTGGTCCATTTCGCAGATCATTTGAGGCTACTAGAGAATTCTGAATCCAAATTAGGTGATTGCGCTATTAATTTATTAACCGCTTTAGAATCTATCGGACATGGCGTTGCTCGCTTTTTCCCGGTCTGGGCTAAATGCAAATTACATCAGGATAATTATCCATTATCAGTTTCCAGCACTCAATATATTTTAGATATAGCCGGAATTGAAAAAGGTTTAGTAACATCGCTTAATAAAATTAAAAATTCAGGGTTTTCTAGTCACGATAAAGAAAACACCCTAGCCAGTTTGAAATTATTACAAGAAAGCAAAACAATTCTAGGAACTCCCATACCGGTTAAAACAGATTCTTTATATTACGGAATTTGTGTATATGGTGGGACGCCCAAATCTTCCCCTACGTTGACTAATTTTTTTCATGCGAAAAATTTTCCTTGTTTTCAATCTTTTCAGCTTCAATATCAGCTTGCATTTGCAGACAGTTTATCAGATTACATAAGAACGATTTCCTTTTCTGTTTTTAATATTAAAACCAAAAACATTATGGAAGACCGGATTAAAAATAAAGAAATCGATAGTTTCAGAAAAGTATTAACCTATACTTTTCATAACCCCGACTCACGTTCAGCAACGCTACTCAAAGAAAATTTTAAAATCGATTTACAAAAAATTGTGTCTATATTAAATGACACAACCCCGTTAAATCTCGATCTACAAAAAATTATTGTAAGTTATACCTGCCCAATCTAACTGTATGCTATAATAGTTCCTTGGGTATTCACTTACTAAGGGGCGATAATGCGACAATTTTGGCTAAACGAAACAGCAAAAAATCAAACCCGAAAAATATTTTTAGCAATTTGTTTAATCCATTTAGTAATATGGACAATTCTGCCTAGCATCATGGTCCATAACCCGCCCACGGATTCATTAGAAGGTTTAGCCTGGGGTCGATTATGGTTATGGGGATACCCAAAACATCCATTTTTGGCGCCCTGGCTTACCGCTATAGTAAGCAATTTATTTGGAACTATAGGCTGGCCTATTTATTTATTAGCACAAGCCTGTTGCGTAGCTTGTTTTTGGGGTATCTGGCGATTAGCAAATCAATTGCTAAACCCTCGGCAAGCATTGATCTCAGCAAGCTTATTAACCTGCGTACATTATTTTAATATTTCTGCTTATATCTTTGATCCTAATGTGTTGATGTTGCCGTTGTGGGCATGGATGGGTTTTTATTTTTATCGGGCCGTCACTCAACAACGCCTACCCTATTGGATACTGACTGGAATATTTGCCGGCTTAGCCTTAATCAGTAAATATGAGTCAGGATTACTGATACTTTTATTATTTTTAATTCTGTTTACTTCGGCACAGGGTAGAGCCGTGTGGAAACGTCCCGGAGTGTACGTCGCGGCAATCATAGCGTTATTAATCTTTTCGCCTAATTTATATTATTTATATCAACATCATTTTAACGCCGTCAATTATGCCTTAGCAGAGATGGCCAAACCCGTGAATTCTTTTTGGCATAATTTATTTCTGAGATTTTACCGGCCGCTCTATTTTTTGATAAATCATTTTTTATTTATATTGCCCTGGTTAATTCTATTACTGCCTTTTTATCGCTCCTGCTCTCCCAACTTGCTGCGCCCATTTACTGTATTTCAACGTCAATTTATACTGATTTTAGGTTTAGGCCCAATGTTGTTTACGGTGATTGTCGCTATCATCATGAATGCCGCCCTCGTACAGCGCTGGGGTTTTCCATTTTTTTGTTTTAGTGGAATCCTGTTAGTATCGTGGTTAAATCCACAAATACAAACGCAGCAAATAAAAAAATTCTTACAAATTTGGGCGGCTATTTTCGTTTTCACCGCAATTGCTTTTGTCGCAATTAATTCATTACAACCTATATTATCTAAACCTAACAAAGGCAAAGTCCACAGTAACTTTCCGGGTCGTCAGGTTACCAAAGAAGTACTTCAGCAATGGCGAAATTACAACCAGCAACCTTTGGTTTACGTCGCTGGAGACGTACAATACGTCTCCAATATCGTCGCTTTTGCGCCGGGTAAAATGATCCCGTTTTTTCTAAATGATATTAATCAAAGTCCTTGGATTAATTTAACTGAATTAAATAAGGCCGGAGCGGTATTCGTGTACCCTCTGCAAACGGAACACGACCAAGCAGTAATCGAATCAGTTAAAATTAACTTTTCCGGTATAAATCGAGAAATTGTTTTAGAAACCTCGGCTCTACCCCCGGCCAAAACACTCAAAATCAAATATTGGCTGGGTTTGCTCCCGCCCAGCAATATAAACATGGCACATTAAAAAAATTCCTTCCCCGAAGGAAAAAAACGTAAATATTCGGTCAACCCATCGATTTTTTTCGATTTTTGACTGAAAAACCTAACTTTGATCTCATCATTCCAGCGAAAGCTGGAATCTAGTTTTATCATATTGTCCCTAGATCCCAGCTTTCGCTGGAATGATGTACGGGTTGACCGAATATTTACAAAAAAACGATATAACTCATATTCCGCACCACTTAACCTGGATATTTCATTGTAGGATTTAAAAAGGAGTAGCGAAAATCTAACATT
>CBFGTC010000031.1:0-5736 GCA_965651935.1 uncultured bacterium
TCAAAATTACCCAGCCCGTTAGAATAAAATCTCCCGCTTCAGCGGGAGTCGCTGGTGAATTACAGAAAATTTTGCAATTTAATATTCAACATGGTATTCAGTTTTTTAGAATAAGCTCTGGAATTATCCCTTTTGCCTCACATCCAATTTGTGAAATAGATTGGCAAAAACACTTTAAAATAGAATTGCTGGCTATTGAGAAGATCATTCGTCAAAACCAGATAAGAATTTCGATGCATCCGGATCAGTTTATCCTTTTGAACTCGATCAGCCCAAATATTCTAACTCGCAGTATTGCCGAATTAACTTATCATGCACAATTTCTTGATAGTCTCAATCTGGACGAAACAGCTAAAATACAAATTCATGTGGGCGGAGTTTATAACAACAAAACCGCATCCATGATGAGATTTTGTCAAAATTATCAGAAATTACCAGAGATAATTAAAAAACGATTAGCCATTGAAAATGATGACCACTTATACTCAGTTCGAGACTGTTATGAAATTTATCAACGTATTAAAATACCAATTATATTTGATAATCTTCACCATGAATGCCTCAACAATCAGGAAAGCATGATTGAGGCATTATTAATTTGCTTGTCGACCTGGAAAAAAAGAGATGGTCGACCAATGATCGATTACAGCCAGCAACAGCCTGACAGCAGATTAGGGAAACATGCAGAGCATTTAAACAAGAGAAAATTGAAAAATTTTTTATGGGAAACTGCAGAGCTGGATTTTGATTTAATGCTGGAAATAAAAGACAAAGAAAAGAGTGCATTCCAAACACTAAAAATTTTAGAATCTTTATATCAAAAGATTTAAGGGATAATGTGGCAAAATTTCTAATTATTGGAGCGACGAGTTGCATTGGTGCATCACTTAACCAGCCAGGAACAATATCAACAGACCATTGAATCTTCGCTGATTACGGCTTTTGCTACTACTGCAGCGGCAGGGAAATAGGGAGGGTCTGTGGTTCTGCTTTCATCTGCTGCCGCTTTACAGGGCATTGCCAATCATGAGGCGATTGCTGCAGCGAAAACAGGTGTTATTGATCTGGCTTGGGCCGCTGCGGCAACTTATGCTGATAAAAAAATTCGTTTTAATGTGGTTGCTCCAGGATTGATTCGAACCTCATTAACTCAATTTTTAATTGAAAATTCGGTTTCAATGAAGATTTCTTCTGCCATGCACGCGCTAGAGCGAACTGATAGATATATTACTTTTGTGAGATTACTTACAATAAGGGATAAAAAGCATGAATATATTAATAGCTGGAGGAACGGGTTTTATTGGCCAAGCGCTGGTCTCGCATTTTCTGGCCAGTGGTCATCATGTTATGGTAGTAAGCCGTGATTCGACCAAAGTAAGCCAAATTTTTTCTGATACGGTTAAATTTATGGCTTGGAAGCAGCTAAATTTCTATCAAGCTAAAGACATCGACCTGGTAGTCAATTTAGCAGGTGCTAATATTGGCAGCAAAAAATGGGATCAAAATCGTCGTGATGAAATTATAGCCAGTCGAATTAAAAACACTCATCGCATCGCCGATTTTTGTATACATAACGCAGTGCCGCTGCTTATCAATGCCAGTGCGATCGGTGTGTATGATTCTTTTTCTTCTGAGAATCCAAATCAAAAAATTTATGATGAAAATTCAGCGATTGAATTTAGACTTGCGCCTAATTTTTTAGCCAGAGTTGCTAGAGAATGGGAAATGGCTACCTGGCCGGCTCGTGATCATGGTTTGCGAGTAGTCAATGCTCGATTTGGTGTGGTTCTGGGCCCTCAAGGTGGAATGCTCCAGAAATTGTTACCCAGTTTTAAATTAGGTTTGGGAGCCAAAATAGGTAGTGGGCGCCAACTGTTATGTTGGGTTAGCCTGGCAGATGTCATTCGCGCCATTCAATTTGTGATCGATACCCCAGCTATTGATGGGCCAGTTAATATTGTGTCACCTCAGATCGTCACTCAAGTAGAATTTGCCGATATTATGGCTTCTGTATTGCATCGACCTCGATGGGTGATTTTGCCTGAATTTGCAATAAAATTTTTATTTGGCGATATGGGAGAGGAATTATTATTGAAAGGTGTAGCGGTGAAGTCGTCTAAATTACTCAATCAAGGATTTAAGTTTGTTGATGATGATTTACGCCAAACTTTAGCGCGGTTAACCGCTAAAGTCTCAGAACCGCCTTACATTTTATTAAAGAAAGAGGGTCCAATAGAAATCCGGGAATATGGCGAAATGGTGGTTGCTGAAGTTGAGGTTCAAGGGGAAAGATTTGCTGCTATCAATAGCGGCTTTCGGCTATTAGCCAATTACATTTTTGGTGGCAACCAAAAGAGACAAAAAATTCCAATGACAGCTCCTGTTATCCAACAAAATCAGAATGCTGTTAGTTCGCAGTGGATTGTGCGTTTTGTGATGCCGGAGGGATTGACTGTAGATAAACTGCCTAAATCTGAAGACCCGTCTATTAGGCTGACTAAATTGGCTACCAATAAATACATCTTGATTGTTTTTTCAGGCTCTAGCACGGATAAAAATCTGCAGGAACATTTACAGATATTACTCACTTACATCAAAAATAATAATTTAAAAATCAATAACGAGCCAATGATGGCTTTCTATAATCCGCCCTGGGTATTGCCTTTTTTGCGGCGCAATGAAATTTGGTTTGAGTTATCGGCTTTATAACTTGCCACCTAATTCACAGGCCTTACCGAGGGAGATACGTGAGTAACTTATTCTATGCAAGGTTTATCTATATTAAATTTTTTAGGGGATTGAATTAAAATATTAATAACCTCTCTTGCATAATTCCAAGCAATTCGTTCCTGCTCTAAACGAATGCGTTCACCCCAACGATTTTGTTTAATTCCTTGATAAACTGCTTGCTCAGAGAAGGTTAATTCAGGTAGCAAGGTTGCATTATGCGGCTTCTCTTCTTCCACCCATAACGATTGGTATGTTAATAAAGTTTGTTCATCCATTAATATCGATTGAAGTGTCGGCAAATAGGAACGGGCTCGATTTAAAATAGCAAAACCATGTGTATCTAAATCTCCCCAATAAAAACTTTGTCCAGCTGCCACCCAAGGTAAAAGAGATAATATATCTACCTGATAACCTAAACCCATAAAAACCACTGCATCCGGCATATCAAAAAATGCCAAACCAGTTTGTAAGTTTTCAACTATAAAGACCCGCTTAGCTGAAAAATTAATATTTGCTAATTCTTCCCATGAAGCGGTTATATCTCTTAATCCCCCCATTTTTTGGCGTAATTTGGGGTCTAGAATTAAAAATCGTACAAGACGTGGTAGCTCTTTCAAACCACAGCGTTGTAAAAAAGCAGCGCCATTATTGTTATTCATTTGTAGATGAGTTAACAAAGTATTCACTATTTTTTTATGATTTTCGAGCCACTTGCTGTCTATTCCGGGAATAGGTAATTGCCGTGGGTAAAGGTTTGAACTTGGGTTGTTAATCAGCCATTTTAATAAAGCAATAAGTCGTTCAAAATCAACATCAGTATAGTCGGCTAAGACATTAAAATATTGCGCTAATGATGATGCTAAAAGGGGCCAATTGACTAAAAGTGTTTGATAGCGAGAGTATGCTTTTTGCCAGCGAAGAGTTTCGCCGATCCAGGCAGTCACTTCGAGCGGATTATGCAACAGTAATACTGCGGGTAAATGTTGGCACCCTAATGTTCGCCAGCGAATTTCTCGCCACAACAATTTGCCTGTACCATGCCATTTTTTCCAGGCGGAAATCCAGATCTGAATGCCTTCAGGTTGATGTAATGCAATGTGTTCTTTTGGAATACCTAAATGAATTTCCAAAGGCCATTGAGCTGCGTTGGTTGGATTGATTAGCCAATTGCTGCAGTATCGTTGAAAGCGACGAGTTAATTTTTCTCGAACATCATTCGGCAATTTCACAGTAATTCTTCTCTACAATAAAAATAAAAGCCTATCCCGATGAGGGATCGCAAGGGAGAGCGGAGCGGCCTTTCCCTTCATTCCTGCGTTCAAGCTTTGCTTGAATGCGGGATAAGAATCAACAAGCAATTTCCGCACCGGCGGAAATTGCTGGAAGACGTAAACATTGATGCTCGCGATCATATTCAATTAACAAAATAGCTGAATGACGCCGATCACTGATATCGACAAAACAAGCGCCGCCAATAAAAGGTTCCAAAGTCATGACTGCGCGTAGTGGGGTAGCTACAATCATCTGAAAACCAAAATTAGTAAAAATATTCATAGCTAAGGTAGTAAATTCATTATCGGCTTTGTCAAAGGCTTCATCTAAAATCACTGGAGCATACATGGGTGCGCCTAAATGATGACCGCCCAGTTGATAGCGCAATGCTGCTGCCAAACAAGTCGTCGCTAACTTTTGTCGCTGTCCACCAGATTTGCCGGCGCCACTACGATATACTTCCACTTCAAAGCCTTTGGTATCGATTTCACGCGCGATAAATTCCACGTGTTGTCTGACATCCAAAACACATTCGCGCCAGCGCTTTTGTTCAGTTTCTTGGCTTCCCAAACGATTGACTAATTCCTGCATCGTTGCAAAACGTGCTTCGGCTAAAGCTCGATCGTCATCTAACGCATAAGCTAAAATTTCTTTTATGGTTTGATTAAATTCTTTAATTTCTGGTAATTGTCGATCTTTGACTTCAATACGCAAATGAGTGCCTGGATTAAACGATGCTTGGCCAAGGCTTTCATTCACTAAATCCATTCGTTCCAGAATAGCTTTACGAGCCTGATTGAGACGCGAAGCTAAATCCGCCATATTTTGATGGCTTTGGCTTTGCAATAATTCAAAAAATCGGTGCTCATAAGTAGGTAGACCATCTGTTTCTAAACGAGTCAGCTTAGCGAAATAATCTTGAGCGCTGGCCAGACTTGTGTCCATATCGCCGGCATCCATAGGCCAGGATCGTTTAAAATCAGCAAAACTAGTTTCAATGATGCGTTCATTTTTATGAATATCACGATTGATGTCTTCCAGCTCTTTAACTATAGTTTGCAATACACTAGTCGTTAGAGCATCTAAATTCTCTAAACTAACCGGTTTTTTAACATTAGCAAAACGATCATCCAATTGTTGTTTTTGATAAGGTGTTAAACAAACGATACTGGGGTCTTGCTGTATATGGGTTAATTTTTCTTGAGATTTTTTAAGGTCAGTGAGGGACGTAGTGTGTTCTACTTTTTTATCTCGCAAAGTTTTATCGGCTTCTTTTACTTGTCTCTCCTGTTGCAATATTTTTTGATTAATCTCTTTCAATGCTACATTGCCTTCGCGTACTGCAATTAATTGTGCATCAATATAAGAAATTCGTTCTAATAATGGCGCTACATTGATTTCTTGCCAACTAATATTGACTAGCGTCTGGCATTGCATCGCTCGAACGGCTTGGTTTTTATCTTTCTCAACCAGAGCTTGAATTTTACGATCCAATTGTCCAATGCTCTCCGCTATTTGCTGTGCTTGCCGTTCGAATACAGATAATTTTTCACGATTGTCAAAGCCTAACACCCAATGACGGCGATCCTCCACTCGATAGCGATCATCTTTTTCATGACGCGTTTTATTATGCTTTATTTGTCCTTCGCGGGTTAAGGCACGCTCGGCGCTGCGAAACACCGTAAGCCCCTAAAAATACCACCTAAAAATGTTATTGATTTTTTAAAAGATTTT
>CBFGTC010000032.1:0-5540 GCA_965651935.1 uncultured bacterium
ATCATGACATTTAAAAACGCGTATTCTTCGCTGAATGGATCATAATCAAAAAGCAACTTGCTTTTAAGAATATTTTCAGATACTTGGGGATAGATTCCGATCATCCGCTTCACGCAATCCGATAGCCGAGTATAATTCCACAATAATTTCCCCGGCATCCCCGGCTTACCATAAGGCAAATTTTGGGCAAGCTCATAAAGGACAGCCAAGCAGGAAATCGCTTGTTGAGCGTTCATCTTTCCTTTCCGTAACGGTTTAAATTCAGCAAATTCTTCTTGTAAGGCTTTTTCATAATCGCTCCACTCCACTTCATGTTTATTGGCGTCGCTAACTTCATAATTTAACGGCGATGTGACAATCAATAAACGCCCAGGGATTTCAACGCGTCGGCCATTAATTTGTAAATAAGGCGGTCTGGCACGTAAACTGGCCAATTCGGCATAGCAATCCATACTCAACGCGCCATGGATGATCGCGGTCTCACCACACAATAGCGCATCTAATAAGGCGGTTTGAGTGTATTGCAAGCGGCAATTGAATTCATAGTTTTTTTGATCTGCTCCTTCTTCGAGAGAAATCACCTTTAAACTAGCCAATAAATCAGTGAAACGCGTATTACCGTGAATAGGGACCACATGTTGGACTGCAGTTTTTTGCTGCCTCAGCAGCGCGCTTAAAAAGCTTACACTAAAATCCGGATCAGAACTTTGTAATAAGTAGGCGCCTGGCTCTGCGAAGCTTTTTGGTTCGAAAGACCACGAGTGATTTAATAACGGAGCGGCGTCCTTGGATTGAGTAAAGGTGATATTTTTTTTCGATTCATGGCATTGTAATAGGACACGTTGGCGTTGACCGGGAGTCAGGTCATCTTCAAAGACAATGATGTCTGCGTCATGGCAATCTTCAAACCATCCAGGTAGATTATTCGGCTTACCGCCTGTTTTTATCTCAACCTGTTTAAAAAAACTTCTAAAATTCTGATCATTTAAAATAAAAATCTTAGACTTTTTCTGATTTTGGATAAACTTATGTAATTGCGTTGGTGCTGGCGGCTGAAAATCCAGTAGCTTAATTTCTTGAAATCCAATCTGGAATAGCGCTTTTTGTTTTAAGGGTTGAACCTGTCCGTCGGCAGTCATTTTTTTTCGGGCCTTTAAATCGTAACATATCCCATTGGCGGTAAAATAGCCAGCAACCTGCAAATGACTCAGGAAGGCATTTAACTCCGGGGCTTGTTGCTCATCTTGCGCCTGGGTAGGAATATTTTGCAAGACTAAACCAGACCGCCCCTCTTCTATCGCTTGAATTAACGCACCTGCAATAAATTGAGGTTTGCCATCCACCAGTAATGGACTCCCTAAAAGAGCTTCGCGCCAGCCTAAACCGCCATAAAATAAATTGACTGAAGCCGCGTGCTCGATAGTGTGCGCTGAGGGAATAGGACTTAATTTTATTTTTCCCGGCCAAAAAATTTCTTCATCGCAACGCGAAATAAACAATTCACTGGCATTTTTATCCACGTTAAGGAGATTAATAATATTCAGGTGTAAACTAACCGGTAGGCCGGACAACAGGGGTGGGTCATCGAGTAAACTCTTAAATCGATTCATTTGCTTTGGATCGAATTGGTTCCAGTTGATCAGTAAATATTTTTGAAAAGGGGAGAAACTGGTATTGCTGATATAATTGGCTAAAGGGCTTGATAATTTTTGGATACGGCCATTTTCATCAATATGGGTTGAAAATAAAGCCTCTTCCAATTCTTGGGCTGATTCGACATAATCTACAGCATAATCTCGTTGCGATAACTGACTTTGCAAATCAAAAGTGAGTTGACGAGCTTGTTCGTCATCATCGGTGCGCAACAATAATCGGCGTACAGATTGAATCGCTGAGATGAATTTATCCCATGTTTCACAGCTATCCACGGTCGATTGTAAAGCTGAAATAAATAGGGAGGCATCTTGGTGAAGGCGTATTATTTGTGTTGTATTAATGCGAAAATCCTGCGAAGACGTCAATGATGGCAATTCTTTTTTATTATCTGCCTGAACTTTTTTGGGCTGCAAAGATGATTCGAACTTATCTTCTTCAGAAGTCAGGCTCTCTATGGGAGGTAAAAAGTTTGTTTGTCCGCCGCCCAGGTCAACCTCTTTAAATTCATCATGAATAAAATATTGAATATTTATATGTGCTGGCCGACTAATCAGCCAAACTGGAATCTTCAGATAATGATAGGCAATAAAGCTAAAGATACGAGAGCGGTGTCGGCAAACTCCTTTAGACTCTACCAAAGCTTGTATTAGCCTAGTATATTTCTGAGGAATAGACCATGCCTGTAAATATTCTGGATTTTCTGCTAGTTCGGATTTGGTGTCAAATTCTAATAAATATTTTTTTAAAATTTCTATTTTATTTGCAATATTTGTTTTTTCGTTAAAAACGTTTCGAAAATGGGTAAATTTTTCAGGAAGAGAGGTTGGATTTTTTTCGAAAAATATTTTTTGTAAATATTTTTCGATATCAGGATCAGGCTGTACACTGATCGCTTTTGGGGGGATTTCGAAAGAATATACGCTTTCCGTACGAAAAATATAGGTGATAGTAAAATTTTTCCTTAAATCTTGAGGAATAAATATTTCATATTGTTGAGTCAATAAATTAAAGCGAATTTTTCCACGTTTTGGTAAAGAAATATTATATAAACGATCGTAAACGCTTATCATTGGCAGAGGCGCCCAGCCCCCCGTTAATTTATCATAGATGGCATACATCAAATAAAGCTGTTTAGTTGGTATTTTTCCGTAAAAATCAATTTCCTTTAAATCATGGAGTGATACTTCTGTTTCGTTAATCTGAATGTGAGGTATTTTTTCTTCCGCTATAAAATCTTCAGATTTAGATGTAATAATTGCTTCGTCAAACAAATCGCTTGTAAAGTGTGATACAGAGGCTCTATATAAAGTTGCATTTATGGAACTCAATTTACAATCAGAATTAATTTGATAAATAAAGTAATATAATTGATAATCAGTTTTATCAAAATTTTCGATAGTCTGATCATCGAATCCAAATTTTTGATGAAATTTAATTTTATCTGGGGTGATGATGTTTTTTGAAAACGTGACATTTCTTAATTTTTCAATAGTATGGGATTTATAATAAACCTCTAGATTTTGTTTAATTTTTTTTATATCCGTAATAATATTTTTACAATTTATTAAATCAGTTAATGCAGATTCGGTTAGAAAAAAATTGAATGCCATATTATCGCGTATGACAAAGTTAAAGTGAATTGGTTTTAATTTAATAATATCTATTAAATTAATAAATGTAAGAATCAAACTATTATATAAAAAAATTAGGTTAGAGATGGAGTCCAAATTAATTTTAATGAAATTTAAATTTTTAGGTAAAATAATCATAGGAATGATAGAGCTAGGAGAATCTTCAATAATTTCTAAACTTTCTAAATTATTTAATTTTGTTAAATCTGTTATATCAGTATAGTTAGAATCGCCGAATGGGATTTTCAAGGCAAGACGCTTAATTGACGGAAATTTTTCGATCAGTGAAATATTGATACGTTCTATCGTTAATTCGGTCACCAATGGATATTGATTTTTTGTTTCAAGAATAGAATCTGTAGCCAGGAATAAAGTATTTAATTTCGGATAATTATTGAGATTAATGGATTGTGGATTTTTTTCAATACACAAAGTAGATAAGTTATTTATATAATAATTTAAAAGTTCAGATGATTCGCATTTTATTATATTCAATGTTTCCAAGCTAGAAATACAATGGTCAAAATTGATATTTTTTAATTCAGAATCTCGTAAGCTTAATTCTTTCAAAGCCGGCAGTACCAGTTTAGTTGCCGTGCTGAAATTTACTAATTCTAATCGTCGTAAATTACTAGGAATTTTTAAGGATTCTGCTTTTCCTTTAAAAATCAAATGAGTTAAATTGATCAATTTTTCTAAATTTATCGTTATCGACTCGCTACATATGAATACTGATTTTAGCAAAGCTGCATTTTCTAAATCATTTACTAAATATCCATTTTTTGGTAGATATATGGCAATAGTTTTTAATGAATTAAAATTAAGATTTCTTATAAATAATCTGCCATCAATCATTAAGTTTTTAATTTTTGGTAAATTTGTAAAATTAATAGGAAAAATCCAATTATAAAAACCGGACGTAAATGGCAAAAACAAGCTTGTGATTTTAGATGTTTTTTGACAATTTATTCTTAAAAAATAATCAAAATTATTATCAGAGTAAATGTTATTAATTTTGGGAGTTAGAGAAAATGACGTTAATGATTTAAGTGTTGAGTTATTTAAATCAACTTTAAAGTTGGTTTTTTTCATTGGAAATAAATAATGCGGTGTTATTGTCAGCTTTTTTAAATTGGAAAAATAAGGTAAGTATGGCTTATTGTACAAGCAATAATTTAATAATGTCAATTCTGTTAGCAAGTGGGCTGGATAGGCTTGCATCACTGATTGTATAAAGTTATTAAATAGATTCAAATGCTTTTTTTTAGAAAAATATAAATTAGCAAAATCAATTTTAAGGTTAGGGGGTCTTTTATTTTTACCAAAATAATTGTCGAAATGCGCAATTATTTTTTTTATATTTGATTCGATTCTATCCAGATAAAAATAATTAAATGGTAAATTCATTTCAATGGTTCTAATTTGATTTTTATCAGAAGCATTTAAAACCCCTTCAATAATATTATCGTTCCAATTCACATCAATGATTAACGTATGATCTAATTTTTTGATAATATATTTTCTTAATTTGGTTAATTGTGTAAAATGAGTAGATTTATTTTTATCTATAAATTCTTGAGAAAGGTATTGAACTGCCTGGGTTAATATAGATAAATGAAAGTCGCGAAATATAAAAAATTGTTCTGGATCATGACCTAATAATGATAACTGCGTTTTTATTTGATTATCTGAGGTCAATCCCATTGGAGTGCCTTGTCTCTGCAAAAGCACATTCTTTTGTAGAACTTCAATCAGCGCTTTTTCGTGAAAAATATAAATAGAAAAACGTTTTTGAAATAAATAATTTAATAATTGACTATATTCATTTATTATTTCATCATAATTTTTTACTCCATAATATAAGCGCCAGTCGGCGATCAACACTTTACGATGGCCATGTTTTTTTGGTTCTTGGGTTACAATCCTAAAGCAATCCGATTTCATCTTAATCAATTGTTCTTCTGCTAAAATAGTCCCACTAACGGAGTAACTAATTTTCTTCGAGAACTTTAGATTATTAAGATCCAATAAACTAATCGCTACTTCCCAAAATTTTTCCTTATAATTTTGATTCATTTGTAATATTCTGAAAAAATCCGCTTTATTAAATTTTAAAAATATTTGCCATATCCTAGATTATTCAGCTTAAGGAATTCTTAAGCGCATAAAATATACTCAATTATTTCTGTTGCTAGGGTTTTAACCCGGATATTTCATCATTAAATTTATTTTTCAGAAAAATTTTCAGGAATA
>CBFGTC010000033.1:0-4119 GCA_965651935.1 uncultured bacterium
ATGTTAGATTTTCGCTACTCCTTTTTAAATCCTACAATGAAATATCCGGGTTAGAGCAGCAAAAATTTTTATGGCAAACTTTGCTATCTTGGGAACTCGAAACTCGTTATCTGATTCGCCACTTGGTTGAAAAAAACATTCAACAAAACCCAGAGGAACAAGACAGTCTGCTTGAAACCGCTAAAATGAAAGCCCAGGAACGAGTAGAGGAGTTGTTACAGCAATTTAACGACTAAAACATTAACACCCATCTAAACCCACCTTTATTCGATATTTTAGGCTACGGCTTCGATTAACTAGCGATACTCACCTCAGCCACAAGACTTCATGCATTGCCACAAACCAATATGAGCGCCGGTGGGGTCTTGGAGAATGGCAAAACGGCCATAGTCCTCTACTGCCGTCGCTGGGAAAACCACCTTCGCTCCTAATTTTTGCGCTTTGGCTACCGAATCATCGACACTATCCACATTCACGTATGTCATCCAATGTGGCGGAATTTTTCCCGCTTGGTCAGCCGGAATTTGCATCAGGCCCCCACTTTCCTGACCACTGGCTTTGATCATATTATAAGTAACTTGATTCACTTCGCGGCTCTGAAACTCCCAGCCAAATAATGACTTGTAGAATTCTTTGGCTTTATTGGCATCGGAAGTCATCAGTTCGTTCCAGCAAAATTGGCCATGCTTGGGCATATTCTTTTCCATAATATTCTCCTTCAAAATTGAAGATAATGCCTTTAAGTAAGTTGTTTGTCGATACTAATAAAGGCTACCGTATCACCTATAAATGTAAATCAGTATTAACAATACATAAATAATCAACCAACCGCAGCCGCCGCAAAATTTGACTCACCATATGGATTGAGATATCCGAACGAATCCAGTCCGTGTTAAAATTGCTTTTCAATTATTGATCTTGAGTTTGTTAGGACAGGAGATATTATGGAACTAAAAGATTTTGTTAAATTAGCACTAACAGAGATCTGTGATGGTATTGCTGAAGCAAGAACCGATATCGAATCTAAATACCAAGGGAATTGTATTATAGCTCCCGCTAATCTTGATGGGGTAAAAGCATATCAAGGAACCAATGACATATCCTTTGATTTAGCAATTCAATTTGAAGAAAAAAATAGTAAAGCTACTAAAGGAAAAATTGGTCTCAAGGTTCTCAATGCAGGTATGACTTCTGACAGTAAAAACTTGGAAAAGAAAATGAATCGTATTACTTTTAGTGTGCCATTTATACCACAAGGTTTACGAAAAACTAAGGTGGAAACATAATTAGTTGTTTTATTTTAGATGTAAGATTTAGGCAAATACAATGTCCTATGAAGATTTAAACTACCTGAACATGACTGAATTAAAACAGGTCTGCAAACAATATAATATCCCTTATTATATCAGTATTGAAATGCCTAATGGTACTTTGAAACGAGGTCCTACCGACCGCAAAGGAATTATTCTTAAATATATTCGTCACTACCTTAAAACTGGCAAATTACCTAGAGGCACTTTGTTTAAAAAGACTGTGGTCAAGTTTGAAAAACTTCCAGCTAGTTTGGCCGCCCATAATCGAATCTATTATGGCCAGTATAAACATAAGCAAAAAGAAATAGCCAAGATTATGAACCAACTTACTGACGGTCAATTTAAATTTGGCGCGATTGCTCAACAGGTTTTGCATTCCGAGTGGAGCAGAGGTCATGCGCCCACTTTTCAGGAATTTGCTTCGCTTTGGCTAAAGGCTAAAAAAGCTCATCAGAAACCTAATGCGGAATCGGCTTTCCTTACAGATTTAAACCAGGGAGTATTAATGCAAGATTGGAAAAAACTTCGCCTGAAAAAAGCCCAAGCAGCGCTGAAAATGTTAAACTACCATTTTTTGATATAAAGAAAATTAAGAACTTTATATTTCAAAATCAAATGATTTTTTCATCCGCATGCTTTCCTTTTGAGATTCTGGATTTTTGTTAATATTGTCTAATTCTTTCTCTGAATTGTTAGTTCTTATTTTAAGACACTGTTCTGGTTTTAAAATAATTGGAGCAATCACTTGTTTTTGATATTCCGCATAAGGTATTGCTTGCTGCATTTCTTTTTTTACCGCTGCTTGCCCTTCTTGAATCAATGTGTCGTTAAAATCCCATTTCTCTGTTTTGGGCTGAGCGATCATCACAGATTTACCTTGTCCCTGTAATTTTTCAGCGGCTAAATGAATGAGCTGATCCGCCTGATTCTTCTTGCCATCATTATCTAAGCATAAAGTCACTTGTGAGGAAGTCGTGGCCGGATCAATATTTTTAAAATTGGACTTACCGAGGGTAATGCGCACATCTGCGCAACCTAGAGCTTGATAAATACTGAGCGCAGTCTCCGCACCTTCAGCCAGATAGGTCATACCTGTGTTATCTAGTTTGGTGTTGGCAAGATTTACACAACCCTGCGAAGGCCGACCCCAAGTTTGCTTTTTAACAGGAACATTGGCTTTTTTTGCAGTTTCAGGATCCAGAAAAATAGCTTGAACTGCTTGTACTTTATCGGCGCTGTCTTTAGCCACCACCAATAAAGCTGGATAAACCTCCTCATTTTTTCGAGAGTAAATACCTGGATGAAAGCGAACATTGTCGGGAAAGGAATCTAACACAATGCCTCGATGTTCACGTAAATAACGTTCAGCCAGCGTACTAGCCACTGGTTGGCTTTCTTGTGCCAATTGCCGAGCATATCGCAAACTGCGTTGTTGTTCTGGGGTTGGTGGTAACGACGTTGCCATTTTTGGCGCTTTAAAGGGAGGAGCTAGCCTTGATTCTTGTATGCTGGGATCCATCGGCGAGGTTCCCAATAATTTTAAAGCCTCGCCCAACACCGCCTGAAAATCACTCCGAATATCCAAGTTTCTTTGTTGCGCTATCAAGCCCAATAAGTGACCACCTTGACCGGTTTGAAAATCATGCCAGAGGCCACGATTATCCCCCGCGAGCGTGACCACCAAACTGCCCTGATGCGTACCATAGCGATATTGACTCCCTGACCTAGCTTTAGGTTCACCTAATAGCCGTTCTAATACCACCTCGGCCTGGTCAGTCAATAAATGACTAATCCGGTGGGCATCTAAGCGTGGTGCAAAAGGCTTTTCTATCTCCAAGTCTTTAGAATTCAAAACATGAATGGATTCACCGAAATCCAGGTTAGTTTTTTTAATGGATGGTGTAGCTATCGCTGCTCTCATTGGGGAAGCTTCGCCCATAATTTCCAAAGCGCTGGATTTAAATCCTGGGTTATTTAGAATGGCTTTGAGCAAAGCTTCTTTATCATCCGTATATAGAGTCGGATTATTCGCGGCTCGTGTCAAAGCCACGAGTAATGATGGTTGGCTCGTTAGCTGTGGCCGCCAGCTTTCCGCATTGATGATAATTTCAATAATAGTTTTACCCTGTGCGCTATAAGCAGTCAAAGCATAGGCGTGATCCCAATGTTGCAAACGAGGATGATGGGCATGAAGTTCTATGACTTTATCCTCCGGCGTCAAACCTTGATCCGTTAATCTAAGAGAACGCACCGTTACTTTATCTCCTCCGACTTTTTCTACACGCGCCAGCTCCGGCGATAATAATCCCAAAGCTTCATCAGTACGTGTCCAGCGAATTAAATCACCGGCCAGAAGTTCACGTTTTTCCGATTGATATACTTCAACACCGGCGCGTTGTCGGCTATTCCATAGCTTAGGTTTCCACAGAATAAATTCGGACGAGTGATTGTCTTGTCCCATCGGTGTCAACCGCAGCCATTGGTGTTCCTTCATAACTTGATCGACTCGCCAGTAACTGCCTTTTTGAATATCCATACTTGGATCGCCAACATTGAATCGAAGAATATCGCCGACATGGTAATTCATCACCTGACTGCGTTCAATTTCACTTAAAGTACGCGGTACTAAAATAGCAGTATGAATAGCTCCGCCTGTTAACTCGCCACGTTGTTTTAACCCTTCACGGATTAATGCATTTTGTAATACTCGATCTTGATTACCGAAAGTAATTATTAATGTTTGCGCACGACGATCGTAAGCCCCTAAAAATACCACCTAAAAATGTTATTGATTTTTTAAAAGATT
>CBFGTC010000034.1:0-4005 GCA_965651935.1 uncultured bacterium
TTGGCTCTGGTTAGAGGAGTGCCCATTGCCGGTGAGTGCCCGGTTCCGCGGTAGCCGTGGATAACTCGCTACCACTCGCCATCCTGGCGAAGGATTATGCGAGTTACCCACCGCTTCGCTTAACAATCAATTTTTTTTAAAAAAAGGGGATTTTATTTAAAACCCCTCATTACTGGGAGGGGGACATTTTCACTTTGGTAATAGAGGGGACATTTTAATTTTGGGTTGACAATAAAATAAATAAATATTGTCAATGGTAAATTTTTATGATAATCTCCAAAAGAACAATTTGGTATGGAAAACCTGCATTTTTATCAACCATTTAGGAGGATTTTATGTTGAAAAATGATACATCTATATCTTTTGAAATGCTACCTTAGGACATTGAGGCAATTCAAAAATCTTGCGAAGATGTTTCTTCCAAGTCTTTATTGTCTAATGTGACAGCAGCTTTAGGTTGGGCATTCAAAAAATCTATGGAGCAAAGCGCTCCGAAATCAGGAGCATTTGCGATTCGTAATCATGCGTTTGCTTCTGAAGCACCTAAATCAGGTGCTTTCGCAATTCGCAATCATGCATTTGAGATGGAAGCTCCGAAATCGGGAGCATTTGCAATACGTAACCATGCATTTGCGATGGCAGCTTAGCTAATCGCTTTAGTAAACACGACATCTTTGCAAGTAAATTTGCAAAGATGTTGTTAATTTACATTTGTAAGTGTTTGAATAGAAAATAAACAAATTAGGTAGTTTTTTATAGATTTTACTATGGATACAGGATGCTATCATGAGTAAAATATTTGATCTTGTTGTTTCTGCTTTGAGATCAGTTGGTGCTATTCCTCACCCAGAATATGAATATGCACTAAAGTGTGCCTTTCAAAAGCATCCTCCTGTTCAACAAAATGACTGGTTTGGACGTAATTATTTTACCCATGCTCGAAATAAACTTTGGTTTGCTAATTCATTAATAGAAAATGCGAGAATGGAAGGCTATGGTTCTGCGCAAATTTGGAAGTTTTCAAATCGCTTGCTAGATAAAGAGTATATCAAAAAGGTGCGTAGCCATTCTTTGGATGAATCTAGGCATTCGAAATTGTTTATAGCTATGTTAAACATTGTTTTTCCAAAAGCATTGGAAAATGAAGAATTGAGAATAGCTGTTGAAGGGTTATATCCAGGATTCACCGAATTAAATCATCCTCCCATAGAAGAGGTAGATGAAGCGCTAAAACTAACAGGAAGTATAGCAATAAACGAGCTAATTCAGGTTCACTTAACTGAAATTCGTGCCATTGTTTTGCAATACCTTTTAAAATCGGCGATTTTGGCGCATACCGCAAGTGATTTACAGCCTAAAATTGCTAGATACATGGACTCCTTGATAAAGGATGAAGCTAGGCATATTGAATATACTGCTGGAATTTTTGAAGACGCTATTTGTAATGGTGAACGAGACTTTGTTTTCACTACCTTAGCTGATAGGCAAGCCGATTTAAACTTGCTTACTTATGAGGAGTTGGAAATGGAAAAAATTAATATTTAATATTATCTTAATTATGGAAAAAAAATTTTCATTCTCTGATTTAATTAATGGACTAAGTTATGATAAATTTTTTAATTTATACTGGGAAAAAAAAGTACTTTATTTAAAACGCGATAATCCTTGTTATTATCAATCGCTCTTCAATGAAACGGACTTAAATCCTATTATCTGGACATCTAACTTTCCATGGGGAAAGATTCAATTAGCTAACCATAATAAAAGTGCAAATTATAAAAATTACACAAATTTACCTCCAAACTTAATTACATTGACCCAAGCTTTTCATCAAGGAGATACTATTGTTGTCAATGATCTTCAGGAAAAATTGACTGAGTTAGCATTACTGTGTCGCAGTATTTTTGAAGAATTTAATTTTTTATCAAATATTAATTTATATCTAACGAAAAATGATCATCAAGGGCTTTCTCCTCATTACGATGATGAAGATGTATTTATTTTACAAATTTCGGGCAGAAAAAAATGGATGATTTACGATTCTCCTGTCTCTTTGCCACTCAATAATAATATTCGTTCTCCTGCAACACACAATTATGATCTTATCAAAGAAGAATACATTATCGAAGCTGGTGATCTGCTTTATCTTCCCAGAGGTACTGGACATGCAGCTCAAGCACTTCCAGATACAAGCTCCATGCATCTCACTTTATCGGTTACGGTGATTCGTTGGTGTGATATTTTATCCACGTTGTTACAATTAAGCAGTGAAACGGATGAAGATTTCAGAAGAAGCATTCCTATAAAACAGTTATTTTCTCCTTCAAATCAATTTCAACATCTTACCAATACCACTCTACAAAATTTGCTCCTAAAATTAATCAAAAATGCTGATGGAGAATCTCTAGTTAGAGAAACCATAGATGTTTATAAGCATAGATTTATTCAATCATTAAAACCAATTAACGATAAGTTTATAACTGATTCTGAATTGAACATTGAGAATAATACCAGATTGAGAAAAAGACTTGGGGTAATTATGCATTACCAGATAATTAACGAAGACTTACATGTTTTTTTCCTGGCGGCAGCTTTATTTGTCCGCTTACCTTTTTAACTCTTTTGGAATTTATTGAAAAAAGTGATTTTTTTTCAGCGGAATTGTTTCCCGTAGATCAGGATGAAAGCAACAGAATTGAAATTGCCAAGGAATTAATCAGACAAGGTATAATTTGCGTTGCGGAGGAAAGCAAGTGCCCAATTTAAATAGCCTATTGGTATTTTCTCTAGCAGCTTTTGTTATGGTTTTGACTCCTGGAGCTAATATGCTTTATTTAGTTTCAAGGTCAATTTGCCAAGGAAAAATGGCGGGTATGATTTCACTTATTGGGGTTGTATGTGGATTCATTTTTTATATGCTTGCTGTCACTTTTGGTTTGACGGCGATATTTTTAAAAGCGCCATATTTATATGAAGTTATCAAAATTTCAGGTGCTATTTATCTATCTTGGCTTGCTTGGAAAGCAATTTCTTCGAAAAACGTTTTCCTTGCGACTAAAGAATTGCCGAAGGATTCTCCTTTTAAATTATTCTCTATGGGCTTTTTAACAAATCTTTTAAATCCTAAAGTTGCAGTTTTTTATATATCACTTTTACCTCAGTTTATCAAACCAGAAAAAGGGTCTATTATTTTACAAAGTTTATTTTTTGGATTTGTTCAAATATTAATTAGTTTTTTAATTAATGCCATTATTGTCTTAACTGCCGCAACAATTTTTATTTTTTTTAATTCAAACCCTAAATGGGCTACTTGTCAAAAATGGACAATGGGATTAGTACTATGGGGTTTAGCACTAAAGCTGGTTCTTACTTAAATTAAGGAAATTTATGAAAATTATATTTTTATTACATAATCATCGCACGGCATTTACCTTGGATATAAAACAAGTAATGAATCGTGAAAAATATAAATTATATTTAATTGTGAATCAAAATGGTTATCATAAATTAAAGAGTCGAGAGCAAGTTGCTCTTGTTGATGAATTGTTTTTGCTAGATGATTTCTCTTTTGATAAGCTGAAGCCTATTATTGACGATGTTATACAAAAAACGCCGTCTGACGGCGATAAAATAGAATTTAATATTGTAACCTATGCCGATCAAGCCGTTTCTGTTTGTGGGAAATTGAGAAAACATTATGGAATTGATGATAGAGATTTTGAAAATTATCACAACAAGCTAGCCATGAAAGCAGCAATGCTTAATTCTGAAATTAAGATTCCAGCACATATTAAACTAGATAAAATTAAATACGAAGATAAGAAAGAGGATTATCTTAGAGAACTATCAAAAACAATACCATTTCCTGCGTTTGTCAAACCGATTAATGAAGCAGGTAGTTTCGGTACCAAAAAAATTACTTCATTTCCAGAATTTAAAGAGTGGGCTGCTTCGTGACCTTACGCCCAGCTTGCGCAACTTAATCTAAAAAATCTGCTGTAATAC
>CBFGTC010000035.1:0-3213 GCA_965651935.1 uncultured bacterium
CTATTCCTGAAAATTTTTCTGAAAAATAAATTTAATGATGAAATATCCGGGCTAACTTTTTGACTGTTTTCTTCTTTGGTTTTTGATCTGTTTCTAAATTAATATCAAATAAGGAGGCAGATAAATCCGTATTTTTAAGTGTTTTAGATGAAGAGGATGTTTTCGGCGTCTTCGATAATCGTTTTCCCGCTTTAACGAGCAAGTCATTTTGATCGACTTGTCGCAACAAAAAAAATCATATAATTGAAATAGTGATTGAGTCATTTCAGATCAATTGAGTAGTCAGCATAATGGCCGCCATCAATACCATCGCTAAATCTTCCGCTAACGTGATTGCCGTCATAGGTAAATTTAATATAGTTCCCAAACAGGCGCATTGGATTTTTTGTTTTTTTGCTAAAGCGTGAATCACTCCTAGGCTGGAAAAGCCCATTAAAATTACCGTAAAAGCATATACGATTAGCGGCTGCCATAGGGTAAGATAAGCAAAGCCCAGGATTAATTCTAGGAAAGGATATATGAACCCATACGCTGGCCACCTTTTGGCGAGTAAGTCATACGTAGCATATGCCTTAGCGAATCCGGGTAAATCAAGTAATTTAAAGCCGGAAAAAATCAGAAAAAACCCTGCCATAAAAGTATGCATTTTATTCTGACTAAATAATGACACGCTTAAAATATAAAGAAAAATTAAAATCAGAGGGTAGTAGCGCTTTAACCAGGCTACGTTATCCATTTGAGTCGTATTTTTTTCTTCAGAAATAAGCGCAAATTGATAATCGCCTACCTTGGCCAATAAACGATTTAATTCAGCGGTAGGAATGATTTTTGATGTAGTTAATTGAGCGCGCGGCGGGTTGAGTGTGATTTTCACGCTCTCTGCTATTGGCGTTAAAGCCGATTTGATTTTATCAACGCATGAATGGCAATGCATCCCTTTAACTTTATAGACATGAATCATCAATACCTCTTGAATGGATAGAGGAAAAGGCTACGAAGACAATCATACAACTCATCCAGTAAAATGACAATTTCCTGTCCTGGTTCAGGTACTGGAATTACAATGATTGATTAATTAATTTATAATGCGTCCAATGCCTTTCAGTGGAGGCTAACATAGATTTTATGAAATTGATTATTATAAAGGTCCCTTTAAAGCGACAAAGCAAAAATGATGCTTTATTTGTCATGCAAACAGAGTTTTTTTTGGAAACCATCCCATCATATTCAAAAATAATTCTCTCGGTATCGCTATAATCAAATATGAGTAAAGTATGGATTGGAAATAAATGGAAGCGTCTATGTTCACATTGATTTATAATAACGAAAAAAGTAACCCTCCTGATGTAAAGGATGATCAATATAACTCTGCTTTTCCGCATTGCCTTTGGAATTAATTTTAGATGTAGATTTTACAAGAAAATTTGTCTTTGAGTGAATATTAATATCCTCTTCAGATAAGCCCGCGGCAGTGGTATGTTTCACTTTTTTCTTTAGGGAAGAAAGTTTTACCCCTTTAAAAATATTATTGGCATTGGTATGGATTATGCTTAACCACCGGTGAAGATTGTTTGATATTTTTCCTTGCATTAATTTTTTTACGATCACTTTGTTTAGATTAGCCTTTATCGAATCGTAAAAATCAGATGGTTGTAAAAAACATAAAGAGGTTAAAGCATATTCATGTAAATATTCATAATTAGAATTATTGCTTAACCTAACAAGCTGTTTAATAAACTCATCTAATATGGGGCATTGAGGCTCAGTTAACTCCATGTGAGTCAGTATATTTGCAGATTTATTGCCGCACATACTTAAAAATATCTGCAATAATATTTGAACTTGATGCTGATCCACAAAGTTAAATATGGCTTCGATGATTATGCCGAAATCAGCAGCGCTATTTGAGTTATTAGGCTGAGTCCCCACCCATTTCGTAATCAATTGCTGTATTAACCTTGGCGTTAGTAAATAATCATCTATTGCGCTAAATGCTAAGTTAAAATATCCAGAATATCTGCTGATAGATAATTGGTCATTGATGCCTGAAAATATTTCAGGTGCCTCTAAGTAATCTAATATTAAATTGGTAAGTTCGGCAGGTAAAATCGCCATCAAAGAATCAAATATATTCACAAGGCTATATAAAAAATTCTTATTATAATAAGAGTCATGCTTAAGAAAATGTGGGATAGTATGGACGAGATTTTTGGAAGCTGCAATCACCAGGCTCATTAAGTTAATTTTGCCAGGAGGGGTGATAGCAACAAATTCTTTATCCCACCCTCGACGACTGAGCCACTCTAATGCGAAAGCTGTGGGCCAATGATTTTGATAAGCTTCAGCCAAATAAGTTAATAATTGATTTTCATTAGTTAAAATTATATCACTTAACTTTTTAGCTTCTAGAAACTGACACGTCAAATTAGCCGTCATTTGTAATATGCTGAGTCTTTGGGGATTATGAGCAAAATTAAGGTTAAGCAGTGAAATAATCAATATGGTATCAACAATTGAGGAATCATTCCAATTGACAATCGAATCATTCAATTTTGATATTTTTATGGGATATTTTACAAATTCTACATTAATTTTTTTTCTAATTAATTCTATTTCATCACTTCTCAGCTTGATATTATCAATAAAGATTTTAATGGCCATTAATTGATTTAATATGGGGGTAACCGGATAATTAATTTTATAATTCTTTACTTTATTTTGAGGCAATGGCGTTTTACTTGTCACCAACATTTTTTTAGGTTCTTCGTTATTGACAAGCGTGGAAGTTATTTTAATATTTTTTTCCTCTGTCTGGCATGACATCCAGGCTTGAGAAAAATTTATTTTTTCTTTTTTTGCAATTTGAATAATTTTATTTAATGGGCGGAAAAAATTACGTGAATTTATTTTATCTTTACGCGATTTCTTCGCATAGATAAATCCATTAACAAACTCTTTGGCACGCGATTTATCATATCCAATCCCCGCTTGAGTTAGCGCCTGCTCGGTGATTTCTTGTAATTCACTGTCCGAATAATCTGCTAAATAAACTTTGCGAAAACGATTTTCAAAATCCAAAGGCAGTTTTTCTAGCCCCGAGTTCTGGCTCGCCAACAGACAAAATCCAGAGCGATACGGTTTGAGCCGCTCAGGAGTGACGCCCGTTAACAAATGATTTAATAGCTCCGAAAGCGGCTGTAAATTGATTTCATC
>CBFGTC010000036.1:0-2951 GCA_965651935.1 uncultured bacterium
AAGTATTACAGCAGATTTTTTAGATTAAGTTGCGCAAGCTGGGCGTAAGGTCACATTCCAATGGCGTTGGCATCTTCAAGGGATTTAATTTGACTGTCATCGACTTACCCGATTGTTGTACCCACTTACTCAAGGTGGACACGGCTAGCTGATAACGGCGGCAATACTCATTCATGCTTAAACCGCTTTCCCGCCAGGTATTGAGATGTTCATCTCGGATTTCGACACTATAGGGTTTATGCCACTTCTTTGATTGCTCAAATTTTTCTTCTTGCATATTCATTACTCCTCAATAATCAGTAAAAACTGAGAAGAAGTTTAGTCATTACTAAATCAATTTGTCAGTGTGGGATTATTGGGGGCTTACGAGAGGACAGACGGTCAGCATTATTTAACACGCCAACAGGCTAAGATGGATGTGGTTGATTACATTGAAATGTTTTATAACAGCCAGCGATTACATTCGACTCTCAATTACATGAGTCCTGTGCAATTTGAAAATGCAAGCTTATTTAAAATGGATAAGCTGACTGAGATTGAATTAGCCGGAGAGCTGTCAAGACCGCGAAGCGTCCCGCAGGGATTTAGCCTTGACAGGTCGTAGGCGACAGACGCTGATTGGCGGTGGTCTGGCTAGACCACCTGCCTTGATGGCGAATCATGGGGTTCGGGGTAATACCCCGATTGAAAAATTTTCTTAAAAAAGTGTCTATTTTTACTTGACCAGAACATTGGCCGGAATGTAAATCCAAGAAAATCAAAACTAATCCGTTCATAGTTTCCTCGGCGATTTTTATCTTTACAATAAATAATTCCAGACTTTCCAGAGTGAATTTCAAGGCCACACTCTTTAAATCGTTGTGCAACTCTTTTTAATACATATTCTGCTTGCCTTTGGCTTCGACAGTGCAAAATACCATCATCAGCGTATCGACAAAACAAAATAGCAGGCATTTCTCTTCTTACCCATGCATCAAATGCATAGTGTAAAAATAAATTCGCCAAAATTGGACTCACGACTCCACCTTGAGGCGTTCCCTTATCACGATTAATTATCTTTCCTTCTTCGTTTTGCAAGGGTGCTTTTAACCATCGTTCAACGTATAGTAATATCCATTTACAATCACAGTGGCAATGCAATGCTTTCATTAAAAGTTTATGATCAACGTTGTCGAATAGACCTTTAATGTCAAATTCTACAACCCAATCATATTTCCAGCATCGCTGCCTCGTTATCGCAATGGCATCGTGCGCGGATTTATTAGGACGATAACCAAAAGAATTTTCATCAAATATGGGCTCCAGCATCGGCTCAAGCATTATTTTCGCTACAGTCTGGGCTATCCTGTCAGAAACAGTTGGCACACCCAAAAGACGTGTCCCGCCTGATTTCTTTGGAATAGGCACCCCTTTGACTGCGGGTGGAAAATAACTACCTGATGACATTCGATTCCATAGACGATAAAGATTATCCTTAAGATTACGCTTAAAATCCTTGATAGACTCTTGGTCAATACCAGCTGCACCGGCTTTCGATTTTACTTCTCAATAAGCCTGTACAACGAGTTTCTTAGAGATTTCAAATGGCTTTGCTGTTTCCAACAGTTCCTCCTAAAAAAAAATTTTAGTTGACTGATTTCTACAACTAAGTGGCCAAGTCCCTTCGCTCCATTGCAATTACTGCAACTTCATCGCTACTACGAACTTGTCCGCCTCTGGCTAACACTTTGATACTTCAGCCTCGTGTTTTTTTTTCCACTTGTACCTTTCTCTTAACATTGCTAAGCAGATTCCCGCAGTTCAATATGAAAGCCAAGATCAAGCTCACGCCACCTCTATGCCGGATGTCATTTAGCCAGTAAACAGGTTTCCGCTAAACTTATCCTGGAACAACATCACCTCTCCAGTTTTGACACCATCTCATGTATTTTCGACACTTGAACGACGGTTCACGTTTGTTCGTCTTCTTGATCTTCACCTGACACCTTGCTGTGCCTTTTCTGTAACGCTCACGACCGTAGCTTTTGACTACAGCCGCTTACAGTGGTTTGCAGCCAATTCCTGTAAATCGACTGCGAAGGGCCTACCTTCATCTTCCATACCGCTTGCTGCGGCACACTCACGTCCGCCACCCATTTTTCATTCGGCGCTCTGGCTCTAAAATTCTGCTCTAGCAAATTAGGTGCAGCAGTTCTTCGGCTAGACAGGGTGGTGGTGGTCCTGAATAAACGTCGCATTTTGGCTGCCATTCCATACTTCCTCATGAGCCGGGCTACGCGAGGCCGACTGCATTTAAATCCCTGTTCCTTTAATTCAGCATGCATTCGGGGACTGCCATAAGTTTCACGACTGGTTCGAAAAGTCCCGCGCAAAACTTCCAACAACGCCTCATTTTCTCGTTCCCTTTGGCTCGGTTGACGCCGGCAAAAGTCATAATAACCACTCCGCGAAACCCCAAACGTTTTTGCCATATCTTCTATCGTCCAATTCACCGACTCATCTCGCATAAATTCATATTTTTGCCTTACGGTGACGAAAATATGGCCATGGCTTTTTTTAATATATCTCGCTCTCGACGCAGTATTTCATTTTCCCGTTCTAATTTCCGCAGCCGTTCATCTTCTGGTTTTAAATATCCGCTGCCGGGGAATGCACTTTTTTCACCATGCGCCCTGATCTCTCGAATCCACCTTTCCAGGGTAGAATATCCAACCCCTAAATCCTGGCTCACTTGCTTAACTGTTAACTTACCTTCATGTACCAAACGTACTGCATTTAATTTAAAATCTTTATCAAATCGTTTCTTCTTCGGCATAATAGACCTCTTCTTTTGTCATTATTATACCTCTGTTCGGAGTGTCCGTTGAATTGTAGCAGGGTCAGACAATAGTTATTGCCAGCGGTTCCCGCTGAATAAATAAAGGTCGGTGTTGGGCGGGTTCCAGGTGACA
>CBFGTC010000037.1:0-2711 GCA_965651935.1 uncultured bacterium
CCACAGCACCTGGTACGGATACGGGTAGCGGACCATAAGCGGGAATCCGAGTCATTCCTTTTTCCTTGAAATATTCTAGCGTAAGACTTTTTGGTGAGCGTCCACTGGCATTAAGTCCATGCAGTTTTTGGGTTTTGGCATCCCAAATAATTGCAAACAAATCGCCTCCCATGCCATTTCCGGTAGGCTCTATTAAGCCCAAAGTGGCATTTGCTGCTATGGCGGCATCTATTGCATTCCCGCCGGATTTCAACACATCCAATGCTACCTGTGTGGCCAATGGATGACTAGTTGCGGCCATTCCTTTTTGAGCAATCACCTCCGATCGGGTAGCGAAACTCTTGCCCACCACGCGATCTTGCGCCAATAATGCAAATGGTGTAGCTAATAGAATAGCCACTCCTATAAATATATTTTTAGTCATAATGATGTGTATTGTAAAGCTTTAATTTAACGGGTTTGGGATGAAACACCTACAAGAATTTTATGATAGGAGATTATTGGTCTAAATATGCAAATTGTTTTATTCAAATTAAGGCACCTTACCAATTAGCGCAATTGTGAAAAGCGGTAGCTTATATTTTGAATCCTAGACTTTTTGTTGGAATATTATCTATCTGATTACCTATCAATTCTATTTGACTCATGAATCCCAAAAAGACCCGTCCTTGGCTAATATTATTTCTGATGGTTTCTGCGGCCAACCTAGTAGGGGCTGCGTTCGATTTAAATGCTTTGGCTAACCTAAGCAAACCAGGATTGATGCTCTTATTGGGTATTTACTTTTTCAATTCAGTTGAAAAAAGTACTCAACATGGCTTTGTTCGTACCGCACTATTGGCACTTTTTTTCTCTTGGCTTGGTGACGTGCTGCTAATCTTTGCAGATTTATTTCTTTTTGGACTTGGTGCATTTTTGCTCGGGCAATTGTTTTATGTATTCACCTATAAAAATGCAGTAGTGCAAGTAGCAGATAATCGAAGCACCTTGATCCGCCGAGTATTTTGGTCGGTGACGATGATATTTTTCGGTTTTCTGTTACTCTATATTATGTATCCGTTCTTAGGAGAATTATTAATTCCAGTCATGTTTTACTGTATCGTTATTGTATCGATGGGTATAATGGCAGTGCAGCGAAATGGTAAAACGTCACAAGTAAGTTACAGCCTCACATTATTCGGAGCGCTACTATTTCTTACTTCAGATGCTATTTTAGGTTTAGGCAAATTTGTGGGCTCTATAGAGAATGGTCATTTCTATGTAATGCTTACTTATATCCTTGCGCAGTGGTTTATTATAGAAGGGTTGATCAAACATTATCAATTTTTGCAAGAAGATTCGATTCCGGAGCTGGAAATAATTTAATAGAAAATTCTGCCTAGTTTAGCTTA
Source organism: uncultured bacterium (assembly GCA_965651935.1). GTDB lineage: Bacteria > Pseudomonadota > Gammaproteobacteria > Coxiellales > Coxiellaceae > JAFEDN01. The sequence goes on from CBFGTC010000037.1 coordinate 1,392, forward strand.
AACGGCATTTTGTATTGATTAGTGGAATAAAATCCAATTAAAATTTGACTTTAAGTTTTATTTTCAGGATATTCAACTATTCTTAACCTAAACCAAAATGCTATGAAGACTACTGCTACACTTGAAAAAAATGCAGGCCTAGGCTTAACCATCCTCGGATTTTTAACAGCAACAGGTTCTTTTGTATATGTTTTAATTGTCATTTTTCAATTAGTTGCAGCTTATACACAGGGTTCGGCCTTGCCAGAAAATATAGAAGGGTTGCTTCCATAATTGGAGGTTTAAATTTGTTCAAAATGAAAAAGAGGCTGTCTCAAAAGTCTTTTTTCTAAAAATTGAAGGCTGCTTTTGGCAGCCTTCTTTTTTGTAGTTTCTCAAAATAGTTGTATTTTGAGTTGTGCAAACTAACAGACAAAAGGTAGTATTTAAAGACTACAATTCCAATCAACTACTTCTTCTTCCGCCAAATTTGGAAGACCTTATCGAGTCGAACCATCCTGTTCTCATTGTTCAACAAGTTATTGAACGCCTTGATATTCAGCCTATTTTAAGAAAGTATAAAGGAGGTGGTACTAGTAGCTATCATCCCAAAATGCTTTTAAAGGTTTTGGTCTATGGCTATTTGAGCAATATTTATTCTTCTAGGAAACTAGAAGCTGCCACTAAAGAAAATATTCATTTTATGTGGTTGGCTGGCATGAGTCGTCCAGATCACAATACACTCAATCGATTTAGGAGTGATCGCTTAAAGGATGTGCTGAAAGAAGTTTTTTCTCAAGTGGTTATGATGCTTCATGAGAGTGGGCACCTTGATTTAAAGGAGGTCTATACGGATGGGACTAAAATAGAAGCGAATGCGAATAAATACACTTTTGTCTGGGGAAAAGCCATTAAGACCAGTAAAGAGAAAATGAGTAAGCAGTTAGGTGAGCTTTGGGCCTATACTCAGCAGCTTGCCAAAGAGGAGCTTTGTGAAGATCCTCCTAACTTTACTCAGCTTGAGCCAGAGAAGGTTACCCAGACCATCGAAAAGATCAATCAAGCACTCGCAGGTAAGAAGGTTGATAAGAAGGTAAAGCAGAAGCTTGGGTATGCCAAGAAACACTGGCCTGCAAAATTGCAGGAATATCAACAGAAACAGGAGTTATTGGGTGAGCGCAATAGTTACTCAAAAACAGATACGGATGCCACCTTTATGCGCATGAAGGAAGACCACATGGGCAACGGTCAATTAAAGCCTGGTTACAACCTTCAGATCAGTACCCATCAACAGTTTATTACCCACTTCAGCCTACATCAAAAACCTACTGATACAACAAC
>CBFGTC010000038.1:0-2669 GCA_965651935.1 uncultured bacterium
CATCGTGTATACAGCATCAAATTAATGAGTTGCGCAGCTTTGCCGTAAGCTTACATTTTGTCAAAAAAATATTTTTATTTTTGAAAATCGCTAGTTTAAAACTGGCATGCAAAAATGTAATCAAAATTGATGCAGAAAAAATAGCTGAGCCTGGGGTGTGATTTTTTCTGTGGCTAACAAACTTAGTTTAATTTTATAACACTTATTGGTGGTATGCACAGATATCTTATCTTTAGAGCGCCAAAAATCAAATCTTATTGGGGAGAGGGTGTTTCAACTACTTCAAAATCTACATTATTACTATTTGAATTTGTGCCATAACTGAAGTGAGTCTCTTCGGCTACTGAATCACCTTGAACATGCAAGGGAATCGCATGAAGTGGTAATGGTTGAAACAATCCCATAGCTCGATCTCTCAATTCTAATATCTTGTCCCAACATGCATAACATGAGACTCCACAAACAATGCAAGCAAATAATGCTGCCATAGCTATACCAAAATATATTAATTCTTTTTTCTTTATCGGACAAAAATTATCACTTATAAATGTTGAAATGCAATCGATTAACTGATCAGAGGAATTGTTCCCATAAATATAAACGGAATCGTATCCTACAGTATAATCCGGCCCACTTTCTTTTCCTATAAAAGGACATTCGCAATTCTCTAAAAAATAGGATAGATTTTTTTTATTAGATAAGAAAAAACCACAGGTATTATTTAAAGCTTCACTGAAACTAGTTCCCATGGTATGGTGCACCCATAAATTGCTCTTAGTTTCATTGTGAGTAAGAAATACATCTGATGCCGCTCCTTCGGGATCAAAATCATGACATTGTTTAGATGATGCTTCTTGAAACAGGCGAGAAATTATTCCCAAAAACAACTTGCCTTTAAACGCAGTTAAAATTTGCAATGTTGAGTATAAATTATTTGGAATATTGCTAAGGCGAAGAGAGAAATAATCTGGCAAAGAAATGCCATCTCTATGTAATACAATTTTGGAAATCAATGAGACTCTTGGCTTAAAAAAAATATCAAATATTTTCATTTATTATCTACAACTATAATACAAAAAAACTGTGGTCAATTGTAACCCCAAGATTAACTGTACACAACATATTTAATTCTTAACGTGAGAATGTGATTTTTCTGTGGCACAGTAAATTAACTAAATTTTCATCATTTTTTATTTTTTCTGCCGAGCGCAGATGGTTTTCTCTCCTTTTTCCAATCTTGACCATGATCTAAAATGTACTCGGCAGTCTGCTCAAAGAAATCCTGAAGCTTAGCGATCCTGATCCACTGACAGTAATTGCCAATTTCATCTAAAAGATGTTCAGGTAAACGGATAGAAATCTGTGTCCGCTTGGAACTGTTTTGAGGATTGAATAAAGCCATGCTAAGCCTTCCCATAGAAGGCACTATAAAAATAGATATTTTTGAGCTAAAAACAACTCATTATACTAAGCAATTTTAATGATTTATTATCGGAGGAGCAAACCAATGAGCCATAAGGATATCCTGAACCTTTACTTGCTGGAACGGATTAACAGGCAGCCTGGATTACGGGAACAGATCGAAAAATTAGTGACTCTGGCAGAAGCGGCCAAAGGCACTCCCGACAATGGAAATGATATTGAAGAATTAGGGTCTGTTGACATTTCGCCGTCATTGCGAGCGTGCGAGGATGCAATACTTGCGTGATTTGGCATTGCGCCAAGGCCATCCAATCATCCACCATCGACATCAAGGGCAAAAAACTTCACCTTAATGCCTACCTTAGCAGAACCCCTTTTGGCCCGCAATTCTTAGTCTTTTCCAATTAGGGATGATTATTTTTTTTCTTGTTGTCCCGTCTGTCCTTTTGTCCTACTGAATATAATCTTTTGAAAAATAATGTTTTTATGACGCTGCAGTGGGACAAATGCTCAAAGCCCACTCATCCCTTGTCCTGTTCGTCTAAATTTTAGCTAAACGGGACAAGCAGGACAAGCGGGTTTAATGATTTGTCCCGTAAAAAATACTAATAAATAATAGTTTTTTCAATAAGTTATGGTGTATAGGACAAAAAGGGCAGGTGGGACAAAAAATTGAAGCAGGATATTATTCTTAATGGGAATACTCCAGAATACTGTTGTCCTGAATTTGTGTTATAATTATGTTAAACAAGTTAAACAAAAGGTGTTTTATGCTAGGTATTCGATTAGATTCAAAAACTGAGCATCGGTTAGAACAGCTCTGTGAGAAAACCGGGCACACTAAAAGTTATTATATGCGTAAAGCTTTGAACGAATTTCTGGATGATCGAGAAGATTACCTGCTCGGCATTGCGGCGCTGGAAAAGAAAGAAGGTAGCATGAGCTTAAAAGACCTGGAGAAGACGCTTGGGCTGGAAGATAGAGATTAAAAAAAGCGCGGCCAAACAGATTCAAAAACTAGATACGCTGGCGCAAAAACGAATCGTTTCATTCCTCAACCAATTAGCGGCCAGCAATAATCCTCGTCTATCAGGCAAAGCTCTGAAAGGAGAGCATAGCGAACTCTGGCGTTATCGAATCGGTGATTATCGCCTGATTTGCCAGATCCAAGATTCTCACCTGACTGTTTTGGTGTAAGCACCTAAAAATCCCACACTGATAAATAAATTTTATAACGACTACACTCA
>CBFGTC010000039.1:0-2394 GCA_965651935.1 uncultured bacterium
GTAAGCCCCTAAAAATACCACCTAAAAATGTTATTGATTTTTTAAAAGATTTTTGTCGATGAACTGCGGAAGTAGAGAAACCGGATCGACTTGTCTACGGCGCATTTTATGGGTCTGCTTCAAGACATAAGTTAAATAGCTTCGGGGATCGATTTGATTGATTTTGCAAGTCTGGATTAAGCTATGCAGCAGGGCTGCCTTATTCGCGCTGATTTCATTCCCCACAAATAACCAGTTCCGTCGCCCCAAAGCAAAAGGACGGATTTGATTTTCTATCCAGCAGTTAGTCATCTCCGCTTCACCGTGGTTCACATATTCACACAAATCCGGGCGCTGATTCAGTAAATAGGTAATGGCCCCACCCAAACCACTTTTGGGTGGGGCATTCACGACTGCGGCTAATGTATAAATCTCATCTAAGATTGGCTTGGCTTGTTCCTGGCGCAGGGCTCGCCGCTGAGATGCGCTCAGCTCTTTGGCCGATCTTTCTATCTCGTATAAGGAATTAATCAATTCTAATAATTTTCCGGCCATCCCGCTTTCGTTTTGACTGACTTTAATCACCTCGACAAATTTCCTGCGGGCATGGTCCCAACAACCGATGGCAATCACTCCGGACCGTTGTCTTAACCCGTTATACCCGCCATACCCATCCGTTTGTAAAATCCCTTGAAAGTGTTTGAGACGTTGATTAGCCACTTTAGCTGACCTCGATAAACTAAATTCAAATATGATAAACCGATTATCTCCATCACAACTGTGAAAACCCCAGAAATAACCTTTCTGATTCGGTTTTAATACCTTCACCGGGGTTTCATCCGCTTGCAGTACGCGAACACGATTTAATTGATCGAGCAATGCCTCACCTAAGGGGGATAATTCTTCGGCTGCTTGCATCACCCAATTACCGAGCGTATTGGCGGGAATGTGAGCGCCATGTTGTAAAAATATTTTCTCCTGCCGATACAGGGGTAAATGATAGTCATACTTTTCAATGATCACTTCAGCTATTAAACCCGCTGTCGCCATGCTTTTGGGTATCGGTGAGCTATCCGGTTTGGTAGCGGCTTTAATTTGATTACAGGGCCGGCAGGCATATTTAGGCGTCACATGCTCGATAACCTTAAATACCGCTGGGATATAATCAATTTGCTCGGAAACATCTTCACCTATTTTTCCCATCACGCAGCCGCAACCGCAGATTTTTTCATCCGGTGATAAATCATGGATACAGCGCTCACGGGGTAATTGACTTGTATCGATTTTACGGCCATTTCGTTTTTTGCTGCGTCTTTGAGTGACTAGAATTTTTTCATCTAATGCATCAGCAGGAATATTGGGTAAGGGTTCGCATTCGGCTTCATCAAATAACGCCAGCTGTAATCCTTTGGTTGCTTCACTGCTGCGACCATACAACCGCTGTTTGTTCAGTTTGAGTTGCCCTTCCAGCCAAAGCGCATAGCCTTGTACTTTTTGATAATTTTTCTGCAACTCCTCAATCTGCAACGATTGGGCCTGCACCCGATTTTCTAATTCTTCAAGACGAGTCAATGTTCATTTTCCTCGAGAAATACAGAGTTTTATTATAAATATTTATTTGAAAAATATCCATTAACAATAGCGCCTTTTCAATAATAATTATCATAAGTCAGCGTATTCCAATTCGACATCGACAGCCAATCCAATCCGGCCAATAACCAGCTCAACTGCTTTTCCGCTAATTGGGCAAAGCCATCGCCCCTGGGAGTCACCGTAAAGCATCCGCGCTCTAATCGCTTCAGTAACAACACAAAGCCATTACCATGCCAAGCCAGTATCTTCACTTTATTCCGGCTGGCGTTGTAAAACACATAGACCCCTTCTCGGGGATTACGCTGACCCAAAGCGCTGACTATCTCAATTAAACCATCTATCGATTTTCTAAAATCAACCGCCCCATCGGCAATCCAAATCTTCGGCGAAGATAATGTCAGGTGCATGACTGGATTACCTCCAAAACACTTTTTAATAGGCCTATGTCTCCCTTCTGGGCAATCCGTATCTGGACGCCGCTGGGAAGCCTGATTTCCAACGGTATGGCATAAGGGGCCGACGGGGATCGTGAAGGCATTTTTAATGGAGTTAATTTGACTTGAGTGGATATGCCCGATTCCAACGCCCACTTACTTAAGGTAGATACTGCCAGCTTATGACGGCGGCAATACTCATTCATGCTTAATCCACTTTCGCGCCAGGCATTAAGATGCTCATGCCTGACTTCGGCGCTATAGGTTTTATGTACCTTTTTTAAGATTTCTAATTTTTCTTCTTGCATATGACTTCCTCAATAATTAATAAAAATGAGTGTAGTCGTTATAAAATTTATTTATCAGTGTGGGATTTTTAGGTGCTTAC
>CBFGTC010000040.1:0-2264 GCA_965651935.1 uncultured bacterium
AAAATCTTTTAAAAAATCAATAACATTTTTAGGTGGTATTTTTAGGGGCTTACAAAACATCAGGTCTCACCTACAGAAGCATTAAAATGTTTATTTGATGGAAAATTGCCTGAGGCATTTTATACCGGCTAAGCATTAGATAAGTTCAAGGCGCCAGAGACATCACCACAATTTGCCCCTTTGGGGCGAATTGTGGTGAATGGTTACATTATTTTTAAATATTATTCAGACATACAGATAGCAAATTTACCAGCTTACATGGATCGTTAGACATATAGAGAGTTTTCTTAAGAAAAATATAGTGGCTAATGCACAAGCTAGATTTCAAATATTAGAGGTTGCTATTATCTTAAGCTAGCTCCTATCCCGATAAAATTGTATAATCAAAAGAAATTTAAATTATAAGGCCATATTTATTACTAAACATGGCCTTATTTTACTTGATAGTATATGTTTGGGCATTTAAGTTAAGCTTGAACGACTATTATTTGTAGATAGAGTTTGACTGGGTGGTTCGATTGTATCATTGGATGATGACCGAGGTTGAGTACGTAATAAGCGTTGCTTTTCTCTTAACGAAGTGTATTCATTGGTGACTTTTTGAGTTTGTATTTCTAGATTTCTTAAATCTTTAAATAAATTTTCTAATTTAAAACATACACTTTTGTATTGAGCATCTAACGCTATGATTTTTTTGGATGCTTCTTCAGAAGGGTTTTGTTTTAGTTCATATTTATCTGCAGGGGTTGTATTCTTCTTTAAAGTTAAGCATCCAAAAAATGAGAAACATCTGCTATTGGTCGGTTCGCTAGCCTCGGGTTCGAAGTATTTTGGGTTTAAAATTTTTAATTGCTGTTCCAAACTTTTCTTTTCTTTTTCAAGCTCACGCACGCTAACTTCAAGAGTAGCTTTATCCTTAATTTTTTCGACTACGGACTGTAATGCATTGTCACTGCTTCGAGCTAATGACTTATATTCTTCCATTCGTACCTCTGCTTCAACTGCTGACAATGACATTGCTTGTCCCTGCGGTAGAAGGTGATCACCGAAAAAGGTTTTGATTGGTTTCAGTCGTTCTTTTACAGTAAAAGCTGCTTGAGAAGGACAAAATTGCCTTACCAACTTAAATACAGACTTATTTTGCGCGATTTGTAATTGATAATCATCTTTAAAGTGTTCAAAGTTTATTTTTATATCATCGGCTTCCAACGCTTTTTTAAATTCTTTTTTTTGTTTCATTTCAATAGGTATGGCTTTTAATATTGCTCTTGAACGTAAAGAAATATTCTGATAAACACCCTCAATTTGAACATACAAAGCTCCAGGATTTAGGGTTTCAGGAAACTGAGGCACTATTAGTAATTGCGTGTAACCTAAAAGATATTCAGGACAATCAGCCATTGCAATATTATTTTCTAAAGGTTTAATTACTGGTGAATCATAATTATAGCATCCTAATGTTAATCTAAGAGACGGTAAAGTATTGAATAATTGTGAACCCATATCTTCGTTAGGAAAAATTAACGTCATGTTTTTATCAGCGTCGCGAATACCCAAAAATTTTAGCATAGATGGATTTTTCTCATCAAAAGCCGGTGAGTGTTTACCTGCTAAAGGTTGTTCAGTATAACTTCGACTTCCTTTTATCTGTGCATTCATGAGATCCTTTGATTCTGGATTTGGAAAAGTTAAAGCTAAATAACATTGCTTTTCTTCTTCACCATTTAATATCTGAATGGAAATACTTAATTGATTATTAAGCAAATCAATAAACTGCTCTACTTCCTTAACTTTTTCAAAAATTTCTGCTGTGTATTTTTCATAATCTTTATCTAGATCATTAAAATCACCATAATTGTCCGTGATATAACTGATAATTTTTTTTGATGTTTCAATAAAATGTGTTTCAAATTCTTGATCTATGGTAATGGCAAAATTCAGGGTGACTTTTTCTTGTATTAATGAAATTAGCATTTCTGCTCCGTCGCTAATGCCTTTAATGCTGGGTAAAACAGTAGCTTTCCACATTTCATAGCCAACTATATCTCCATTTCTCATTGATGTATCCTCGTTTATTGTTATAATAATCGCAAAATTATGAATTGGTTATATTACCTTTATTATTTTGCTCCACATAACATGTCATCTTAAGGTGACGTCATCATCGTATAGGAGAGTATTTATAGAGTCAACCTTTTGAGCAATAACTCAGCGACTCCCGCTGAAGCGGGAGATTTTATTCTAACGGGCTGGGTAATTTTGAA
>CBFGTC010000041.1:0-2261 GCA_965651935.1 uncultured bacterium
TAAAAAAATACTCGATTAATTCATTCGGAAAGATGGGATTATTAGGGGCTTACATCCATCTCAAACGAGCTCAAATAACTGCTGTTTACCGTGTAAAAATAATTGGTGTATTTGTATTGCTTGTCTTTGTCCGGTTTTTTAGGAAAGCTGATTTTCTGGATAATAAAACCATCATAGGTGGACGTGTAAAACTTCGAGTTGCCGTCATCGTCATCGCCGTGCAGCACCCCCACCGTCGAATTATTCGAATCGTAATAAATCGCCGATTGAGTTTGTGCGGTACCGTCACGGCGGTAATCGATGAAATTTGAAACTGGTCTCTCAGGCCAATATCCGCAAATGATCGCTAACTTCGATTCCTTTAATTCTTGCCCTTGCTGCTCATAGGCCTAATTTCAGTGCACCATACGATAGCGACACTTGTTAATATAATTCACCAAACTGATTGCTACGGTCTATGTGCGCGACTGAAGTATCCATGGCTCCCGGCGGTAGATTCGATTATCCTTTCTCGCAGAGCATAAATTAGTCTAATCCCTTCGCTTTTGCAATAACTCTGACGGGTTCACCGAATATTTACCAAACTGTTGATTAATATACTGAAAAATAATGTATTTTTAGTGTTTAAATTTAATTCGACTCAGGTTGCCCGTTAGTAAAAAGGCTAGTTGAGCCTAATAATTCCTAGTTGTGTCCTGCAAAACTCCGATTCCAGCTTTAAAGCTATGTTATCAAAAACAGTCCCTAAGCATCAATTATCATCTTCCAATTTTACGGGCGTTGTTGAATAATTCTCTTCAACCACGAATTTTATTCTGGTCGTCGCTGTAATCCACTGTATATTGCTTAACAATTTTATTATTCACATCCGGCGTAAACGTGGTTACGCTACTTCATTTTTTATTTTCAGCAGAATGTAAAGAAATAATGTCTTCTTTAAATTTATACAATTCTCCCCACGCTATAAGCCGCATTTGATCTTCGGAAATACTGTAATTAAATTCCGATAGTTCTACTAATGCAATGGCAACATGCACATATGATGGCCAATTTTTTATTGAAAAAATTGAAAAATCTAGATGACGGCTGGCTAGTATGAGCTGACTGACATTTTCTTCACCTCTTCCGTATGCTTGTCCTATCAAGGATGGAAAAATATCACAAAGTAAATACCCATGAGGATTTTTGCCACTTAATCTTTTCCTTTTATAACAAGCTATGGAACTTTTTTCTAATCCATAGCCTTCACTAGACGTTAAATAAAAATCAGGAATATTTATTTGATAGCCTTTTGATACAAAAAAAGGACAACAAATTTTACGCAATTCAATCTCCTGCTCATAGTTTAAAAACATGATATCTAATTTCTCATATTTTCCAAACATGAATTTGAAGACTTTGACTATCTCTTGACATAGTAGATTTTGCGTTTCCTTTTCCATCATAATACCTAAAACAACATTAAAATTCTGATTCTCCATACCATAATTGGCTCGAAACAAATAAGCTCTAATAGGAATAGCTGAAGAATTGAATATATCATATAGCGCTTTCTTGAATTCATCTTCAACCCTACCAGTTTGCTCACCAATAAAATAAATTTTTTTATTAGCCATAATTTAAAATTCCTTACAAACTAGGATTAATTCCATAAACCCCTGTTAATTCTATTTGCTTTTGAGGAGCGGGAACAACTAATTCATCAAGACCACCAATATTACCATGCAAAGCAATTGCAGGTCGTTGATTTACACCTTCAAGATCAATTAAGTAGCCTTCACTAACAAAACGACCAGTATTCTCATTCGGTAAACCAGCTACATTGCGATACTCAGCTACAGCACTTGGATCAACCCTAGTCCAGGATCTTCCATAAGCAGATGCTTCATCCCCCCAAACTCTAAATACTTTTTCTCCTAATTGGGGCGAAGAATTAGCGAAAATGCCGTTTCCAGTAGTATAAAATTCGTTAAGGTTAATCGTGTTCTTTAATGATAAAGACCCTTCTTTCACAACCTGGCTGGCTTCGGCTAATAAAGCGTCTACCGACTGCGTCGCGGTCTTACCAAAAAAGCCGCTGGCTCCCGTTAAAGCAGCCGTACCCAGCGATTTCATTTCCCCCATCGCTAAGCCCCAGCCTTTACCTGCTAATGACAACAGTTCTCCACCACCAAAAAAACTTGCCGTGTTAACACCCGCCATCACCCGTTCCCAGCCGCTTAAAGGACGGTTGTTTTGCAGCATATCTCGACCGGTTAAGG
>CBFGTC010000042.1:0-2190 GCA_965651935.1 uncultured bacterium
ATTCCTGAAAATTTTTCTGAAAAATAAATTTAATGATGAAATATCCGGGTTAAGGTGCGTGTCGGTGACTCCCTGAAAGTTGGGGTTGCCGATACCGTTGCTCTCAACGGCCAACACCGGAGGGTCGATGCGCTTAATTTCTTTATCCAGATCATTAAATTCACGCACGGTTTTGTGCCCCAAAGAATCCGTTATCCCCAGGAAATTACCGAACACATCCAGTTCATAAACACGCTGCCGCTGCTGACCATCCGCCGATTTCAGCTCTTTTTTCATTTCCGGCAGCGCGGAGCTGCCGTCAAAGACTTGCCCGCCCATCCACACGCTAAAGACATCGGGCCTGTCCTTGTTGCCTTCCGGTAAAATAAAAGGATAGTTGCCCGCGGCAAACAGCGTGACGTTGGCCGTGATGCCTTGCGAAGTCGCCGTATCGGTGTTCATCGATTTCCAGACCGTGTCCGTCCCTTGCGACACATCTTGGTATTGAATAACCGGAGCGGAAGGTAAATTTTTTACCGTCTCCCCCCGAATGTACACGATTCGGCGTGGAACAAACTTGACAATTTTATCTCCCGGGGCAGTTCGTTTTAACTCCTTTTCGACTTGAAACGCCGATTTTGCCGCCGCCAATTCCATCATGCGTTTAAAGCGAATGCCTTTCTGCATGCGCGAGCCGGGAGGTTCGTTCACATAAATCGGCACAATCTCCGTGTCGCTGATCACCAAACTCAACGTCAACGAATCAATCGAAGTCACTGTGCCACCAAGGGTAAATTCCGCCCTCCACCGGAGTCAAAGTCGCTTTTTAATTAAATCGCTCTAACAACTTAAGTTAGAATTATTAAACACAACACAATTATTTATTCCAAGCAATAGTTTTTTTAATTTCACCGTTTTGTAAGTCAATCAAAAAATCAAATCCAGAAAAATCTCTAGCTACTAAATTTTTACCATCAAAATTAATATTTATAAAAGGATCTTCTTCAAAAAAACCCGGCTCTACTTCATGTTTTACTTGCCAAATAATTTCATAATCACTATTAACACAATATATATTTTTATTTAATTCATCGATTGAAACATCTTTATCGTCAGTAACTGCTAGTAATATAATTAATTTATTTAAACTTACATCAATTTTTTTCTTAATATTCTTAATTTGTCGAAAAGCTAATTTTTGCATAATTCTCTCCATTTAAAATTAAGGATTAAAAACAAGCGGAGTTGATACATACATAGGCTGTGGCTGTGAAATGGGCCTTATGTTTTGGAAACTAAAGTCTGGGATTCGTGAAGATAATTGATACTGAAACCCGCTTTCCTCCATTAAACCAAAATTAGGTTGAGCATTAATCCTACCAACAAGCAATTTTGTATTTTTGGGAACTAATACATCAGCCATCATCGTGGGAGTATCTTTTAAGCCTAAATAAATTTTAATAGCTTCTGGGTCATTTTTAATATGAGCTATTTCATCAGGTCTAACTAAAAAGCGCCCTTGTGGACTTGTACCATCAAAAAACCTCAAAAATTGAGTCTCTTTCCCTAATGTAATTTGTCTTATGCTTATATCGGGAGGGTAAGGTATATTCCAACCGGCAGCTTTGGCATCTTCACTGATAAACGTTTTATTCACTTCATTTGAAGAGACTCGAGAAATACTGCTGATTTGGCGACCTGCTGTGGGGGTTTCTTTACTGAACATACTGAAACCATCTTTTACCCAACCGGACAATCCTTCTAATCCATCTCCCGCAATCGCTTTGGCTGACATTAGCAATTCACTTCCTAATAACGCTTTTCCTCCCCACATACCGACTTTAGCTAATATGCCACCTCCGTCAATGAAAGTTGACACCCCGAGAGTGGCGTCCAGGAGCCGCATTCCTACTCCTAATGGCCTTCCTGAAGAGTCCATTCCCGTCCAAGCTGCTTTGATTTGAGAAACCGGATTGACCGCATCCCATAATTGCATGGCGATCGACATCATTTGGGGGCTCTTGGAAACTGATGGCGACATCGGTGTCACACCCATCAGGTCTGGATAATAATTTTGCAGATTCATCAGCAACGTATTCGCTAACTCCTGTTTGATTGCGCTCGTAGGACTGATGTAACTATTGGGTGTCGCCACCTTGGAAGTCGGCGGCGGCACGCCGGGCGCTGAACTCGGGGCCGAGGGCGGCGTGA
>CBFGTC010000043.1:0-2110 GCA_965651935.1 uncultured bacterium
AATGGACGTCATTCTGATGATTGGGTAGCCAAGACCAAAGATTTTGTGGACCACGTATTCGCCTTGTCCTTAACCGGCACTGTCAGATGCCCTTGTAGGCGGCACGAAAACAGTATATTTCTTAATAAGGAAAGAGTTAGCCTAGATCTTTGTCAGTTTGGATTTATGCCCGGATATGAGGTGTGGGAACATCATGGTGAGGTAGTACCCAACCGGAATGTAGAAGAGGAGGAGAACAATGATTGGGCTGGCGATGATGCGATGCATGAGATGCTAGATTCGCTACGTCCAGAATTCAACCTAAGCTCCGAGGATCCTGCCACACCAGAGGTTTCCAGATTTTTTAAACTACTAAAAGACTCTGAAGAGCCGTTGCATGAACACACAGATGTGAGTATACTCGCTTTTGTGACTCGGCTCATGGCCATTAAGTCCAAGTACTTTTTCTCGAACAATTGTTACAATGAGATTTTAAAGTTATTAGGAGATGTGCTCCCAAAGCCCAATAAGTTGCCTAAAGACATGTACCAATCAAAGACAATTATCAAAGGTCTCGGTATGGATTATGAGAAGATTGATGTGTGCAAAAATAATTGTATGCTTTTCATGAAGGAGCATGCGGAAGAGAAAAAATGTCTGAAATGTGGACAATCTAGATTTGTGGAAGTTGTTAATGATGAGGGTGACAAGGTGATGACAGATGTTGCACATAAGCAGCTCCGCTACTTGCCACTAACTCCTCGAGTGAAACGGATGTTTCTATCTAAAAAAACCGCTATGCACATGCGATGGCACAAAGAAGGTGTCCGTGATAACGATGACCTAATCGTGCACCCTTCAGATGGGGATGCATGGAAGGCTCTCGACACGTTTGATCCCGACTTTGCAGCTGATCCGAGGAATGTTCGAATCGGCCTCGCGACCGATGGCTTCACACCTTTTGGTCAAATGGCATCATCATACTCATGTTGGCCCGTCTTTGTTATTCCATACAACCTTCCACCTTCTCTTTGTATGAAATATGAATTTATATTTCTTTGCTTAATCATTCCTGGCCCAGACTATCCTGGAAAGAACCTCAATGTCATGTTAAAACCCTTGATTGAAGAGTTGAAGGAGCTTTGGAAAGGTGTTGAAGCATACGATGTTTTTACAAAACAGATATTCAAACTTCGAGTTGCGTATTTGTGGTCGGTGCATGACTTCATGGCGTATGCTATTTTTACCGGTTGGAGTACACATGGTAGATTGACATGTCCATATTGCGGTTCAGATACAGATTGCTTCCGTCTTGCTCATGGTGGAAAGATCACTTACTTCGATTGTCATCGACGCTGGTTGCCCAGGAAACACCCCTTTAGGAGCGATAAGAAAAACTTTATAAAGAACACTGTGGTCACCAAAGGACCGCCTAAACGTCTTAACGCAGCAGAAATATATGCTCAGCTGAACAACCTTGTCCTAAATGAAAAGGGGGACAAGTACGAAGGATTCGGAGTGGACCACAACTGGACACATATATGTGGTCTCTGGGAGCTCCCTTATATGTCGTCATTGATTCTTGTGCACAACATTGATGTCATGCACCAAGAAAGTAATGTTGCTGAAGCCCTCATACACACCTGCATGCATTTTGAAAAAACAAAGGACAATCTGAAAGCTCGAAGAGATCTAGCAATGCTTTGTGACCGACCAACCCAAGTGCTCAATGACAACGGTAAGCCGCCACGTGCCTTGTTCTGTCTTACCTCTAAAGACAAGATCGAGGTAATGAGATGGATGAAAAAAATTAAATTTCCCGATGGTTATGCTGCGGGCTTGAAAAGAGCTGTGAATTTGAAAACGGGAAAACTAACTGGGTTAAAGAGCCATGACTTCCATATATTAATGGAGAGGATTATCCCTGTCATGTTTCGTGGTTATATGCCCGACGCCATGTGGCAAGCAATAGCTGAGCTAAGTTATTTCTACAGGCAGATCTGTGCCAAAGAAATAAGTAAAAATATGATGGAGAAGTTGGAGAAAGAAATACCAGTGTTGTTATGCAAGCTAGAAAAAATATTCCCACCTGGATTCTTCAATCCGATGGAGCATCTACTTATTCACATTC
>CBFGTC010000044.1:0-1990 GCA_965651935.1 uncultured bacterium
AAATTTAACGATTAAACTTTATTTTTAACCGCTACTGTTTTTGGGGAAGCTTTCATCACCAGTAAATCAATACGGGTCGATCTAAAAGGCGATTCTCTGAGAAAAAATAAATAACTTTAAACCATCGTTCTTTGCTTCGCAGATCCTATTCCTATCACAAGGGGGTCAGCTTGCTGGATTAGGGGGTCAATGCCGCTGGAATAGTTAATCAAGCCATTCAAACAAGCATTTCTACTTCACTCTCCTGACCCCTTTGATAATCAACCAAAGTGAAAAAGACAACTCCCCAATTAGTGAAAACAAGAGTATCCAAAATATATCTCCCGAATATTGAGGCGCAAGAATGAGTATCAGGCTATTGATTAGATAACAAAGGCCGGCGTTGCCTACCAAAATACCCAAAATATTGGGGAAGTAATTCGATTTGAATATCAGATAACCATACGTTAAACAGGCAAAACCAAAAAATATAAGCCCTAAGCCAAAACCAAAATCGTGTATATCTGTAAACAAGTAAACTAATGCACCTATTTGAGCAGCGTCAAATGTATGGGTATACGTGGGGCTATTTACCAAAAGCATAGGGACTATCAGTGTCATCTTATTCATGACCAACACCGCAGTTTGTATAATATTAAATAGGACCCCAAGCAATGCCAGATTTTTACTTACACTTTTAAGTAGCATAAATAAGATAATCATCAACGGGATATCCAGGGCATGCATTATAAGGTCACCCATAACGCCTATGCGCCAAAGAGTATCCGATGTTATCAAATTCTGATAAGTCGATGCAGCATCCGTCGTGACCACAGATCCCCTGATAACTATTTGTCCAAAAGCACCAAGGAGAATTATCATTAGGTACAAAACACCTCCTATTCGCGCGTATTTAGATAGCGCCACTTCTTCTTTTATCATGGATGGGGTAATTAAATTATGAGAGCAGGCTGAATGCTAGTATTCTATTTTGGCTTTTACGAAATGCCTATATGCAAAGCGCCAGGGAATAACAATAGGTACCAGTATTACGCCAATTAAACATGCAAAAAGAGTTTCTTTAGCGTATGAGTCAAGATCATTATTAACCCAGGTCGGTAACGCGAACCCGATCACCCAAATTAATTTCCAAATTAGTTCAAAGATTAAAATAGGAAGCATTTTTAAGGGATAGCGCATTCCTATTATAGCGAGCAACGCTAAAGCTCCTAATAATGATTGAATCACCGAATCTTGATTTGCTAACCTTTGGTAGGGAGCTACTATTTCAGGCCAAACGGTCAACACCAAACCTAATGATATCAGAAAATACATCGCACGCAGGAGGTATAGATTTAGTTTTGGTATTTCTGGCATAATAATCAATTTCCAGGGATGACGTTTAAGTTCGTGAAATGTTACAGCCAGCCAAAAGTATTTTTGAAATGCGAAGCGTGGGCACTTTGCGCCCCCGGGCTAACTTTCTACATTGCCCATCGATGTGCATGTACATGAGGTGCGGTTTGTCGCGGAGGTAGTGGAATTACGTTAACAATGCGCGCTCATCGCCGTAAAATAACCTTGCGGGTAACGATGTGATTGCCGCCATAATAAGCCCTGATATAGTAGCTGCCGTTTTCCAATCCCGAACAGTCAATGTAATTATGGTTCGTCTGGCGTACACATTGGCCGATCGGGCTGACAAGCTCAAGACGTTCCGGAGTCTGACCGTCGACGTAGATCATGTCGGCAGTTGGTATCGGATAAACAAATACAGAGTTCTCCATATCGTCGTCGACTGCAGTACATACCGAGAGTACCAGGTTCGTTGCCACCACGCTGTCGCAGCCATGAAGCGTTCGGAGCGTGCCGTAGTAGGTCCCATCAACAGTCTGATACGCACCTCCTGTGCAATGGTGATCGCCCTCGCAAATCGATACGTTGAGTTCAGTGTTCAACGGTGCAGTATAATGCACTTGGAGACAACCTTGTAACCTGTGGGAGAATTTAA
>CBFGTC010000045.1:0-1989 GCA_965651935.1 uncultured bacterium
TTGCGCACCGAAGAATAATTCAGCAGCATGTTCAGCGCGTATTCGCTATCCATCTGTAAGCCCCTAATAATCCCATCTTTTTAGAATAAAAATAATTTGATTGAATGGTTTTACTGATCAATTAAAGGAGGTAAAACCAGATGACTGATCAAAATGCTATTAATTCCAATTTAGAAATTAGGCAAAGTAAAAAACCTCAATATAGTGAGGAGCAACGCCAAAAACACTGTCAAGATTATCAGGCCAGTAAGTTAAGCATAGAAAAATATTGTGAGTGCCATAAAATATCGCAATCTGCGCTTCGTAAATGGATTAAGAAATCTCAATCTAAAAATTTATTTTTACCTGTGGGTCAAAGCGGTTCAATCAATCATTTCAAAAAACAAAGTTTTGAAGTGATTTTTTCCAATGGTATACGACTACGATTTCCTGAACTAATCGATTTTACTGTTATTAAACAATTAATCCAGGAAATGGGCGCATGCAACTAAAACTATCATCGCCAAAGATATGGCTTGCCACCCAAGCAGTTGATTTTCGATTGTCGATAGATGGTTTATGTCAAATGATCGAATTAAAATTTAACGTGGATTTAAAAGAGGGTCTATTTATTTTTTATAACCGGACTAAAAAGAGAATAAAGATATTGACCTGGCATAAGAATGGATATGTGCTGGTTTATAAACGTATAGAGCAAGGCTGCTTTTCTATTCGGACTTCTGAAGAAGGTTTAATGACCGTTGATGAGCGGCAACTGAGCTGGTTATTAGCCGGATTAGATTGGGTATCCATGTCAGCTTGGAAGGAACTTGAGTTTGATGATTATTTTTAAATTAATCCCATTCATCCTTCTTCATATCAAGAAATTTTGGTATAATTTCTTGATGCTAAAAGAAGAAGAAAATCGGGAAATTACTGAGATTTTAAGCGATATTTCTGCTGATAAAGTGGCTGTGATTGAATCTTTGCTGATAGCAAAAGATTCTAAAATCCTAGCGCTTGAAAAAGAAATTAATTGGCTTAAAGAACAATTCAAGCTGTCCCAGCAAAGAAATTTTGGCCGCTCCTCGGAGAATAGTCAAACCCTGCAGATGGAAATCATTTTTAATGAGGATGGCGGTATAACGGAACCTACTGAAAAAGAAGACGTTGAACATATTAGCTATACCCGTAGAAAAAATAAAACTTGTGGCCGTAAGTTAGATACTTCAAAGCTTCCTCGCGAACAACAGCTTCACGATTTACAGGCTGACGAAAAAATTTGTTCTTGTGGTTGTCAGCTAAAAAAAATAGGTGAAGATATTTCTGAACAAATTGAGCGGATTCCTGAGCAATTTAAAGTGATTGAACATGTCAGACCCAAATATGCTTGCCCTCGTTGTGAAACCATTAAAACGGCTCCAAAGCCGGAATGTCCCATCCCAAAATGTATGGCAACATCAGGGTTTATCGCCGATGTCATTATTAAAAAATATGATCATCATTTACCGCTTTATCGTCAATCTAAGATTCTGTTACAAGCCGGTTTAGATATTCCCGATAATACCTTAGGTAACTGGGTAATGGGATCAGCAGAGATATTAATCCCCTTGGGAGAAGCCCTGCAACAGCAATTTGAAAAGATCAGGATTTTACAAGCAGATGAAACTCCGGTCAAAGTATTAAAGCCGGATAAAGAAGGCTACCTTTGGGCTTATCACAGCTGCGAACCCGGCAATCGATTTATTTTCTTTGAGTTTAGCTTGACTCGAAGTGGCGAGAATGTGAATCGACGGCTGAAAGACTACCAAGGTCTACTGCAGTCGGATGGTTATAGTGGTTATAACGGCCAGAGGAAAAAGCCTGGAATCATTCATGTGGGTTGTTGGGATCATGCCAGGAGAAAGTTTGCCGAGGTCATTAAAATTAATGGCAGCAATAAAACCGGTAAAGCGGGAGAGATGTTAGAAATCATCAATAAACTCTATGAAATAGAAAGAGAAGTCAAAG
>CBFGTC010000046.1:0-1931 GCA_965651935.1 uncultured bacterium
ATTTGCTAACTTTAGAGCCAAAACCCCGCAACGGCTCATAGCCGCAACCCGTTGTACACCATTTGAAGAAACATTGAGAAATCCATTAAACATAGCGAAATTTACAATCGGAATTATGATTATCGGAACTCTATTCGGATTTCATAATGCAAAAAATGACGTGCTAAAATTTTCGGATAAGTACGGAAATGAATTTTTGATTGACAATGCAGATTCAATACCGAACCGACTAAACTCTGATTTCCTGAAAAATAATTTGAACGGAACTTATTTCGTAAAAAATATTTCCGAATCTGATTTTAATTATAAATTTAATATCATTGAAATACACAGAATTAACCGGAATAACTACAGATTGCGAATTATGATATTTCCCCAAACAAAAAGTATTGGAGAAATATTAAAATATCAAGGATTATCAAATTATAAACTCAAAATAAAAACCGGTAAAAACGGAATTGAATTACGAAATATTGAGTTTATGTACGGAGAAATATAAAATGAAGTATACAATTCAAGTTTGGCTATTTACTGTTTTGGTTTCACCACTTTTATTGGCATTAATTTTAGGTATTTTAATAAATAATTCCAGCCTAAATAGTATTTTAAGTTCTTACGAAATGATATTCGTAACTATAATAGTTGGTTTATTATGTTCAATACCAGCTATGAGTGTATTTTGGATAATTAAACGAAATTTAAAGATTAATTACTCGAATTGGAAAAAGAAAACTATCTTATCCTTATATTCATTTTTGTCTGTTTGGATTACCTTTTATATTGTAGATAATGGATTTATAACTCGATGGTCGGAACAAACAATTTGGGTATTAATTTATTCACTCACAATAGTTTTGGGTATTTGGATATTTAAGTTTTCGACACAAAATAGTGAATAAAAACGGTGTACAACAAAGATCTGAGTTGAAAAACAAATCTTTTTAGTTCAATTTGGATACAAATTTCTCGTCATAGGGCAAACCGCTTTTTGCGATTGCAAATGCCTGTTTCAGCAGTTTGTTAGCCACCGCAATAAGTGCCAGTTTTTTGCTCTTTCCCTTTGCCACAATGCGTTCATAGATCTCCCTACAGGCTTTGTTGTGCTTGCACGCCGAGAATGCGCACAGGAAGAGAAGGTTCCTGAGTTTCTGGTTGCCCACCTTTGATATTCTGCTCTTGCCCCGCACGCTGCTTCCCGATTGCCGGATTGTGGGGGTAATTCCCACATAGCTGCACAATTGGCCGGCAGTCTCAAATTTGTCAAAACCATCTGTTATAACAATGAGGAAGAGGGCCGTTTTGGTACCCAGGCCTGGAATTCCCTTCAACAATGTAAGTTGGTGTTGTTGGTCCTGCTTTACCAATAAAAGCAACCTTTCCTCCAGTGCCTTTACCTCCTTGTCCAAATGCTTGAGGTCACGCTTGAGGGATTGATGGACAAACTTGGAGGGAATGCCCAAAGTTTCCTCCCCGTGCAGCTTGTTCTTGGTGGCGGTGCGCTTCTTCAGATAGCTGTCCAGTAACCTAAAAAGCTGCAGACACTCGGCCTGTACATCCGTAAGGGCAGTATAGCAAGGGACATGATTTACCCTGCCGTACTCACAGATTGCCCTGGCATCGCTCTTGTCCGTCTTCACCTTGGCAAGCTTCATCTGGATGAAACGCTTTACCGATAATGGGTTTACTACCGAAACGACAACGCCGTGCTTAAAAAGATACTGTGCCAGTCGATAGTGATAATATCCGGTGGCCTCCATCACCACGAGCGAGCCCTGGGCAATAGCCTTTAAAAAAGAACTGAAACCCTTCGGGGTATTATCGAACTGATGATGGGCATCATCGGAGCACACCACATCAAAGACATCCTTACTGATGTCCACTCCGTAAATTTTGCTATATTTATTCATAGAAAAACAAATGACGAAAGGACA
>CBFGTC010000047.1:0-1764 GCA_965651935.1 uncultured bacterium
TAGAGTCTGCTGATTTTTATCATTTTATACATAACTAATTTATTAACAATTGTTTAGTTAATATTTTTAATGAAATTTTGAGTTTAACTGCAAGAGTTTTTGTATTTTCCTCGCAAATTACATGCAGTTATGATACGATACACATCAGCAAATCAATTAACTTTAGAAGGGTTTGAACATCCCTTTGAAAGAGATTTAGACAAGAATAATCGTTGGGTTAAGCTGGCAGAAGCACTGCCATGGGATTCTTTAGCAAACGTTTATGCAAGGAAATTGAGAAGCGACAGTGGACGTTTTTCTGTTGATGTGCGCATGGTTATAGGCGCTTTGATAGTCAAACATAAACTATGCTTGTCAGACAGAGAGACTGTGGAGCTGATATCAGAGCACATCTACCTTCAGTACTTTTGCGGGCTTAAATGTTTTGCTACCAAAAAGCCATTTGATGCGAGCTTATTTGTTGACATCCGCAAACGTATGGGAGCAGCATCATTTGATGAGTTCAATAACTTAATAATCACAACCGCGGAGAGCTACAAGCCTAAAAGAAAGCAAGTTATGGCTAAGTCTAAGAGTAAAATAGATGATTTGGATAGCAGCCCACTGTCTATTGATGTTCAGAAAATAGAGACAGCCAACACAGAAAAGCAGGACTTAGCCCCCAAAGGCACATTAAAAATAGACGCAACTATTGCTGACCAAAACATAAAATACCCCACCGACTTGAACTTGTTAAACGACAGCAGGGAAGAAGCCGAACGGATTATTGATATACTCTTCCAATCATCGGGGCAGAAGAAAAAACCACGCGATTACCGCAGAATAGCCCGAAAAGATTTTCTAAATATTTCAAAAAAGAAGAAACGCTCCAAACAAATCATAAGAAGAGGAATCAGACAACAATTACAATATCTCCGTCGTGACATTAAAATCATTCATACCCTTTTAAACGACTTTGAAGGTAAAGCCTTCCCTTTAAAGCTAAGAGATCAGCGCATATTTTGGGTTATTCAACATATTTATGAGCAACAACAGTATATGTATGACAACAAAACAAATTCCCATCAATACCGGATTGTAAACATCTATCAACCCTGGGTTCGACCTATGGTAAGGGGTAAAGAAAAAAATAAAGTAGAGTTTGGTTCCAAGATAAATATAAGTGAGATTGATGGATTTTGTAAATTAAATCACCTTAGTTGGGAAGCTTATAACGAATCTAAGGATTTGATACAACAAGTTGAAGATTATCACGCTCTTTATGGAAGATATCCCGAACTGCTTCTTGCCGATCAGATATATCTGAATAGGGAAAACAGAGCCTTTTTGAAATCAAAAGGTATCAGAATCGTCAATAAGCCATTAGGAAGACCCCCGAAACAAGAATTAAACTCCTACCAAAAACGCAAACAAACCAAAGAGCGAAATCAGCGAAACCACGTTGAAGCCAAAATAGGACAAGGTAAAACAGCTTATCAGCTTAACAATATTAAAGCAAAACGAATGGATACTTCAACGTCATGGATATCAGCTATATTGTTTATAATGAACATAGTAAGATTAGAAAAACTAATCAAAACTATTGTCTTTTTTTGGTTAAAGTTCATCCAAGCTATCAAACAACACAAAGCGATTATGATGAATCAAATAAGTTACGCGCTTAAAAACATTCTAATCAATAATAGGAAAACGACTTTAAGAAAATTAGAATATAATCTTAGCTCATTTATAATTTCTGTTGCGTGAGAAAATCAGCAGACTCTA
>CBFGTC010000048.1:0-1694 GCA_965651935.1 uncultured bacterium
CTTTGGCCGCTCTTTCTATCTCGTATAACCGGTTAATCAGAGTTAATAATTCTCCAGCCATACCCGTGTCATTTTGATTGACTTTAATGACCTCGACAAACTTCCTGCGGGCATGATCCCAACAGCCAAGGGGAATAATCCCGGGTCGTCGGCCTAACTCATTATAGCCGCCATACCCGTCTGTTTGTAAAATCCCTTGAAAATGTTTGAGCCGTTGATTAGCCACTTTGGCTGCTCTCGATAAACTAAATTCAAATACAATAAATCGATTATCTGCATCACAACTGTGAAAACCCCAAAAATAGCCTTTTTGATTCGGTTTCAATATCTTCACTGGGGTTTCATCTGCTTGCAGTACCCGAATACGATTTAATTGATCAAACAAAGTTTCACCCACAGGAAGTAGTGCTTCGGCTGCCTGCATCACCCAATTCCCCAGCGTATTGGCGGGGATATGGGCGCCGTGTTGTAAAAAAATTTTCTCCTGGCGGTACAGCGGTAAATGATAGTCATATTTTTCAATGATCACCTCGGCAATTAAACCGGCTGTCGCCATACTTTTAGGGATGGGGGAACTATCCGGTTTAGCAGCCGCTTTGATTTGGTGACAGGGACGGCAGGCATATTTAGGGGTGACGTGTTCGATCACTTTAAATACCGCCGGAACATAATCAATTTGCTCTGAAACATCTTCCCCTATTTTTTCCATCACGCAGCCGCAACCGCACCTCTTTTCCGGGTCTGATAAATCATGAATACAACGCTCACGAGGTAACCGACTCGTGTCGATTTTACGGCCATTTCGCTTTTTGCTGCGTCTTTGAATGACGAGAATCTTTTCATCTAGTGCATCGGTGGGCGTATTAGGCAAAGGTTCACATTCAGCCTCATCAAATAAAGCCAGTTGTAATCCTTCCGTCGCTTCACTCTGACGACCATATAGCCGCTGTTTATTTAGCTTCAGTTGCTCTTCCAGCCAATGCGCATAGCTTTGTACTTTTTGATAATCCTGCAACAATTTCTCGATTTGCTGAGATTGGTTAACCATCTGCAACGATTGCGCTTGGATTAAATTTTCTAATTCCTCAAGACGAGTCAATGTTCACTTCCCTCGAAAAATACAGGGTTTTATTATAAATTTTGATTCGAAAAATATCCATTAAAAATAGCCCTCTTTCAATAATAATTATCATAAGTCAGCGTATTCCAATTCGACATCGACAGCCAATCTAATCCAGCCAATAACCAGCTCAGCTGTTTTTCTGCTAATTGCACAAAGCCATCTCCTCCAGGAACCACCGTAAAACATCCCTGTTCTAATCGCTTGAGTAACAGAACAAAGCCATTACCATGCCAAGCCAGTATCTTTACTTTATTCCGCCCGGCGTTATAAAACACATAGATGCCTTCTCGGGGATTGTGCTGACCCTGAGTCCTGACTACTTCAATTAAACCCTCTATTGATTTTCTAAAATCAACCGCCCTATCGGCAATCCAAATCAAGGGGCAAGATAATGTTAAGTGCATGACTGGATGACCTCCAAAACACTTTTTAACAGGGGCATATCTCCCCTTTGGGCAATCCGTATCTGGATGCCGTTGGGAAGTCTGATTTCCAGCGGTATCGTACAAAAACCTGATTCCAATGGCGTTGGCATCTTCAAGGGATTTAATTTGACTGTCATCGACTTACC
>CBFGTC010000049.1:0-1678 GCA_965651935.1 uncultured bacterium
CCTGTTTTGTGCGTTGGGACACCCTGAGGAAAAAAGCTAAATTTTGAGCTGAAAAATTTCGACAAGATTTTTCTGCTGTTGGTTTTTTATGAGCAATCTGTTATGAACAGTATTTGAATACGGTGTGCGGATGCTTACTTTGTAAAGGGTCTTGGCAATGTCGATTGCTTTTTCCGCACTATATCCGGTACGTTTTTCTTTTAACAGCCTCTCCAGTTCTTTATACACTTTGCAGGCTGCGAACGATATACAAATATGTGATTCTATCCTCCTTTGGAGCCTGTGATAGATGGGTCTTATCTGTAGGTCGGACTTTGATATTCTAAAGGTTCTCTCAATATGCCACAACTGGGCGTATTGGGCAATGACCTGCTGCTTTGTGAGTGCTGTATTGGTTATGTACCCTTTCAACCCGTCCCATTTAGCATCTTGGTGGTATTTGTCGTAATCAATGGATATATCCACCTCGCCTTGCAGATGCAGGTATTTGTTGTATCCTCGGTTGTTGATGTTCTTCTTGGCAAGTTTGCCGGAGGCAATGGCTTTTTCAAGTTTTTCGAGTCCCCGTGTCCGGTTTTTGGCATCCCTGTGGGCACGGCTCTTCTTGTAGCCGATGATGAGCCTTTCGGGTTCCGTTATGTCAATCACGACACTTTCGTTGTCCTGTAACTGTAAGTCCACTATCTGCCGCGTTACGGCTTTGTTCATATTTTTGATACGTGCTCCAAGTATATATTGGTATCCTTTAGCTTTGATCTGTGTGATATTGGTGTTGGACAACAGCCCCGAGTCGGCTACCACCACTATGTTTTGCAGGGCGTACTTCTTGCTAAAGTGGTCGATGACCGGCAATAAAGTGTCCCCTTCATATTTATTGCCCTCAAAAATATCGTAATCCAGGGGGTAGCCGTTGGCAGCGGTCAACAAGCCCAGGACAATCTGTGGATTGCGGTGTTTGCCGTCTTTACTGAACCCCGTCTTGCGCAGTTCATCCTCATCGGCAGCTTCAAAATAAAGGGTGGTGACATCATAAAATACAACGGATAGATTGCCGTCCAACAATTGCAGGGTATGCCTCAGACTGATCTGTTTTACCTGTTCTATTTGCCGCAGGTGCAGCTTGTCCAAATATCTGTAAATACTGTAAACGCTCCGTTCTATACCTTGATATTTATACAAGTAATCTGTGGTTTTCAGCTTACTGACCGGATATACAAGACGGGTAATCACCAAATGTCTGAACAATTCATCGGGGACGGCATTAAAACCTATCTCGTCAAAAATCCTCCCTAGCAACAGTTCCGGCCCCACTAAACTCATTGCATCCAGTGAGTCGATGAAGGTGTCCACAAATTCCAACTCTTTGTCTCGGTCGAACCCGAGCAAGGTTTGCCCTCCCAGTGTCAGAATCATCTTTTTGGCCTTGGCAACCAAAAAATCTATCTCTTGCGGGTCGCTCGAACTGCCCACGGTTTGGTGCAAAACATACCTGCCGGATGATTTGTCGATGATTTGGACACTCGTTGAGCCGCTTTTGTTTCTTTTACACCTTACGAACATACTCCCTCAAAGGTAAAAAAACGGCTCTGAATTTGCACGGGACACCCAAATCGCAAACAACAGTTCAGTGTTTACAAGGCTTTTAGAAGGTAAGTAGAGCTAACCGCACAAAACAGGA
>CBFGTC010000050.1:0-1628 GCA_965651935.1 uncultured bacterium
ACCTAAAATCCGCAAGTCTGTTTATTTTTTCTAAAATTGAAATGATAGTGCATGTTGACGAGAAGTTTGTTGTGATAATATGAAATGTTTGGTGGATAAAGAGGCCTTATTTGTTAATAAAGAGTGGATTTTAAAGTCTGTTTAAACATTATCCTACCTTTTAGGCAATAGTGTTCCTCCAACACGAAGTTGTTTATGCCAAAATTCTCATGCTTGGAAAACGCTGAATAATTTAGGTTTTAAAAGCGACTTGCCCATATATTCTTAACTGCCACTGTCGTGCTTTCTTTATCCATTTGGCAGGGAGACAAATAAACCGGAAAATGAATTTTTTAAGCCGATCTCTCGGAGTAAGTTGTTTAAATTTAGTAGTGAATGTTAAGATGATATGATCATAAAGGTTTCTACAGATTGCCGTAAAGATCAAAAAAACGGTATTTTGACTAATTTTTGAAAAGGGCATGTTCTTCCAGCTAAAATCATTTTTCAATACATCAAATTGTCTTTCTATGGCTCCTCTTTGATTATAGAACATCACAATTTGATCCAGTGTCATTTCATAATCATTCGTTATAATACAATGATAGTTATAGGCTTCTTGTGTGAAGAAATTTAATTGGCCATCAGCTCTTTTTACCTTTGTGACCACTAGTCTATAGGGTTGGAGTAAATGAGTGCATTTATCCCTTTTTGCTTGATTTTTAAAAGGAGTATATTCTATTTCTCCACGGAAGAATTCCTGCTGATCTGTTTGAATTTTTGTCCAATTTTCGATAGTCCCAATAACACTTGTTACTGCTTCGCTCAGGTTTGCTCTTACGTAAAATTTTTGTGTGTTTTCCCGAATCGTTAAAAGTGTTTTAAGCTGATAAGAAGCTCCATCAGCTCGAAATTTATCCACAGTAACCCCTTCATCACCTAGCAACCTAAACATTCTACTTAATGTCATTTCTTGTAAGTTTTGAGCAGCACTATTTCCATTCCTATTTTCTATATAAACCACCTTATTGCCAACAATCCCTACGCCAGGCGCATAGCCAAATTGCTTTTTATATGTCATGTTAGCATCTTCCTTATTGGTGAAGATTAGCGTGTTGTCATAATCTAGGGTAACTGCCTTTTTATTAAAGGAAGGCATTCTTTTTAACAACTTAATATTAAGCATATTAAGTAAATCATTATGACAAAATTCATGTTCGCGTTCCCCTCGGGGAGTAGTATAGATTTGAGATGAATTAGCCAGCTGTTTCATTCTATCCAAAACTCTATCAGGACTCGGAACCTTTAACAATGGATTTTTAGACAGAGATAATTTAAAGTTCTCAGCCAAGTCCTCTGCACAACTACCGCCACAAAGTAATACTGACCAAAAACTATAGAATAAGTCTCTCCAAGAATAGTATGTTTGCTTAGGTAGCGCAGGAAGCTCTTGAGATAAAAGATTGCCGACATTGAGTCGATCAAATTCCTCCAAAACAAAATTTAAGCCTCCAAAAGGTGAAATATGGGGTGATTTAAGTAATTTCATCGTAGTGTTTTGTACAACACCAAGATAGGTGAAAATACTAAAGCTGTAAAGGTTTGTCCTTCAAATCTTTACAGCTTATTTATTCTCAGACTTGCGGATT
>CBFGTC010000051.1:0-1618 GCA_965651935.1 uncultured bacterium
AAAATATTCCCACCTGGATTCTTCAATCCGATGGAGCATCTACTTATTCACATTCCATATGAGGCAAAGGTTGGTGGACCTGTACAATATAGGTGGATGTATCACATTGAACGTGCACTCAAAAACCTGCGAGGCATGGTTCGAAATAAGGCTAGAGTAGAAGGATGCATCGCTGAAGCTTTTTTGCTAAAGGAGGTTTCATACTTCACGAGTGTGTATTTCGCAGAGGAACATAATGTCTATGCTGCTACCATGCGATACAATGTCGATGAGGAACCTCCTGTCAGTGATCTCAACATTTTCCAATGGAGAGGCACAAGTACTAGTAAGGGCACGTTCTACCACCTTAGCATGGATGAAAGAATGTCCGCATTGCTATACATGTACTCTAATATGGAAGAGATGGAGCCATATTTCATGTAAGTCTTTATTTTACCCCTTAATTTCTTTACCAAAGGAGCCATATTTAATTACTTATTTGTCGTACAGTAAGTTCGACGAGGAAAATTGGACTTATTCCCATCAGCCTACAAGCAAACAACTAGATACGATGCGACGACATGGGAGGCAAGGAAGACCTAATTTTGTTGACTGGTTTCGCGAGCATGTAAACTCTTTATATTCCTTACTTTCATGTCATTTAGCCTTTTACGCGAGGTAGTCATTTTAACTGTATATTATTTGCAGTGCACAAAGACTCCTAACATACACGAGGACTTGAGACAGCTATCTTATGGGACGGTCACTTGCAGAACATTTGGTCGATACGATGTGAATGGCTTTCGTTTTCGTTCAGACCAATTTGAAAAGTCTCGTCCTCGTGCAGCCACACGTAACACTGGAGTTCTGACTAGGGCACTCGATGCACTCGGCAGAGAAACTAATTATTATGGCATCATTCAAAACATCCTAGAGTTTAATTTTGCAGGGAACAAAACTTTGAAATTAGTATTCTTTCTATGTGATTGGTTTGACAGCACTAATGGGATTAGACAAAGTCAATATGGCATAACTGAAGTAAAGCACAAGGAACGACTTCGAGGCCATGATAATTTTATCCTTGCACACCAGTGCGAGCAGGTCTACTATATGTCGTACCCAAATCCGAAGTTTAAAGCATGGTGGGTAGTTCATAAGGTGAACCCTAGGGAACGTTTACATACTCCTTGCACTGCTGGTTATCAATTCGAAGACGAACAGGCCGATGATGTTTATCAAGAAGAAGAATTGCCAACCACTTTTACTATCGATGAGGGTGTTGCACTGAACTCACTAGTCGGAGACCGTAACGATGTCACTACTGATGAGTGTGTTGCACCGAAACGAAAACGAAATCCAAGGAACAAAAAAGCCACATTGCGAGCTTTGGATCGAAGAAGACTCCTTGATCGTGATTCTGATGAATTTTGATGTGTAATGCAAAATTTCATATTATGTGATGTATTATTTGATTTTTTATTAGTTCACTTAATTTTATGGAGCTAATACATTTAATGTTTTTCTATTGAACAGGATGAGTGGTAGGAATAAACCAAAGCGCACTGCTAGGGGGTTTCTTAATGCGGCTAGCAGGATACTCCCTGGTGCACGTTCCCTTTTCCAAGGGAGTTCTTCTAGC
>CBFGTC010000052.1:0-1589 GCA_965651935.1 uncultured bacterium
TTTTTGTTTTTGGGGCGCGCCTACGCGCAACCCTTCGGCCCACACCTGCGCGAGCGGGTGGGGCCGTTTCTCTCGTGTCTATTCTTGTTTTTTTTTAATTGATTTGGCGCTGCTTTGCGAGGCTTGTTTACTCCTATTCGGGCATTCATTCAATATTTCCCTGTGGCACCCCGGGCCCTGGTAGCGGTGAGTACTACATCACTGGGGTTTTTCACGTGCGTTAATTATAAGGATATTATGTAAAATAGGGGCGCTATCGCGTCCCGGTGTTCCACCGGGCAAACCCCTATACGGCTACGGCACATTTTCAAGCAAAAGCTTCGCAATTGCTTGAAAAAGAGCCTTCGCCTTTTACATAATATACCTTATAAAACGCACTGCATTTTTGGGCTCTTGCCCGTTTCACCGCTACCAGGGCCCGGGGTGCCACAGGGTTTTTTTGCTTCCGCTGGTTTTTCTGGTGTTCCACGTGGAACACTTTGTTTTGTCCCTGTGTAGGTTGTGCTCCCCGCGGGAAACATGGTCATTATTCAACCGCTCCCAGCCAGGGCCCACCCACCACTTCGCGCAGCCAACCGCGCCCCTTTTTTTTTGTTTGTAAATTTGGTTAAGTCGTTGATTTTTAGTAACTTATAGTATGTTCAACTATTAAATTTTATACTATTATGGATTCAAAAAAGTATGTTTTTCGCGCGACTGTCAACGTTACCGGATGCTCATGGTATTTTGGTTCAATTGACGCGGTCTACAATAAGTACTTTATTTTGTGCAATGCTCTCGGTTACCGTGACCCTAAGTCGTTGCAGGAATTTGGTGAATGGAATTGGAGGTTTGTGCAAAGTTTGAAGGTTTCACACATTGGTGGAGATGGTACTCAGTTGGTTTTGCATGTAGAACGAATACCTCTGTCAATGTGATTTAGCTAATTCTTGATTCTTTGTTTTAAAAAACACAAAAATTATGAAAACTACATTCTCACAAATCAAAAAAGCTCTTAACAACACCTTTGAATTTGGGCCTGACGGAACACAAGGACAGTATGAGGCAATAAGAAGCTGTGAAGATTCAGCAATATTGAAAGTTGGGACTAAGGTTCGAAAAACTCAACACTACTTCACAAAATCAGATTGGAAAAAGGTTTGCTCTGAAATCAAAAACAAATTAGCCTAATGCCATTCTGGGCACTTGACAAGACAAGCAATACTCCTTCGATATACGGGGGTATTGCTTTTTTTTCGTCTGGCTCCCGGCATTGTCGCCCGCTGGCCTTGTCCGTCCTGCGTCGAGTTCCTTCGTCTCTCGCCTTGTCCGTCCTGCACCCACCGTGCGCCGATGCTCTGGGACTTGTAACTATGATCACGACCGACTATATTGCAAAGCCATTCGAGCTATTTTAAGGCTCACCACCGAACGATCACCGATTAATTGGAGGGATTACCCTAATTCATTCGAGATCGTTCCGTCTACCCCCCTTACAACGCAAATTTTCCGCAATTTTCTCGCAATTGATTCGTAGTTGTTTCTATATTTGAAAATTATGGTACTAATTTCGATTATCGCCGTGCTGATCGGCGGCCTTGTCTACGATG
>CBFGTC010000053.1:0-1574 GCA_965651935.1 uncultured bacterium
CATAGCCGTCAGTTTAGTGATCTAACGTACTGAAATAGAGGAAGAAAGAAGAATTAAATTTTAAAGAGAAGCAATTGTTGGGGCATTTTAGCGGCAGCTTCAGCAAAAAATTGAAGGAGATTTTCTCTGAAAGCTATTTAGAGCAAATAGCCAGACATACTGGTTTCATGCGACGAAAGTCTCGGTTAAATCCCCGTATGTTTTTAGAGTTGCTCTTTTTCCGAAATCAGGACGACAGTAAAACCAGTCTTAACGACCATGCTTCGGCAATTTCTCTTCGATACAAGCAGTCTGTTAGAAAACAAAGCCTCCACGACCGATTTAGCGACAAAGCAGTGGCGTTCATGAAAAGTCTTGTAGGTGAGCAATTAAAAAAACAGATTACCACCGATTTAGTTGATACGCTTCCTTACTTCAAAACAATTAAGATAAAAGACTCAACCCGTTTTCAACTTCCCGCTCATTTAAAGGAACATTATCCTGGCTCTGGGGGAGCAGCCAGCGGAGCAGGAGTTCACATTCAATTTGAATTTGATTTTTTGAAAGGAGAAGTGAGCGATCTGCACGTTAGCGATGCTAAAAGGCAGGATTCCACCGATGCTTCAGAAACTCTTCAAATGATTAATAAGGGAGATTTGATCATCAGAGACCTCGGCTACTTCGATCAAATGATACTTAATGCTATTGACCTGCGGCAAGCTTTCTACATTAGCCGGGTTCAGCCCAAACTGACCCTATACAACAGTAACAGTGAAAAAATAGATGTCAGACAACTCGCCCAGCAGATGAAAAGCAAAGGAATCTCTCAAATGGAAATGCTCATTACTACTAATGAGATCAAGAAACCGGTTAGACTTTTCGTAGAACTATTACCCGATGAGATAATTAGCCGCCGCATGGCCAAAGTCCGAAAGGAAGCAGTTAAAAAGGGGAGAAACGTTTCCAAAGATTACCAGGCCTATGCTACTCTTAATCTTTTCATTACCAATGCACCTTCAAAAGCTCTTTCGATGAGCCAGGCCCGAAACTTATACCGTCTCCGGTGGCAAATAGAGCTGAGGTTTAAAGCGTGGAAGAGCTTTTGTCAGCTACATAAGGTCAAGAAAATGAATAGGTATCGCTTTGAATGCTACCTATACGCCAAGTTGCTCTACCTACTTGTTCATTGGCAAATAGCCTGCAACTTCATGTCCATCTGCTGGCAAGGTACTGCCAGGCTAATTAGTATTAACAAGTTTTACAAAATAAGTACCGATCATGTTCTGCTGCTGAGAGAAAGCATTCTGGGTGGAACATCAGCACTGATAAATCATCTCGAAAATCTTTACAGCATCAGCAAAACTCACTTGCTACTGGAGCGCCGGAAAAACAAGCTGGGAGCAGAAGAAATCCTTTTACTCTTTATCGAAAAACAGCCCAAAAATGCTTAAATTGAAACTAAAACAAACAAAGGTCAGGCTTCCGGTAACGCAATACCACCTGACCTTTTTAAAAACACTACTTAAAAATGAGGAAAAAAACTGGATCCCGCCAATCCCAGGCGGGAATTTCTTGTTTATTACTGACAATCAGAT
>CBFGTC010000054.1:0-1539 GCA_965651935.1 uncultured bacterium
TGCTTTTTGATTATGATCCATTCAGCGAAGAATACGCGTTTTTAAATGTCATGATGAAATTATTATTTGGACAAGAAAAAGAGCCGAATTGTGATTATTCTAAAAAAGCAAAATCAAATACCCCTTGGCGTCAGTGGAATAGTTATAATGGCGCCGCATTGAGACAAGTATGCGGTTTAGATCAAAGTAAATTAATTCAACATCCATCATTATTGAAAACGATCTTGAAGACGAATGAGAAGGGTTTGCCTACTTTGATCACTACACTGGATGATAAGTCTATTCCTGAAAAATTGAAAACCGCTAAACCCGATAAACACTGGCAAAAATTAGTGTATTCTTTAAAAACCAGCCCCTTTTATTTTGCCAAAGGTTTGCCCGGCTCCGGCAAAAGCTTCACAGCTGAAATATTGCAGGGCGATCAGCACGGATTAGGCAAAGTCCTGACGTTCTGGGGTGAAGAGCAAATTCCCGCTTGGAGCGAGGCCAAAGACGCGCAGTATATTATTCTATTTATAGACGAAGCGAATTTAAATAATCCCGAAGATTATTGGCACTTTCTCAAAGGTCTGCGTGAAACGCCGGCGAATATCTATTGGAAAGGCCGGCTAATTTTATTAACACCGCAGCATAAAGTGATTTTTACCGGAAATCCAGAACATTATAGCCGCCAACGGGATTTTCATCGCTTTTTAGAAGAAGCAGACATTGATTTTTATAAAAGCTGGCCTGAAGACAAAACGGTGGCCCACTTAAGTGAAATGTGGCTGAACTTATCTGGTAGACAGCAAAGTGAAGAAAAATCTTTCTCCTCCATGCAGGCTATCTTACGCCTAATGGTAAAAGCCCTGCATAGTTTGGAAGAATTTGACTCGGTGTTATTTCCTCCCGGAAGAATGAGCCTAAGAGATTTGCATCAAGCGCTGCATCGATTAGCGTTACGCAGTGAAATAAAAAGCGATATGACCGAATTGGCCTACT
The DNA here is from genome assembly GCA_965651935.1 of uncultured bacterium. Classification (GTDB taxonomy): domain Bacteria; phylum Pseudomonadota; class Gammaproteobacteria; order Coxiellales; family Coxiellaceae; genus JAFEDN01. The sequence goes on from CBFGTC010000054.1 coordinate 982, forward strand.
CGGTGTGCCGAGATGAATGGTTACCCTTGTTGCCCAGCGAGGAACAGCGCCATGCTTTTCGCAAAAAACTATTCGGAATTTTTTTACTATCAGGCGATTTTGAATCTAAAATCAATCTGCAAATTTATCAGCAAAACCAAGCCATTGAGGAGATTAAAAAAGAGCTGTACATCCCGGACTCTCGCTGGGGTGAGGTGGTTGCTCTATTCGAAGACCTGACGCTGCAATTGCAGTCGGCGTCTATATCCCATTCCCATCAGGGCAAAAGAGCTATCCTGCTGGAAGGCCCTTCTGGTATAGGAAAAACCACGTTATTACGTCATTTGTTGTCTATCCAGGGTTATCAAAAAGTCAGTCTGATTGAGTTGACTCAAATTTATCAGCAGTATCTGGAAGATAAACGGCCCTTTGCACCGAAAATATTTATCCATCTGACCGCGGGAGATGAACATAACACTGAGATACTGACTCAAGCTTTTATGTTAGGAATTGCTGTGGTTTATGATGAAATCAATTTACAGCCGCTTTCGGAGCTATTAAATCATTTGTTAACGGGCG